>NZ_BJVJ01000075.1 GCF_007989085.1 Pseudonocardia sulfidoxydans NBRC 16205
CAACCACTACAACGACGCCACGCTCGCCTACGAGAACGCCTGCATGAACGCCATCCGCTACCTCGAGAAGTTCGGCTACAGCGGCCCACAGGCCTACCTGCTGCTCGGTGCCGCGCCCATCGAGGGCCGCGTCTCCGGCGTCGTCGACATCCCCAACGCCTGCTGCTCGCTCTACCTGCCGGCCGCGATCTTCGACGACGACATCCGCCCCTCGGCCTCCGGACCCGTCCGCAAGGACAGGGGCTCCTGCGCGGTGTCCTCGTGACAGCCGGCCGTGGCCCGGACGCGCCCTACGAGATCTTCGAGATACCCGACTTCACCCTCGTCTGCGGCCAGACCCTGCGGCCCGCTCGCATCGCCTACCGCACCTACGGGACGCTCAACGCCGACAAGAGCAACGCCATCGTGTACCCGACCTGGTACTCGGGGCGGCACTGGGACAACGAGTGGCTCATCGGCAACGGCAGCGACGGCATGGCGCTCGACCCGTCGACGTACTTCATCATCGTGCCCAACATGCTCGGCAACGGGCTGTCGTCCTCGCCGTCCAACACGCCGCCGCCGTTCGACCGTGCCCGGTTCCCACCGATCACGGTGCGCGACAACGTCGAGTCGCAGTATCGCCTGGTGACCGAGCACTTCGGGATCACGACCCTGCCCCTCGTGCTCGGCTGGTCGATGGGGGCGGGGCAGACCTACCAGTGGGCCGTCGAGCACCCGGAGATGGTGCAGCGCATCCTGCCCTTCTGCGGGTCGCCGCGGACCGCCCCGCACAACCAGGTCTTCCTCGACTCCCTGCGCGCCGCGATGCAGGCGTCCGTCGGCTTCGACGGCGGCTGGTACCCGCCCGACCGCCGGCCCGTCGGCGGGCTGCGCGCCTTCGCCCGCATCTACGCCGGCTGGGGCTTCTCCCAGGCCTTCTACCGGTCCGAGGTGTGGCGGGAGCTGGGCAACACCTCGCTGGAGGACTTCATCGTCGACTTCTGGGAGGGCTTCTTCCTCGACGGCCGCGACCCCAACAACCTCCTGACGATGCTCGACACCTGGTGGAACGGCGACGTCGGCCTGACCCCGGGCCACGCCTCCACGGAGGCGGCGCTCGCGTCGATCAAGGCCCGCGCGATCGTCATGCCCGCCGAGAAGGACCTCTACTTCCCGCCGGAGGACGAGGCCTGGGCCGTGTCACAGATGACGGGCTGCACCGCGGAGCACCGCGTCATCCCCGGCGTGTGGGGGCACTTCGCGGGGGGAGGGAAGAACCCGGTCGACACGAAGTTCATCGACCGCGCCGTCGCCGAGCTCCTGGCGGCGGAGCCGGGCATCTGAGCCCGACGTCCCGCGCGCAACCTCACGGTCGGTTTCCGGGCCGGGGACGACCGTGAGGTTGCGCGCGGGTCAGTCTCGGCGCGCGGGCTCGGTGCGGGGGGCTCGGCGCGGGGTGTTCGGCGCGCGGGGCTCGGCGCGCGGGGCTCGGCGCGCGACGCCGGGGGTACGAGGTCGTTCGAGGGGTCGGGCTCGTGCCGCCGGCGCGCGCCGGTGCGGGCCGGCTCGCGCCGGTGCGGGCCGGGGCTGCGCACGCGTCGTCCAGTCGGCGCGCGGGTTCTCCAGTCGGCGCGCGGGTTCTCCAGTCGGCGCGCGGGTTCTGTGGTCGGCGCGACGGCTGCAGGCCGCGCGACGGCCCGGACCAGCGCGTCCGGACCGCAGAACCCGCGCGGTGGCCCGGTGGTAGCCGGGACCCGTGGGGCGGTGGCGAGGGCCGGAGGGCCTGTGCGCTAAGCTCATCGAGCCCTCAACGGGGTGGCTCGGGACGTGGCGCAGCTTGGTAGCGCACTTGACTGGGGGTCAAGGGGTCGCAGGTTCAAATCCTGTCGTCCCGACGAGTCGCAAAGGCCGGTATCCATCCGTGGATGCGGGCCTTTTGCCATTCCTGCGGAAACGAGGTGGCACCGGTCGTGCGGACACGGGCGGGCGAGGGTTGCTCCCCGCCTGCCGCCGATCTGCTGTCGCGGAGCCGTCGACGGGGGCGCCGAGGTGGTCGCGGCCGCTGCCTTGCGGGGCGCCACTGTAGAACTGAACCTGCAGGGGGTGCATGGTTGGAGACGAACTGGCCGGGGGAGCCGCGGTCGATCTGGGACGCCGCGGACGGGACCCATCGCGATCTGTGGGTGCCGAGCTCCGACGATCTGCCCGCGTTCCACACCCCGCAGGACGTGCTCCGGAACTACGCCCTGAGCACGCCGTGGTGGGCACGTGCACTGCTGTTCCTGCTGCTCGGGACGATCCTCGCCGTCGTTGCCTGGGCCGGATTCAGCGGAATGGACTGGGAGTCCTACGGCTGGGTGAAGCGGGCCGTCGTGGCCGGCTGCGGTGCTGTCGTCGTGATCGGGTGCCTCTGGTGGCTGTACCGCTTCATCGCCCACGAGTTCCGCTGGCATCGGGAACGACCGGAGATCGCGCAGCTGGCGGCGCAGAAGCTGACCGCGAACACGATGGGCATCTGGGGGCTGTTCGTCGGGATCGTTCGGCTCAAGGACCGCGTGTCCGGGGTCAACGACACCCCTGACGACATCGTCTTCCTGTTCGACATGCGCGTCCCTCGCGACACTCTGCAGCGCCAGCGGGCTGCCGCGACGGCGTGGATCGAGAAGATCGCGGCGGCCGAGCCCGACACGAACATGCCGTCGGCCCTCTCCGACGTCTTCGACCGGAGACGGTCCGTGCACTGCGCCGATGTCTTCGGCGAACCGATGCGCGGCGTGTGGATGGTCCGCAAAGGTAGCGTCCTGCCCTTCGAGACGCTGGGCCTGGCGATGGTCGACCCGCAGACGGCCGAGGAGTTCAGCGCCGAGGACGTGATCTTCCTGCGCAGGACGCCCAAGTACCTGCGCCGCCGTTCCCGCATCGCCAAGGTGTAGAGAAGGAAGCGGTGCGTGCACGGGTTGGGGAAGGGGTATTGCCATCCACGTTCCCGGTGGGAACGGGGCAGTTCCCCGAAGGCGTCGAAATCATCTCCGACCCGAACATGCTCGCCGATGATGGCTTGCGACGTCAACGACCGCCCCGTAAAATCCGGACCTGGATAAACATATTCGAGTTTCACCGAACTTGTCGATTCGGATGCCTCGTCGGTCGAATCTGCCGCCGCGCAGGACACCGACGGTCGCGGTCCGAACGCGAGGCGGTTTGTCTCGCATCGTCGAAATGGGAATCAACTCGATGGACGACACAACTGGTGACGAGCTGAACAGGCTCGTCGGGGCCATCCCCGAGGGGTGGTCACGCGCCGAGATCGACGGGCACGGCTGGGCGGTGACCCGAACGACCCGTGCAGGAGGGAAGACCATCGCTGTCGAGGCGGAACAGCTCGGCACCGACGAGCGTTTCGGAGCGAACGTGTGGGTCACCTCCGAGGGCGCGGTACTGCGGCCGTGTGAAGTTCCGGAAGAGAAGGTGATGCGGTTCCTGCGTGCTGCGGCTGCGGCGTTCTCAGGGGCGGAATGATGCGGCTTTCGTCGTTGTCGGGGATGTGTCCTGTTTCTCGCCGGCGATCAGGCTTCTCCACACCGGGTCGGGTCACGACACTCGTCAGATTTCGCGACCGCTGACCGAGGATCCGATCGTGTCGGGATCTTCGTCACGGATACTCGTGACGAAGGCGGCGTCCTCGCGTTCGACGTCGGCGGCAAGCGTAAACGCTTCATCGGCGAGGCCGGAGGGCACGATCACCGCAGCGGCCGCGTCGGCGTACACGATGTCCCCGGGCAGCACGGTCGTCCCGCCGATGACGACGGGTACGTTCGCCGCGACGGGCATGACGTCCGCGGTTCCGGCTTTCACGGTTTCGCCGCCGCAGTAGAACACGGAGTCGTACCGTCCGAGCTCGTCGAAATCGCGGAGGCGGCCATCGGTGACGAGACCTGCAAGGCGGTGGTTCTGCAATCGGGAGAGTTTCGTGCCTCCGCCGAGCGAGACGTCCACCTGGCCGCTGCTGCCCAGTGCGAGAACGCTGTCGCGCGCGCCGGCTCCGATCGCCTCGTAGAAGAACCGTGCGAAGTTGTGCACCTCGGCGTCGTAGAGGTCCTGCCGGAAGGGTACGAACTGGATGGTGATGGCCCTCCCGTAGAGCACTCGGCGGGGGGTGGGCGAGACCAGGTCGAGGATGTGGGTTCGATGCGTCGTCAGGCGCCCCAACGCATCCGAGAGGGCAGCCGTTGACACTTCGGGGTGACGTGACACATTTCCCGTCGTCATGACCGCTCACCGTCCGGTGCGGGGCCGTCGGTCACGGGGACGGCGCCCTGCGCGAGCTTCAGCCGGGTCCAGAGGTTCATGTTGATGACGACGGCCGCGATCTCGGCGATCGCGGTCTCGTCGAAGAACCGGGTGAGCGCGTCGTGGTGGGCGGGGAAGGCCGCTTGATCGAACACGGTGAGCGCTTCCGTGTACGCGAGCGCTGCCGCCTCGGCGTCGCTGAACATGGTGCTCTCGCGCCAACTCGGCAGGTGCGCGATCTTGGCAGCCGACAGGCCGGCGTCGCGGGCAGCGTCCGTGTGCAGGATCAAACAGTAGGAACACGGGTTCAACTGGGCGACGCGCAGTCGTAGCAGTTGAGCCAGACCGCGCTCCACGGACAGCTCCGCGGTGTAGCCGACCGCCGCGGCCATGTCTTTTGCAATTGCGTGAAATCCGGTCACATCCGGATCGAATCGACGGTTCACGTACGTCACTTCTTCCGTCATCCGTCGGCCTCCTCATCAGATGAACGTCGTCTCGTACATGGGTTCCCACCGGTCGTGGTCACCCTGGAGGAACGGTAGTTGATCGAGCGTGGGGCTCGTCGGGAAGCGCGGCGAGATGGTGTTCGGCATCCCGCGCGACGACGCGGCGGCGCGAACTGCTGAGCCGTCGGTGCCGGGGCGGTAGGTTCGTGGTGATCCACCAGAACCGGCGTCTCGGCGAGGAGCGTGCCCAGTGGAACGACGTGTGGCGATCACCGGGACGCGCAGCATCGGCGATGCACCGGACGACGAGCTGGCCGCCGCGTTCGATGCCTATCTGCGTCCGTTCGCCGACGCCATGGCCCACTTCTACGTCGGCGGTGCGTCGGGCGTCGACACCGCGGCGTTGCAGTGGCTCGCGAAGAACACCGACGCCGCGTTGTCCGTGGTGGTGCCGTGTCGGATCGTCGACCAGCCGGCCGCTTCCGCGACCGTGATCGAGGCGTTGCGCGACGAGGGGCGGCTGGCCGAGGTCGTCGAGATGGGCGCCACGCTGCTCGGCAAGGCCGCCTACCACGCGCGGAACCGGTGGATGGTGGACCGCGCCGAGGTCGTGATCGGGTTCCCGCGCGGGGACGAGTCCGCGGGTGGCGGCACCTGGTACACGCTGACCTACGCGGCCGAGCAGGGGAAGGCCCGCGTGATCGTGCCGCTGTGACGGGGCGGCTCGGCGGGGTGGCGCTCAGGCCTGCGCGACCACGACCACGGTCGGGCCGATCGGGCCGTCGGCGGGGAACCGGAGTTCCGCCGTCGGCCGCAGGCCCGTTTCCTCGATCAGCGCGACGAGCTGCTCGGGCCGCCACTGGTGGGTCGTCCAGCGCACCGGGATGCCGCCGTAGGCCTCGGTGCGTACCACGTCGTCGTCGCCGACGTGGGTGGCGACGATCAGCTGCCCGCCCGGCACCAGCGCCCGCGCGAACGAGGCCAGGACCTGCGCCAGCACGTCGCGCGGCAGGTTGAACAGCGACCACCAGCCCAGCAGCCCCCCGTACGAGGCGTCGCTGAGGTCGAGCCCGGTGGCCGACGCGACCTCGAAGCGGCACTGCGGGTGCAGGCGCCGGGCGTGCCCGATCATGCGGGGGGACAGGTCGACGCCGGACACGTCTAGGCCGCGTTCGGCCAGGTAGGCGGTGACGGTGCCCGGCCCGCAGCCGACGTCGAGCACCGGCCCGAGGTCGCGCACGGCGTCGGCGAAGACGTCGATCGCGGCGCGGAACCAGGGCTGGCGGCGGATGTCGCCGAGGGCTGTCTCGGCGATCATCTCGACGTAGGTGTCGGCGACGCGGTCGTAGGAGTCGCGGACGACATCGAGATCAGCGGGGTCGGCGGGCCGGGTCGGTGTGGGCACGGGACAGGGATAGCAGCGGGCACCGACGCTTCCGCGACCCGGCCGTCGTCGGGGCGATGGTGGCACCGGCCGATGCAGGTCGGGGTGCTCGCGCGGCCCTCCGGTGGAACCGCGGCGGTGGTCGATGAGACGCTGGGCCGCGGGTGGCCCCTCGTGGATGCCGCCGTCATCGGGCCTCGTCCCGGCGCCGACGTTCCGCGGGACCGCGGGCCGCTCGCTGCGCGACACCGCGCTCCCGGGCGACGAGACCCGCCCGCGGAGCAGCCGACAGGGCGGGTGAGCAGGTCCGGTGCCCGCGGGACACACTCTCGCGGCCGCGGAGGAGGGAGGAGCAGCAGTGACCGAGTCGACGACGCGCGTCGCGATCGTGACCGGTGCAACGTCGGGGATCGGGGTGGAGATCGCCCACCGGCTCGCCGCCGACGGGTTGACGGTGGTGCTGACGGGGAGGTCCGCGGACCGCGGGGAGGCCGTCGCGGCCGGGATCGGCGGCGACGTCGTCTTCGTCCGCGCCGACCTCACCGACCCCGAGGCCCCCGACCGGCTCGTCGAGGAGACGCTCGACCGGGCCGGCCGCCTGGACGTCCTCGTGAACAACGCAGCCGTCGACCACACCGGCCCGCTGCTCGACGTCCCGGCCGCGGAGGTCCGCGCGACGTTCGAGACGAACACGTTCGCCGCGATCGCCTGTCTGCAGGCTGCGGGCCGCGCCATGCGCACGCGCGGCGAGGGCGGATCGATCGTCAACGTGACGTCGCGGCTGGCGAGCATCGGCGTCCCGTCGATGGCGGTGTACAGCGCGAGCAAGGGCGCCATGCGCAGCTTGACGACGGCGGCCGCGGTCGAGCTGGCGCCCTGGGACATCCGGGTCAACGCGGTTGCGCCCGGCATGACGCGCACGCCGCTCTACGACGAGTGGCTCGCGGCCCAGGACGACCCCGCGGCGACGCAGGAACGGGTGGCCGGGGCCATCCCGCTGCGTCGCATCGCCGAGCCGCGTGACGTGGCGGCGGCGGTCTCCTACCTCGCGAGCCCCGACGCCGCCTACGTCACGGGTGCGACGATCCCTGTCGACGGCGGGTACCTGGCGCAGTAGGCCGGGCCACGGTCGGCGGACCCACGCGCTCCACGAGAGAGGAACGACAACCATGACTTCGAACGACATTCCGGGCGCCGTGATCGCCGGGCCCGCGCTGTGGCCGGCTCAGGCGCACGTCCCCAGCGTGCTGGGCCGCCAGCTCGTCATCGACCGCGGTGAGGGCTCCTTCGTCCACACGACCGACGGGCGCCGGCTCTACGACGGCACCGCGGGACTCTGGCACGCCAACGTGGGGCACGGCCGCCCCGAGCTGGCCCAGGCCGCCTACGACCAGATGATGCGGCTGGAGACCTACCACACGTTCGCGCGCTTCTCGAACGACAGGGCGATGGAGCTGGCCGAACGCCTCGCCGGGATCTCGCCGGTCCCCGACCCGAAGATCATCCTCAACTCGGGTGGGTCCGACGCCATCGACGTGGCCTGCAAGCTCGCCCGCCGGCACTGGCAGCGCGAGGGCCGCGAGGGCAAGAAGACGATCATCAGCCGTGAGTTCGCCTATCACGGCCTGCACGCCTTCGGCACGAGCATCGCCGGTCTCGACTTCAACCGCGAGGGCTACGGGTCGGCCTCGCTGGTCCCCGAGACGGTCCGGGTCCCGTTGCACGACGCCGACGCGGTCGCCCGCACCGTCGCCGAGGTCGGCGCCGAGAACATCGCCGCGATCATCACCGAGCCGATCCAGGGCACCGGCGGGGTCAACCCGCCCGAGGACGGCTACCTCGAGGCGGTGCAGCGCATCTGCCGCGAGAACGACATCCTGCTGATCCTCGACGAGGTCATCACCGGCTTCGGCCGTGTCGGGTCCATGTTCGCCGCCGAGCGCTACGGCGTCAGCCCCGACCTGGTCACCTTCGCCAAGGGTGTGACGTCGGGGTACGCGCCGCTGGGCGGCGTGTTCGTCAGCCCGCGGATCTGGCAGGCGTTCTACGTCGACTCGCCCGACACCCCGGTGCTGCGCCACGGCGCCACCTACGCCGGGCACGCCACCGCCGCGGCGGTCGCGCTGCGCCACCTCGACATCCTCGACGACGAGAAGCTCGTCCCGCGGGTGGCCGAGCTGGAGACCGTGCTGCGCACCCAGCTCGACGGGCTCGCCGAGCGCGTCGACGCCGTCGCGGACGTGCGCGTCGGCGGCTTCCTGGGCGGCGTCACCCTGGCCGAGGGGCTGGCCGCGGACAAGGTCACCGACCGCCTCGTCGACCTGGGCTTCATCTCCCGCCCGTTGCGCGGCGGGACCCTGCAGATCAGCCCGCCGTTCATCACCACCGACGACGAGGTCGTGGCGTTCGTCGCCGCGATCGAGCAGGCCGTCGTCGACGAGGCGAACCGGTGACCGCCGGCGCATCCGTCGCCCGGTCCGCCCTGGTCCCCGCCGACCCGCGCGAGGTCGAGGCCGCCGACGCCGTCGTCTCGGGGCTCGGCCTGCCGGCCGACGGCATCGCGGTCGCCGACCCCGCCACGGGGGAGACCGTCGCCCACATCCCCGACGACGGCGTCGACGAGGCACTCGCGGCGGTCGCCGCGGCCGACGCCGCCGGGCGGGACTGGGCCACGACGACGCCCCGCAAGCGTGCCGACGTGCTCCGCGCCTGGTGGGAGTCGCTGGTCGCGCACACCGAGGAGCTCGCGCACCTGATCACGCGCGAGATGGGCAAGCCGCTCGCGGAGGCCCGCGCCGAGGTCAAGTACGGCACCGACTTCGTCCGCTTCTACGCCGAGGAGGCGGTCCGCCCGGGCGGCAGCTTCCGGGACGCGCCCGACGGTGGATCGTCGATCCTGGTGCGGCGCGCCCCGGTCGGGCTCGCCGTCCTGATCACGCCGTGGAACTTCCCGCTGGCCATGGCCACCCGCAAGATCGCACCGGCGATCGCGGCCGGGTGCGCGGCCGTCGTCAAGCCGGCGACGGCGACCCCGCTGACGACGATCTACGCGGTGCAGCTGGCCGTGGAGGCGGGCGTGCCGCAGGATCTGGTCCGGATCGTGACGACGTCGAGTGCGTCGGCGTTCAGCGAGGCCGTGCTGGTCGACCCGCGGGTCCGCAAGGTCTCGTTCACCGGCTCGACCGGCGTGGGCAAGCGGCTGCTGGAGCTGGCCGCGCAGAACGTGCTGCGCTCGTCGATGGAGCTGGGCGGCAACGCGCCGCTGCTGGTGTTCGACGACGCCGACCTGGAACGTGCCGTCGACGGCACGTTCGCGGCGAAGATGCGCAACGGCGGGCAGTCCTGCATCGCGGCCAACCGCATCTTCGTCCAGGACGGTGTCGCCGACGACTTCGTCGCCGCCCTCGCCGAAAGGTTCGAGAAGGTGAAGGTGGGCAACGGCTTCGGCGACGGAACCGGGCTCGGCCCGCTGATCGACGACCGGGCGGTCGCCCAGATGCGGGCGCTCACCGACGACGCCGTCGCCAAGGGCGCGACGCTGCGCACCGGGGGCGGCGACCACGACGGTGACGGGCACTTCTTCCCGCCGACGGTGCTCGACCACCTCCCGGCGTCGGCCGATGCGGCGACCACGGAGATCTTCGGCCCGATCGCGGCGGTCCAGCGGTTCTCCGACGAGGCCGAGGGGCTCGCGCGGGCCAACGACACGGAGTTCGGGCTCGCGGGCTACGTGTTCACCGAGAGCCTCGACCGTGCGCTGAACGTGGCCGACCGGCTGCAGACCGGGCTCGTGGGCATCAACCAGGGCGTCCCGTCCAACGCTGCCGCGCCGTTCGGGGGGATCAAGCAGTCGGGGATGGGCCGCGAGGGCAGCGCCGAGGGGCTCGAGGAGTACCAGAGCGTGCGTTTCTACAACGTCGCGCGCCGGGGCAGCGGCTGACCGGGGCCGGCACCCGACGACGCCCGCCGCCGCAGCGTCCGGTGGCGGGCGTCGTCGTGTGCCGAGACGTCAGTGGACGGCGGCGGGCAGCGCCGCCAGCGCGTCCTCCAGCAGGGCGACGAGCGCGGCGTGCTGCACGTCCGACGACGACCCGACCTCTTCGTCGGACCCGTCGAGGGCCTGCGCGGCGAGACCGGCCTTGCTGTCGATCAGCTCGGCGATCCTGGCGTCGATCGTCTGCGCGGCGATGATCCGCCAGGCCGTGACCGGCTTGTCCTGCCCGATCCGGTGGCTGCGGTCGATGGCCTGGGTCTGCTCGGCGGCCGTCCACGACAGCTCCGCGAGCACCACGTCCGACGCCACCTGCAGGTTGAGCCCGACACCGGCCGCGGTCAGCGAGCACACCGCGACGGCGACGTCCGGGTCCTCGACGAACGCGTCGATATTGCGCTGGCGCACCGTGCGGGTCTGGTCGCCGCGGATCGAGGAGAACCGCACCCCGAGCTTGGTGAACGTCTCCTCGGCGGCGTCCATGACGTCGACGTGCTTGGCGAAGAACACGACCTTGCCCGCGCTGCGGGCGAGCTGGGCGGCGTAGTCGGCGGCGAGCCCGGCCTTGGCCTGCCCGATCCGGCGCATCATGCCGAAGACGTTGTCACCGGCCGTCGACGTCGTGGCGTCCTTCTGCTCCCACTTGGCCACCTGACGGACGAGGTCGTGGTCGATGCCCTCGACGACGGTGCCGGAGCGCCGCGTCGTGAGCGCCTCGGTGTAGCGGGCGACCATCCGCTGGGCCAGCTCGCGCTCGGCCGCGCGGATCGACCGGCCGGCGGGCCCGTCGAGCTCGACGGGGAGGTCGGCGATGCGGCGGGCCGGGATGTCGGCGGCGACGTCGATCTTGCGCCGCCGGACGATGCCCTGGTCGACGACGCACTGCCGGGCGGCGGGGTAGAAGCCGGGGTCGGCCGGGGTCAGCCCGGTCTCGGTGAGCGCGTTCATCAGCTCGGCGCGGGGCTTCGCCGGGTCGATCCAGCCGAGGAACTGCCAGATCGCGAGGAAGTCCTCGATGTCGTTGATCAGCGGGGTGCCGGTGAGCGCCATCAGCAGCGGCCGCGGCGTGAACGCCCGGATGCGGTCGGAGAGCTGCAGGACGTGCTGCGAGCGCTGCGACGTCTTGTTCTTGATGAAGTGGGCCTCGTCGACGACCATCCCGCGGAAGCCGAAGTCGCCGAGCCAGCCCATGTGCCGGTCGAGCACCTCGTAGTTGACGACGACGATGTCGGCGAACCCGTCGACGGAGTCGCCGTTGCCGTGGATCGCGGTGGCGGGGTGGCGCGGCGTCCACATCCCGGCCTCGCGCACCCAGTTCGTCTTGACGACGTTGGGCACCACGACGAGCAGGGGATAGGCGTCGGCGGCCTGGGCCGCGAGCAGCGCCTGGGCGGTCTTGCCGAGGCCGGGCTCGTCGGCGAGCAGGAAGCTGCGGTGGCCCGCCGCGGCGGAGGCGATCAGCCCGGCCTGGTGCGGCATGAGCTCGCGGCCACCGGGACCGCGCAGCGACGTGGGGGTGGGCAACGTCATCGACGTGGACGCCCCGTCGGCGGCGCGTTCGAACGAGCGCAGCAGCGGTTCGAGCAGCTCCCAGCCGGCGAGCCGGGTCGGGCGGACCGTGCTCGGGCGGGCCGCGTCGAAGTCGGGGGCGAGGAACGGGTTGGCGAGCTGCCGCGACACGACCGACTGCGGTACGACGCGGGGCTTCGCGGGCCCGGCGGGCTCGGGGACCGGGACGGGCTCGAATGCCTCGGTCTCGATCCCCGCGGTGCGCAGCACCTGCCGGGTGAGCGACCGGGCCTCGTCGGAGACGGCGGCGTCCTCGTCGAGCAGGGCGAGCACCGACTGGTCGCGCACGGCGCTGATCGCGAGCGACCGGGCGAGGTCGTCGAGGCGCTTGAGCTGCTCGGACCGCTTGCGCTCGGTGAGGTCGGTGTCGGCCCGCAGCCGGGCGCGCTCCTCGCGGAGCAGCAGCGCAGCGGCCTGGACCTTCGTGCGGGTCGTGGGCGTGGCGGGGCCTCGGCGCAGGGCGGTCTCGATCTCGCGGACGGAGCGCGCGAGCGTCGACATGACGTCGGTGGGCTCGTCGGCGCGGCGACGTCGCTGGTCCTGCGGGGCACTACGGCGAGCCTTCGTCTGAGGCCTGCCTCGTCGAGCCACGTACTCCTCCTTCTGGCGATGCCCTCGGCGGCCGGGTGGCCGCGCCGGACGCGGCGCCGCGAGCGGCACCGTGTCGGCGACGAGCGCCGTGGGGGGACGGCGACGTCTCCCCGAATCGTGTTCGCGTCCCCGGGGGCTGCGGCGGATCGCCGGTGCCGAGGACTCAGTCTCTGCAGCACCTGCCCGGGGGAGGCGATGCTTCCCGCCGAAGGGCTCGTCCGCAGTGGAACCGACTGCCGGTCTCGGCAGCGTGGGCCTTCTCCAGGATCATACCGCTCTCGCGCCCGATTCATTCCCGGGTCGTCGGTCCCGGGCGTGTCAGGTGCCTGCGCCGGGGTGCGCGACCGCGGTTCCGGGGGCCGGTGGCGGGGCTTGCCCGGTCGCGGGCGGGCGTGTTGTACTGACGACAGGACGTCATGTAAAGCTTTACATCGTCCGACGACAACGCCGAGGGTCATCGACGACCCGGTCCGGCACACGGATCGGTGACGGGAGACAGGCATGGGCGGGCGCACCCGGCGGAGCGCGGTCGGCGTGGTCGACCTGGCCCGCGACCTCGGTGTGTCGACGGCCACGGTGTCGCGCGCACTGAACGGCTCTGCGTCGGTGCGCCCCGAGCTCGCCGACCGCATCCGGCAGTACGCCGCCGACCAGGGCTACGTCCCCAACCGGCTCGCCCGCGGGCTGTCCGCCTCGACCAGCCGGGCCTTCGTGGGGTTCGTGATCCCCTACGTCGACACCCCCGCCTACTCGGGCGTCGCGGCCGAGTGCTCGCGGCTGCTCTCGACGGGCGGCACCCAGATGATCCTCACCGTCACCCAGAACGAGCCGGAGCGCGAGCTGCAGCAGCTGCGCGAGCTCGTCGCCAGCCGCATCGCCGGGCTGATCATCGCGCCGAGCACCGGTGTGCTGGAGGAGTCGCGGGCGATCCTGCGCGGCCTGCCCGTCGTCGAGCTGCACCGTTCGTGCGACGTCGGGGCGCCCGGCGTCTTCGCCGACGACGAGGGTGTCATGGGCGAGGCGGTGACCCACCTCGTCGAGCTCGGCCACACCGACATCGCCTACCTCGGCACGCCGAAGGCGCTCTCGCACGGCGCGATGCGGTTGCGCGCCGTCTCCGGGGCGCTCGAACGCGCGGGCCTGGACCCGGCGCGGATGCGGTCCCGGCTCGTCGAGCCCACCCGGGACAACGGCCGTCGTGGCGTCCACGAGCTCCTCGACGGCCCGACCCCGCCCACGGCGCTCGTCGTCGGCGGTGGTGCGCTGTCGGTCGGCGCGGCCGAGGCCGTTCGGGCGCGGGGGCTGCGGCTGCCCGACGACCTGTCGCTGGTCGTCTACGGCGACCCCGCCTGGTTCTCCCTGTCCGACCCGCCGCTGACCGCGGTCAGCGTCCCCTACGACCGGCTCGCGAGCGAGGCCGCGATGTTGCTGTCGGGCCTGCTCGACGGCGCCGACGTCGAGGCCGTGCCGCACCTGCTGGCCCCGCAGCTGCGGGTGGCGGGCTCGACCGGCCCACCCGTCTCACGCTGAACGCCGACGAAGGAGTCACGCATGACCGACGGACCGTTGACGGGTCTGCGGGTGATCGACGCCGCCACGCTGGCCGCGGGACCGCTCGTGGCGACGTGGCTGGGCGAGCACGGCGCCGAGGTGATCAAGATCGAGCAGCCCGACGGCGGCGACCCCATGCGGCAGTGGGGCGCGCAGCGCGACGGCGTCGGCCTCATGTGGAAGAGCCTGAGCCGCAACAAGAAGTGCGTCACGCTCAACCTGCGCGAGGACGCCGGCCGCGACCTGCTGCGCGACCTCGCCCGCACCGCCGACGTCGTGATCGTGAACCTGCGGCCGTCGACGCTGCGCCGCTGGGGCCTCGACCACGACGGCTTCGCCGCGGTCAACCCGAAGCTCGTCATGCTCCACGTCACCGGGTACGGCGCGGGTGGGCCCAAGTCCGACCGGCCCGGGTTCGGCACCCTCGGCGAGGCCATGTCGGGCTTCGCGCACATGACCGGGGAGGCCGACGGCCCGCCGACGCTGCCCGCGTTCATGCTGGCCGACGGCGTCGCCGCGCTCAACGCCACCTACGCGGTGATGATGGCGCTCTACCACCGCGACGTGCACGGCGCCGACGGCCAGCTCATCGACGTCAACCTCATCGAGCCGCTGGCCCGGCTGCTGGAGCAGCCACTGCTCACCTACGACCAGACCGGCGAGATCCCCGCCCGCATGGGCAACCGCTGGGACATCTCCGCCCCGCGCAACACCTACCGGAGCTCCGACGGGCACTGGCTCGCGATGTCGGGCAGCGCCCCGTCGATCGCGATGCGGGCGTTGCGCGCGGTCGGGCGACCGGACCTGACGTCGGACCCGCGGTTCGCCGAGGCGCAGCAGCGGCTGAAGAACGCGGGTGCGATCGACGCGGTGATGGCGGAGTGGATCGCCGACCACACTCTCGACGAGGCGATGACCGTCTTCGAGGAGGCGGAGGTCGCGGCCGCGCCCGTGTACGACGCCGCGCAGCTGCTCGCCGACCCCCAGCTGCAGGCCCGCGGCACGTTCCCGCGGATTCCCGATCCCGACCTCGGCGCGATGACCGTGCAGGGGCCGGTCCCGCGGTTCTCCGCGACCCCCGGCGGCATCGACCATCTCGGCACCGGCATCGGCGCCCACAACGACGAGATCTACGGCGACCTGCTCGGCCTGTCCGAGCAGCGTCGCCGTGAGCTGCACGAGAACGGAGTCATCTGATGGCGCGACCGATCCGCCCGCTCCGGCCACGCAGGTCCGAGCTCGCCACCCCCGCCAGCAACGACTGGATGTTCGCCAAGTCCGCGGCGTCGGCGGCCGACCTCGTCTTCCTCGACCTGGAGGACGCCTGCGCCCCCGCCGAACGCGAGGCCGCCCGCGGCAAGGCCGCCAAGGCGCTGCGCGAGCTCGACTGGGGGAACACGGTCCGGGCGATCCGGATGAACGGCGTCGACACCCGATGGGCCCACGGCGACGTGATCGACGTCGTCACCGGCGCGCGATCGGCGCTGGAGGTGATCATCGTCCCCAAGGTCCGCACGGCGCGCGACGTGTGGTGGGTCGACACCCTGCTCACCCAGGTCGAGGAGACGCTCGGGCTGCCCGCCAAGGGGATCGGGCTGGAGGTGCTGATCGAGGAGACCGAGGGGCTGGAGAACGTCGGCGAGATCGTCCGCGCCTCCGACCGGCTCGAAGCGGTCATCTTCGGCGCCGGGGACTTCTCCGCGTCGCAGGGCGCGCGCGTCGACGGCAACTTCGACCCGCTCGTCGACTTCCCGGGCGACATCTGGTTCTACGCCCGCTCGCGGGTGGTCGTCGCGGCACGGTCCGTCGGCGTCGACGCGATCGACGCGCCGTTCCCCAACTACCAGGACCCCGACGCCTACCGCACGGCGTGCGACCGCGCCGCCGCCATGGGCTACGTCGGCAAGTGGGCGATCCACCCGTCGCAGATCGACCTCGCCAACGACGCCTTCGCGCCGACACCCGAGGACATCACCCGGGCGCGGCGGCTCGTCGCGGCCTACCGGGAGGCCGAGGCCGCCGGACGGGGCGCGGCCGGGCTCGACGGGATGCTCGTCGACGCCGCCCACCTGCGCCACGCCGCGACCGTGATGCGCACCGCCGAGATGCTGGGCCTCACCGAGGAGGACGCGTGACACCGAGGCAGATGACGATGGTCGGCTTCATGCAGGCCGGCAACGTGACCGTCTACTCCGGGAGCTGGCGCTACCCGTCGGCCGATCTCGGGTTCCTGACGATGGACTACTACCAGCACATCGCGCGGACGCTGGAGCAGGGCCGCTTCGACTGCGTGTTCTTCGACGACCGCCTCGCCATGCCGGGCGTCTACGGCAACTCCGTGGCCGACGCCGTCCGCTACGGCGCCCGCCCGATCAAGCTCGACCTCACCGCCGTCCTCGGCGGCATCATCGGCGCGACCAGCCGGATCGGCATCGGCGCCACCTACTCGACCACCTACTACGACCCCTTCCACGTCGCCCGCACCTTCGCCACGCTCGACCACCTCTCCGGCGGGCGGGCCGCCTGGAACGTCGTGACCTCGGTGAACGACTCGGAGGCGCAGAACTTCGGCCTGGAGTCCCACCTCGACCACGACGAGCGCTACGACCGCGCCCACGAGTTCCTCGACGCCGTCGGCGCGCTGTGGGACTCCTGGGAGGACGACGCCCTGATCCTCGACCGGGAGTCCGGCGAGTTCGCCGACCCGGCCAAGGTCCACGAGGTCAACCACGACGGCACGTACTTCTCCGTCCGCGGCCCGCTCACCGTCCCGCGCACCCCGCAGGGCAGACCGGCGATCCTGCAGGCGGGCTCGTCGGGGCGGGGCCGGGAGTTCGCCGCCCGGTGGGCCGACATGATCTTCACCGCCGACCCCGGCCTGCCGGTGGCCCAGCAGCACTACAAGGACCAGCGTGAGCGCATCGCCGCGACCGGCCGCGACCCGGACTCGGTGAAGATCCTGCCGATGGCCTACGCCGTCGTGGGCGAGACCCAGGCGATCGCGGAGGAGAAGGAACGGCTGTTCCTCGACGCCTACGTCCACCCGGTCGCGTCGCTGACGCTGCTGTCGGAGGTCATGAACTACGACTTCGCGCAACACGACCTCGACGACCCGGTCACCGAGGACATGATGGCGGCCGGCGGCGGCATCCGCGGGCTCGCCGAGGGGGTGCGCCGCCACCTCGACCGTGAGGTGACCGTCCGGGACCTCGCCGCGCACCGGGCGACACTGTTGCAGGGCCCGCGGTTCGTCGGCACCCCGGGCCGGGTGGCCGACCAGATGCAGGAATGGGTCGAGTCCGAAGGGTGCGACGGTTTCGTCCTCGCCGCGACGCACCTGCCGGGTGCGTTCGAGGAGTTCGTCCGGATGGTCGTCCCGATCCTGCAGGAACGCGGCTTGATGCGCCGCGAGTACGCGGGCACGACGCTGCGCGACCACCTCGGCATCGAGCGCCCGCCCCGAACCCTGTGAGCGGCGATAGTCGCTGGGGCGACTATCGCCGCTCACGACCCCCGTTCGGCCAGCCCTTTCACGTTGAGCAGCTGGCGGCGGGCCATGACGAGGTCGCCCACCGACACGAACGGTGCGAGCAACCGGCCGCCGCCGGTGACGACCTTGAGCAGCAGGCGGGTGCCGTCGGAGCCGGCGGGCCCGTCGGGGACGAGCACGTACGACATGACGCCGCCCATGATCCGGGCCGTGAGCTGCGTGCCAGGGGTGACCGACAGGATGCGGCCCAGTGGACGCCCGCCGGAGCGGCTGAACGGTTCGCCGGGAACCGGTTCGGGCAGATCCTGCAGCTCCCGCGGGGAGCGGCGGCCGAGGTTGTCGATCCAGTCGTAGGAGTAGGGCGCCAACCGGATCTGCGCGACCCACCGCCATACCCGCCCGGGCGGCGCGTGCACCGTCACGCCCCGCCAGGCCTGCAGCACCGGTCGCGGGACGACCTCGTCGCACGGGTAGCGCAGGCGGGTCTCGGCGTCCGTGACGCCCCAGCGGTCGCCGATCATCCCAACAGGATGCCGTTCGCTCCGGTGCAGCGGCATCGCACGAGGGCCCCTGCCGCCGCCACACCGGCAGCGACCCCCGCCCGCCCGCGACGGCTGCGCCCGAGATCGCCGCCGTGCACGCGAACGCTGAGCACCCGCTGAGACCACGTCGCCGGCGCTGGCATCCTGGTGAGGAGCGCGCCCGGCCCCGGGCCGGGGAGGACGCACGCGGTGACGACGGCGAACCACACGAACACGACCGACGAACCCGATGTACCGAGGCCACGGCGCACCGGACCGCCGTCCGGCCTCGGGTTCCTCGTCCCGATGCTGCTCGTCCCGGCGCTGCTCTTCGGCATCCCGTGGTGGACGCTCGTCGTCGGCGGCCAGAGCTGGCCGGTCCCGGTCGTCCTCGCCCTCACGGTCCTCGCCGTCGTGGCGTACGCGGGGCTGCCGCTGCTCATGATGCTCGGACACGGACGCCGGCACCTCGACGCCGCCGCCCGCATCGGCGACACCACCCTCGGCGTCGCCTGGGTGCTGTTCACCTGGAGCGTCCTGGGGCAGATCGTCGAGCTCGTCCTCGCGCTCGCCGGGGTGGCGGACCCGCTGCGGTCGCGCCTCGTGGCCGCCGGGGTGCTCGTCGTCGTGCTCCTATTGGTCGCCTACGGGCTGGTCGAGGCGCTGCGGCTGCCGCGGATCCGCCGCCGCGACGTCGTCCTCGACCGGCTCGGGCCGGGACTCGACGGTCTGCGCGTCGTCGTCCTCGCCGACACCCACTTCGGCCCCCTCGACCGCGCCCGCTGGTCGGCGAGGGTCGCAGACGTCGTCGCCGGGCTCGAACCCGACCTGCTCCTGCACGCCGGCGACCTCGCCGACGGCGACGTCGCCGACCGCGAACACCAGGTCCAGCCCATCGCCGACCTGACCGCGCCGCTCGGCCGGTACTCGATCGTCGGCAACCACGAGCACTTCTCCGGTGCCGCGCAATGGGTGCAGCACCTGCGCAGCCTCGGCTGGCAGCCGCTGGTCAACGCGCACGGGATCGTCGAACGGGGTGGCGACCGGCTCGTCGTCGCGGGTATCGACGACCCCACCGGCACCGGCCGCGACCTCTCCGGCGGCCCCGACCTGCGCACCGCGCTGGCCGGCGCCGACCCCACCCTGCCCGTCCTGCTGCTCGCGCACCAGCCCAGCCAGGTCCGCGACGCGATCGCCGCCGGCGTCGACCTCCAGATCTCCGGGCACACCCACGGCGGCCAGATCTGGCCCTTCCACCTGCTCGTTCGCCTCGACCAGAAACAGCTCTCCGGCCTGCACCGCCACGGCGACCGCACCCAGCTCTACGTCAGCCGCGGCACCGGTTTCTGGGGTCCGCCGCTGCGGATCTTCGCCCCCAGCGAGATCACCGTCCTCACCTTGCGGACAGCCGGCTGAGCGGCCGATCGCCGCGCGTCGATGGTGTGAACGGGCGAAGGCCCGGACCGAACGATCTCCCCGATAGGCTCTGGCCACCTTGAGGGGGCGAACGGTGTGGCCAAGCTGAGCACCATCCTCGACCAGATCGACGCGGGCACGATGCTGCTTGCCGGAGTTCCAGCGCGGCTACGTCTGGAACCGTGATCAGGTTCGCGGCCTGATGCGTTCGCTGTATCACGGATACCCCGTTGGGGCGCTGCTGGTGTGGGAGACGGAGGGGTCGGCGCAGGCGGTGCGCGGGGGCAACGCCGGTGCCGGTCAGAGGCTGCTGCTCCTCGACGGCCAGCAGCGCGTGACCACCCTCTACGGGATCATCCGCGGCAAGGCCCCGGCCTTCTTCGAGGGTGATCGAGGGGCTTCGCTTCAACGTCGAGGACGAGTCCTTCCAGTTCTTCGCGCCGGTCAAACTGGCCGCTGGAGTTCCCGGAGGTGTTCGAGCGCGGCGGCTTCGACGCGGTGATCGGCAACCCGCCGTTCCTCGGCGGGAAGAAGATCACCGGAGCGCTCGGCGTGGCCTTCCGCGAGTACCTGGTCGAGTCGATCGGGCGCGGGGCGTGAGGCAGCGCGGATCTGGTGGCGTACTTCGTGCTGCGGGCGCACGCCCTGCTCAACCCGACCGGCCAGACCGGCCTGATCGCCACCAACACACTCGCCCAGGGCGACACCCGCGAGGTGGGACTGGACCAGCTCGTCGCCGACGGTGTCACCATCCGGCGGGCGGTGAAGAGTGAGCCGTGGCCCTCGCGCAGCGCGGTGCTGGAGTATTGCGCGGTGTGGACCAGCCGCGTCGCGCTGGGGGAAGACGCGCAGCGCCGGGCCGACGGGGTGGTGGTCGCTGCGATCGCGCCATCGCTCGACTCCGTGTCCCGGGTGGCGGGCAACCCGTACCGGCTGGCCGCGAAGCGTGGCGTGTCGTATCAGGGGTCCGACATCCTCGGATTGGGCTTCACAATGGAACCGGGGCGCGCGCAGGAGCTGATCGCCGCCGACCCGCGTAACGCCGACGTGCTGTTCCCCTACCTCAACGGGCAGGACCTCAACTCCGATCCGGAGTGCCGTGCGCGCCGCTGGGTGATCGACATCCACGACTGGCCGGAGGACCGCGCCGCCGCCTACCCGGAGTGCTTCGCGCAGGTGCGCGAGCTGGTGAAGCCGGAGCGGGAGCAGAACAACGACAAGCGACGACGCGAGATCTGGTGACGGTTCACAAGGGCAGCCCCTGAGCTGTACGAGTCGATCGCGGAACTGAAGCGGGTCGTCCTGCTCGCCCGCGTGAGCAAGACCGTGGCCCCAGTGCTGGCAGCGACCGGGCAGGTGTTCAGCGAGCAGCTCGTCGTCTTCGCCACCGACGACACCGCGATGCTGGCCCTGCTGTCGAGCGCGCCGCACTACTGGTGGGCACTCGCTCGGGCATCGACGCTGGAGACGCGAGTCCGCTACACCCCATCCGACGTCTTCGAGACCTTCCCGCTCCCCGCCCTCACCCCCGAGCTGCGCGAGCTGGGCGACACGCTCGACACCCACCGCCGCGACGTGATGCTCGCCCGCACCTCCGGCCTCACCAAGATCTACAACCTCGTCTTCGACCGCACTGTCCACGACGACGACATCGTGGAACTCCGTCGCATCCACAAGACGATCGACGAGGCCAATGTCCGCGCCTACGGCTGGGACGACCTGCTCGACCAGCTCGATCACGGCTTCCACCCCGCCGGCCGCGACCTCCGCTACACCATCGGGCCCGCGGCGCAGCGCGAAATCCTCGACAGGCTGCTCGAACTCAACCACGAGCGGTACGCCGAGGAAGTCGCGCAAGGGTTGCACGACAAGAAGAAGCGCGCGAAGAAGCCCAAGGCGCAGCCCGACAACTCAGACAGGTTGTTCTGATGCAGCGCTCAGCTCGCGCGGGCGGCTGGTCTTCGGCGCGGGGTTCTCGTGCGGTCGATCCAGCTGGGTGGGATGAACTCCGGGAGGCCGTGGACCATCCGCACTTCCCAGTGCGTGTGGTGGATCAGCCGATGATGCTCTCCGCACAGCATCACAAGATTGCCCAGCTCCGTGGCCCCGCCGTGCTGCCATTCGTGCACGTGGTGGACCTCGCACCAGCTCGGCAGCCGATCGCAGCCGGCCCAGGCGCACCCGCCGTCTCGCACGGTCACCGCACGGCGCAGGCCGTCGGGAACAGTGCGGGAGATGCGGCCGACGTCGAGCGGAACGCCGGTGGAGGACAACACCATCGGGACCACCGCGGCGTCGCAGGCGAGCTGGCGCAGCGTGGACGCGGACAGAGGGCCGCCGAACTCCAGCGACGCGGCAGCGGCACGGCGCTCCAGGTCTTCCAGCCGGATCGTGACCACGAGCTGGGGGCGGCGACCACCGGTCTCGGGGAGCTTTCCGCGGGAGAGCACCTGGTTGCAGGCGTCGGCGAGGGCCTCGGCCTGGCGCTGGGGGACGGGACGGTCGTCGTCCGGGTCGCGGGGGCCCGCCCCGGCATCGAGCACCGCGGCGATGGCAGCGAACAGTGCTGCGTCGTCGTACCGGCCCGCGATCTTGCCGCCCGGCCTGGCGCGGAAGCGGCTCAGTCGCAGCTCGTTGGTCTGGACGGGTGCGTCGTCCTCGGGTCCGGCGCCGTCTTGGTCGAGCAGTTCGACGAGTTCCATGCCCCAGGTGTGGAGCTGGGTGGGGGTGAAGGCGGCGCACTGCGCGGCGAGCTGGACCTCGGCGCCCGCCCAGGTCTCGGGATCGAGCCGGGCGGCGACAGCGGAGTTCAGCACGCGGGCGATCACGTCGACGTGGCGCAGGCTCGCTGTGCCGTCGGCGAACACCATCGCGGTGCTCGGCATGCGCGCCGGCAGCACCTCGCCGCCCAGCCCGACGGTCTCGCAGACGGACTCCGCTGCGACCACGCGCCTGCGGGCCTCGAAGCGCTCCCAGCCGAGCAGGTCGCTCAGGGCGCCGGTGGGGGAGCGGTAGCCGCGCTCGGCGAAGGTGCCGCGGCGTTGCAGGGCGGCTGTCGTGTCGACCACGATCCGGTCGAGCGCGCGGCGGGTCTCCTCGGCGACCACGAGCAGCGCGACCAGGTCGCTCTCGGTGGCACCCTGCCCACCGGCGGCGCGCAAACCCGCGAGCGCCGCGGCGAGGTCTGCGCGGGCGGTGGCGACAGTGTCGTCCGTGGGCTGATCCACAGAGTGGCCGGTGGCGGGACGGCTGAGGAGCACGGACGGGCCGGAGCCCTCCGGGGTCGCGTCATGTCCGCTCGCGACGACACCGTCAGCAAGGGTGCTGACAGAGAACGGTGTGGCGAGCATCCGCCTATTCTAATCGAACACATGTTCGAAGCAATGCAGGTCGCCGCAGCTCAGCGGCCGTTCACCGCTGTCGATGGTCTGGTTCGCCGCTCCGCTCCGGCGCCCGGATCACGTCGCTCGATCAGAACTGCTGCGTGCCGACGATCGGGCCGCACCTGGCGTCCCACCACCCGTCCGGGAGCGCGCTGATGCCCCGCCCCACCAACTCTGGAGCGGATTGTTCGACGACCCCCGTGGTGAGCAGGGCCTCCTCGAAGACCCACCCCCCGCTGGACGTGCCGCAGGAGTTCGGCGAGACATCGTCGTTCGAGGTGCGCGACGAGCTCGGTGACCTGATCGCACGGGGTCTGCTGGGTCCGTGGGGCGGGCCGGAGGAGCATTTCGCGCCGCTCGCCCGCGGCCCCCGGGACCGCTACCTCGTCGGGATGCTCGGGCCGCGGCCCGCGACGACCTCGACCCGCGCGCAGGCCGACCGGCAGCCCGACACCGACTCCGGTGTGTACGGCGACGGCGAGGCCGAACTGCCCGAGGTGTTCACGCCGCAGAACCTCGTGCGGATGTGGGCCTCGTCGATGGGGACCTCGTTCCAGGTGGCGCTGGATACGGACGTCGTGGCCGTCGCGGTCGAGTGGGGTCAGTACGGTAGGACACGGCCCGGTACCGCGCGGCTGTAGAGGCAGGCAATGTCATCGCCATGCGACGAGCCGCGCTCGAGTCGACGAGCTCGGCGAAGCTGGAGCGGATCCGCGAGATCGTCGACGAGGCCGCCGAGGACGGGATGAAGGTGCTCGTCTTCACGACGTTCCTGCCGGTACTGACATTGTTGGCCCAGGAGCTGCCCGGAGTCGTCGGGCGCATCGACGGCTCCGTCTCGACGACCGCTCGGCAGGAGCTCGTCGACGCATTCTCGGCCTGGTCGGGCCATGCCGTGCTGCTCAGCCAGATCGAGGCGGGAGGGGTCGGCTCAATATCCAGGCAGCGTCCGTCGTTGTTCTCGCCGAGCCGCACTGGAAGCCCAGCGTCGAGGAGCAGGCCATCGCCCGGGCCCACCGCATGGGCCAGATCCGGCCGGTCCAGGTGCACCGCATTCTCGCGAAGGACTCCATCGACGAGCGGATCGTGGAGATTCAGCAGGGCAAGACGCTGCCCTTCGACGCATTCGCCCGCCGCAGCGAGCCAAAAGAGCGGGATGCTCGTGCGGTGGACGAGCGTCCTGCGGCTCTCGACGACGAATCGCTGTCCGAGCAACAGCGGGCCCTTCGCGCCGAGCGTTTCCGGCTCGGTCCGGACCGTTGAGATGAGAGCCAGTTCATCGGCGACGGTCGAGTTCGCCGAGAAGCGGACAGGAATCGTCGAACAGATGCCATGCTGGTAGACGCACGCTGCGGGGTCCTAGGATTTCCTGTCGGCGCAGCATTCTCCGCAGGTGGGCGGACGGAATCTCGCCGGGAGGTGCGCCCGCATCGAGCAGTAGGCAGAAGTCGTCGTCCCCGACACTGAATGTCGCGTCGACAGAATGGCCCTTGTGAGTCACGCCGATGTCGAACCGGTGACCCCTCTGCCTCAGGGCGGCGTACAGCCGCGAGGCTAGGTCGTCGTCCAGGCCGGTGTGTGGTGTCACTTTCGCACGCGCGAGGCGTGCGAGTTCGCCTCCCACGCTTCCGCGCGCTTCCCACAGCTGCTGATCACCGATGACGATCAGCTTCGACCGTGCCCTCGTGATCGCCACGTTCCAGAGCTCGGGCTGCTGGTCGAGCCAGCCGAAGCATTTTGGCGGATGATTCTGCGCAGCGACGAGAGACAACACGATGACGTCTCGCTCGCCACCTTGAAAGGTGTGGGCCGTGCCGACACGAACCTGTGTGCCGTATGCCCGGAGCCGGGACCGCAGGCGATCGGCCTGCGCTCGATAAGGGGTGACGACGCCCAGTGTGACGTCCGGCGGCAAGGAGGCTCGCAGGTGTTCGACGCGGTCCAGCACTGTGTCGATCTCGTCCTCGTTGACCCAGGACCCGGTGTGGTCGCGCGAGGCCGAC
The DNA here is from genome assembly GCF_007989085.1 of Pseudonocardia sulfidoxydans NBRC 16205. Taxonomy (GTDB): domain Bacteria; phylum Actinomycetota; class Actinomycetes; order Mycobacteriales; family Pseudonocardiaceae; genus Pseudonocardia; species Pseudonocardia sulfidoxydans. The sequence goes on from NZ_BJVJ01000075.1 coordinate 24,621, forward strand.
CCGACTACGTCGACCCACTCGATCGCGCTCCCTCCGATCGCTGTTCGTCCGGGAGCCTCGATATCAGTGAGGATGTGCAGTGTTCCGCCGTAGAACAGTTGGTTCGATACGCCGATGATCTCCGGATGGCAGCGATAGTGCTCGTCGAGCAGTTTTGAGCCGTCAGCGGCCTGCTGGCAGGCGGCAAAGGCAGAGTGCCGGGACGGCGCCAGCTTCCTGGCGGACAACCATTCCCTCGAGATGCGCCACTTCCTACGCAGGCCGCCATCCCGACGCGGCGTGATCGTGCTGATGTGCGGGAGCTGCATGGCATCCCCGATCACGAGCGCGCGACGGGCGCGGAACAGCAGCGGCACGACCGAGGGTATCGAGCACTGGCTGGCTTCGTCGATGATGACGAGGTCGAATCGCGCAGTCGTGGGGAATCGCCGCGCGGACAGGCTCGTGACTGCCCAGCCCGGCACGAACGGGAACGCTTGAGTGAACGCATCCCAGTTCGGCTGACCCTTCGCAGCGCTCTGCGCGAGAGTACGGATGAGTGAGCCTCCCTCCCCAGCCCGATCGGCTGCCGCGCCGGCGACCGATTCTCGGGCGGCCTCAGTGAGTGCCCGTTCGCTGCGCTCGATCTCCTCCACGAAATCGGCATCGGCGGGGGCGCGAGAGATCGCTACGCGGAGTTCGCGCCACTGTCGGTCGAGAGTTGCCATCTCCGCGAGCCGGCTGCAAATGCCTACGGTCGTGCCGGTGAGCCGAGCGGGAGCGAGAAATCGTCGGCGCCTCCACTCGCCGAGAAGGCGCGCCCTCGACAGCGCTGCTGCCCTGACAGCCCACCGAGGACCGAGCGCTGCCGCGACGGCTGCCGTATCCATGCCGAGTTGCTCCTCCGCGGCCGCGCGGGCGCGGCCCGTGCGGAGCAGATCGGCCTCCAGCGTCGACTTCGCTGCTATTGCGCGGGTCAGCTCGGCCTCGTGCTGGTCGGCGGCGGCAGAGGCGAGGCGTCGCGTCTCGACAGATCGGACGGGCTGCGGCACTGCGCACAGAGCGGACAGACCTGCGGACTCGTGCTCCTTCTGTACGTCGCGCTTCCCGGTGCGGATGAGCACTCCGGGACCCAGGGCGGCACACCGGCGGTGGACCTCGTCGACCGCTGCGTTGTTGGTCGACGCGAGGAGCACGCTCTGGCCCGCGGCGATTGCGGTCGCGACGGCGTTCACGACGAGCTGGCTCTTCCCGGTTCCTGGTGGGCCGGTGGCGACCGTCAACCGCTGGGTCATTGCGTCGTGAAGCACAGCCCGTTGTGCGGGATTGCAGCTCACGGGGGTCACCAACTGCACGGGCGGCCAGGTGGGCGCCGGTCGTACGCCTGGGTGCAGCGCGGACAGCGAGGTGTTCTCGATCGCGGCAGGTTTGGCCGCGATCCAGTCGAGGTCTTTGCGGCGGCCGGCCGTGTACGACGTCGGACGGAGCCGGAAGAGGACTGCGACGTTGCGCGCTCCCTCCCCGGAGGTAGCCGTGTCGATTGCAGGCTCCAGGGCTTCGGGCCGAAGCTCCTGGATGCACGGGAGGCCGAAGGTGTCGCGGAGCAGTTCGCCGGCATCTTGTGCCATTCGTGCCGACTCGCCACGATGCCACGTCGTCGAG
>NZ_BJVJ01000076.1 GCF_007989085.1 Pseudonocardia sulfidoxydans NBRC 16205
GGATCGGGTTGGTGGTGACGCCGTAGGTCTCCATGCCGCCCTTGATGAGGTCGACGTGGAAGTCGATGAATCCACCCATCTCGATGGCGCCGCAGAAGGTGATTTCGCCGTCGCCCTGGGAGAAGTGCAGGTCGCCGCCGGAGAAGAGCGCTCCGGGGACGTGCACGGGGTAGAAGACGCGGCTGCCGCGGGTGAAGTTCTTGATGTCGTGGTTGCCGCCGTTCTCACGGGGCGGGACGGTGCGGGCGCCGTCGCGGCCGATGCCGGCGAGGACGTCGCCGGAGGCGGTGCCGCCGAGGACGGACTCCTCCAGCGGCGGGAGCGCCAGCGGTGGGACGCGGTCGGGGTCGGTGGCGATGAGGGCGCGCTCGCGGGTGTTCCACCGGGCCAGCAGTTCGGGCGAGGGTGCGGTGCCGAACAGGCCGGGGTGGGTGATGCCGGTGAACTTCACGCCGGGGATGTGCCGGGAGGTGCAGGCCTGGCCGGAGAAGTCCCAGATCGCCTTGTAGGCGTCGGGGAAGTGTTCGGTGAGGAACCCGCCGCCGTTGGCCTTGGAGAAGATGCCGGTGTAGCCCCAGCCCTGGCCGGGTGCGTCGCCGACCTCCTGCGGTACCGGGCCGAGGTCGAGGATGTCGACGACGAGCAGGTCGCCGGGTTCGGCTCCTTCGATGGCGATGGGCCCGGAGAGCATGTGGGCGCCGGAGAGGTCGACGTCGCGGACGTCGTTGGCGGAGTCGTTGTTGCCGATCTGGCCGTCGGTCCATTCGCGGCACTCGATGCGGATCGAGGAGCCGGGCCGGACGGTGGCGGCGGGTGGGATGTCGGGGTGCCAGCGGTTGTGGCCGGGTACGGCCTGATCGCGCATGGACCGGGCCTGGTCGACGGTGAACACGACGTCGGGCATGAGCACACCTCACTCGGTCGGAACGGGTCGTTCTTCTGGCGAGCAGGAGCCCGGGGCCGCTTGCAGTGCTAGGGCCGCGGGAGCTTGGCGTGGCGCGGGTCGCGGGTGACGGGGGTGGCCCTGCGGGAGCGGCCGGGGACGGCGCCGACGACGTCGGGCCGGTCGGCGCTGCGTTCGCCGGCGTCGAGGGCGCGGCGCAGCCCGTCGTCGAGTCCGCGCAGGGCGGGTGCGCCGAAGACGCGGCGGCCGTCGCGCCCGCAGCCGGGGCAGTCGGCTGCGGCGGCGGCGTCGGCCATGCGGCGGACGAGGTCGAAGGGGCCGCAGACGGGGCAGCGGTACGTGTAGGTGGGCACAGGGCCTCCCGGGCTACCGAGCGGGCTACCGAGAATTACTGTCCTCAGAAACTATTCACCTGGGAAGTTCTGGTCAAGCGGGCGCCTCCGAGAGCGTCACACAGGAGCGTCGGACAGCCGGGCGACGACGTCGAACCCGAGACCGTCGGCCTGCGCCAGGTGCACGCTCTGCAACAGGTGGTTGCCCGCGAGCCGCACGACCCCGCGCGGGCTGTCGTAGACCAGGGACCGCCCGGCGTGCTCGAGCGCGTCCGTCGAGAGCTCCCCCGCCCCGTCGACGAGCCTGCCCAGCAGCACGAGCCCCTCGTAGCAGGACTCCCCGAGCGAGTTCAGGGCAGGCGCCTGACCGCCGAACCGGTCGGCGTAGCGCAGCGAGAAGTCCAGCCCCGACGCCGTCGGCAGCGCCTCGAAGAACCCGGCGGAGGCGTAGAGGTCGTGGGTGGCGTCGACCCCCGACCCCAGCAGCATGTTCTCCTCCATCAACGGGCTCAGCCGCGTGAGGTGCCCGTCGAGACCCGCGTCGGCGAACGCGCGGTTGAACCGCACCGCGTCGGACCCGACGAGGAACATCAGCACGCCGCGGGCGCCGCTGCGGTCGATACGGCGCAGCACGGGCGCGAAGTCCTCGGTGCCCAGCGGCACGAACATCTCGTCGACGATCGCCACGTCGGGCATCGTGCGGGCGTAGCCGCGGGCCGCCGACGCCGACACCCGCGGCCACACGTAGTCGTCGCCGACGACGCACCAGGTGCGGATGGAGCGCTCGCGGACCATCCAGTCGAGGGCGGGCCGGACCTGGCGGTCGGGCGTCTCGCCGGCGAGGAAGACCCCGGGCGTACGTTCCCCGCCCTCGTAGAGCGGGGTGTAGACGTAGGGCACCCGGCCCAACACGACCGGCGCGATCTCCTGGCGGACCGCCGAGATGTGCCAGCCGGTCACGGCGTGTACGAGCCCCGCGTCGACGAGGGCCCCGACCTCGGCGGCGACCTCACCGGGCGGGCGACCACCGTCGACGACGCGCAGCCGCACCTCCCGGCCGAGCAGGCCGCCGGATGCGTTGATCTCCTCGACGGCGAGGATGCCGCAGGCCTCGCAGGAGGGGCCGAAGATGCCCGCGGGGCCGCTGCGCGGGACGACGAACGCGACGTCGAGCGGTGGCCGGCGACGGACGTGTGCGACCACCGCGCCCACCTCCGATCGACCCCGCCCGCGGCCGAGGCGACCGCACGGCCGCGTTCCCGACCTCGACGCACAGCGTTCTCCCGGATGGCCCCGGACGCCAGACCTCCGTGGCCGGAATTCGCCGGAACCCGCGATGCTTCCCAACGAAAGTGTTTACGATGACACAGATCATCGACGTGATCGACACCGTCGCCGGACCGGGACACGCACCTCCCCGCTCCGGTGTGCGCGAGGGGAGCCCCCGATGACGACACCGGACGTGCACGACACACTCGCGTTCGGCCGGCTGCTGCACCGGCTGGAGCGGGCCGTCTCCCGGCGCATCGGGTCCGCGCTCGACGGCGAGGCGTCGCTGGACCAGTGGCGCGTGCTCGCGCTGCTCTCCGACGGCGCGGGACACCCGATGACCGAGATCGCCACGCACGTCGCGGTCCCCGCCCCGACACTGACGAAGATCGTCGACCGCATGGTCGACGCCGGGATGGTCCACCGCCGCGCCGACGACGCCGACCGCCGCCGCGTGCTCGTCCTGCTCACCGACGACGGCCGTGAGCTGCAGCTGCGGCTCGCGGAGGCCGTCGCGCGGGCCGAGCACGAGGTCACCGCCGCGCTGGGCGACGACGCCCCGGCGATGCGGGCGATGCTCGAACGCCTCGCCCACCGCCTCGGCTGAACCCGGCCCCCGCTCCCGCAGGGCGCGGTCAGCGCTTGCGGGACCGCTTCTCGCGCACCCGCACCGACAGCCGCACCGGCGAGCCGGCGAACCCGAACTCCTCACGCAGCCGACGCTCGATGAACCGCCGGTAGCCGGCCTCCAGGAAACCCGTCGTGAACAGCACGAACGTCGGCGGCCGGGTCTGGGCCTGCGTCGCGAACAGCACCTTGGGCTGTTTGCCCCCGCGCACGGGCGGCGGGGTCGCGGCGATGACGTCGGAGAGCCAGCCGTTGAGTCGGCCCGTCGGGATGCGCTGGTCCCACGACGCGAGAGCCGTGCGCAGCGCGGGCGCGATCTTCGCGACGGCCCGGCCGGTGAGCGCCGAGACGTTGACCCGCTCCGCCCACTGCACGCGCACGAGGTCGCGCTCCAGCTCGCGCTTCATCGCGAGCCTGCGGTCCTCGTCGACGAGGTCCCACTTGTTGAACACCAGCACGAGGGCCCGGCCGGACTCCTCGACCATGCCGATGACGCGCTGGTCCTGCTCGGCGATGGGCTCGCTCGCGTCGATCAGCACGACGGCGACCTCGGCGGCGTCGATCGCGGCCTGGGTCCGCAGGCTCGCGTAGAACTCCATGCCGCTCGCGGTCCGGACGCGCTTGCGCAGGCCCGCGGTGTCGACGAACCGCCAGATCTCGCCGTCGAGCTCGACGAGGGAGTCCACGGGGTCGACGGTCGTGCCGGCGACGTCGTGCACGACCGACCGCACCTCCCCCGACACCCGGTTGAGCAGGCTCGACTTGCCGACGTTCGGCTTGCCGACGAGCGCGACCCGGCGGGGCCCGCCGGCGCCCGTGCCGATGTCGTCGCGCGGCGACTCGGGCAGCACCTCGAGGATCTTGTCGAGCAGGTCGCCCGAGCCGCGCCCGTGCAGGCCCGACACCGGGTACGGCTCCCCCAGCCCGAGCCGCCACAGGGCCGCGGTGTCGGAGGTGAGCCGGTCGTCGTCGACCTTGGTGGCGCACAGCATCACCGGCCGGTCGGACCGGCGCAGCACCCGCGCGACGGCCTCGTCGGTGGCGGTGGCCCCGACGGACGCGTCGACGACGAGCATCACCGCGTCGGCCGTGCGCATCGCCATCTCGGCCTGCGCCGCGACGGCGGCCTGCAGGCCGGTCGCGTCGGGCTCCCAGCCGCCGGTGTCGACGAGGGTGAACCGGCGACCGTTCCACAGGGCGTCGTAGGCGATGCGGTCGCGGGTGACACCGGGGATGTCCTGCACGACCGCCTCACGGCGCCCGATGAGCCGGTTGACCAGCGTGGACTTCCCGACGTTGGGCCGGCCGACGACGGCCAGCGTCGGCGCGGGCGGCGCGGCGTCCCCGCCGCCGCCCTCGGCGTCCGACCACTGCTCCTCGTCGGCGGCGACGAAGTCGGCCGGGTCGATCCCCAGCGCGGCCATGGCCGCGCGGTCGCCCCGGTCGGTGCCTGTCTCGTTCACGTGTTGCTCCGTACCTCGTCGAGCTCCGCCACCAGCGCGGCGAGCGAGGCCCTGATCGTCTCCGTGGCCGCCGCCAGCTCGGCGCGGCCCTTCCCGGCCGGCGCCGCCATCGGCTCACCGACCCACAGGTCCACCCGCGGCCGCCACCGTCGCGACGTCCCCGGCGCCCGGTAGGTCCCCCGGCACACCACCGGCAGCACCACCGCACCCGACGCCCGCGCCAGCCATGCCGCGCCCTGCTGTGCGGCGGCGACCTCGCCGCTGCCGCGGGTGCCCTCGGGGAACACCCCGACGAGCCCGCCGCCGCGCAGCACGCCCAGCGCCGCGGTGAGCGGCTTCCGGTCGGCCTCGCCGCGGCGGACGGCCAGCTGGCCGATCCGCGGCAGCACCGCGCCCAACGGGCCGCGGAACATCTCCTGCTTGACCAGGAACACCGAACGGCGCCCCAGTAGTCCGTACAGCAGCGGCCCGTCGACCATCGAGCTGTGGTTGGCGACGAGCACGACCGGCCCGGTGGCCGGCACCCGTTCGAGATGGTGCACGTGCACCCGGAACACGGGCCGGAAGCACCACGTCCCGATCCAGCGCGCGACGTCCGTCAGCCGCGGCGACGCCCCCTCGGGGAGGTCGGGGGCGGCGTGCACGCTCACGTGACGAGTCCGCGCTCCGCCGCCAGCCGGAGCAGCTCGTCGAGGACGGCGTCGACGGACAGCTCGTCGGTGTCGACGAGCAGCGCGTCGTCCGCCTTGTGCAGCGGTGACACGGCGCGGGTCGAGTCGAGCCGGTCGCGGCGGCGCACGTCGGCCAGCGTGACGGCGGCGTCGACGCCGCGGCCCGCCCGGGCGTCCTGGCGTCCCCGGCGCGCGGCCCTGACCTCGTCGGAGGCCGTCAGGTAGACCTTGAGCGGGGCGTCGGGTGCGACGACAGTGCCGATGTCGCGGCCCTCGACGACGATGCCGCCCGGCCCGGCGAGCGCCGCGGCGATGACGGCCTGCTGGGCGGCGACGAGCCGGTCACGCACCCCGGGCAGCGCCGACACCGCGCTCACGAAGGTCGTCACGGGCCCGCCGCGGATCTCGGCGGCGACGTCGTCGCCGTCGAGGTGGATCGTGGGGGCGCCCGGGTCGGTGCCCGACGCGATGCGGGCGGCGTTGGCCGCGGCGACCATGTCGTCGGCCGACGCGCTGTGGTCGAGCCCGGCGCGCAGCACGGCGAGGGTCGCGGCGCGGTAGGTGGCGCCGGTGTCGAGGTAGGCCGCGCCCAGGGCCGCGGCGAGCCGGCGCGACACCGTCGACTTCCCGGTGCCCGACGGGCCGTCCATCGCCACGACACCACGCAGCGTTCCCGGACCGGTCACCGCACCGACTCCTCCTCCGGCCCGCCCTGGGGCTGCGGCCTCACACGCCGCTCGACCGGCCGGGCCCGGCGCATCTCGCGGACCGCAGACCATTGTGCCGTGCGCCTGGTTCGCCCCTGGTAGGGGCCTCGCCCCGGGTGCCTGCTGCGGGTCCTACTGGGGGAGGTCCGTGCGCAGGGCCGCGGCGCCCCGCAGGTACACGTGCCGCAGGTCGGCCCGGGGCCGTGCCGTCTCGACGTGCGCGAGCAGCCGCAGGGTGCGCGGCATCGCGCCCGGCACGGCGATCTCCGAGGCGCACATCAGCGGCACGTCGGTCAGCCCGAGCAGGCGCGCGGCGTAGGCGGGGAACTCCGCCGTCAGGTCCGGCGTCGCCGTGAAGACGATCGAGATGATGTCGTCGGAGCCCAGACCGTTGCGGTCCAGCACCGCCTTCACCAGCTCGGCGGTCCCCTCCAGGATGTCGTCCCGGGTGTCCGCATCGACCTGGATCGCGCCCCGCACCGCACGTACAGCCATGTCGCAGACCCTAGGGCACCCGCCCGGAGCAGCTGATCAGAGACCCACGGCGCGGTAGAGCGCACCCACCTCGGACTGGTTGAGCGGGCGCAGCTTGCCGGGCCGCTGCTCCCCCAGGCGCACGTCGCCGATGCCGGTGCGCACCAGCCGCAGCACCGGGTAGCCCACCTCGTCCATCAGCCGGCGCACGACGTGCTTGCGGCCCTCGTGCAGCACGATCTCGACCATCGACCGCCCGCCGGACCAGTCGACGAGCTTGAACGAGTGCACCTCGACGGGCCCGTCCTCCAGCTCGACCCCGGCGCGCATCCGCTTGCCGAGGTCGCGCGCGACCTGGCCCGCGACCTCCGCCACGTAGGTCTTCTCCACCTCGAACGACGGGTGCATGAGCCGGTGGCCCAGCTCGCCGTCGTTGGTGAGCAGCAGCAGGCCCTCGGTCTCGGCGTCGAGGCGGCCGACGTGGAACAGCCTGCCGGCCTGGTTGAGCAGCTCGGCGCGGTCGGCGATCAGGTCGCCGACGCACTCGCGGCCCCGGTCGTCCGACATCGTCGACAGCATGCCGCGCGGCTTGTTCAGGGCGAGGTACACGAGGTCGTCGCGCAGCACGACCCGGGCGCCGTCGACGTGCACGACGGCGCTGTCGGGATCGACACGGCGCCCCATCTCGCGGACGATCTCGCCGTCGACGCTGACGCGCCCGGCGGCGATCAGCTCCTCGGCCGCCCGTCGGGACGCGATACCGGCCTGGGCCAGCACCTTCTGCAGTCGGACACCGTCGGGACTCTGGGTACTCATCACACTCACGTCTGTTGCTCTGTGATCTGTTCTCGGGGGTTCGGGTCGGGGATCAGGGGTCGTCGATGCCGTCGACGAGGGCGTCGATGCTGTCGATGTCCGGCAGCAGCGGCGCCAGGGGCGGCAGGTCGGTGACGGCGTCGAGGCCGAGCCGTTCGAGGAACAGCTCGGTGGTGCGGAACAGCGTGCCCTGGGTCTGCGGGTCGACCCCGGCCTCCTCGACGAGGCCGCGGGTCAGCAGGGTGCGCAGCACCCCGTCGCAGTTCACGCCGCGCACCGCCGCGACGCGGGCCCGGGTGACGGGCTGGCGGTAGGCGACGATCGCGAGGGTCTCCAGCGCCGCCCGGGTGAGGCGGGCGCGCTGCCCGTCGAGCAGCATCCGTTCGACGAACGGGGCGTGCACGTCGCGGGTGTAGAACCGCCACCCGCCGCCGACGCGGCGCAGGTCGATGCCGCGTCCCGCTGCGGTGTAGGCGGCGGAGAGCCGTTGCAGCGCAACGCGGATCCGGGCGACGGGCTCCCCCAGCGCGGAGGCGAGCACCTCGTCCTCGGTGGGGTCGTCGACGACGAGCAGCAGCGCCTCCAGCGCGGCGTCGAGGTCGGTGTCGGTGTCGAGGGCGGGCAGGCCGTCGGCCCGGGTGGCCTCGTCCGGAGCGGGGTCGACGCCGCCCGGCGCGTCGCCTGCGGTGGTGTCGGGGTGGGACCGGGTCACGTCTCGTCTTCGGGGTCGGGCTGCTCGGGTTCCGGCGTCGGCATGGCCGCGTCGCCGGAACCGTCGGCGATCCAGCGGACCGTCAGCTCGCCGAACGCCTCCGGCTGCTCCAGCCACACGCTCCGCTCACGGTACAGCTCCAGGACCGCGAGGAAGCGGGCGACCACCTCCAACGGCGCCACACAGTCGGCGGTGAGCTCGGCGAACGACGCGACCCCGAGCTCGGCGAGGCGTTCACGCAGCAGCGCCGCGTGCTCGGGCACCGACACCTGTGGCGCGTGCAGGTGGTCGACGCCCACCGTCGGCGGCGGCTTGGGCCGGAACACCGACGCGGCGAGCTCGGCGAACGCGTCCGGGTCGACGCCCAGCAGCACCTCGGGCAGCAGCGCCGAGAACCGCTCCTCCAGCGCCACCGACCGCGGGAACCGCCGCAGCGCCGTCGACTCCAGCTCGACGAACACCGCCGCGACCTGCTTGTAGGCGCGGTACTGCAGCAGCCGGGCGAACAGCAGGTCACGGGCCTCGAGCAGGGCGAGGTCCTCGGTGTCCTCGACGTCGCCGCCGGGCAGCAGGCGCGCCGCCTTCAGATCGAGCAGGGTGGCCGCGACGACCAGGAACTCGGTGGTCTCGTCGAGGTCCATCTCGTCGCCCAGCGCCGTGAGGTGGGCGATGAAGTCGTCGGTGACCCGGTGCAGGGCCATCTCGGTGATGTCGAGCTCGTGCTTGCCGATGAGCTGCAGCAGCAGGTCGAACGGGCCCTCGAAGTTGTCCAGCCGCACCCGGAAGCGGGCGGGACGCCCCGGTTCCGGCGGGTCCGACGGCCCCGGGAGGGAGTCGTTCTCGACCAGCGTCACCGGGCGAGGACCTCGCGGGCCAGCAGCCGGTAGGCCTCGGCGCCGTTGGAGTTGGGCGCCCAGGTCGTGATCGGCTCGCCGGCCACCGTCGTCTCCGGGAACCGGATGGTGCGGTTGATGACGGCGTCGAACACCTTGTCCCCGAACGCCTCCACCACCCGCTGGTGCACCTCGCGGGTGTGCAGGGTGCGCGGGTCGAACATCGTGGCCAGCACGCCGAGCAGCGTCAGGTCCGGGTTGAGCCGGTCGGTGACCTTGTCGATCGTGTCCATCAGCAGCGCGACACCGCGGAGGCTGAAGAACTCGCACGCCAGCGGGATCAGCACCGAGTCGGCGCACGCGAGCGCGTTGATCGTGAGCAGGCCGAGCGAGGGCTGACAGTCGATCAGGACGACGTCGTAGCGGTCGAGGACGCGCTTGAGCGCCCGGCCCAGCGCCTGCTCCCGGCCTACCTCGGTGACGAGCTGGACCTCCGCCGCGGACAGGTCGATGTTGCTGGGCAACAGGTCCATGCCCTCGACGGTCGTCGGCAGGATCACGTCGTCGGCCTCGACGCCGCGTTCCATGAGCAGGTTGTAGATCGTCGTCTCCAGCTGGTGGGGCTGCACGCCGAGGCCCACCGACAGCGCGCCCTGCGGGTCGAAGTCCACGAGCAGCACCCGGCGCCCGTACTCCGCGAGCGCGGCCCCCAGGTTGATAGTCGACGTCGTCTTGCCGACGCCGCCCTTCTGGTTCGCCACGGCGATGACCCGCGCCGGACCGTGCTCGGCCGGCGGCTGCGGGACGGGCGCGCTCAAACGGTGTCTCCCTCCGGCGCGGTCGGACCCGACCGCGCTGTCGTCGGCCACCGCCGCGGAGTCGCCGACGCTGTCGATCTCGACGTCCTCGGCGCCGAAGTCCTCGTCGTCGCCGGGGTCACGCCGGGGTTCGAAGGGCCGCGGTGTGTCCATGCGGGCTCCGGTCTCCTCGTGACGCCCCGAACGGGGTGGTCCTCGCCGCAGGGTAGGAAAACCGTGCGACGTGCGGCAACGCGGCTCGCCGTGCGGGGGCGAGGCGTTCGGTCACGCTACGCCGTCCGGAGCAGCCGGAACGCCCGGGGGTGGCGCCCCGCCGATCACGCGGGCGCGACCGTCACCTCGCCCACGCTGCTGCGTGCCGTGATCCGCGAGGGCGCGCCCGGGTCGGTCGGCACCGTCACCTCGGCCCCACCCACCGACGACTCCGCCGTGACGGCGTAGGGCCCGCCGGGCACCGTCACCGACACCGATCCGGCGCTCGACCGGGCGTCCACGGTGCGCGGTGCGGTGGCGAACGCGAGGTCCACCCCGCCGGCCGAGGTCTCCGCGGTGACCTCGGCGGCGCCCAGCTTCTCCCCGCGAACGTCTCCTGCCTGCGACGACAGGTCCTGGTCGCCGGACAGGCCCGTCACCGTGACGTCGCCGGTCTGCAACCGGGCCCGGACCGCGGCGGCGGCCGGGACCGTCACGACCAGTCCTGCCTCGCACCGGTCGGGCCCGCGCCCGGGGCAGCGCACGGTGAGCGTGAGGGTCGTGCCCTGGACCGTCTCCGTGACGACGGGCTCGCGGTCCCCGGTCCAGCGCAGCGTGCGCTCGACTGTGGCGGAGCCGTCCGCTCCCGCCCGGACCTCCAGGGTTCCGGCGTCGGAGTCGACCTCGACGCGGGACACCGCGACGTCGTGGCGCTGCGTGCTCGTCTCCCCCGGCGCACCGTCGCCGCCCGACCCGCTGCCCGATCCGCTGCCGGTGAACTGGGCGTTCCCGCACCCGGCGATGACCAGCGCGAACAGGACGATCGGCAGCAGACGGCTCCGGCGCATGACCCGGACGGTAACGGAGCAGGCCGGCGGTCAGCCACGGGCGCGCGGGTGCGCGGTCGCGTAGACCTCGCGCAGCGCGTCGACGTTCACATGCGTGTAGACCTGGGTCGTCGCCACCGACGCATGACCCAGGAGCTCTTGCACCACACGGACATCCGCCCCACCGGAGAGCAGGTGCGTCGCGAAGCAGTGCCGCAGCGTGTGCGGCGACACCTCGGTGCGCACGCCCGCCACCTCCGCCGCGCCGCGCAGCACGTGCCAGGCGCTCTGCCGCGACAGCCGCTGCCCACGCGCGTTGAGCAGCAACGCCGGGGTGCCGTGGCTGCGGGCCGCCAGCGCCGGCCGGCCGCGGACGAGCCAGGCGTCGACGGCCGCGAGCGCGGGCCGCCCGACGGGCACGATCCGCTGCTTTCCGCCCTTGCCGCGCAACAGGACCGTCCGTGTCGACGGGTCGAGGTCGTCGACGTCGATTCCCACGGCCTCGGAGATGCGGGCGCCCGTCGAGTACAGCAGCTCCAGCAGCGCCCGGTCGCGCAGCCCCGTCGGGCCCTCGCCGATGCACCCCGCGAGCAGCTGCTCCACCTCGTCGACGCTCAACGTGCGCGGCAGCCGCTTCGCCGCCGCCGGTGGCGTCACCGCACGGGACACGTCGTCGGTGACCAGCCCGTCGCGGGCCGCGAACCGGTGCAGGCCGCGCACCGCGGCGAGCGCCCGGGCCGCCGACGACGCCGCCAGCGGTGCGTCACCGCTGCGCAGGGCCACCACGAACCCGCTGACGTCGGCCTCCCGGGCCGCCGCGAGGTCGTCGACGCCGGTGCCGCGCAGGTACCCGATGTAGCGGCGCAGGTCGTTGCCGTAGGCGCGCAACGTGTTCGGCGAGCTGCCCCGCTCGACGGCCAGGTGCGCCAGGTAGGCGTCCACCGCCGCCTCGAGCCGGTCCGTCGCCACTGCCATCGGCCCATCCTGCCCTGCCCGCCCCGTCCGCCGACGCCACCACGCCGCGCAGCCGAGCCGCGTCCGCGGTCATAGGGTCGGGCCATGTCTGGACTCCGCTTCGGAATGTTCGTGCCCCAGGGCTGGCGCCTCGATCTCGTCGGCATCGACCCCGCCGAGCAGTGGAACGTGATGAAGGGCCTGGCACAGCACGCCGACGCCGGGCCCTGGGAGTCGGTCTGGGTCTACGACCACTTCCACACGACGCCCGTCCCGACCGAGGAGGCCACGCACGAGGCGTGGACGCTGATGTCGGCCTTCGGTGCGGTCACCGAGCGGGTGCGGCTCGGTCAGATGTGCACCTGCATGTCCTACCGCAACCCCGTGTACCTGGCGAAGGTCGCCGCCACCGTCGACGTGGTGTCCGGCGGGCGGGTGGAGATGGGGATCGGCGCGGGCTGGTACGAGCACGAGTGGCGCGCCTACGGCTACGGCTTCCCCGACCCGCCCGAGCGGCTGCGGATGCTCGACGAGGGCGTCCAGATCCTCAGGCAGGCGTGGCGGAACGGGAAGGTCGACCTCGCCGGGCGCCAGTACACCGTCGACGGCGCGCTCGTGTACCCGAAGCCGTTGCAGGAGAACGGAATCCCGCTGTGGATCGCCGGTGGCGGGGAGAAGGTCACCCTCAAGATCGCCGCGAGGTACGCCGACTACACCAACTTCGACGGCACCCCCGAGGGCTTCACCCGCAAGTCCGAGCTGCTCGCCGAGCACTGCAGGGCCGTCGGCACCGACTTCGACGCGATCGTGCGGACGTCGAACTACAACGTCGCCATCGGTGCCGACGAGGCCGAGGTCGCCGACCGGCTCGCCCGGCTTCGCGAGCGGGTCACCCGGATCGCAGGCGAGAAGCAGGCCGCGCGCCAGCTGGCGGCCTTCGAGGGGATGCCCGCGTGCGGGACGCCGGAGCAGATCGTCGAGAACCTGGGCGATCTGCGCAAGCGCGGCTTGCGCTACGGCATCTTCTACTTCCCCGAGGCCGCCTACGACCGCTCGGGCATCGAGCTGTTCGAGCGCGAGGTCGTCCCGGCGCTGAGCTGACCCCGAACCCCGCGCTCGGAGCGGGCGCGCCGCGGCGTCAGTTCCCTGCGCGGTCGGCGAGCCGGGCCGCGAAACGCGTCGGACGGTCCTGCCACGGCGCGTCGACCGGCCGTCCCGCCTTGCCACCCAGGGCGTGCACGGCCAGCACGCCCGCGACGGTCGCGGCGTTGACGATCGTGCCGTCGAGCACCATCGTCAGCGCCTCGGCGAGCGGGACGCGCCGCACCTGGATGTCGGACTCCTCGTCGTCGCCCATGTCGGGGCGACCGACCTCGACGAGACCGCGCGCCAGGTAGACGCGCACCGACTCGTCGGAGAACCCGGGCGACGGCGTGGTGTCGACGAGCACCGACCACCCCCGCGCCTCGAGCCCGGCCTCCTCGGCCAGCTCCCGCCGCGCGGTGACCGCCGGGTCCTCCCCCGCGACGTCGAGCAGGCCCGCGGGCAGCTCCCACAGCCGGCGGCCGACGGCGTGCCGGTACTGCAGGATCAGCACGACGCGGTCCTCGTCGTCGACCGCGGCGATCGCGACGGCACCCGGGTGCTCCATGATCTCCCGGGTCGCGACGCCCCCGCCCGGCATGACGACCCGGTCGGTGCGCAGCGCCATGACGTGGCCGGTGTAGATGTCGGCCGACGACTCGACGGGGAAGCCGTGCCGGTCGGTCACGCCGTCACCGTGTCGTCGTCGGTCTGCTCCGCCGGGTGAACGGGATCGTCGGGTGCGTGCACCTCGACGGGCAGCCGCTCGGCCGCCCGGTAGTCCAGCGCCGCCCGCACGAACGCCGCGAACAGCGGGTGCGGCCGCGTGGGGCGGCTCTTCAGCTCCGGGTGCGCCTGCGTCCCCACGAAGAACGGGTGCTCGTCGGCCGACAGCTCGACGAACTCCACGAGCCCGCCGTCGGGCGAGGTGCCGAACCGCAGGCCCGCCTTGGCGAGCCGGTCGCGGTAGGCGTTGTTGACCTCGAAGCGGTGCCGGTGCCGCTCCGACACCTGCGTGGTCCCGTACGCCCTCGCGACGACACCACCCTCGACCAGCGAGGCCGGGTACGCACCGAGGCGCATCGTGCCGCCCATGTCGCGCTCACCGGCGACGACGTCGACCTGCCCGGCCATCGTGGAGATGACGGGGTGCGGGGTGTCCGGGTCGAACTCGGTGGAGCTGGCGGCGTCGAGGCCCGCGACGTTGCGCGCCGTCTCGATGACCATGCACTGCAGTCCCAGGCACAGGCCCAGCGTCGGGATGCGCC
This sequence comes from Pseudonocardia sulfidoxydans NBRC 16205, assembly GCF_007989085.1. Taxonomy (GTDB): domain Bacteria; phylum Actinomycetota; class Actinomycetes; order Mycobacteriales; family Pseudonocardiaceae; genus Pseudonocardia; species Pseudonocardia sulfidoxydans. Next base: position 13,951 of record NZ_BJVJ01000076.1, read on the forward strand.
GGGTGCGGGCGTGGCTGATGGCGCCCAGCTTGCCCTCGATCCCGCGGATGCCGAACCCGCCGGGGATCAGGATGGCGTCGACGCCCTCGAGCGCCGTGAAGGCACCCGCCGGCGTCTCGCACTCGTCGGACTGTACCCACACGACCTCGACGCGCGAGCGGTGCGCGAAACCACCGGCGCGCAACGCCTCCGTGACCGACAGGTACGCATCGGGCAGGTCGACGTACTTGCCGACGAGCGCGACCCGCACCGTCTCGCGCGGGTGGTGCACGCGGTCGAGCAGGCCGCCCCACACCGTCCAGTCGACGTCGCGGAACGGCAGCCCGAGTCGGCGCACCACGTAGGCGTCGAGGCCCTCGCGGTGCAGCACCTTCGGGATGTCGTAGATCGACGGCGCGTCCGCGGCGGCGGCGACACCGTCGAGGTCGACGTCGCACATCAGCGAGATCTTGCGTTTCATCCCGTCGGGGATGTCACGGTCGGCGCGCAGCACCAGCGCGTCGGGCTGGATACCGATGTTGCGCAGGGCCGCGACCGAGTGCTGGGTCGGCTTCGTCTTCAGCTCGCCCGACGGCGCCAGGAACGGCACCAGCGACACGTGCAGGAAGAAACAGTTGTCGCGGCCGACCTCGTGGCGGACCTGCCGGGCCGCCTCCAGGAACGGCAGCGACTCGATGTCGCCGACCGTACCGCCGACCTCGGTGATGACGACGTCGGGCACGACACCGTCGGTGTCCGGGTCCGCCATCGCGAGGACGCGGTCCTTGATCTCGTTGGTGATGTGCGGGATGACCTGCACGGTGTCGCCCAGGTACTCGCCGCGGCGCTCCTTGGCGATCACCTCCGAGTACACCTGGCCCGTGGTGACGTTGGCGCGGCCGTGGAGGTTGCGGTCGAGGAACCGCTCGTAGTGCCCGATGTCGAGGTCGGTCTCGGCGCCGTCCTCGGTGACGAACACCTCGCCGTGCTGGAACGGGTTCATCGTCCCGGGATCGACGTTGAGGTAGGGGTCGAGCTTCTGCATCGTGACCCGCAGTCCGCGGGCGGTCAGCAGCTGACCGAGGCTTGAGGCCGTGAGGCCCTTCCCGAGTGAGGACGCGACCCCACCGGTGACGAACAGATGACGCGTGGCGCGAGGCTGCACGGAACTTCAGCCTACCGGGAAGGTCCGGTTCGGTCTCGTCGGCCCCGGCCGCCCGGCGCGTCCACCGATTCGCCCAGGTGGCGGCCTCAGGCCGGGACGCTCGCGTCGGCCTTCGGGCCCGACCCGTACGCGCCGGCCTTGCCGTCGAGCTGCTCGCGCAACGCCAGCACCGCCGCGACCCGCCCGGAACCGGTGTCGACGTCGTCGACGGTCGACAGGCCCGCGGTCGCCGTCCGGTCGGCACGCGCCACGCCCACCGCGCCCGTCGCCGCCGCGGAACCGCTGCGGCCCACCAGCACCGCACCCGCCGCGCCGCGGTCGAGCTCGGTGGCCATCCGGGCCGGCACGGCCGCCGCGTCACCCGCGTCGGGACCGCTGAACGTCGACCCGGTGACGACCATGACGAGGTTCGCGGGCGCCGGCACCGGGCCGGGCGTCACGAAACCGGCCGACGCCAGCCCCGACACCACGGCCTGGATCTGCGCCGGGTCCGCCTGCGGCTTCCCGTCACGAAGCGCGACGACAGAGCTGAGCAGGCCACCGGCCAGGCTCCCCGGGTCCGACGCCGCCGGCAGCTGCGCGCCCGAGGGCAGCAGCCGCGCGGTGAGCTCGCGGAGCTGGTCGGCACGCGCCGGATCGGTGACGGCATCGGTCAGCGCGAGAGTGCCCGTCGCCGTCGCGCCCGCCTGCCCGATGAGCGCGGCGACCGCGTCCCGGTCCGCGGGGGTGGCCCCGATCGTCACCAGCGCCACCGTCTGCCCCGGCAGCAGCCCCTTCACCACCGACGGGCCGATCCGCGCCGCGAACTGGTCGGCCGAGGACTGCGAGGCCAGCAGCGAGTCCCGCTGCGCCGTCAGCTGGTCGACCTGCGAGCCGAGGTCGTCGCGGGTCGTCGACACCGCCGACAGGACCCTGTCCGACAGCCCGCTCGCACCGAGGAACACCCCGACCGCGAGCGCGAGGAAGACCGCGGCGATGGACACCGCGTGGTACCGCAGGGAGATCACCCGAACACGTCCTTGAACCATCCTGCGACGGCCCGCCACGCCTGGGCGAGCACGTCGAGCACGGCGTCCCCGGCCTGGGAGACGACCAGTGCGGCGACGACCGCCACGGCGGCGGCCACGATCATGAGCACGATCGCCCCGGCGGAGATACGGCTGCGGTAGAGCGCCGCGATCACCCGCCCGTCGACGAGGGTGCCGCCCACCTGCAGGCGGGTGAGGAACGTCGAGGCGTTGCTGCCCGACCGGCCACGGTCGAGGAACTCGGCCATGCTGGCACCGAGCCCGACCGTGACAATCATCGCCGCGCCCCGGTGATGGGCCAGCAGCAGCGCGAGGTCCTCCGGGTTCGCGGTGCTCGGGAACGTCACCGCGCTCGCACCGAGGTCCTGCACCCGGTGCAGGCCCGGTGCGTGCCCGTCAGCGTACGCGGGCACGACGACGTCCGCCCCGCACGTCAGCGCCTCCGTCGACACCTCGGCGGGGTCGCCGACGATCAGGTGCGGACGGTGCCCCGCCGAGAGCAGCGCGTCGGCGCCCGCCCCGACCCCGAGCAGTACCGGCTGGTACTCGCGGATGTAGTCCTTGAGCCGCGCCAGCTCCTTGGTGTGGTCGAAACCGGTGCCGACGACGAGCACCTGCCGGTCGGCGAGGTCGACCTCCACCTCGGGCACACCGTGCCCGTCGAGCAGCAGCGACCGCTCCTGGCGCATGAACTCCGTGGTGTTCGCCGCGAACGCCTCGAGCTGGTGGGTCAGCCCCGACTTGGCCTCGACGAGCGCGTCGGCGACCGAGTCGGCGTCCTGCACGTCACCGCGCGCGATCTCGGTGTCGCCCGAGTACAGCACGCCCTCGTGCAGGCGGAGCCTGCTGCCGTCCTTCGCCGCGCGCAGCACCTCCTCGCCGACGCCGTCGACGAGCGTGACGCCGGCGGCGACCAGCACCTCCGGGCCGAGGTTGGGGAACCGCCCCGAGATCGACGGTGACGCGTTCACCACCGCAGCGACCTTCGCGGCGACGAGCGCGTCCGCGGTCGCGCGGTCGATGTCGATCTGGTCGATGACGGCGATCTCGCCCGGCTTCACCCGGCGCAGCAGCGCGTCGGTGCGGCGGTCGACACGGGCGGTCGCGGCGAGCCCTGGCAGCTCGGGTCGCGAGCGGTTCAGCAGGCCGGACAGCTTCATGCACGCACTGTGACATCCGGGACCGATGATGCGGCGCAGGCACGCCGTGCGCGCCCAGCGGTGATCGTCACCCGTTCGGGACGGCGCGACCGTCCGCACCCGCGGCGACGGCACACGCCCGGGTCCCGCGCGGTTCCGCGGGGGCGACGGACCGGACCCCGGCGTCGTCACGCATGGTCAGCGTCTGCGGCGGGCCTTCGGCGCCGCCGTCGCCGACCTCTTGTCGCTCGCCGCCGTGGTCAGCAGCTCCTCGGCGTGGGCGCGGCCCGACGACGTGTCGTCGAGACCGGCGAGCATCCGGGCCAGCTCGACGACGCGCTCGCCCTCGTCGAGGGTGCGTACCGAGCTGCGGGTCACCCCGCCGCTACCGGCCTTGTGCACCACCAGGTGCCGGTCGGCGTAGGCCGCGACCTGGGCCAGGTGCGTGACGACGACGACCTGGTGGCTGCGCGCGAGCCGGGCCAGCCGGCGCCCGATCTCGACACCCGCGCGGCCACCGATGCCGGCGTCGACCTCGTCGAACACCATCGTCGGCACCGGGTCGGCGTCGGCCAGCGCGACCTCGAGGGCCAGCATCACCCGCGACAGCTCACCGCCGGAGGCGCCCTTGTGCAGCGGTTGCGGCGTCGCCCCGGCGTGCGGGGTGAGCCGCAGCTCGACCTCGTCGGTGCCCGACCCGCCCGCGAGCCGCGGAGCACCGTCGACGACGATCGCCTCCCCCGCGTCCACCGCCTCGGGTGCCGCCGCCCGCGGGGCGACCCCGACCGTCAGCGACGCGTCGCGCATCGCGAGGCCGGCCAGCTCGGCGGTGGTCTCCGCGGCGAGCCGGCCCGCCGCCTCGGTGCGGGCCGCGGTCAGCGCGGCGGCATGCCCGGCCAGCTCGGCGGCGAGCTCGTCGCGGCGCGCGGCCAGGGCGGCCAGGGCCTCGTCGGAGGTGTCGAGGTTGTCGAGCCGCGACCGCGCGTCGGCGGCCCACGCGATGACACCGTCGGAGTCGGCGGCGTACTTGCGCGTCAACGACTTCAGCTCGGCCTGCCGCGACAGCACCGTGGCCAGCCGCTCGGGGTCGGCGTCGAGCCGGTCGAGGTAGCCGGTGAGCTCGGCGGCGACGTCGTCGAGGACGGCCAGCGCCTCGCCCAGGCGCGGGTCGAGCGCGGTGAGCTCGGGATCGCCCGCGGCCGCGATCCGGTGCCGGGCCTGCCCCACCAGCCCGACGGCACCGGGCGCGTCCATGGCGTCGGCCGCGTCGTCGGCACCGGCGAGCACCGCCCGCGCCGCCGCCGCGGCCTCCCGCAGGTCGTCCGCCGCGGCGAGGCGCCGGGCCTCCTGCACGAGGTCGCGGTCCTCCCCCGGCTGCGGCGCGACCGCCTCGATCTCGGCGACGCCGTGGCGCAGCATGTCGGCCTCCTGCGCGAGCCTGCGGGCGCCGTCGCGGCGCTCGACCAGCTCCCCCGCGACCTTCAGCCACTCCGCGCGCACCGCCCGGTAGGCCTGCAGCGGGCCCGCGACCGCGTCGCCCGCGTACCGGTCGAGCAGGGCGCGCTGGTCGGCCTGGCGCAACAGACGCAGCTGGTCGTTCTGGCCGTGCACCGCCAGCGACGCCTCGGCGAGGCGGCCCAGCACCCCGATCGGGACCGACCGCCCGCCCAGGTGGGCGCGGGAGCGCCCGTCGGCCGACACGGTGCGGACCGCGATCAGCTCGCCCTCGTCGGACTCCGCGCCGACCTCCTCGGCGAGCGCGAGCGCAGCGGGCCCGGCCACGAACCGGCCCTCGACGACCGCGCGTCCCGCCCCCTCCGACACCCGCGACGCCTCGGCCCGCCCCCCACCCAGCAGGTTCAGCCCCGTGACCACCATCGTCTTGCCCGCGCCCGTCTCGCCGGTGAGCACGGTCAGGCCCGGGTCGAGCTCCAGGGTGGCGTCGTCGATCACGCCGAGGCCCTGGATCCTCATCTCGGCCAGCATGGGCGAAGCGTACGGGCGACCACCGACGCGGCGTGCGCGGCAGTCCACAGGGCGGCGCGTCGCACCCGTGCGGCGCCGCACCTGTGGACAACTCAGTCGTCGTCGCCGCGGTCGTCCCCGGGCAGGCGCGAGCCACGCCAGCCCCGCACTGGAAGGTCGAACTTGCGGACGAGCCGGTCGGCGAACGGGCGCCCGTCGAGGCGCACCATCCGCACCGGCTGCTCCCCCCGGCGCAGCTCCACACGCGCACCCGGGGGCAACGCGATCGTGCGCCGGCCGTCGCAGTCGAGGATCGCCTCCGAGCCGTGCGGGTGGATCTCGACGGCGAGGTCCGAGTCGGGCGCGACGACCATCGGGCGCGCGAACAGCGCGTGCGCGTTGCTCGGCACCAGCAGCAGGGCCTCGACCTGCGGCCACACCACCGGCCCGCCCGCGGAGAACGCGTACGCCGTCGAACCGGTCGGCGTCGCGAACAGCACGCCGTCGCAGCCGAAGCTCGACACCGGCCGCCCGTCGACCTCCAGCGTGACCTCCAGGATCCGCTCGCGGCTCGCCTTCTCGACGCCCACCTCGTTGAGCGCCCACGTGCGGCCCAGCTCGGTTCCGTTCGAGCGGGCGACGGCGTCGATCGTCATGCGTTCCTCGACGTTGTAGTCGCGCGCGATGATCGCGTCGACCGCCGTGTCGAGCGAGTCCTCCTCGGCCTCGGACAGGAACCCGACGTGCCCGAGGTTCACCCCGAGCACCGGGACCCCGCACGTGCGGGCCAGCGCCGCGCCGCGCAGCAACGTGCCGTCGCCACCCAGGACGAGGACGACCTCGCAGCCCGCGGCCTCCCCCGGCTCCTCCGGGACCAGGACCGGTTCGAAGGCCGGCGGCAGGTCGAGCTCGAGCCGGTCGCGCTCGGTGTCGAGCATCCGCAGCCGGATGCCCTCGGCGGCGAACCGTTTGGCCACCGCGGCGGCCGTGCGCCGCGTGGTGGGGCGCCCGGTGTGCATGACCAGCAGCACCTCGCGCGGTGTGCCCGTCGGCGCGGTGCCGGTCACCGGGGACCCTCCTCGACCGCGCGGGCGAGTACCTCGTCGCCCGCGTCCGTTCCGTCCGCACCCCGGTGCAGCCGCAGGAAGTACTCGACGTTGCCCGACGGCCCCGGCAGCGGGCTCGCTGTGGCGTCGACGACGACCAGCCCCAGCTCGCGGGCGGTCGTCGCGACGTCGGTGAGGGTCTCCAGCCGCAGCGCCGGGTCGCGCACGACCCCACCCGAACCCAACCGGGCCTTGCCCACCTCGAACTGGGGTTTGACCATGGGCAGCAACGTCCCGCCCGGCCCGGTGCACGCCACCAGCGCCGGCAGCACCGTGCGCAGCGAGATGAATGACAGGTCGGCGACGGTGAGCGCCGCCGGGCCACCGATGTCGTCGGGGGTGAGCGCGCGGACGTTCGTGCGGTCGTGGACCTGCACGCGGTCGTCGTTGCGCAGCCGCCAGATCAGCTGCCCGTAGCCGACGTCGACCGCGACGACCTGCGCAGCGCCCCGGTCGAGCAGCACATCGGTGAAACCGCCCGTCGACGCGCCCGCGTCCAGGCACCGCAGGCCCGCGACGGGCACGTCGAACGCGTCCAGCGCACCCAGCAGCTTCGACGCGCCGCGCGAGGCCCACTCACGTTCCGTGCTCTGCGCGACCAGCACCGGCGTGTCCCGGTCGATCTGGGTGGCGGGCTTACCCGCGGGCACACCGCGCACGACGACGCGTCCCTGCTCGATCATCTCCGCGGCCTGACCGCGGGAGCGCGCGAGGCCGCGACGCACCATCTCCGCGTCGAGGCGGAACCGGGCTGCCAACGCCGTCACCGCCGCTCGGTGGACGCGCCGGCGGCGGGACTGCCCGCGGCCAGTGCGTCGCCCAGCGCCGTGTGCAGAGCCTCGTAGGCCGCGACGTGCTCGGCGACCGGGTGGTCGGCCACCTCGTCGAGCGCCGCGAGCGCGGCACCGACCGACGCGCGCACCGCGTCGAGTGGCCGGGCCTCGGCCGGGCGGGGGTCGTGCGGCCGGGCCGGGCGTGGATCACCGGGCGGCGGCCCGGGCAGGGGCCTCGGTCGCTCCGGCGACGGGTCTGTCATGTCTGTCTGGCTCCCGGGACGGCAACGGATGCCGTCACGGTAGCCGGTCGGGGACCGCCCCGGACCGTGCGTCCGGCGCGACGGCCCCACGCACGGCGAGGACGTACCGTCAGGCTCCCGCGCCGGCGGGCACACCGTCGGCACCGGTGGTGGCCAGACCGAGCTCGGCCGCCGCGATACCCGCGGCGTCGCCGACGGTGTGGAGCCGGAACGCGCCACCCCCCGCGGCCCAGTGCACCGCGCACAGCGAGCGCAGCGCGTCGAGACCCGGCTCGGGCGAGCCCGCGCCGTCGCCGGACAGGACGAGCCCGCCGTCGCCGATGGCCTCGACGGTCCAGCCCGGGCGGGTGGTCGCCGTCGACAGCTCGTCGGCGTCGCGGGGCAGCGACCGCAGGTCGGCCGCGACGTAGGCCGGCCGCTGCTGCGGGATCGCCGCCAGCACGTCGGCGGGCCGGCTGATGCCCGTCAGGACGTGCAACGTGGGCAGCCCGGCAGTGTGGCCGCCCTGGATGTCGGTGTCGAGACGGTCGCCGACGACGAGCGGGGCCTTCGACCCGGTGCGCTCGACCGCCTGCTGCATCAGCCGCGGGCCGGGCTTGCCCGCGACCTGCGGCTCCAGCCCCGTCGCCACCTTCAGCGCCGTGACCATCGCGCCGTTGCCGGGCAACGGTCCGCGCTCGGTGGGCAGCGTCAGATCGGTGTTGGTGGCGACCCACACCCCGCCGCCGCGCAGCACGACCGACGCCTCGGCCAGGATGCGCCACCCGGTGTCGGGGTCGTGCCCCTGCACGACGGCGACCGCCCCCGGTGCCTCCCGCACGGGCGTGAGGCCGACGAGACCGATCTCCTCGGCCAACGCCTCCGTCCCGACCACCAGCACGTCCGCGCCGGCCGGGACCTGCTCGGCCAACAGCGCCGCGCCGGCCTGCGAGCTCGTCATGACGTCGTCGGTCGTCGCCGGGAAACCGATCTCGGTGAGGTGCGCCGCGACCTCCGCGGGCCGCCGCGACGCGTTGTTGGTGACGTACGCCGTGCGCACCCCCCGGGCCGCCGCGGCGGCGACCGCGTCCACCGCGAACGGGATGGCGTCGTGGCCCGCGTAGAGCGTGCCGTCGAGGTCGGCGAGCAGGACGTCGTGGCGGTCGAGCAGCGAGGTCATCGGGACTCGCCGTCGTGCTGGTCGTCGATCGTCGGTACCGGGTTCACGTCGGTGTCTCCTGTCGTCGCGGCGTCCTCCGCCGCGGGACCGGTCCCGGGGACGGCGGACGTCTCCGTCCCGCCGGCAGGCCTCTCCGGTGAACCCTGCTCGTCGTCTTCGTGGTCGTCCACGTCGCTGTCGTCGCTGTCGTCGCTGTCGTCGTCCGCGACGTTCTCGTCGTTCTCGTCGATCTCGTCGATCTCGGAGACGGCGTCGGTGTCCGTGTCGGCGGCGGTGTCCGTGTCGGCGTTGTCGTTGGCGGCGGCGGCGGCGTGATCATCGCCATCGTCGGCGCCGGCGACACGCCCGGCATCACCCGTTGAGTGGTCGTCGAGGGGGTAGTCCTCCTCGCCGAAGGTGACGTCGTCCTCGGTGCCGAGCTCCTCCCCGGTCAGCTCCGCGATGCGGGCCGCCGCGTCGGTCTCCTCCTCGGCGTCGGCGTCGTGGGCATGGACGAACCACTGCACGGCGTCGGCCTCACGGCCGGCGGCCAGCAGGTTGTCGGCGTAGGCGTAGAACAGCCGGGCACTCCACGGGTCGCGACGCGTCGGGTCGAGATCCGCGATCTGCAGTCCCACGATGGCCGCGTCGAGCTCACCCATGTCGCGACGGGCACCCGCCGCCACGATGGACAGCTCGATCCGGTCGGCCGGGTCGAGGTCGGCGACCTCCGGGCCGCGGGCGAGCTCGAGGGCCCGCTCCGGGCGGCCGAGGGCACGCTCGATGTCGGCCATCACCGCGAGATGGCCGGGTCCGCCGCCCATGCGACGGGCCGCACGCAGCTCGCCGAGCGCCTCGGCCCACTCCCCCGCGTGGTAGGCGACGATGCCCGACGCCTCCCGCACCACCGCGATGCGCGACGCCCGGCGGCGCGCGTAGCGGGCGTGCTCGAGCGCGCGCTGCGGGTCGTCGTCGACCAGCGAGCCCGCCGCCACCAGGTGACGGGCCACCGTCTCGGCAGTGTCGCGCTGCAGCCCGCGCAGGTCGCGACGCACCTCCGAGTCGAGGTCGGACGCGGCGATCTCGTCGGTGAGCGGCGGCGCGGCGACGTGGGTGCGCTCGTCGTCGCGCCCGTCGTCGCGACGGCCGCCCCTACGGTCGTCGCGACGGTCGTCCCTGCCGCGGCCGGGACGGGAGCCGTCACGGTCCCAGGAACCACGGGAGTCACGCCGGTCGCCGTCGCGCCGGGACGAGGCATTGTCGCGACGGAACCCGCCCTCACGCGGACGGTCCTGCCGCGGCCGGAACTCCCGCCGCTCCTCGGCGGCGGGAGCCTCGTCGCGCGCGCCGGTCCCCGACTCCGTGGCCGGTGCTGCGGCGTCGTCCGCCGCCGGCGCCGTCGCAGCGGCGTCCGGGGAGCCGGTCGGGGCCCCTGTCGGCTTCTCGACAGGCTCGGGCGACGTCTCGACCGGCTCGGGCGACCTCTCGACCGGCTCGGGCGACGTCGACGAGGTGCCGGGGTCGCGACGCGCGAAGTCGGCCCCGCCCATGGGGCCGCGGCTCCCGGTGCGGCGGGAAGCGTCGTCGCGACGGGCCGGCCGGTCGTCACGGTCGTCGTAGCGCTTCCAGCCCTCGCCGCCGCCACGGGAACCCCCGCGGTCGTCACGGCGGTCGTCGCGGCGGTCGTCGCGGCGGTCGTCGAAGCGGCCCCTGCTGTTCTGCCGGTCGCGGCTGTCCTGCCGGTCGCGGTAGGCGCCGCCCTGCGGGCGCCGGTCGTCGGAGCGGTCACGACGCTCCCAGCCCCCGCGGCCGCCCTCGTCACGACGCCCACGGTCGTCACGGCTGTCCCGGCGGTCGCCGTAGTCACGGCGGGGACGGTCGTCGCGCCCACGGTCGTCGCGGTACCCGCCGCGGCGGTCGTCGCCACGGCTGTCGCTGCGGTTGTGGTCGCGACGGTCCTGCCACGGACGGTCGCCGCCCCTGTCGTCGCGACGGTCGAAGCGTCGCTCCCCGCCGCGGTCGTCGCGGTAACCGCCCTGCCGCGGTCCACGGGAGTCGCGGTCGTCGCGTCGGGGGCCGCCCCAGCCGCTGCCGCCGCGGCGCTCGCCCGAGCCGCCGTCGCGACGGTCCGGTCCGCGCCGGTCGTCACGCCGGAAGCCACCACGGTCACCACGCCGGTCGTCGCGTTCGGTCCGGTCGGCTCGGTCGTTGCGGTCGGCTCGGTCGGTGCCGCGCCAACCGCCGCCCGACGAGCTGCCCCGGCCGCTGCCGCGGTCGTCGCGACGCCAGCCGCCCTGGGGACGGTCGCCGCGGGGACGGTCGTCCCGCCCACCGTCGCGCTGCGGACGGTCGCGCTGCGGACCGCGGTCGTCGTTGTCGCGCCGGTACCGCGGGCCGTCACCGCGGCCACGGGAGTCACCACCGCGGGAGTCACCACCGCGCGAGTCACCACCGCGGAAATCGCCGCCGCGCGAGTCGCGATCGTCGCGCCGACGGTCCTCCCAACGGCCACGGCCGCCGGCGCCACCGGGACGACCCCGGTCGCCGTCGCGACCCCGTTGTCCCCCTGCGTATCCGCCGGCCCGACCGGAACCGCGGTCGTCGGAACCCCGGCCGCTCCGGTCGTTGGACCAGCCGCCTCGGCGGTCGCCGCGGCCGGCCCGGTCGTTCCCGGACCGGCGGTCGTCGTCGCGCCCACGGGAGTCGCCACGCGGGCGGTCGTCCCGGCGCCCGGCGTCGCCGCCCCGGTCGCGACGGTCGTCGCGACCACCCCAGCCCGACCCGACCCGGTCCTGCCCGCGGCCCCGCGAGGAACCGTCCCGACGATCATTACCCGACGTTCGACCGGAACCTGTCCGGCCGTCGTCCCGACGATCACGCCGCGGACGGTTATCGTCGGAACCATCCGCGATACTCATGCCGTTCAGAATACAATTCGCTGCTGGGCGCTCGTCGCCCGCCATGTCCTGGCAGGCGGCCTGCTCCCCCGCCCGCGCAGCACCTGGCGGCGCCGCCCATGATCAGCGCGGCGAAACGTGCGGGGAGAATCGCCGAACCGCATTTCCCGAGTTCGACATCAAAACAGCCCCGACACCT
>NZ_BJVJ01000077.1 GCF_007989085.1 Pseudonocardia sulfidoxydans NBRC 16205
CCCAGGTCCTTCCACGGCAGGTCCGCCGGGTCGCGCTCCGACAGCACCGTCAGCGGCCTGCCGTCGACGATGATGTCCTCGCCCGACGTGCTGACCTCGTAGGGCAGCCGGCCCAGGATCGAGTCGTACTTCAACAGGTGCGCCAGCGTCTTCGTGTCGGTGAGGTCGTTCACCGCGACGATCTCGATGTCACTGGTCCCGGCGGTGCGCTGGGCGTCGACCGCCCGCCAGAAGTTGCGGCCGATACGACCGAAGCCGTTCACGCCAACCCGAAGCGTCACGCTCACTCCATCCTTGAACCGGCGGCCGCACCGTGCGGCCGAAGTCGTTGCACTCGGCCAGGGCGCCCGCGACGACACCCGTGGCCGTCGTCGTCAACGGTCGCGCCACCAGGCGGCGTGCACGTCGATCGCGCGCCGCGCGGTCAGCGGGCCCGCGTCGCCCGGGGCCGTGCCGTCGCCGCGGCCCTCGTCGTAGCCCGGCAGTACCAGCGCCGCGGCCGAGAAGTCCTGCGTCGCGGTGTAGCCGTTGGTGACGACGATCGTCGCCAGCCCCGCGCCGGTCGCCGCGGCGGTGCCGACGCCGGAGTCCTCCAGCGCCAGCGCAGCCGACGCGTCGAGCCCGAGCCCCCGCAGCGCCAGGAGGTAGGCCTCGGGGTCGGGCTTGAGCCGCTCCACCTCGTCGCCGGTGATCATGACCTCGACGACGTCACCGATCAGGTGCCGCACCAGCGGCACCGCCCAGTCGCGACGACCCGTGGTGGCGACGGCGATGCGGATGCCCGCGTCGACCAGCCCGTCGACGAACTCGGTGAGTCCCGGCCGCGGGTCGAACGCGCCCGCGGTGACGCGCTCGACGAACAGCGCCGTCTTCGTCCTGTGGATGTCGGCCGCGACCCGGTCGGCGTCGTCGGGGTCCCAGCCGCGGTCCTCGAGGTCGGCGGCGATGCGGCGGTGGCCACCGGTGATGCGCAGCAGCGACCCGTAGTGCTCGACGTCCCAGTCGAGGTCGACGCCGTGGCGCTGGAAGGCCTCGTTGAACGCCGGGCGGTGGCCGTCGCGCTCGGTGTCGGCCAGCGTGCCGTCGACGTCGAAGATCACCGCCTCCAGGCGTCGAGTGCCGACAGTGGTCGCCGCCGTCGCGTCCCCGCCCGTTCCCTGCACCGATAACCCGCTTCCTGCGCACGTCGTCGGACGGCGCACCTCGTCGGACGGCGCACCTCGTACGGCGCGCCTCGTCGGACGGCGCACCTCGGTCGGCGCGTCCCGTCAGGCAGGGCGTCGACAGCCCGCCGTCTGCGAGGAGTGTTCGTGCCGGCCCGAGGCGACCCATCCCCCGGGCGGGGGGCCGTTCGGGGTGTCCGACCTGCGCATCTTCCGGGATGCCCCCCGGTTTCCCCCGTGCAGGGGAGGTGGCTTGACCTCGGTGGCGGGACTCTGCTCGTTCCGGCTGTGCGAGCACCGTGGCCGTCGCCCCGTCGGGCCGGTTCGGCCCGCCCGTCCGAGGCCACGGCAGGCGGCGGGACCAGCGGCGATCCGGAGGTGCGGTCGATGGAGGCGTTACAGCGGCGGACCCGGCGGATGTTCGCGTTCCGCAGAGGGATCCTGGCGCTCGACACCGCGCCCGACGAGTTGAGCGTGCGCCTCAGCTCGGTGGGCTCGACCGGTCCCGCACCTGACGCGGCCGCCTACCGCGACATGGTGCTCGGCACGCCGCACCTCGCGTCCACGACGAGCGCGGTCGTCCTGCCGCCGGAGGCGTTCGGGGCCGCCGCGACGGGGTCGCCCCAGCTCAGCACGGTCGGCTCCGCCGCCGGCCCCCGCGGCCGGGGCCTGCTCGGCCGGGTCGCCGCCTCCGGCGTGCTGCTGGGCGTGCGGGCCGACAGCGGCGCCGAGTCGCTGTCCGGGGAGCGCGACGAGCTCGTCACCACGGGTCTCGACGGCCTGTCCGACCGGCTGCGCCGCTTCCAGGCGCTCGGTGCGAGCTTCGCGGTGTGGGCGATGTCGTCCGGCTCGGCGATCGACTACGGCGCGCTCCGCACGCTGACGGTCAACAGCCAGGCCGCCGCCCGCTTCGCCTACACGTGCCAGACCCTGGGCGTCGTCCCGGTGATCCGCGTCGGCACCCGGATGCACGACGGCAGTCCCGCCCAGCGCAGCGCCGCCCGCGCGGCCGCCCTGCTCAGCGTGTGCGGCCACCTCGAGGACATCGAGGTCGACCTGCCGTCGGTCGTGCTGAGCACGGAGGCCGAGTGCGTGCACGACGCCGACCCCGTCACCGGCGGCCCCCTCGTCGCACTGCCCGACCGGCTGGGCGGCGTCGCCCTCACCGCGGGCGACAACGCCCTCTCCACTGCTGTCGCGGCCGTCACCGCCGTCTGCGAGGCCGGCCCACCGTGGCCGGTCACGTTCTACCTCGGCCGGGAGGTGACCCGCCCGGCGCTGCTGGCCTGGCGGGGACGGACCGGCTCCGTCCGCGCCGGGCACCAGGCGCTCCGTGACGGGCTGACCACCGCCCGTGCGGCGCTGGGCGGGCGGTCCCTCGCGGCGGCCCCGGGCTCCTGACCCGGACCACCGCTGTGTCCCACGCAACACCCCTGCAACGACGCAGGTCAGTCTGCATACCAACAACCCGTTTCAGGGCCGGCTCCTCCGAGCCGCGGAAAGTCGGACCGGCCCCGGGGCCCTGCCCTCATGCCGGTCACGAAGGAAGAAGGAAACGCATGTCGAGGACTGCTGTCGTCGCTCTCGGGGGCAACGCGTTCACCCGCGAGGACCAGAAGGGCACCTTCGAGGAGCTCGCCGCCAACGCCCGCACCATGGCGAACACGGTGCACGCGCTGCGCCGCGGCGGCTGGAACGTCGTGATCGTGCACGGCAACGGCCCGCAGGTCGGCAACCTCGCGATCCAGCAGGAGGAGGGTTCCTCCGTCGTGCCGGCGCTGCCCCTGTCCGCGCTCGGCGCCATGACCCAGGGCCAGCTCGGCAGCCTCATCTCGATCTCGCTGCGCCAGACCGCGCAGGCCGGCGAGGACATCGACGTCGCGACGATCGTCACCCACGTCGCCGTCGCCTCCGACGACCCGGCGTTCGACGACCCCCGCAAGCCGATCGGCCCGTTCTTCCACGGTGACGCCGTCAACGAGATGGTCGAGACCCGCGGCTGGACGATGCTCGAGGACTCGGGCCGCGGCCACCGCCGGGTCGTTCCGTCACCGAAGCCGCAGGCGATCCTCGAGGCTGCCTCGATCCGCACGCTGGCCGACGCCGGCGTCGTCGTGGTCGCCGCGGGCGGCGGTGGCGTCCCGGTCGTCGACGACGGCAATGGGCTCGAGGGCGTCGACGCCGTCATCGACAAGGACTACGCCGCGCAGCAGCTGGCCAACCAGCTCGGTGCCGACGCCCTGGTCCTCGTCACCGGCGTCAAGAACGTGATGGTCGACTTCGGCAAGCCCAGCCAGCGCGCCATCGAGGAGGTCGGCGTCGACGAGGTGGAAATGCACCTTACCGACGGTCAGTTCCCCGAGGGTTCGATGGGCCCGAAGGTCCGTGCCGGCATCGCGTTCCTGCGCAACGGTGGCCGGACCGTCGTCGTGACCACACCGGAGTTCGCGGCCGATGCCCTGGCCGACGACGAGGCCGCCCGCGTGGGGACCCGCATCGTCGCCGCCGGCGCCTCCGTGGAGGCGTGATCCCCTTCACGTCGTCGAATCAAGGCGCATGAAGAAGGGGCCCGCACCATTTCGGTGCGAGCCCCTTCTTTCGTTTTCAGAAGATCAGAACAGCTCGCCGCGGGTGACCAGCAGGACGACCGGAAGGAAGAACGTCCAGATCGCGGTGATCATCAGGATCCCGCCGAGAACCTTGGCGGGGAGCTTGCCGTAGACCGTGGCGGCCACCGACCAGAAGGCGATCAGCCAGACGATCAGGATCGAGTGCAGCAGGACGCTGCCGTCGAAGAACTGCCAGAACGCGAGCGGAACGAGGCCGACGGGGATGGCCAGGTTCGCGACGGGGCGCAGGTCGAGACCGAAGTACGCGGCGGCACCGACCGAGGTGAAGAACAGGCCGTAGAAGCCGACGAGACCACCGAGGAGGAGCGCGCCGTTGGAGGCGGTCGCGGCGTCGGCAGCGCTGGTGCCGGCGGCGGCGGGGAGGCCGCTGCGGGTCACGATGTAGAGCGCGGAGAGCAGGTCGACGATGCCGGCGACCATCGCGATCCAACCGACGGTCTTCAGCGGGTTGGAACCCGAGTCGTCCGCCTTCGCTCCCCAACCGAGGAAGAAGCAGGAAATGACGAACAGTGCGGCGCCGGTGACTGTGAATACGAGAATGACGGGCGGCATGGCCTCCCCTTCGAGACGAGGGTGTCCTGAGCGTTCGCTGAACGTGTCGGATCGTAAACGGGAGCTGTACTATAGTCCACAATTGCAACACTGCGTTACGGAACTGTGACGGCCTGGTCGGATCACCGACATCGCACGACAGAACGCCCTGTCGGAGTTGATTGGTCGCAATTCCTCATCAGTGTGGTGATCCGGATTACGCCCTCACACTCGGTGCCCAAACCTCTCCAGGAGGCCCATATGGGTGACTTCTCTGCTCCATTCGCTCGTCTGATTGCTGCAGCACGTGGCCTTCTGGCCCTCGACCAGGCCGACACGAACACGACCGGAATGCTCCGCGACGCGGGGGTGCCCCTTGCCCCCGGCACCGCCCGGGCGTTCCGCGACATCGTGCTCGCCACCCCGGGTCTCGACCGCACGGTGAACGGCATCCTGCTCGACCCCGCGACATTGCACAGGATCGCCGGTTCCGCATCGGCCCCCGCACTGCACCGCGCGCGGGTTCCCCTCGGTGTCCGGATGGGCGACGAGAACCTCCGCGGCTTCGACGTCGCCGGCTCCGTCGACGGGATCTCCGACGAGATCGCCCGGCACCGCGACGCCGGTGCGAGCTTCGCGCGCTGGCGCGTCGTCGCAACAGCCGACACGGCGGTCACCGAGCTCCGCGCCCGTGCGCGGCTGGTCGCCGGCTGGGCCGCCACCTGCGTCGCCGGTGGGCTCACACCGTTCGTCGACGTCGTCGTGATCCCCGGTGCGCGCGACGGTGTGCACGAGGCCGCCACCGTTCACGGCGAGGCGGTCCGAACCGTCCTCCACGCGTTGCGGGCCGACCGCGTCCACCTCGCCGACGTGGTCCTCGGCTCCAGCATCGTCACCCCGGGCCGGCGCGCCTCCGACGTCGCGACCGCCGAGGACGTCGCCAGGGCGACGCTGCGCGGCCTGCACGCCGCCGGAGCCGAGGAGCTCGCCGGCGTCGTCTTCACCGCGGGTGGCCGCCCCGACCGGCTCACCGCCCACCTCGCGGCCGTGCAGTGGCTCGGCCCGCGGATGCCCGTCGGCTACTGCCTCGGGCGCAGCACGCTCGGCAGCGTCGCCCGTGCCTGGGGCGGCAGGTCCGACCAGGTCCTCGACGCCCAGACCGCGCTCATCGCCCGGTTCGCCTCCGTCGCAGCCGTGGTCCGCGCCGGGATGAGCGAGGAGCACCGCCGCCGCGCGGCCGGCTGACCCACCGACGACGAGCGCCCCGGATGGGAACCGTCCGGGGCGCTCGGGCCGGCCGGGTCAGCGACCCGCCTCGATCAGATGGTGCAGCAACAGCAGCTGCGTGATGGCGAGCGGCTCGCTGCGTTCCCCGCCCCCGATGCCGCCCAGGCACTCCGGGGCACAGCGCTCCGGCTCCCCGATCGACGCCCAGATCGCCTTCTCCACCGCGATGCTCTCCTCCGCGTCCACGTAGCCGTGGACGTGCAACGAGTCGACCGGGCGGCCGTCGGTGTCGCGCTCCAGCTCGAGATGCATGGCCCGGTGCACGCCCGGCTGCATGACCTCGCTCAGGTCGGGATGGCGGATCGTCGGCCGCAGCAGCAGCTCCGCCGACAACGGGACCGACGGGTCGTCGCGCCCCTGCACCGGCGCGAACCGCACCACGATGTCGGCGTGCTGGCGCTGCGGCCGGATGTAGGCCGCCGACTCCGGCTCCCGCAGGTCGAGCTCGCCGAGCACCTGCTCGGCGGTGTAGCCGCGCTCCCGCGCGTCACGCTCGACCTTCCACGCCCGCCGCGTCTGCTCGTGCGGGTCGAGGAAGACGGTGACGTCGAAGCAGGCCCGCGCCAGCTTGCTGTACAGCGGGAACAGGCCCTCGACGATGACGAAGTCCGCCGGCTCCAGCAGCTCCGTGTGCGACAGCCGGCCGATCGAATGGTCGTACACGGGCTTGAGGACCGGCTGGCCGCTCGCGAGCAGCTGCAGGTGCTGCTCCATGATCGCGAGGTGGTTGCAGTCCGGGTGCAACGCCGTGAACGGCAGCGACTGCCGCTCCGCACGGTCGTAGCGGTGGTAGTCGTCGGTGCACAACGACACGCACCGCTCCGGGCCGAGGGCCTCGACGAGCCCCGCGGTGAGCGTCGTCTTGCCCGCCGCCGAGTCGCCCGCGATGGCCAGCATGACCGGCCGTCGGTTGACCGACGACCGGCCCGCGGCCCGGTGGATCCGCAACGTCTTGTCCGGCACCGACAACTGCCCTAGACGCCTTCCGCCCCGGCCGTGGCCAGCGCGACCCGGGCGACGGCCGACGCCGACAGCCCCAGGTGGTCGGCGACCTCGTGACCCGGGCCGCTCTCCCCGAACCGGTCGATGCCGATCACCGCGTCACGCGGCCCCGCCAGCGCCCGCCACCCGACGGTCACCCCCGCCTCCACGAACACCGCCGGCGCGTCGGGAAGGCGGTAGGAACCCTCACGGACCGACGCCTCCAGCCGCTCACGCCACGGCACCGACACGACGGTCGCCTCGACGCCCCGGTCGGCCAGCAGCTCGGCCGCCACCAGCGCCAGCGACACCTCGGAACCACTCGCGACCAGCGCCACGGCCGGGTCGCCGTTCGCGGCCCGGACCGTGCGGGCACCGTGGGCGCGGACGTCGTCGAGACCGGCGCCGCCCAGGTTCGGCAGGTCCTGACGGCTCAGGATCAACGCCGTCGGGCCGTCGAGCGTGGCCGCGGCGATGCCCCAGGCGGCGGCGGTCTCCGCCGAGTCGGCCGGGCGCAGCACCGTGACCCCCGGGATGATCCGCAGCGACTCGACCTGCTCCACCGGCTGGTGCGTCGGGCCGTCCTCGCCGACGTGCACCGAGTCGTGCGTGAGGATGTGCACGACGGGCTGCTTCATCAGCGCCGCCAGCCGCAGCGCCGGGCGCAGGTAGTCGGCGAACACGAGGAACGTGCTGCCGAACACCCGCAGGCCGCCGTGCAGCGAGATGCCGTTCATGGCCGCCGCCATGCCGTGCTCACGGATGCCGAAGTGGATCGTGCGACCCGACGCGTCGTCCGGGGTGACCTCGCCCCCCGGGATCGCCGTGTTGGTCGACGACGCCAGGTCCGCCGAGCCGCCCACCAGCGCCGGGTACACCGCGGCCAGCGCGTTCAGCGCCGCACCCGACGCCTTACGGGTCGCGGCGCGACCCTCCGCGACGGCCTCGTCGGCCAGCGGCGCCAGCGCCTCGGCTGCCCTGTCGGCCACCGGGACCCGGCCCAGCGGGAACGCCTCGGCCGTCTCCGGGTTCGCGGCCGCCCACTCGTCGTGGGTGCGCGTCCAGTCCAGGCGGGCCTTCGCGCCCTCGGCGGCGCGCTCGGCCGTGGCCAGCCGCACCGCCGTCGGCACGTGGAACGCCTCGTCGGGCCAGCCGAACCGCTCGCGCATCGCGGCGATCGTCTCGTTGCCCAGCGGGCTGCCGTGCGCCTTCGACGTGCCCTCGATGCCCGGGGCGCCGTAGCCGATCGTCGTCTTCACCGTGATGAAGGTGGGCCGGTCCTCGGTCGCCGCCGCCTCCGCGAACGCGCGGTCGAGCGCCTCGATGTCGTTGCCGTCGTCGACCCACAGTGTCCGCCAGCCGTAGGACGCGAACCGGGCCGCCGCGTCGTCGGCACAGCTCTGGCTGGCCGATCCGTCGATCGTGATGTCGTTGTCGTCGTAGACGACGGTGAGCCGGCCCAGCCTCAGCTTCCCCGCCAACGACGCCGCCTCGTGGCTGACGCCCTCCATCAGGTCACCGTCGCCCGCGAGCACCCACGTGCGGTGGTCGACGACGGTGTGCTCCGGGGTGTTGCAGCGCGCCGCCAGCATGCGCTCGGCCAGCGCCATCCCGACCGCCGTCGCGATGCCCTGGCCCAGCGGGCCCGTCGTCGTCTCCACGCCGACGGTGTGCCCGTACTCCGGGTGCCCCGGCGTGCGCGACCCGAGCTGACGGAAGTTCCTCAGCTCCTCGATCGGCAGGTCGTAGCCGAACACGTTAAGCAGCCCGTACAGCAGCATCGAGCCGTGGCCGGCCGACAGCACGAACCGGTCGCGGTCGGCCCAGTCGGGCGCCGCCGGGTCGTGCCGCAGGTGCCGCGACCACAGGGTCCACGCCGCCGGGGCCGCACCCAGCGGCAGGCCGGGGTGACCGCTGTTGGCCGCCTGGACCGCGTCCGCGGCGAGGAACCGCAGCGTCGCGACGCCGAGCTCGTCGGTGTCCGCCGACTGGCCGGCACGCTCGGCCGGAACGCTGGGAGCGGTGCTCATGCCGCAACCTCCGCACTGGTAGGAGTCACCGTCGGTGCGGCCCGGGCCCTGCGACAGCGCGGGCACGGGCGCACACCTCCTCGAGATTCGGCCGCGACGCTATGGCCGCAACGCTCCCGCGCCCTCCCCGCAGCGGGGGAGGCCGGGGTTGAACCTCACGACCCCTGGTCACGGCTTAGAGTCTCGGCATGAGTACGCCCACGTCAGCAGGGCCACTGCGGATCGTTCTCGTGGACGACCACGAGATGGTGATCGCCGGTCTGAAGGCGATGCTGTCGCCGTTCCGCGGGCGCGTCCGCGTCGTCGGCGAGGCCATCGGGGCCGACCAGGCGATGTCCATGGTCGCCAGCCTGACGCCCGACATCATCCTGTGCGACGTCCGCATGCAGGGGGCCAGCGGCCTCGACCTGTGCCGCAGCCTCCGCGAGCGCGACCCCGATGCCAAGGTCGTGCTCCTGTCGGTCTACGACGACGAGCAGTACCTCTTCCAGGCGCTGCGCGCGGGCGCGTCCGGCTACCTGCTCAAGAAGATCAGCGGCGAGGAGCTCGTCCGCCAGCTCGAGCTCGCCGCCACCGGCACCACGGTCATCGACGCCTCCCTCGCGGGCCGCGCCGTCGACACCGCCGCGCGGTTGCAGAGCAACGAGTTCTGGCCCGGCGCCCGCCACGGCCTCACCCACCGCGAGTCCGAGGTCCTCTCGCTCATGGTCACGGGCCTGTCCAACCGCGGCATCGCCACCCGCCTCGTCGTCAGCGACGAGACCGTCAAGAGCCACCTGCGCTCCATCTACCGCAAGCTGGGCGTCGGCGACCGCACCGGCGCCGTCGCCACCGCGCTGCGCGAAGGGATCTTCCAGTGACGGTGGTGTCCCGGTGACGTCGTTCGGGCGCGAGCCCGGACACGCGCTGCTCGGCCCCTACCAGGAGGGCACCGTCCTCGGGCTCACCTCGCCCGAACGGGCCAACGCCCTGCTCCTCGGCATCATCGAGGCCGCGTCCAGCGGCCCTCACGTCGAACCGCTGGCCGCCGCCGTCGCCCGGCTGATCACCGACGCCACCGCCACCGACGTCTGCTTCGTCCACGTCCTCGACGACACCGACCGCTCCCTCACCCTCGCCGGAGCCACGCCGCCGTTCGACCAGTACGTCGGCGAGATCCAGCTCCCCATCGGCTCCGGTGTCGCCGGCTGGGTCGCCAGCCACCGCGAACCCGCCGTGATCGTCGAACGCAAGGAGGAGGACCCGCGCTACATGCCGATCCCGGCGCTGCGCGGCACCGACTACACCTCGATGGCCTCGGTCCCCATGGAGAGTGGCCCGTCGGGTCTCGTCGGGGTGCTCAACGTCCACACCGTGCGGCGACGCCAGTTCACCGACCGCGACCTCCAGCTCCTCGGCGTCATCGGCCGGCTCGTCGCGGGCGCCCTGCACCAGGCCCGTATGCACCGCAAGCTCGAAGCCCGCGAACGCGCCCACGAACGCTTCGCCGAACAGGTCATCGGGGCCCAGGAGGCGGAGCGTCGCCGCCTCGCCGGCGACATCCACGACGGCATCTCCCAGCGCCTCGTCACCCTCTCCTACCACCTCGACGCGGCAGGTCACAGCATCACCGCCGAGCCCGAGCTCGCCGTCGAACAGCTCGCTCTCGCCCGGGATCTCGTCAACCTGACCCTCGACGAGGCGCGCGCCGCGATCGGCGGCCTGCGCCCGCCCGTGCTCGACGACCTCGGCCTCGCCGGCGGCCTCGCCAGCCTCGCCCGGTCGGTACCGCACTTCGAGATCGAGCTGGAGCTCGACGACGACCGTCTCCCCGAGCACGTCGAGATCGCGCTCTACCGGATCGCGCAGGAATGCCTGCAGAACATCACCAAGCACGCCCGGGCCACCCTCGCCCGCGTCCGGTTCCGGGTGCACCGCGGGACCGCCTGGCTCGAGGTCATCGACGACGGCGTCGGCTTCGACGTCCAGCCCGCGCCCTCGGTCGACCCGCACTCCCCCGGCTACGGGATGCAGTCGATGGCGGAGCGCGCGGAGCTCGTCGGCGGGCGGTTGCGGGTGATCTCGCGTCGCGGCTCAGGGACGACCATCATCGCGACGGTCCCCCTCCCGGCCACCGACGCCGACCCCGAGGACGCCTGACCTCCGACGTAGAAACCCATCCGCGCGCAACCTCACCGCTCTGCGGCGCCGACCCGACGACCGTCAGGTTGCACCCGACAGCTCGCGCGCAACCTCACTGCTCTGCGGCGCCGACCCGACGACCGTCAGGTTGCGCTCGCGGTCTGCTGCACAGCGCGACGCGGCCGGCCCCGGATCGGGGACCGGCCGCGTCGGGACCATGCGTGGATCAGGCGGGCTGCAGCTCACCGCGGCGGCGGACCGCGGCGGCGTTGGCGTCGACGCGGTCGGCGAGGGCGGCCTGGCCGTCGGCGATCCGCTCGTCCTTGCCCACCCACGCCTTGAGGGCGGGGTCGACGAGCGCGCGACCGAAGGAGAAGGTCAGCGGCCAGGGGGTCGTGATGGCCTGCATGGCCTCGAGGTTGGCGGTGGCCCTCTCCGGCGACATGCCGCCGGAGAGGAACGCGACGCCGGCCAGCTCGGCGGGCCAGGCCTCGAGCACCTCGACGGTGGCGGCGGCGACGGCCTCGGGCGAGGACTGCTCGGTGTTGCCGTTGCCCTCGACGACCATGTTGGGCTTGAGCACGATCCCGGCGAGGTCGACGTCGAGCAGGGCCAGCTCCTCGCGGACGGCGGCCTGGACGACGGCGGTGACCTCAGCGCAGCGCTCGATCGAGTGGGTGCCGTCCATCAGCACCTCGGGCTCGACGATCGGGACGATGCCGGCGGCCTGGCAGGCGGCGGCGTAGCGGGCGAGGGCGTTGGCGTTGGCACGGATCGCGCCGGCGCTGGGGGTCCGGTCGCCGATGACGTAGACGGCGCGCCACTTGGCGAAGGCGGCGCCGATCCCGGCGTACTCGGCGAGGCGGGTGGGCAGCCCGTCGAGGCCCTCGGTGATGGTCTCGCCGTCGAGGCCGCCCGGGAGCGGCTTGGCGCCTGCGTCGACCTTGATGCCGGGCAGGATGCCCAGCGCGTGCACGGCCTGCGCGAAGGGTGTGCCGTCGGCGAAGGTCTGCCGCAGCGTCTCGTCGCAGTAGATGATGCCCGACACGCCGTCGGACAGGTTGGGTGTGGCCGAGAGCAGCTCCCGGTAGATGCGCCGGTTCTCGGCGGTGGCGTCGACGCCGACGTTCTCCAGGCGCGACGACATCGTGCCGATGCTCTCGTCCGCGGCGAGAACGCCCTTGCCGGGCGCGACCATCCGCGCCGCGATCTCCCTCAACGTGCTCATTTCGCAGTCCTCCCGTTGTGGCACCGGCGGGCACGGTAGGAGCGCGTCGAGCCCGGTCGCCTCACCCGCGCGGTGGAGACCGCGGGGGGCCGCACCATGCTTAAGCATTTACTTCAGAATGACCGGGTAACTCTTGATAGACAGATTCACGATCTGCCCGCAAGCTTGTCGGCATGGCAGATCGCTGGAACGCAGGTGTCATCCCCTACGCCGAGATGGGGTACTGGCAGCCCGACTACGAGCCGAAGGACACGGATGTTCTGTGCGCCTTCCGCATCACCCCTCAGCAGGGCGTGCCGCCGGAGGAGGCCGGCGCGGCCGTCGCCGGTGAGTCGAGCACCGCGACCTGGACGGTCGTGTGGACCGACCGCCTCACCACCTTCGAGCACTACCAGGCCAAGTGCTACAAGGTCGACCCGGTGCCGAACACGCCCGGTCAGTGGATCGCGTACATCGCGTACGACATCGACCTGTTCGAGGAGGCGTCCATCGCCAACCTCACCAGCTCGATCATCGGTAACGTCTTCGGCTTCAAGCCCCTCAAGGCCCTGCGCCTCGAGGACATGCGCATCCCCACGCACTACGTGAAGACCTTCCAGGGCCCGGCGCACGGCATCGTGACCGAGCGCGAGCACCTCGGCAAGTTCGGCCGCCCGATCCTGGGCGCGACCACCAAGCCGAAGCTGGGCCTGTCGGCCCGCAACTACGGCCGCGTCGTGTACGAGGCGCTGCGCGGTGGCCTGGACTTCACCAAGGACGACGAGAACATCAACTCGCAGCCGTTCATGCGCTGGCGTGACCGCTTCCTGTTCTGCATGGAGGCCGTCAACCGCGCCCAGGCCGCGACCGGCGAGATCAAGGGCCACTACCTCAACATCACCGCCGGCACGATGGAGGAGATGTACGAGCGGGCGAACTTCGCCGCCGAGCTCGGGTCCGTCATCGTGATGATCGACCTGACGATCGGCTACACCGCGATCCAGTCGATGGCCAAGTGGGCCCGCGACAACAACGTGATCCTGCACCTGCACCGCGCGGGCCACGGCACATACACCCGCCAGAAGAACCACGGCGTCAGCTTCCGCGTCATCTCCAAGTGGATGCGCCTGGCCGGTGTCGACCACATCCACGCGGGCACCGTCGTCGGCAAGCTCGAGGGCGACCCGATGACCACCGCGGGCTTCTACGACACGCTCCGCAAGGACAGCGTCAAGGCCGACCTGTCGAAGGGTCTGTACTTCGACCAGGACTGGGCCTCGATGCCCGGCGTCATGCCGGTCGCCTCCGGCGGTATCCACGCCGGCCAGATGCACCAGCTCATCCACTACCTGGGTGAGGACGTCATCCTGCAGTTCGGTGGCGGCACGATCGGCCACCCGATGGGCATCGCCGCGGGCGCCGAGGCGAACCGCGTCGCGCTCGAGGCCATGATCAAGGCGCGCAACGAGGGTGTCGACTACTACAAGGAGGGTCCGGAGATCCTCAAGAAGGCGGCCTCCCGCAACCGCGCGCTCGACACCGCGCTCGCGACCTGGGGCGACATCACCTTCAACTACGAGTCCACCGACACCCCCGACGTCGTCGCGACGCCGACGAACGCCTGATCGGAGCTACGACGATGCGGATCACGCAGGGCACCTTCTCCTATCTCCCCGACTTCACCGACGAGGAGATCACCGCCCAGATCAACTACGCGCTGAGCAACGACTGGCCGCTGTCGGTCGAGTTCACCGACGACCCGCACCCCCGCAACACCTACTGGGAGATGTGGGGCCTGCCGATGTTCGACCTCAAGGACCCCGCCGGCGTCCTGCTCGAGGTGAACGCCTGCCGCAAGGCGAACCCCAACGCCTACGTCAAGCTGAACGCCTACGACGCGAGCCTCGGCCGGCAGACCACGGCGCTGTCGTTCATCGTGCAGCGCCCGGCCGACGAGCCCGGTTTCCACGTGAACCGCACCGAGGTCAGGGGCCGCGCCATCCAGTACACGACGCACTCGTACGCCACCGAGCGTCCCGTCGGCGACCGCTACGGCCAGGGCTGATCATGAGCACCGGAACCGCCTTCGGATTCACGCCGGGTTCGGTCTCCGGTCCCCAGCTCGAGGCCGACCCGTCCGGCGAGCCGGAGGTCGAGTACCTCCCGGCGGACACCGTGGTCGACCTGGCAGCGCTCCGCGCGGAGTCGGGGATCGACGAGGTCCTCGCCAAGCTCGACGAGGAGCTCGTCGGGTTGGCGCCGGTGAAGACGCGCATCGCGGAGATCGCCGCGTTGCTGCTGGTCGACCGCACCCGGGCGAAGTTCGGCATCACCGCCCCGCAGCCGACCCTGCACATGAGCTTCACCGGCAACCCCGGCACCGGCAAGACGACCGTCGCGATGCGGATGGCCGACCTGCTCCACCGGCTCGGCTATCTGCGTCGCGGCCACCTGGTCGCGGTCACCCGTGACGACCTGGTGGGCGAGTACGTCGGCCACACCGCGCCGAAGACCAAAGAGGTCATCAAGCGGGCGATGGGCGGCGTGCTGTTCATCGACGAGGCGTACTACCTCTACAAGGTCGAGAACGAGCGCGACTACGGCGGCGAGTCCATCGAGATCCTGCTGCAGGTCATGGAGAACAACCGCGACGACCTCGTGGTGATCCTGGCCGGCTACCAGGATCGGATGGACACGTTCTTCGCCGCCAACCCGGGCATGCAGTCCCGGGTGGCCCACCACGTCACGTTCCCGGACTACACGGTCCCGGAGCTGGAGCAGATCGGTGTCCTGATGACCAAGGACATCGGCTACACCTTCTCCGACGAGGCGCACGACGTGCTCAAGCGCTACCTGGAGCGGCGTGTCGGTCAGCCCTGGTTCGCCAACGCCCGCAGCGTGCGCAACGCCGTGGAGCGTGCTCGGCTGCGGCAGGCCAAGCGCCTGTTGGAGACCGGCGACGCCAAGGTGGACCTGAAGGCCCTCACCACCATCGAGGCCGCGGACCTGCTCGCGAGCCGGGTCTTCGACTCCGCCCCGGACGAGGTGCTGACGGCCGAGGAATACACCGTCAGGGGCTGATCCCCCTGCGCCCCACACCGATTGCCATGATGACTCGGTGACGACGAACGCACGCCTCCGGGCCCTGGTGGAGCTGGCCGCGACCGGTTCCGTCCGGGCCGCGGCGCAACGCCTCGTCGTCACCGAGTCATCGGTGTCCTCGGCGATCTCCGCGCTCGCCGCCGAGATCGGCGTCCCCCTCGTCGACCGCGACGGGCGCGGCGTCCGGCTCACCCCGGCGGGCGAGCGCTACGCCGACTACGCGCGCCGCATCCTGGGCCTGCACGCCGAGGCGGTCACGGCCGCCCGCGGTGAGGCCGATCCCGAGCACGGCACCGTCCGTATCGCGGCGGTGACCACCGCGGGCGAGCACATGCTCCCCGATCTGCTGACGTCGTTCCGGCGCCGCTATCCGCACATCGCGCTCGGCCTCGAGGTCGGACCGCGCGGGGTGGTGTGGCCGATGCTGGCCGCGCACGAGGTCGATCTCGTCGTCGCGGGCCGCCCGCCCGACGGGCTCGACGCCCTGGTCCGCGCGGTCAGCCCGAACACGCTGGTCGTCGTGGGTCCGCCCGAGCTGCGCGACGACTTCGATCCCGGCCACACGACGTGGCTGCAGCGCGAGACCGGGTCGGGCATCCGCGCGACCGCCGTGTCGCTGCTCCACACCCTCGACGTCGCTCCCCCGCAGCTGTCGCTGGGCTCGCACGGCGCCGTCGTCGCCGGGGCCGTCGCCGGGCTGGGGGTGACGCTGGTGTCGCGGCAGTCGGTGCGCCGGCACCTGGAGGCGGGAACGCTCGTCGAGCTGCGGGTGCCGGGGACGCCGATGCAGCGGGCGTGGCACGTCGTCAGCCAGCCGACGGCGACGGCGGCGACGAACCTGCTGGTCCGGCACCTGCTGACGCACCGCGAGCTGGGCTGGCGGCCCGCGAACCGCCCGGCGACCGACGACTGATGCTGACTGACCGGCTCGTCGCGCGGTCGTCGGCGCAGCTCAGGATGCTCCGCCCGTGTCGAGCGGGCGGTCCGGGTCGGCGGTCCACTCCTCGAGCGATCCGTCGTAGATCCGCAACCCGGTGTAGCCGGCACCGGCGAGGCTCAGGGCGAGCCCCGCTGCGGAGACCCCCATGCCGCAGTACAGCGTGATCGGTTGCGGACCGGGCGGACCGAGGACCGGTTCGGCGGCGGCCCGGACGACATCGGGGTCGGCGAGCCGGCCGGCGGCGTCCCGGACGTGGTGTGCGGGCAGGTTGACGCTGGTCGGGATGTGGCCCGGCCGCGGGTAGCGGGTGGGCTCGGCGCCGGTGAACTGGCCTTCGCCGAGCGCGCACACCAGGGTGCCCGGCCCCCCGTCGACGACCGTCCGCACGTCGTCGATCGTCGCCCAGCCGTGGGCGGCGCCGGGCAGCACGAGCGGGGCGGGGGGATCGGCGACGGGCTCGGCTGGCCCGCTCACGACGTCGAACCCGGCCGCCCGCCATGCCGCGAGGCCGCCGTCGAGGACGGACGCGGGCACGTCGACGCCGCGCAGGATCCACCACAGGCGAGCGGCCCAGGACCCGTCGGCGGAGTCGTAGCAGACGACGCGTGCGCCGGCCCGGACACCGACGGCGGCGAGCGCCGCCGCCATCCGCGGCGCGGCGGCGACCGACAGGTGGAAGCCCGCGCCGGGATCGGACAGCGCGTCGACGAGGTCGACGTGGCGCGAGCCGGGGATGTGCGCGGCCTCCCACAGCGGGGCACCGGAGTCCAGCGGGTAGCGCCGCTGCGGGGTCGGCGGGCCGAGCCGGGCGGTCGCGTCGAGGACGACGACGTCGCCCGCCGCGACGTCGTCGGCCAGCGCGGCGAGGCCGGACGGGTCGACGGTCAGCGGCGTCCCCGGCTCGTGGTCCTCGCGCTCAGCCACGGCGGTACTCCGTCGCGGGGTGTCCCGGCAGGGTCCGGGCGTGGCCGGGCCCGTAGAGGTGCTCGCGGAACGTCGCCCCCTCGTAGGAGCTCCACACCCGGCCCCGCCGTTGCAGCTCGGGGACGACCAGGTCGACGAAGTCGGGGAACGTCACCGACGAGAGCGTGTCGGAGATGTTGAAGCCGTCGACGTCGGCCTGCTCGACCCACTCCTCGAGCTGGTCGGCGACCGTGGTCGGGGACCCGACGAACAGTGCGCCCATGCTCGACACGCTGAGGAACTCCCCGATCTCCCGCGGCGTCCAGGTCCGGGTCGGGTCGGCCTTGGTGAACACCGACAACGAGCCCTGGATCCCGTCGCTGTCGACGTACTCCAGCGGCTCGTCGGGATCCAGTGCCGACATGTCGACGTGCACCAGCGCGCTGAACCGGGCCAGGTTCGCCTCGGAGCGGCTGTGCGCCCGGTACTGGTGGTACTTCTCCCAGGCCAGCTCGTCGGTCTCGGCGGTGACGACCGTCGAGAGCGGGAACACCTTCAGGTCCCCGGGTGGCCGGCCGGCCTCCGCGGCCGCCGCGCGCAGCCTGGCCACGGCGTCGCGGACCATGTCCATCCGCGGGAACGAGACGAACACGCCCTCGGCGTGCCGGGCGGCGAATGCGACGCCCGCGGTGGAGCTGCCGGCCTGGTAGAGCGCCGGGGTGCGCTGCGGGGACGGTTCGCAGATGAAGATCCCGGGCACGTCGAAGTACTTCCCGTGGTGCTCGATGCGGCGGACCTTCGCGGGGTCGACGAAGATGCGCCGTTCGCGGTCGTGCACCACGGCGTCGTCGTCCCAGCTGCTCTCCCACAGCTTGTACGCGACGTCCATGAACTCGTCGGCGATGCGGTAGCGCTCGTCGTGCGGGATCGGCTTCGACATCCCGAAGTTCTCCGCCTCGCTGCGCGAGGACGACGTGACGATGTTCCATCCCACGCGCCCACTGGTCACGAGGTCGAGCGTCGCGAACTTGCGGGCCAGGTCGAACGGCTTCTCGTACGTCGTCGACGCCGTGACGGCGAACCCGAGGTGGTCGGTCGCCGCGGCCATCGCCGAGACGAGCAGCATCGGGTCGATGATCGGGATGCCGAGCGCCTCGCGCAGGGTGACGTCGGTGGAGCCCTGGTAGACGTCGATGACGCCCTGCGCGTCGGCGATGAACAGGGCGTCGAAGCAGCCGCGCTCCAGCGTGCGTGCGATGTCGGTCCAGTAGCCGAGGCGTCCGTAGTCGCGCACCGCGTTGTCGGGGTGGGTCCACAGGCCGAGCGCGGTGTGGCCGATGGTCGCGGACTTGAAGCCGTTGAGCATGATCCGTCGGTTGCTGGTCATGACGAGAGGTGCTCCTCCTCGATGGGCGACGGCTCGATGGGCGACGGCTCGATGGGCGACGGCCCGGTGCGGGCCGGGGCGGTCGCGGCGAGGAAGACCTCGTGCGCGGCGGCGCCGTCGAAACGTTCGGTGGGTCCACTCCAGACCGGGGCTCCCGCGCGCAGCCCGAGGATCGTCGAGCACGTCGCCCGCACGAGGCCGAGGTTGTGCTCGACGACGACGACCGCGACACCGTCGGCGCGCAGCCTGGTGAGCGCGTCGGCGAACGGGGCGACGAGCACGGGCGCCAGCCCGGCCGTCGGCTCGTCCAGCAGCACGACGCGCGGCCCGGCCACCAGCGCCCGCGCGATGGCGAGCATCTGGCGCTGCCCGCCCGAGAGTGCCCCCGCGGGGTCCTTGCGCCGGCCCGCGATCTCGCCGAACAGGTCGCCGACCCGCTCCATCGCCTCCGCGAACGACTGTGCCCGGGAGCCGGCGAGCCAGCCGAGCCGCAGGTTCTCCTCGACGGACAGGTCGACGACGGCGGTGAGCGTCTGGGGGACGAACCCCAGGCCGTGCCGGAACCGGTGCGGGGTCGCGGTGCCGTCGAGGCGTTCCCCGGCCAGCCGGACGCTGCCGGTCGCGGTGAGCAGCCCGGCGACGCCGCGCAGCACCGTCGACTTCCCGGCCCCGTTCGGCCCGACGATCCCGAGCCCGTCGCCCGCGGCGACCGCCAGGTCGACGCCGTCGACGGCGGGCACCGCACCGTAGAAGACCCGCAGGTCGCGGACCTGCAGGACGGGTGGCCGGGGAGCCGGATCGAGCGGCGCGGGCACGGGGACCGCCACGACCGGGGGTGCCGGACGCGCGTCGTCGAGGCCGCCGCCGATCTCCAGCTCGATGTCGCCGATGTAGCGCCGGACGACCTCCGGGTCGGCGAGGGTCTCCTCGACGGGCCCCGCCGCGAGGACCCGTCCCGCGTCGAGGACGACGACGCGGTCGGCGAGCAGCCGGACCTGCGCCAGGTCGTGCTCGACGAGCAGGACCCCGACCCCCTCGTCACGCAGGCTCGCGATCAGCGACGCGACGACCTCACGCGCGGTCCGCGACAGGCCGGAGAAGGGCTCGTCGAGCAGCAGGATCCGCGCGCCGGACGCCAGGCTCCTGGCCATCTCGACCAGCCGCTGCTGCCCGAGGCTGAGCTCGCCCGCCGCGATCCCGGCCCGGTCGGCGAGACCGACGCGGGCCAGTGCGTCCTCGGCGGCGCGGCGCCGCGCGTCGGCCCGGCGGCGGCTCGTCGGCAGGCCGAGCGCCTCCAGCCAGGCCCCGCGCGGCGCGGGCACGCCCAGTTCGACGTTCTCCCGCGCGCTCAGGTCGGGGACCAGCCGCGCCGTCTGGAACATCCGCACGATCCCGAGCCGGGCGCGCGCCCGTCCCGGAGCGCCGTCGAGCCGATGCGAACGTCCGTTCTCGACGACGGTGACCGTCCCCGCGTCCGGCCGGACGGCGCCGCTGAGCAGGTTGAGCAGGGTGCTCTTGCCCGCCCCGTTCGCCCCGACGACGCCGACGCACTGCCCCTCGGCGACCTCGACGTCGACGCCGTCGACAGCCCGCAACGCGCCGAACGCGACGGCGAGGCCCCGCGCACTCAGGGTCGTCCGGTCAGCCATGACGCCTCCGACCGACCCACGCGACGAGCCCACGGACGAGCTGGTGGATGCCACCCGGCAGGAAGAGCGCGACGAGGGTGACGAGCACGCCGTACACCGCGAGCCGGTACTCGTCGAGGAACCGCAGGTACTCGGGCGCGGCGATCACCACGACGGCGCCGACGACCGGGGCCCATCGCCAGCCGCGCCCGCCGATGATCGGGATGACCAGCAGGCTGATCGCCGCCGTCGTCGAGAACTGGTCGGGGAAGGCGCCGCCGGCGAGCTGTGCGACCAGCGCCCCGCCGACCGCGGCGGACACCGCGCTGAGCACGAACGCCGCGACCCGGGTGCGGGACACGTTCACACCGAGGGCGTCGGCGGCCGGCGGGTCGAACCGGCCGACGATCATGGCGAGCCCGAGTGGCGACGTACGCAGCGCCTCCTGCAGGTAGAGGAACACCGCGAGCAGCACGACGGCCGCGGCGAAGATCGACGACACCCCGGTGAGGCCGAAGAGCTTGAGGTAGCCGGCCCCGGTGATACCGGCGTCGCCGTTGGTCACCGACGTCCAGTTCCGCATCACCACGGTGCCCAGCGCGCCGAGCGCCAGGGTGCCCACGGCGAAGTAGTAGGCGCGCAGCCGCAGCAGCGCAAGCCCCGCCAGGACGGCGATGACACCCGCGACGACGACTCCGGCGAGCAGCGCGACGAGCGGGCCACGTGGCACCGCCAGGATCGCCCACGCGTAGCCGCCCGCCGCGAGGAACAGCGAGTTGCCGATGGAGACGACGCCCGCGAAGCCGACCAGGACGTTGAAGCCGACCGCGGCGATCGCGTACGCCGCGACCAGGGTCAGTACCCGCAGGTCGAACGGACCCGGGCGGACGACCAGCAACACCGCCGCCCCGACGAGCAGCACGATCGCGGGCTGGGTCCACCGCCAGTGCCGCGTCGTGCGCACGCTGGGCGCCGGCCGGGCCGGGGATGCGACGGCCGTCATGCGACACGCACCGTTCGGGACCGGCCGAGCAGCCCGCCCGGGCGCAGGATCAGCACCGCGAGCAGCACGACCGGGGCCACGGCCTGCCTGAGGGTGTCGTTGAGGTAGCCGCCCGCGAGGGCCTCGGCCACCCCGATCAGCAGGCCGCCCACCACCGCGCCGGCCGGGCTCGCCAGGCCGCCGATGATCGCGGCGGCGAACCCGTTGACGCCCAGCGGCAGCGCGGCCTCCGGCGCGATCGGCACGACGGAGGCGACGAGCACCCCCGCCACCCCGCCGACGAGCGCGGCGATCGTCCAGGCGACGACGAGCATGCGCCCGACGCGCACCCCCGCGTCCCGCGCGGCGGGCACGCTGCTCGCGACCGCGCGCAGTTGCAGGCCGATGTCGGTGTGCCGGTGGAACCAGTGGACCACACCGAAGACGAGCGCGGCGCCGACGAGCAGCAGCGCGTAGTGCGCCGGGACCTGCAGGTCGCCGATCGGGATGAACGACCCGGCCAGGGGGCTGTCGAGGCGCTGCGGCTGACGTCCGAACCAGATGCCGCTGAGGGTCGTCATCGTCGTCGCCACCCCCAGCGTCCCGATGATCACGACGTCGACGTCGACCCGGCGATGGCGCATCGGGAGGGTGAACAGGCCGCCGAGGACGAGCCCGGCGGCCGCGACCACGACGACCGCGGCGGCCAGCGCGGGCAGGTAGCCGAATCCGGCGCCGACCACGTTCACCGCGACCAGCGCGCCGAGCACCATGAAGTCGCCCTGCGCGAAGTTGGCCAGACCGGAGCCGGCGAACAGCGTGACGATCCCGAGCCCGGACAGCGCGTACACGGAACCGACGCCGAGCCCGATGACCACGAAGTACGCCGCCTGGGTCATGTCAGGAACCGTCGGCCAGCCGGACGGTGCCGTTGTCGTACTGCTTCCACACGAGGTTGCCGCCGACGAGTCCGACGTGGTTGGTGGGGCTGTACTCCCAGACACTGCCGATCCGGCCGGACAGCAGGTCCGGGTTGCGGTAGGTCTCGAGGTGGTCGCGCAGCTTCGCCCGGTCCGGGCCGACCGCGCGGATCCCGTCGACGATGACCGTCAGGATGTCGTGGGCGGACAGCGCGTCGCTGGGCACGGTGCCGCCGAACTCCGCCGACCACTTCTCCACGACGGCCTTGACCTGCGGCTTCTCGCGGTTCACCGCGTCCTGGAAGAAGATGTTCGTCGCGGCGGGTCCGGCGAGGCGGGCGACCGCGGGGTCGGCCGCGGAGGCCGTCCCGACGATCGGCAGGCCGAGGCCGACCTGCTCGGCGCCCTTGGCGAGGGTCGCGTAGGGCGGCCCGACGGTCCAGGCGATGACGTGGTCGGCGCCGGACTGCTTGGCCTTCAACAGGACGGCGGACAGGTCGGTGGCGTCGACGGCGAAGGTGTCGGACAGCACCGGGGTGAGTCCGGCAGCGGCGAGCCCCTGCTCCAGGACCGGCTTCGCGCCCGCCCCGAAGGCCGTCGTGTCGGTCAGCAGCGCGGGCTTGGTGAGGCCCTGGCTCTGGAGCCGGGCGACGATGCCGTCGATCTGGCCGAGGTCGGTGGGCCCGGTCTGGAAGACCCACGGGTTGTTCTTCTTCGTGATCGCGGAGCTGATCGCGAAGGCGAGCTGCGGGATCTCGGCGCGGGCGACGGCGTCGGACTGGGCCAGCACCACGGGGGAGTTGTAGGTGCCGGCGATGGCGACCGCACCGTTCTGGACGAAGCGGTCGACGAGCGCCACACCGGTCGTGGGATCGCCGGCGTCGTCCTGGATGTCGAGGGCGATGGGGGTGCCGTTCACCCCACCCGCGGCGTTGATCTCCTCGGCCGTGAGTTCGAAGCCCTTGCGCATCGTCTCGGCCGGGGCGGCCGACTGGCCCGAGAGGGGGAGGTCGATGCCGATGGTGATGGCGTTGCCGGGCGCGGCGGGCGCCGTCGTCGTGGCCTGGGTGGACGCATCGGTGCCGGTCGAGCACGCGGCCAGGACGGCCGTGACCGTCAGCAGGGCGGCTGCGAGGCCGGTTCGTCGGAGGGGTCGCACGGGTGACGTCCTTCAGAGGAGGAGGGTGACCGTCGAGGCCGATGCCTGCTGCCGGTCGAGGACACGCGAACCGCGGCGCGCACGCTGGAGGCCGTCCGGTCGGGTCGCGATCGGGCGGCCGCGCCGCGACCTCCGGACAGCGGTGGTCAGCGACGGGGCGGGCGCGCCGGGCGACAGGACGTGCCCGGCGCGACGCCGTGGTGCGCGAGCCGGCACCGGCGGAACGGGCACGCGGGTCTCCCGACGCTGCGCACCACGGTCGCCTCCACGGGCCGGGACTCTAGGAGACGACGAATCCGGTTGGCAACGCTTTGTCCAACTTTTGTGCTCTACGTATCCACGTGGATACGCCGCGACGGCAGCCGCGGCCGACGCGCACGTGTTCTGTCACAATGCCCCGGTGACACGACAAGGGGAGGCGGGGACGGATCCGGAGCCGACGGGTCGCGTCGCCGACTCCGACGGTCGGCCGTACCAGTTGCTGCGACAGGAGATCCTCGACGGCGCCATCCGCCCGGGCGACCTGCTCCTGGAGACGGCGCTGAGCACCCGCTACGAGGTCTCGCGGACCCCGATCCGGGTCGCGCTGGTCCGTCTGGAGCACGACGGGCTCGTCGAGCGGGCGAGCCGCGGCTTCCGGGTGCGGGTCGGTAGCGCCGAGGACGTGCTCGACATCTACGAGGCGCGGATCGCACTGGAGTCCACCGCGGCCGCAGGCGCAGCGCTGCGCCGCACGGATCTCGAGCTCGCGCGCCTGGCGCACCTGCACGAGGAGTCCGTCGGGGCCGACGTCCCGGTGGCCGCCGACCTGCACCAGCAGTGGCACGAGGTGCTGTGGACCGCCAGCCACAACCGGGCCATCGTGTCCACACTGGTCCGGCTCTGCTCGCAGTTGACGATCTTCGATCCCGCTCCGATGCTGCAGCCCGGCAGCCTCGACGCCGCCTGCGACGAGCACCGGCACATCCTCGACGCGATCGGGTCCCGCGACCCGGAGGCCGCGCGCGAGGCTGTCGCCGCACACCTCACCCGGACCCGCGAGACCCGCCTCGCGGTGCTGGCCAAGGGCTGATCATCCTGGCCGGCGCCGGGGTCCGACGGTCCCGGCGGCGCAGGCTCCCCGCGATCGGGTGCAGGATGGCGGGTCGAGACGAGGAGGCACCGTGCCGGAACCGCCCCGCAACCTGTCCCGCGCCGTCGCCTCGGCGGGCGAGCGCATCCTGCGTTCCCGCCCGCTCGTGCGCGCCCCGATCCTCGTCTACCACGCCGGGCTCGGGCGCCTGTTCGGCTCGCGGCTGCTCCTGCTCGAACACACCGGCCGGCGGACCGGGCTGGCCCGCGAGGTCGTCCTCGAGGTCGTCGACCGGCCCGGGCCCGGCCGCTACGTCGTCGTCTCGGGCTTCGACGCCCGCGCCCAGTGGCTGCGCAACGTGACCGTCCAGCCGCAGGTCCGCGTCTCCGTCGGCCGTCGGACCTCCGCGCCCGCCACGGCCCGCGTCCTGCCCACCGAGGAGGCCGGCCGAGTCCTCACCGGCTACGCGAACGGACGTCGCGGGTGGTGGACCTGGTTTCGACCGGTCGTCGAGCGGACCCTGGGCCGGCCGGTCGACGCGGCGTCGCCCCCGCCGACGGTCGAGCTGGTCCTGACCCTGTGAGTGGCGATAGTCGCTATAGCGACTATCGCCACTCACGGGGTGTGGCTGCCCAGCGCGCGGCGGGCCAGGGAGTCGAGGATCGAACCCAGCAGGCCGATCACCAGGATGACGGCCATGACCTTGTCGTAGGCCAGCTGGTCGCGGGAGTTGAGGATCTCGTAGCCCAGCCCCGAGGTCACGCCCAGCATCTCGGCCGGGACGAGCACGACCCACCCGATACCGAGCGCGAGCCGCAGCCCCGTCAGCACGTGCGGACGGATCGCCGGCAGCACCACCGACGTCAGCGTCTCGGCGGGCGTCGCGCCCAGCGAGCGGGCGGCGAGCAGGAAGCCCTGGTCGATCGAGCGCACGCCCGCGGCGGTGTTGAGCACGATCGGCCACACCGCCGCCGCCGCCACCAGGAAGAACACCGGGCGGTCACCGATGCCGAACAGCCCGATCGCGACGGGCGCCCACGACAGCGGCGACACCATGCGCAGGAACTGGAACACCGGTCGCGACGCCGTCTCCAGGCTCTGCCACGTCCCGACCGCCAGCCCGGTGACCACGCCGAGGACGACGGCGATCACCAGCCCGACGAGCAGCCGCCACAGGCTCGTCCAGATGTCGGGCAACAGCACGCCCTGCGCGGCGAGGGCGCCGATCGCGGGGATGGCGTGCTGCGGCGCGAAGTCCTGCAGCATCGACGTGGGTGACGCCAGGACGGACGTGATCAGCCACCAGATCGCGACGGCGACGACGACCGCGACGAGCTGCAGCCCCAGTTTCGAGGCCCACGAGCTCTGCGGCTTCCGAGGGGACGTGGTCACTGGAGAGATCGTCTCGACGCTCATGTCGCCTCCGCGGGAAGAAATACGTCGGCGAGGCTCATGTCGCCTCCGCGGGAAGAAATACGTCGGCGAGGCTCATGTCGCC
>NZ_BJVJ01000078.1 GCF_007989085.1 Pseudonocardia sulfidoxydans NBRC 16205
GCGGGCGGGTTCGCTCTCGGCACGGCGATTCCGCCCTCGGACAATTCGGGCGACTTCTGTCGGGGGGTGCCCCTAGTCTGCGCGGCATGGAGAGCACCGCCGTCCGCGTCGAGGGCCTGACCAAGTCGTTCGGGGCTACGCGCGCGCTCGACGGCGTCGATCTGGAGATCCCGGCGGGCACGATCCTCGGACTGCTGGGGCCCAACGGTGCGGGGAAGACCACCACGGTCCGCATCCTCACGACGTTGCTGCGGCCCGACGCCGGGCGCGCCGTCGTCGCCGGGTACGACGTGGTGGAGCAGCCGCAGCAGGTCCGGCGGGCGATCGGGCTGTCGGGGCAGTACGCGGCGGTCGACGAGAACCTCACCGGTTCTGAGAACCTCTACCTGGTGGGGCGGCTCTACGGGCTGTCGCGGAAGGCGGCGCGGTCCAGGGCGACGGAGCTGCTGGCGCGGTTCAAGCTCACCGAGGCGGCGGAGCGTCCGTCCAAGACCTACTCGGGCGGGATGCGTCGCCGGCTCGACCTGGCGGGCGCGCTGGTGAGTGCCCCGCAGGTCGTGGTGCTCGACGAGCCGACCACCGGGCTCGACCCGCGCGGCCGGCTCGACACATGGTCGATGATCTCGGAGTTGGTGGCCGACGGCGCGACCGTTCTGCTCACCACGCAGTATCTGGAAGAGGCCGACCAGCTGGCCGACCGGATCGTGGTGATCGACCGGGGGCGGGCGATCGCCGCGGGCACGGCCGACGAGCTGAAGTCGCAGGTCGGGGGCGAGCGGCTGCAGGTCGTCGTCTCGCGGCCGGAGCACCTGCCGTTCGCGCAGCAGGTACTGGCCGACGTCGGGATCGCGGAGCCTCAGGTCGAGGAGCACGTCCGCCGGGTCGCGGCGCCGGTCAGCGGCGGGACGAAGGCGCTGGTGGAAGCGGTGCGCCGGTTCGACGCCGAGGGCGTGGAGCTGCTCGACGTCGGGTTGCAACGGCCCACGCTCGACGACGTGTTCCTCCAGCTCACCGGCCACCTGGCCGAGGAGGAGACGGTCGAGGAGCCGAAGAAGGGGCGCCGATCCCGTCGCAAGGACAAGAACGAGGGGGAGAGCGCGTGAGCGCGCTGACGCAGGCGCTGCGCGACAGCAGCGTCATCACCTGGCGCAACTGGGTGGGGATGAAGCGCGTGCCCGACGCGCTGATCGGCCTGACGGTGCAGCCGATCATGTTCGTGGTGCTGTTCGCGCTGGTGTTCGCGGGCAGCCTCGGCGGGGAGCCGTACCGGGAGTTCCTGGTGGCCGGCATCTTCGCCCAGACCGTCGCGTTCAACGTCTTCTTCACGACGATCGGCATGGCCAACGACCTGGGCAAGGGCATCATCGACCGGTTCCGGTCCCTGCCGATGTCGCGGGTCGCGGTGGTATTGGGCCGGACGGTGTCCGACCTGGGCGTCACGGTGATCACGCTGGTCGTCATGTCGCTGACCGGTCTGATCGTCGGCTGGCGCATCCGGGGAAGCTTCCTCGACGCGCTCGCCGGCTACGGGGTGCTGCTGCTGTTCTCGTTCGCGATGGCGTGGATCGGCGTGTTCGTCGGGCTGGTGGCGCGCAACGTCGAGGTGGCGCAGAGCGCGGGCCTGATCTGGTTGTTCCCGTTGACGTTCGTGTCGAGCGCGTTCGTGTCGGTGCAGGGTTTCCCGGCCTGGTTGCAGCCGGTCGGGGAGTGGAACCCGGTCAGCGCGGTGGCCCGGGCCAGCCGGGAGCTGTTCGGAAACCCGACGCAGCTACCGGGGTTCGCGGAGTCGACGGCCTGGCCCGCGCAGCACGCCGTGCTCTACGCGGTGCTGTCGTCGCTGGTGATCGTCGCGATCTTCCTGCCGCTGGCCGCGGCCCGGTACAGGCGGGTGGCGAGCCGGTAGCGCAGCGACTCAGATCAGCGAGCCGAGCGCGAGTCCCAGCCCGGCCGCGCCCAACCCCGCGAGCACGGAGCCGACGGCGTTGACCACCGCGAACAGCCTGCTGCCACCGGCGGCGAGCTGAACGGTCTCGTAGGCGAACGTCGAGTAGGTGGTGAGCGATCCGCAGAACCCGGTGGCGACGAGAGCGAGCACCTCGGGGCTCGCCGTCGACCCCAGGGTGAGACCGAGGATGAACGAGCCGACGGTGTTGACGGTGAAGGTGCCCCACGGGAAACCGGTGTCGTGGCGGGACTGGACGAGCCGGTCGGTGAGGTAGCGCAGCGGCGCCCCGACGACCGCACCGGCGACCACCAGCAGGGCGCCGATCCCGGTGCTCACGTGACACCGCCCGGCGTCGAGGGGCGGACGACGCGGCCGAGGAGCCGCGCCGCGGCGAGCCCCAGCCACGCGGCGAGCACCGCGGTGACGAGCGTGGTGCCCAGGTAGGCGAAGGCGGTCCCGACGCGACCGGCTGCGACGAGGTGCTGGGCGTCGACGGAGTAGGTGGAGAACGTCGTGAAGCCGCCGAGGATGCCGGTGGCGAGGAACGGCCGGACCAGCGGGTGCGCCTGCGTCAGCTCGGTGACGGCGACGACCACGACGCCGATGAGGAAGCAGCCCACGACGTTGATCAGGAACGTGGCCAGCGGGAAGGTGCCCGTCGGGGTGGGCAGGGCAAGGCCGACGGCCCAACGGGCGGTCGCTCCGATCGCACCTCCCAGCGCGATCGCCAGGAAGGTGCGACCCTGACCGCGCAGGGGTTCGAGCGGGTTGGTGGGCGGTGCGAAGACCCGGTCCTCCCCACTCGGCGGCAACGGCCGGCCCACGGTGCCCCCTTCTCGCGCCGGTCCTGCCCGTGCGCCCCGCCGGACCATAAACCGTGATCCCGCCGACGTGACAGACCGCACCGGACCTGCGCAAGCAGACTGCTTGCAAGAGCTAGCACTCGAGCGTACGGTCGAGGACGTGAGCGGAGGTGAGACATCGATGACGAAGCCCGGCAAGAACGACAAGCCCACCGAGAAGGTCGAGAAGGCCGTCGAGCACGTCGGGCAGGCCGTGGGTCAGGCCGTCGACGACATCGGGTCCTACATCCGCGCGCAGCGCGAGTCCGCGCAGGTGTCGTTGCGTCAGCTCGCCAGGGTCACCGGCGTCAGCAACCCGTACCTCAGCCAGGTCGAGCGCGGGCTGCGCAAGCCGTCGGCCGAGATCTTGCAGCAGATCGCCAAAGGGCTGCGAGTCTCCGCCGAGGCGCTGTATGTCAAGGCCGGGATCCTCGACGACCGTCCCGCGAGCGCCGTCACCGACGCCGTGCTCGCCGACCCGCTGCTCACCGAGCGCCAGAAACAGGTGCTCCTCGACATCTACGAGTCCTTCCGGCGGGAGGCCGACAGCGCCGAGAGCGCCGTCGCCACCGCCGTGGACACCACGACGACCGACGAACAGGGGAAGTGATCACCATGGCCGTTACGCTGCCGACCGCTGCGGACGTCCGAAAGGTCCGCGAGCAGGCCGCCAAGAACGCCGCCGAGCGGGCCGAGCTCGCCACCAAGCCGCTGCTCGCCGTGCTGGGTGCGGGTGACCGTGCCGTGGCCGGCGTGACGAAGTTCGCCACCGAGGCGCGCACCCGCGCCGAGAAGCAGGCCGACGTCGTCCAGCAGCGCGTGCTCGACCTCCCGGCCGAGTTCGACGGGCTGCGCGCCAAGCTGAACGCCGACGAGCTGCGCAAGGTCGTCGACGCCGTCCGCGAGCAGGCGACCGCCTACTACGCCGAGCTCGCCGGGCACGGCGAGGCCACCTGGGGCCGCATCCGCAAGCAGCCGCAGGTCGAGCAGGCCCTCACCGTCATCGGTGAGTACGGCGAGAAGCTCGACGCCCGCGTCGACGACCTCGTCGACGACGCCCACGACGCCGCCGAGAAGGCGCTGTCCACGGTGACCCGCACGACCCGCTCCGTCGGTGAGAAGGT
Source organism: Pseudonocardia sulfidoxydans NBRC 16205 (assembly GCF_007989085.1). Taxonomy (GTDB): domain Bacteria; phylum Actinomycetota; class Actinomycetes; order Mycobacteriales; family Pseudonocardiaceae; genus Pseudonocardia; species Pseudonocardia sulfidoxydans. The sequence goes on from NZ_BJVJ01000078.1 coordinate 3,912, forward strand.
CGCGCGTACCACGGACGACGCCGCCGAGGCGACCGCCGAGACCGTCGCCGACGTCGCGTCCGACGCCGGCAAGACCGTCACCGACGCCGGTGAGGACCTCGCCGAGACCGTCGCGGAGGTCGGCGGCGAGGCCGCTGCCACCGCCCGCAGCGCCACCCGGCGCTCGGCCGCCCGCACCGCGCCGCGGACCACCCCGCGGGCGTCGACCAAGGCCGTCGCGAAGACCGAGCCGAAGACCGTCGCCAAGGCGGAGCCGAAGAAGGCCGCCCGCAAGCCGGCGACCGGCCCGTCCGTCTGATCGACGCGCACGCCAGCCGCTGCCCCCGACGGCCTCGCCGTCGGGGGCACCGCTGTGTCGCGCCACGGCGGGGCCGGGAGTGTCACGATTCGCCCGACGCACGTAGTCTGGCGCGGTGAGCGTCCTCCGACCCGACTACGTGGTGCTCTGCCTGATCGGCATCGTCGTCGCCGTGGTCTCCCTGTACGCCCTGATCCACGCGGCCCGGCAGCGCAAGGACGCGTTCGAGCTGGCCGACAAGCTCTCCAAGAACGCCTGGCTCGGCATCGTGGGCGCGTCGTCGCTGTTCCTGCTGCTGATCCCGATCATCCAGGTGATCCGCTACCCGTCGCTGCCCGGCGTGATCGTGGCCTTCCAGGGCCTCTACAACCAGTTCACGATCTTCTGGCTCGCCGGCACCGTCGCGACGCTGGTGTACCTGGTCGACGTCAAGCCCGCCGTCGCGGGCATCGGTCGTGGTGAGCGGTGAGCTGGTCCGTCCTCGGCTCGCTCTCCGCCGTACCCGCGCTCGACCGGCCCGACCTGCTGGCCGACCCCGTCGCGCTCGCCCTCAAGGCGCTCGACCCGGCCGACGCCGCACGCGTCGGCGTCGCCGAGATCGACCCGACGCTCGCCGACACCGCCGCCTTCTGTGAGGCCTACGGCTCGCCGCTCGACGTGTCGGCCAACTGCGTGGTCGTCGCCGGCAGACGCGGCGGTGACACCCGCTACGCCGCGTGCCTCGTGCTCGCGACGACCCGCGCCGACGTCAACGGCGCCGTCCGGCGCCGGATCGACGCCCGCCGCGCCTCGTTCGCGCCGATGGACGACGCGGTCGCCCTGACCGGCATGGAGTACGGCGGCATCACGCCCGTCGGGCTGCCCGAGGACTGGCCGGTGCTGGTCGCGCCGGAGGTCGCGGCGGCGGAGACGGTCGTCGTCGGCAGCGGGATCCGGGGCAGCAAGCTCGCGATCCCGGGTGCGCTCGTGGCCTCGCTGCCCGGCGCGGAGGTCCTCGACGACATGGCCCGCGCCGCAACCTGAGCCGACTGCCCCCAGGTTGTCAGTGGCGGGCTCTAGGCTCCGCGCGTGCTCGAGAGGTTCGAGGTCGTCGACGTCACGTCGTGGCGTGTCGTCGGTGCAGAGGTTCTCGGACGCAATGAGAAGGTCTGGGTCCGGGAGCCGAATGGCCCCGACGATCGAAGCCGGGACTGGCTGTTCAAGCCGGTGGTGACGCCGCGCTCGACCGGTCGGCCGCAGGGCGAGGACTGGGCGGAGAAAGTTGTGTCGGAAGTCGGCACGCTGCTCGGTGTTCCGTGTGCAGAGGTGCGTCTCGCCGCGCGCGGTGAGACGCGAGGGTCGATATCCCGGAATGTCGTACCGCAGGGCTGGAACTTGGTGCTGGGACCCGTTCTGCTCGGCACGATCGTCGAGGGGTATCGGAGCACCGAGCCGGACGCCCTCGGTCGGGAACGTCCGGTACGCGGTAGGCCTGGACACAACCTCCCCAACATCTTCGCGGCGCTGCAGTTCGTCGAGCCGCCCACGGGCTCCAGTGCAGAGAGCGCCGTCGAGATGTTCGCTGCATACCTGGTGCTCGACGCATTGGTTGCAAATCAGGATCGACACGAACAGAACTGGGCTGTACTCCGTGAGGCCGTTCCGCCGGGGCGGCTCAGGCTCGCGCCGTCCTTTGACCACGCGAGCAGTCTCGGGTTCAGCCTCACAGACTCTCGACGTCATGCTCAATTGGAAGCGTCTGGGATCGGGCCGTTCGCCGAACGGGGCCGTGCGCACAGGTTCGAGCACCCTGCCGACGCTGCACCGAGCAACATCCAATCCCTCGTCGACCTTGCGCGCGATGCGCTCCGACGTATCGCGCCCGAGGGGCGGCGCAGAATCCTCGGTGCGGTCGAGTCGGCGCACCCGGGATGCCATCGTGTCGATCATCGACCGCGTACCGGAATTGTCGGACGTCACGGCTACGTTCATCATGAAGTTGGTCGAGTTCAACAGGGAGAGGTTGCTCAGTGACCGTTGACGACGTCGCGCGCACTGTGGCGTTCAGTTCTGCGCGTGAGTGGGATGCGGGACGGTCGGCAGGCAGCCTCGTCGTTGCCTGGCAGCACCCGACGAGTCGGCTGATCTCAGCGGTTGGGCTGCTCCAGCACGGCGACGAGTCGGGCTATACGTTCCGATACCTGCAGCGAGCTGCCGCGGTCCCCGACTTCCAGCCGTTCCTGAGCTTCCCAGAGCTGGGCCGCGCGTACCGGTCGGACACGCTGTTTCCCTTGTTCTCGCAGCGGATCATGAGCCCGCGGCGACCAGATTTCAGCCAGTTCCTGCGCCAACTGGATCTCGACGAGAACGCCACCCCGTGGGAGCAGCTCGCGCGGTCCGAGGGGCGCAGTAGCGGTGACACCGTGCAGGTGTTCCCGGTGCCCGTCGTGGCACCAGACGGTTCGGCATCGTGCAGGTTCCTCGTCCACGGGGTTCGGCACGTCGGCGAAGGTCGGCTACCGGAGTTGGCGATGGGAGCGCCGCTGACTCTGCGCCCGGACCCCGGCAACCCGGTGAATCCTTCGGCGCAGCTCATCTGTAGTGACGAGGGCGAGCCTCTCGGCTACGTCCCCGATCTTCTTCTCGAGCACGTCGACGCGTTGTCCCGCTCCGGTCGGCCGATGAAGCTGACGGTGGAGCATGTCAACGGCGTGGAGGCCCCGCCCCATCTGCGTCTGCTCGTGAGACTCGATGGGCACGGGCCAGCGGGTTACCAACCCATGTCGGGTCCTGCCTGGGCCGTGGCCACAACCTGAGTCGACCCGGCTCAAGGTTCCCGCGTTCGCTCTCAGCAGACTTACTTGAGCGCTGGAATGACTTCAACGGTGTAAGCGTTGGTCGAGACATGACACAAACGCTGAAGCTGCCGGTGCTTCCGCTGACCGACTCGGTGGTGCTGCCCGGCATGGTGGTTCCCATTCGACTCGACGCGCCGGAGGTTCAGGCAGCCGTGGACGTCGCCGACGGTGACGACACGGAGAAGAAGGTCCTCGTCGTTCCCAGGCCGGACGGCAAGTACGCCGCGATCGGTGTGGTCGCGGTCCTCGAGCAGGTCGGCCGGCTCCCCAGTGGTGAGCGCGCCGCCGTGGTCCGCGGTGAGTCCCGGGCCCGCATCGGCGCCGGGGTGACCGGCCCGGGCTCCGCCCTCTGGGTGGAGGCCGAGCCGATCGAGGAAGCTCCCGTCACCGGCCGCACCCACGAGCTGGCCAAGGAGTACAAGGCGCTCGTCGTCTCCATGCTCCAGAAGCGCGGCGCCTGGCAGATCATCGACGGCGTCCAGCAGATCACCGACCCCTCCGAGCTCGCCGACACCGCGGGCTGGAACCAGTGGCTCGACGTCGAGCGCAAGTCGCGGCTGCTCGCCGAGGTCGACGTGACCCGCCGTCTCGAGCTGCTCCTCGACTGGACGAAGGAGCACCTCGCCGAGCAGGAGGTCACCGAGAAGATCGCCGGTGACGTCCGCGAGGGCATGGAGAAGCAGCAGCGCGAGTTCCTGCTGCGTCAGCAGCTCGCCGCCATCCGCAAGGAGCTCGGCGACGACGACCCCGAGGGCGAGAACGACTACCGCCGGAAGGTCGACCTGGCTGATCTTCCGGAACACGTGCGCGCGGCTGCGCTGACCGAGGTCGGCAAGCTGGAGCGGGCGTCCGACCAGAGCCCTGAGGCCGGCTGGATCCGGACGTGGCTCGACACCGTCCTCGACATCCCGTGGACGACGCTGACCACCGACTCCGACGACCTCGCCGCCGCGCGCGCGATCCTCGACTCCGACCACGCCGGCCTCGACGACGTCAAGGAGCGGCTGATCGAGTTCCTGGCCGTCCGCTCCCGGCGCGACCGCAAGGGCATGGGCAAGGTCGGCGGCCGCGGCTCCGGCGCGGTGCTGGCCCTCGTCGGACCTCCCGGCGTCGGCAAGACCTCGCTCGGTGAGTCGGTCGCGCACGCGCTCGACCGCAAGTTCGTCCGCGTCGCTCTCGGTGGCGTCCGCGACGAGGCCGAGATCCGTGGGCACCGCCGCACCTACGTCGGCGCGCTGCCCGGCCGGATCGTCCGCGCGATCCGCGAGGCCGGATCGATGAACCCGGTCGTCCTGCTCGACGAGATCGACAAGGTCGGCAGCGACTTCCGTGGCGATCCCACGGCCGCGCTGCTCGAGGTGCTCGACCCGGCGCAGAACCACACGTTCCGCGACCACTACCTCGAGGTCGACCTCGACCTGTCCGACGTCCTGTTCCTCGCCACCGCCAACGGCTACGACACCATCCCCGGCCCGTTGCTGGACCGCATGGAGGTCGTGACGCTCGACGGCTACACCGAGGCCGAGAAGATCGCGATCGCCCGCGACCACCTGCTCCCGCGCCAGATCGAGAAGGCCGGGCTGGAGACGTCGGACGTCGAGTTCTCCGAGGTCGCGCTCGGCATGATCGCCGCCGAGTACACCCGCGAGGCGGGTGTGCGGCAGCTGGAGCGGGGATTGGCGAAGGTCCTGCGCAAGGTCGCGGTGGGTCTGGACTCCGGTGAGGAGACCCCGATCCACGTCGACGCCGAGACCCTGGTCAAGTACCTGGGCCGGCCGAAGTTCACCCCGGAGTCGGCGGAGCGCACCTCCGTCCCCGGTGTGGCGACGGGCCTGGCCGTGACCGGTGCCGGTGGCGACGTGCTGTTCATCGAGGCCACCTCGATGGAGGGCGAGTCCGGGCTGATCCTCACCGGTCAGCTGGGCGACGTCATGAAGGAGTCCGTCTCGATCGCGCTGAGCTACCTGCGGTCGAAGGGACTCGCCGGCGACCTGGCGTCGAAGAAGCTGCACGTGCACGTCCCCGCGGGCGCGGTCCCGAAGGACGGGCCGAGCGCCGGTGTCACGATGACCACCGCGCTCGCGAGTCTCGCGAGTGGGCGTCCGGTGAAGTCCAGTGTCGGCATGACCGGTGAGGTCACGCTGCAGGGCAAGGTCCTCCCGATCGGCGGGGTCAAGCAGAAGCTGCTGGCCGCGCACCGGGCGGGGCTGACCGACGTGATCATCCCGAAGCGCAACGAGCCCGACCTCGACGACCTGCCGGAGTCGGTGCGCGGTGAGCTCCGGATCCACCCGGTGGCCGACGTCGCCGAGGTGCTGGAGCTGGCCCTGGAGCCGGCCCCGGAGCACGCCACGGCGGCCTGACCCTGCTGTAACGAACGGCCCTTTCGCGCAACTCAATTGCGCGAAAGGGCCGTTCGTGCAATCCCGGGCGGCGCCACCCCCATGAAACGAACGGCACAGTCGCGCAACTCAGTTGCGCGACTGTGCCGTTCGTGCAATTTCGACGCGCGGGAGCCTCTCAGCGGAGGACGACGGTCTTGTTGCCGTGCACCAGGACGCGGTCCTCCAGGTGCCAGCGCAGGCCCCGGGAGAGGACGAGGCGCTCGATGTCGCGGCCCCGGCGCACCATGTCGGAGGCGGTGTCGGAGTGGTCGACGCGGATGACGTCCTGCTCGATGATCGGGCCGGCGTCGAGGTCGGCGGTCACGTAGTGGCAGGTGGCGCCGATCAGCTTCACGCCGCGGGTGTGGGCCTGGTGGTAGGGCCGCGCCCCGGCGAACGAGGGCAGGAAGCTGTGGTGGATGTTGATCGCCCGGCCGCGCCACTGCTCGCACAGGTGCGCCGGTAGGACCTGCATGAACCGGGCCAGGACGATCGCGTCGGGCTCCTGCTCGTCGACGAGCTTGCGCACCTCCTCGAACGCCTCCAGCTTGAGGCTCTCCCGGCGCTCGTCGCGCGGCCCGGGGAACGGGACGTGGTGGAACGGAACCCGGTGGGCGGTGACGACGTCGCGCAGGGCCTCGTGGTTGCCGATCACCGAGGTGATGTCGACGGGCAGCTCGCCGGCGGAGACGCGGCCGAGGAGGTCGTGGAGGCAGTGCGGCTCGCGGGTGACGAGCAGGACGGCGCGCTTCTTCTCGCCCGTGTCGGTGACCCGCCAGGTGGCTTCGGGGCCGAACTCGGCGGCGACCTCGGCGAAGCGGCCGCGCAGCTCGTCGGCGTCGAAGGGCACGGAGTCGGCGCGCACCACCTGGCGGGTGAAGAACCAGTTCTGGTCGGCGTCGGCGTGGTAGGCGGCCTCGACGATCCAGGCTCCGGCGTCGGCGAGGAATCCCGCGATGCGGGCGACGATGCCGGTGCGGTCGGGGCAGCTGAAGGTGATGACGTAACGGCGCGACGTAGCGGGTTCCACGCCGCCGATCGTGCCACGCGCCTCATCTCACACCCGGGTGTCCCTGCGCACGTCGGGATCGGGGAGCACAGTCGACGGGTGAGTTCTGTGGAGGCACCACCCGAACTGGACGATCGTGGCCGCACGGTCGCGGTGGCGGCGATGACGTTCGCGACGGGCGCGATCGTCGCGAACCTGTACTACGCCCAGCCGTTGGAGGCGACGCTCGCCGAGCACTTCGGGGCGTCGACGGGTGCGGTGGGTGCGGCGTTGACGGTCATCCAGGTCGCGTACGCGGTGGGGCTGGCGACGGTCGTCCCGCTGGGGGACCTGTTGCAGCGCAGGCGGCTCGTCGTCGGGGTGCTGGGGTTGACGGTGGCCGGGCTGGTGGTGGCCGCGTCGGCGCCGTCGTTGGCGGTGCTGGGGTCGGCGTTCGCGGTGATCGGGGTGACGGCGGTGGCGGCGCAGGTGCTGGTGCCGTTCGCGGCGCAGCTGGCGCGGCCGGGGGAGCAGGGCCGGACCGTCGGCACCGTGATGAGCGGGCTGCTGATCGGGGTGCTGGTCGCCCGGGTCGTGTCGGGCCTGGTGGCGGACTGGCTGGGCTGGCGGGCGGTGTTCGTGCTCGCGGCGGTCCTGACGGCGGTGTGCGCGTTCACGTTGTGGCGGACGTTGCCGGTGGTGGCGCCGTCGGTCAGGGCGAGCTATCCGCGGCTGCTGGGCTCGGTGCTGGGTCTGGTCCGCGACCAGCCGGTGCTGCGTCTGCGGATGGTCTACGGGGCGACGAGCTACGCGTCGTTCGGGGCGCTGTGGACGAGCATCGGGTTCCTGCTGGCAGGCCCGCCGTTCGACCTGTCCGACGCGCAGATCGGCCTGTTCGCGCTGTTCGGGGTGGCGGGTGCGTTGATGGCCCGGTTCGCGGGGCGGCTGGCCGACCGCGGCCTCACCCATCCGATGACGGGTGCCGCGCTCGCGTCGACGGCGGCGTCGTTCGTGCTCGTGTGGTTCGGCGCGCACTCGCTGGTGGTGCTGGCCGTCGGGATCGTCGTGTTCGACCTGGCGTTGCAGGGCTGCCACATCACGAACCAGAGCGTGGTGTTCGCGCTGGCCCCGGAGGCGCGCAGCCGGCTGAACACGGCCTACATGACCAGCTACTTCGTGGGCGGCGCGACCGGGTCGGGGCTGTCGGCGGCGCTGTACGCCGCGCACGGCTGGACGGGCGTCGTGGTGGTGGGCGCGGCTTTCCCGACGCTCGGTTTCCTGGTGTGGCTGGGCGAGGCGGTCGCCCGGGCGCGCACGGGGTTCGGGCTCAGCCCCGCTGCCGAAGCCAGTCGATCGTGAACGCGGTCTCCTGCGCGAGGAGGCCCTCGATCTGCTCGGCGACCATGCTCTCGATCCGGCCGCCGATGAGCGGCACCTTGACCGTCACCGAGGCGTCGACGACGAACTCGCTGCCACCGTCGACGTCGGCGAGCCGCAGCGCGCCGTCGGCCGACGCGGGGGTGCCGGGGATGCGCACGGAGACGGTGCCGTCGTAGCGGCCGGACCCGGTGGGGACGAGGGTCTCGACGCGCTCGATCACGAGGTCGCCGCTGACGAGGCTGCGGACCATCGGCGGGACGACGTTCGCGTCGACACCGTGGCGCAGCTCGTAGCGGGCACCGTTCGCGTCGACGTGGTGCGACAGCAGCGCCGCCCCCGGGCCGCCGAGCCGCTCGAGCCGGGCCTTGAGGTAGTCCGGGTCGACCATCACCGCGTAGACCTGCTCGGCGGGGAACTCCGCGGTCGTGCGGTGGGTCAGCTGGTGCGCCATGGGCGGAGGCTACCCTCGGCGCCCGTGCCGGTTCCCGATGTGGCCGCCCCTGCCCACCCGCCGCTCGCGGCGATGACCACGCTGCGTCTCGGTGGCCCCGCCGACCGGGTGGTCGCGGCGTCGACCGCCGACGAGGTCGTCGACGCTGTGCGCGCGGCCGACGAGGCCGGCGACCCCGTCCTGGTGCTGGGCGGCGGATCGAACGTCGTCGTCGCCGACGAGGGTTTCCGCGGGACGGTCGTGCGGGTGGAGAGCACGGGTGTCGACGCCACCGCGCGCCCCGACGGCTCGGTGCTGCTCACGGTGGAGGCCGGCGAGGACTGGGACGATGTGGTCGCGACGACCGTCGACCGCGGGCTGGGCGGGCTGGAGTGCCTGTCGGGCATCCCCGGGCGGACGGGTGCGACGCCGGTGCAGAACGTCGGCGCCTACGGGGTGGAGGTCGCGGACCTGCTCGTCGACGTCGACCTCTACGACCGGCGGACCCGGTCGGTGCGGGCTCATGTGCCCGCGGCCGAGCTGGGGCTGGGCTACCGCACGAGCGTGCTCAAGAACCGTGACGACGCCGTCGTGCTTCGGGTGCGGTTCGCCCTGCCCGGTGGTGCCCGCAGCGCCCCGCTGCGCTACCCGGAGCTGGCCCGCGCCCTCGGTGCCGAGGCCGGTGACCGGGTCCCGGCCGCGGTCGCCCGCGACGCGGTGCTGGGTCTGCGCCGGTCGAAGGCCATGGTGCTCGACCCGGCCGACCACGACACGTGGAGCGCGGGCTCGTTCTTCACCAACCCTGTCGTCGACGTGACCGAAGTGCCCGCCGGCCCGGCCACCGACGGGATGCCGCGCTGGCCGGCGGCGACCGATCGGGTGAAGCTGTCGGCCGCCTGGCTCATCCAGAACGCCGGTTTCGCCCGCGGACACGCCGGGCCGGGCGGGCGTGTCGCGCTCTCCGGCCGCCACGTCCTGGCCCTGACCAACCGCGGCTCCGGCACGACCGCGGACCTCCTGTCGCTGGCAGCGGAGGTGCGCGACGGCGTCGTCGACCGGTTCGGGATCGCCCTGCACCCAGAGCCCGTGCTCGTCGGCTGCCGGCTGCCCTGACCCCCTCCGCGGGCGCCGCCGCTGTCGGTGCCGCCGCGTAGCCTCGTGCACCGGGCCGGGTGAGTTCTCCGGCCGTTCCCCGACGTACGCAACCGCCCGCGGCGGCCGTACGTCTTCAGGACGGGGAGGAAGGTCGCAATGGGGGAACGAATGCGCAGAATCCTGCTCGTCCTGGCCATCGTGGTGGTCGGGACCGCAGGGGCCGTCACGGCGGCCACGGCAGCCGGACGCGGACCGGGGGACAGCGGCGGGGGGCCGCTCGCGATACTCGGGCCGAAGGCCGCCGTCACCTACACACCGGCCGCCGACGCGACGGGGGTCAACCCGGCCACGGCCGCCTCGGCGACGGTCACGGACGGCACGTTCGACGAGGTCGGCCTGGTCGACGGCGCGGGTAAGGCCGTCAAGGGCGAGCTCGCGGCCGACAAGAAGTCGTGGACGACGACGTCGCCGCTCGACTACTCCACCAGCTACACGTGGAAGGGCAGCGCCACCGGCACCGACGGCAAGCAGGTGCCCCTCGTCGGCGGCTTCGCCACGCTGAAGCCGGCCAAGGAGGTGCGCGGCACCCTCAACATCGGCGACGGCCGCACCGTCGGTATCGCCGCCCCGATCCAGATCCAGTTCAACAGCCACGTCACCGACCGCGCCGCCGCCGAGAAGGCACTGTCGGTCACGACGTCGACGGCCACCGAGGGCGCCTGGGGCTGGCTGCCCGACGAGAACGGCGGCTCCCGGGTGCACTGGCGCCCCAAGGAGTACTGGAAGCCCGGCACCAAGGTCACGGTGAAGGCGAACCTGTTCGGTGTCGACTACGGCGGCGGCAACTACGGCGCGGCGAACGTCAGCTCCACATTCACGATCGGCCGGGCGCAGATCGTCAAGGCCGACGTGAACTCGTTCCAGATGATCGTGATGCGCGACGGCAAGCAGGTCGCCAGCTACCCGGCGTCCTACGGCCTGGGGTCCGACCCGAACCGCAACACCCGCTCGGGCATCCACGTCGTCAGCGAGAAGTTCACCGACAAGCGGATGGTGAGCGAGCAGTACGGCTACGACGTCGTCGAGAAGTGGGCCGTGCGGATCAGCAACAACGGCGAGTTCATCCACGCCAACCCGGCCTCGACGGGCGCGCAGGGCTCCTCGAACGTCACCCACGGCTGCGTGAACCTGTCGATCGACAACGCCAAGGCGTACTACGACACCGCGATCTACGGCGACCCCGTCGAGGTCACCGGCACCCCGGTCCAGCTGTCGGCCAAGGACGGCGACATCTGGGACTGGACGCTGAACTGGAACCAGTGGAAGGCGCTCTCGGCCCTCTGAGCTCGTGAGTGGCGTTGTCGGTCATAGCCGATAACGCCACTCACGAGGGTCGTCAGAGGTCGATCAGGACCTTGCCGACGGTGCCCGCCTCCACCGCATCGTGCGCGGCAGCCGTCTCCTCCAGCGGGAACCGGGTGATCGGCAGCCCGTGCTCCTCGCCGACCCGCAGCGCGCCGTCGGCCAGCGCGGCCGAGACCGCGGCGACGGCGTCGGCCTTCTGCCGGTCGGTGACGGTGTAGGTCATCAGGAACTGCAGCCGCAGGTTCGGGACCATCGCGGGCCGGACGGGCATGGTGAGCGGCTGGTCGGTGTCGACCGCGTAGACGGCGACGGTGCCGCCCGGCGCGATCGCGTCGATGTCGTCGGAGATGTTCGCGACGACCGCCACGTCGACGATCACATCGGCGCCGCGCGGGCTGACCTCGCGGACCCGGGCGGGCACGTCCTCGTCCCGGTAGTTGATGACGTGCTGCGCGCCCGCGCGGCGGGCGAGCTCGCCCTTCTCCGCGCCCGACACCGTGGTCAGGACGGTGGCGCCCGCCCACCGGGCCAGCTGGATCGCCGCGTGCGACACCGCACCCGCGCCACCCGTGACCAGCACGACCGTACCGCCGAGCGCGCCGGGGGCCAGCCGGGACGGGCCGTCCTCGTGCGCGGTCAGGGCCCGGTGCGCGGTCAGCGCGGGGATGCCGAGCGAGGCGCCGGTGTCGAACGACTCGCCGGCGGGCAACGCGACCGCCTTGCCCTGCGGTACGACGACATACTCCTGCGCGGTGCCCTCGTCGGTCTGCCACGCGACGTCCCACAGCCACACCCGGTCGCCCGCCGCGAACGCGGTGACACCCTCGCCGACGGCGTCGACGGTCCCGGCGCCGTCCTGGTTGGGGACCTTCGGCGCGGCGAGGGGGGCTGCGGTCGCGCCGCTGCGGGACTTCCAGTCGGTCGGGTTCACCCCGGACACGGCGACGCGCACCCGCACCTCGCCCGGGCCGGGTTCGGGCAGCGGCCGCTCCCGCACCTCGATCACCGACGACGGCCCGGTCCGCTCGTAGACGGCTGCACGCATCTCAGGCCTCCCGGTGGGCGCGCATCGCCGACGCCTGGGCCCGCGGCTTGAGCACGATCTGGTCGATGTTGACGTGCGACGGCCGGGTCGCGGCGAAGACGATCGTCTCGGCGACGTCGTCGGCGGTCAGCGGCGTGAGCCCCTGGTAGACCTTGTCGGCCTTCTCGGCGTCGCCGGCGAACCGGACCAGCGAGAACTCCGTCTCGACCATGCCGGGTGCGATCTCGGTGAGCCGCACCGGCTGCCCGAGCAACTCCCCGCGCAGCGTGCGGTGCACCATCGCCTGCGCGTGCTTGGCGCCCGTGTAGCCGGCGCCGTTGTCGTAGGCCTCCAGCGCGGCGATCGACGTCACCGTGACGATGTGCCCGTCGCCCGACGCCACCAGCGCCGGGAGCAGGCCCTTCACCATCCGCAGCGTGCCGAGGACGTTGGCCTCCCACATCCAGCGCCACGCGTCCTCGTCGGCGTCGGCGACCGGCTCCAGGCCCTTCGCGCCTCCCGCGTTGTTGACCAGCAGCCGGCATTCCGGGACCGCGGCGACGAATGCGGACACCGACTCCTGGTCGGTGACGTCGAGACGCACGGCGGTGCCGTCGATCTCCCGGGCGATCTCGGCGCAACGGTCGACGCGACGGGCGCCGAGGACGACGTGGAAGCCCGCGGCGGCGAGGCCGCGGGCGGTGGCGGCGCCGATGCCGCTGCTCGCTCCGGTCACGACAGCGGTGGGGCGATCGGTGGGCAGGCTCATGCCGCCAGCCTAAGGACCGCTCAGCGCAGGCCCTCCTGGGCCGTGCGTGAGCCTCGTCGCGCCGCCGCGCGCTGCCAGCGGAAGATCCCGTAGCCGATCGCGCCGAGCACCGCGCCGGCGACGCACGTGGTGAACCAGATGTCGAGCGGACGGCCGGTCGTGACGTGCGCGACGTACAGGGCCACCGCGCCGAGCAGCCACAGAATCGTGCCGATCGGGGCGATGACGGACACATCGGACAGGCGTTGCGGTAGCGCCGGCGGGTTGCGCATGACAGCAGTATCACGGATGGGGACGAGCCGATCACGGATCGGGCGGAACTCCCGGGCCGCATCTACCGTGTGCGCGTGCAGCGTCCGACGCCGGATGACGAGCCGGCCACCCACGCCACGGAGGCGTCGACCGTCGACACCCCCGAGCCCGCCACCCCCGCCGAACCGAGGTCGGGCTTCGACCGCTACTTCAAGCTGACCGAGCGCGGCTCGACCGTCGGCCGCGAGGTGCGCGGCGGCCTCGTCACCTTCGTGACGATGTCCTACATCGTCGTGCTCAACCCGCTGATCCTCGGCAGCTTCAGCCCCACCGGACCCGGCGCGAAGGTCGACGTCCTCGGCAACGTGCTGTCGGTGCCGCAGGTCGCAGCCGCCACAGCCCTCGTCGCCGGCGTGATGACGCTGCTGATGGGGCTCGTCGCCAACATGCCGTTCGCGCTCGCGACGGGCCTGGGCATCAACGCCCTCGTCGCCTTCACGATCGCGCCGCAGGTCAGCTGGCCCGAAGCGATGGGCCTCGTCGTCGTCGACGGCATCATCATCGTCCTCCTGGTGCTCACCGGGTTCCGGACGGCCGTCTTCAACGCCGTGCCACCCTCGCTCAAGGCGGCGATCGGCGTCGGCATCGGGCTGTTCATCGCCTTCATCGGGCTGGTCGACGCCGGCTTCGTGCGCCGCCTGCCCGACGCCGCGAACACGACCGTCCCCGTCGGCCTCGGCATCGGCGGCTCGATCGCCTCCTGGCCGACGTTCGTGTTCGTACTCGGCCTGCTGATCACCGGCGCCCTCGTCGCGCTGCGGGTGCGCGCCGGGATCCTGCTCGGCATCGTGGCGACGACCGTCGTCGCGATCGTCGTCGAGGCCATCGCCGAGGTCGGCCCCTCGGAGGGCACCAACCCCAAGGGCTGGAACCTCGGCTACCCGGGCCTGCCCGACGCGGTGTTCGGGCTGCCCGATCTCTCGCTCGTCGGCGACGTCTCCTTCGGCGCCTGGACGCGGCTGCCCGCGATCACCGCGACGCTGCTCGTCTTCACGCTGGTGCTGGCCAACTTCTTCGACGCCATGGGCACCATGACGGGCCTCGGCAAGCAGGCCGGGCTCGTCGACAAGGACGGCAAGCTGCCCAACGTCGGGCGCGCGCTGTTCGTCGAGGGCACCGGCGCCGTGGCCGGTGGTGCGGCGTCGGTGTCGTCGAACACGGTGTTCGTCGAGTCGGCCTCGGGCATCGCGGAGGGCGCGCGGACCGGCCTGGCCAACGTCGTCACCGGGGTGCTGTTCCTGGCCGCCATGTTCCTGACGCCGCTGTACTCGATCGTGCCGATCGAGGCCGCCGCGCCCGCACTGGTGATCGTCGGCGCGCTGATGATGCGCCAGATCACCGACATCGACTTCACGGACTTCCGGATCGCCCTGCCCGCGTTCCTGACGATCATCGTCATGCCGTTCACGTACTCGATCGCCAACGGCATCGGCGCGGGCTTCATCTCCTACGTGGTCCTCGCGGCGGTGTCGGGCAAGGCGAAGACCGTGCACCCGCTGATGTGGGTCGTCGCGCTCGCGTTCGTCGGGTACTTCGCGGTGGGGCCGCTCGAGGCGCTGTTCCGCTAGTCCCTCAGCGGGCGCGGGGTCGGCGCGAGAGGCGTTCCGAATTTAGTTGTTGTACGATAAGCAATAGATGAGTGCAGTCGTCGACACCCCCGGCCCCACCCCGCCTGCCGCCGCCCCCGTTCCGCGTGGCGGCATCTTCGCGTCCCTGCGGGTTCCCAACTACCGCCTCTACGCGAGTGGGCAGGTCGTCTCGCTCGTCGGCACGTGGATGCAGCGCATCGCGCAGGACTGGCTCGTCCTCGACCTCTCCGGCGGCAGCCCCGCCGCCCTCGGCATCGCCACCGCCCTGCAGTTCGCGCCCACGCTCCTGCTGTCACTGTGGGGCGGCGTGCTCGCCGACCGCGTCGACAAGCGCCGGATGCTGATCCTGCTGCAGATCGGCATGGGCCTGTGCGCGCTCGCACTCGGTCTCGCCGTCGTCACCGGGTTCGCGGCCCTGCTGCAGGTCTACGTCTTCTGCGCCGTCCTCGGCTGCTTCTCCGCGCTCGACATCCCGATCCGCCAGTCGTTCGTCTCCGAGCTCGTCGGCCCCGGCCAGGTCGCCAACGCCGTCGCGCTCAACTCGATGACGTTCAACCTCGCCCGCATCGCCGGCCCCGCCGTCGCCGGTGTGCTCATCGCGGCCGTCGGCAGTGGCTGGGTCTTCCTGATCAACGCCGCGAGCTTCGTCGGCGTCGTCACGGCCCTCGCGCTCATGCGCCCCGACCGGCTCTTCCGCTCCGAACGCGTCCGCCGCGCACCCGGACAGCTCCGCGAGGGCCTGCGGTACGTGCGCGCCCGGCCCGAGCTCGTCGGCGTCCTCACGATGGTCTTCCTCGTCTCCGCGTTCGCGATCAACTTCCCGGTGACCATCCCGGTCCTGGCCCGCAACGTCTTCGGCGGCACCGCCGAGTCCTACGGCCTGATGACGACGCTCATCGCCGTCGGATCGGTCGTCGGCGCCACGATCGCCGCGCGCCGGACCTCCGTGCCGCCCGTGCGGTTCGTCGTCCTCACCGGTGTCGCGTTCGGGCTGGTGCTCACGGTCACGGGCCTGATGCCGACGTTCGCGTCCGCCGGTGTCGTCCTCGTCGTCGTCGGGCTGTCGGCGCTGCTGTTCACGACCGCCGCCAACGCGTTCGTGCAGCTCTCGGTCGCACCCGAGGTGCGCGGCCGGGTCATGGGCCTCTACATGATGCTGTTCCTCGGCTCGACGCCTCTCGGTGCGCCGTTGCTCGGGATCGTCGCCGAACACTGGGGTGGACGGGCCCCGCTGCTGCTCGGTGGGGCGCTCACCGTGGTGTCGGTACTGATCGTGGCCGCCGTCCTCGCGGTGCGCGGGAGGGCTCGCGCCGGACGTTCCGCGGCAGAGGCTTGCGCGTGAGGCAAGGCTAGGCTAACTTCACTCGTGTCGCTTCGTGGTGGGAGCGGCGCGTCAGTTCGGGACACACGTGAGCCCCGGCCCCAGCGGCCGGGGCTCACGTGCTTCGCGAGTCGTTCCGGCCCCCGAAAAACGGGGCTTGCGCAAAGATGTAGGTGAGGCTAACCTAAGACACGTCGCTTCGTGGTGGGAGCGGCGCGTCAGTTCGGGACAGTGGGCCCCGGCCATCAGGCCGGGGCCCACAGCGCTGTCCGGGGCCGGCGCTGTCCGGGGTCAGCGCTGTCCGGGGTCAGGTGCGGGAGGCGTACTCGCGTACGTGGTCGACCTGCAGCGTCGCCGCCCCGCGCGCCTGCAGACACAGGAACAGGGGTCCCCGGACCGCCGGGTTGTCGGCCCTGAACCACTCCTTGCCGTCGACGAGGCCCACCACCGCCGCCGGCGTCCACTCGACGGACCAGACGTGCCAGCCCCGGGTGTCGACGGTCGTCGATCCGCTGGTCGTGCCCTCGACGCCGCGGACCACGTAGGAGGCGCGTGTCCCGTCGAGGTCGGCGAACCGGATCTCGCCGGCGCGGGCATCGGCGCCCGCGAGCAGGACGGCGCCCGCCGCGGCCGGGACGCGCATGCGGACGTCCCAGCGTCCCGAGGTCCGTGCGCCCGTCCAGCACGACGCTCCGGCGCCGGACAGGGTCAGGACACCGTCGCGCACCGAGGTCCGTCCCGCGGAGCGCAGGTCGCGTGCCGGCGGCACGGTGTCGAACTCCTCGGACCGGATGGGGGCGTCCCGGGCCGTGGTCGTGGTTGCACGTGTCGGCTCGGCGCGGGTGTCCGGAAGCGTCCTCGGCATCGGCCGCGTGGTCTTCCGCGGTGCCGGGTCCGGGGTGCGTGCCTGGACGATCGGCGGGTCGGTGGGAGGCGGGTCGGTGGGACGCAGGTCGGTGGGAGGCGGGTCCGTGGGAGGCGGGTCGGTGGGACGCGGGTCCCTGGGACGCGGGCCGGTGGCAAGTGGGTCGGCCGGAGGCGGGGCCGTCGGTGTGCGGACGACCGGGGGCGTGACCGGCGGGAGGTCGGCCGGAGGGGGCTCGATGCGTGGCGGCTCCGCGACCAGCGGTTCGGCGATCGGTGGCTCGCCCGGTGGCGGGTCGAAGGGTGGCGGCTCGGCGATCGGCGGCTCGGCGATCGGTGGCTCGCCGGGTGGTGGGTCGGCGGGTGGCGGGTCCCACTGCAGCGGGCCGGCCGGGAGCGGGTCCGTCGACGGAGTCCCCGGCTGTGGGGTCCCCGGCTGTGGGGTTCCCGGCTGTGGGGTGCCCGACTGCGTCGTGTCCCACGGGGTTCCGTCCCAGGGCATCCCGTCCCACGGGGCCGTCTCCCACGGCAGCGCGGAGCGGGAGTCCTCGGCGCGCGGAAGCGGATCGACGGGCGCGGGCGCGAGGTGCCCGACCGAGAGCAGTACGCCCGTCACCCCCGCCGACACCGCGCGCTGGATCAGGCCGACGAGGTCGATCGCGCTCACGACGCGCCGCCCTCGGCGCGGGTCACGTGCCCGGTGGGGGCGAGCAGTTCCTCGTCCGGTTCGACGACGAGCCTGCCCTCGTCGTGCGTGACCGGGACGCTGACCCGCACCCACGACGCCCGCCGCCCCGTCCAGCCCACCCCGTCCGGCGGCGGTGCCGACGACGGCCTGCCCAGCACCGGCTCGCGCCGCACGACGTCGACGAGCTGGGGGGCCGCGGCGGATCGGCCGGCGCGGACGTACGGCGTCACCCGCACCCTGACGTCGACGAGCAGCCGTCCGTCGTCGTCGGAGCCGACCGCGCCGGCGAGGCTGATCTCGGCGCGCTGGCGGCCTTCGCCCGCCCAGCCGGGGCCGGTCGTGCCGCGTGTCAGGTCGCGCAGGCGTGCGGGCAGGTGTTCGGCGAGCACGTCGCCGCGCCGGGTGGGGTCGTCCTCGTCCCAGGAGAGGTAGTCGGCGGCGAATGCGGCGGCCAGGGCACGGACCTCCGCGAGGTCCGCCCCGGGTGCGGTGCGGGCGTCGGGGCCGCGGCTCTGCACCGGCAGGGCGGGCGGACGCGGGAGCGGCGCGATCCTGTCGACCGCGGACACGTCGAACGCGGACACGCCGGCCGCGGGCACGCCGACCGCGGGTACATCGACCGCGGAGCCATCGACCCCGGGCAAGCCGACGCCGCGGACATCGACGCCGCGGACATCGACGCCGCGGACATCGACGCCGGGGACATCGACGCCGGGGACATCGACCGCGGGGAAGCCGATCGGGTCGGTGACCGGCTCGGGCGCGGTGGCGCGACGTGCAGGAGACGCTTCGGGGTGACGAGGCCGGCCGGGGGCGGCACCCAGACCGGGGGCACCGGGCCGGCCGGGGGTCCACCGCGGCTGGTCGGTGGGGCGGGCGAAGAGCCGGAACCTGCCCACGTCAGGCCCCGCGGGAACGGCCGGGCGGCATCGTGCGACACATGGCGCGGGACGCTACGGAGCCGGGCCGCCCGTGTGGGCCGGATCAGCGGATCCGTTCGCGTCCGCCAACCCGGTTCACGAGGGCAGCGCCCACGAGTGGACCGGCTCGTTGGCGTTGGACTGCTCCAGGTAGCGCGCCAGCATGCCGTGCAGGGCCGTCTCGCGGTCGGCGCCCTTGGCCTCCAGCGCGGCGACGGCGTCGAGCTGCCACACGGCCCCCGTGCGCCGGGTGACGCACCGTCGCTCGATGACCGACAGGTACCGGTCGACCACCTCGCCGCTCACCCCCCAGCGTGCCAGACCTTCCTGCGCCTGCGGCAGCAGCTTGCGCAGCACCAGTTCGTCGGGCCGGATCCAGCCCGAGCCCGGCCAGTAGAGGGGGCCGTCGAGACCGTGGCGCGCGGCCGTCGTGAAGTTCTCCTCGGCGGCCTCGAACGACATCGAGCTCCACAACGGCCGGTCGGCTTCCACCAGCACGCGGAGCAGCCCGTAGAAGAACAGCGCGTTGGCCACCATGTCGACGGCCGTCGGCCCCGCCGGCAGCACCCGGTTCTCGACGCGTACGTGCGGTGTGCCGTCGCTGACGTCGTAGACCGGGCGGTTCCAGCGCCAGATCGTGCCGTTGTGCAGGCGCAGCTCGTCGAGCCCGGGGACGCGACCCGCTTCCAGGTCGGCCAGCGGGTCGCTGTCGTGCGTGAGCGGCATGAGGCCGGGGAAGTAGCGGGCGTTCTCGGAGAACAGGTCGAGGATCGACGTGATCCAGCGTTCCCCGAACCACACGCGCGGCCGGACGCCCTGGTTGTGCAGCTCGGGGCTGCGGACGTCGCAGGACTGCTCGAACAGCGGTATCCGGGTCTCCGCCCACAGCCGTGAGCCCAGCAGGAACGGCGAGTTGGCGCCGACGGCCAGCTGCACCCCGGCGAGGCACTGCGCGGCGTTCCAGTACGACGCGAAGTCGTCGGGCGACACCTGCAGGTGCAGCTGCATCGACGTGCACGCCGCCTCGGGGATGATCGTGTCGAAGTCGGCGACGAGCTTGTCGGGGGCGACGTCGTGGCGGCCCGAGGCGTCGTCACCGGTGATGTCGACGTGGATCGGCTCGCCTCGCGCGGTCAGCATCTGCTCGTTGAGGACGGTGTAGCGCTCGTCCTGCGAGATCGCGTCGCTGACGAGGTCCTCGCGCCGCAGTGTCGGCAGGATGCCGATCATCACGATCTGTGAGGCGCAGTCGCGGGCCTTGGCGCGGGCGACGGCGAGCTCGTCGAGAAGCTGGTGTTCGAGGTGGCGCCATTCGTCGCCGGGCAGGGGTCGGGGCGGGAGGTTGAGCTCGAGGTTCCAGCGGCCAAGCTCCGTCTGGAACTCCGCCGAGCCGATGGCCTCGAGGACGTCGACGCCGGTCAGCGCGGGGCGCAGGTCGGCGTCGACCAGGTTGAGCTCGACCTCGATACCGGTCATCGGCTCGTCGTGTGCGAACGGGTGTTCGCGCAGCATCGTCGCGAGCGCGTCGAGACAGCGATGGACCTTCATCCGGTACCGCTGCCGGTCCCGTCGACTGAACGTAGTCCGGTCGACGCCCTGGCCCATGCGTTCACTGCCTCCGATCCTCGGACCCGAGCAGTGCCCCACCAGCACCGATCGTCGTCACGAGCGGTCATCCACCGTGTCACACGGTCGTGGGCCGCGGTACCGGCTGACCGGATGACGGATCGCGAGTGTTCGGTGGCGACCTGCGACGATGGCGTCCCGTGGCCACCATCACGAGTGTCGACGATCCCGCCGATCCGCGTATCGACGACTACCGCGACCTCACGCGCTCCGACCGTCGCCCCGACAGGCCCGGCGGGCGCGGTCTCGTCATCGCCGAAGGTGTCGTCGTGGTGCGGCGGTTGCTCGACTCGCCCTACCCGCTGCGGTCGGTGCTCGGCGTGCCGCGGCGTATCGCCGAGCTGGCCGACGACCTGGCCGGATTCGACGTGCCCGCCTACGAGACCGACGCCGACACCATGGCCACGGCAGTCGGCTTCCACCTCAACCGTGGGGTGCTCGCCGTCGCCGACCGGGCGCCCGAACCCGACCCGGCCGAGCTGCTGCGCGACGCGCGGGTCGTCGCCGTGCTCGAAGGTGTCAACGACCACGAGAACCTCGGCTCGCTGTTCCGCAACGCCGCGGCTCTCGGTGTCGACGCCGTGCTCCTCGGCCCGCGTTGTTCGGACCCGCTGTACCGGCGCAGCGTCCGGGTGTCGATGGGGCACGTGCTGCGGGTGCCGTTCGCGCCGCTGGACGGCGAGTGGCCGGCGTCGTTGAAAACCTTGCGCGACAACGGCTTCCGGGTCGCCGCGCTGACGCCCGCGGCCGACGCCACAGCGATCGGCGCGGCGGGGCTCGTGGGGGAGCGGGTGGCCCTGCTGCTCGGCGCCGAGGGCCCGGGGCTGACCGCGGAGGCGCTCGCCGCTGCCGACGTCCGCGTCCGGATCCCGATGGCCTCCGGTGTGGACTCGCTCAACGTCGCGACCGCGGCGGCGGTCGCGTTCCACGCCGTCGCAGCGCCCTGAGCCACGCCGACGAACCCGCGCGCAACCTCACTGCTGTCCGGGCGCCCTCTGGGTCAAGGGGTCGTCGCAACACCGGTGGTCACTGGCCGCGACAGTAGCCGGGCCATCCACTCCCCGGGGGTGTCCCAGTCCAACGTCTTGCGTGGCC
>NZ_BJVJ01000079.1 GCF_007989085.1 Pseudonocardia sulfidoxydans NBRC 16205
GGGGGAGCCGGTGGAAGTCGTCCCCGTGGAAGTCGGTCATTCCGTGGGCCGGCCCAGCGGGTACTGCCGGGGCGGGGCCAGGCCCGGGCCGGCGAGCGACTCGACCCGCAGCGCGGGCAGCAGCGACGTCACGACCGTCGTCACGTGGTGGGGGTCGCCGGGGTCGACGAGCATCGCGGTCGCGCCCGGATGCTCGGCGAACCAGGCCACGACGCGACGCCCGGCGCGGGCGGCGACCCCGTCGAGGCGCTCGACGCGCCACGCCTCGGCGTAGAACAGCACGGTCGGCTCGGCCTCCGCGACGGCGAAGACGATGTCGGCGCGGTCGAGCCGGTCGACTACGTCGGGCGCCACCGACGGGGGCGGGCCGTCGCCGGGCACGTCGCAGCCGACGACGAGCAGCCGCCCAGCCGGCGTCGACGCGCTGCGGAACGTTCGCGAGCACGGGAAACGCGGGGATCGCCGCGCGGGCTCGGCCGAGCCCGGACCGTCGCCGGACATGAGCGCCTCCTCGAGGGTCCTCGCCCTCCGAAGTCGGGGTGTCGACGACGGCAGGGAGTCTCCTGGCTCCCGGATCACCGCACGCCGCCCGGCCTGATCGTCCGACGCTGGACAGTGGCCTTCGAGTGGGCGGACGTGCTCCCCGGTGACAGTGGCGGGACCGCGCCGGATTCGCACCGGGCTTCCTCCACTGCCGTCGCCGTGGACTGCACCACACGGCCCGGACCAGGTCAAGCGAGCAGACCGGCGCGGTCGTGGCCCAGGACCCGCCGACTGCCGACCGGTCCGCCGCCCACGCTGGTCACGGCGCCGTTGGGTGGGACCGCGCCGTCGTCGGTGCCGGTGAGCAGGGCGAGGGCGGTGCGCAGCGTCTCACCGTGGGAGACCAGCACGGTCCCGACGGGTACGCACCCGTCGAGGAAGGTCTCGACGCGGGCGGCGAGCGCCCGGGCCGGTTCCCCGCCGGGCGGCGCCCAGTCGGGGTCGGCGCCGGCGAGCATCTCGGCGCGGCCGGCGGCGGACGTGCCTTCCCAGGCGCCGTGGCACTGCTCGCGCAGCGCCGCCGTCGTGACCACGGGCAGGCCGAGCCGGGCGGCGATGACGGCGGCGGTGTCGACGGCCCGGCGCTGGTCGCTCGACACGATCGCCCGCACCGGCCGGGCCGCGAGCACCTCGGCGGCAGCCCGGGCCTGCGCCCGGCCGCGCGCGGTCAGCGGGACGTGCGCGGTGCAGCCCTGCAACAGGCCGGCGACGTTCCAGGTGCTCTCGCCGTGCCGGACGAGGTACAGCACGCGGCGCTCAGGACCCGTCGGGCGACAGTCCGGCGACGGGGCCGACGACGACGATCGCCGGCGGGCTGATCTCCTGGTCGCGGATGTCGGCGGCGACGTCGCGCAGCGTGGTGCGCAGCGACCGCTGGATGCGGGTCGTACCGTCCTGGATCACGGCGACGGGGGTGTCGGCGGGCCGGCCGTGGGTGACGAGCGCGTCGGCGAACAGGCCGATGCGTTCGACGGCCATCATCAGCACGATCGTGCCGCGCATGCGGCCGAGCGCGGCCCAGTCGGTGAGGCTGCGCGGGTCGCCGGGGGCGACGTGCCCGGAGACGACGACGATCTCGTGCGCGACGCCGCGGTGGCTCACCGGCACCCCGGCGACCGCGGGCGCGGCGAACGCGCTCGTGATGCCGGGGACGACCGTGACCGGGACGCCCGCGGCCGTGCAGGCCTGGACCTCCTCGTAGCCGCGGCCGTAGACGAACGGGTCGCCGCCCTTGAGCCGCACCACGAACTTCCCGGCCCGCGCGTGCTCGATCAGCAGCTCGTTGATCTTCTGCTGGGCCATGGCGCGGCCGTAGGGGATCTTGGAGGCGTCGACGACCTCCACGTGCGGGGCCAGGTCGTCGAGCAGGTCTCGCGGCCCGAGCCGGTCGGCGACGACCACGTCGGCGCGCGCCAGCAGCCGCCTGCCCCGGACCGTGATGAGCTCCGGGTCCCCGGGCCCGCCACCGACGAGCGCGACACCCGCCGCGACGGGCGCGGCGACGTCGTCGACGACACCGGCCTGCAGCGCCTCGACCAGCGCGGTCCGCACCGCCGCGGACCGGCGGTGCACCCCGCCGGCGAGGACGCCGATCGTCATGCCGTCGTGGTCGCCCGAGGCGGGGGTGACCGCGGAGCCGGCGCTGCCGTCGTCGGCGCGGACGCAGAACACCCGTCGGCGCTCGGCCTCCTCACCGACGGCGACGTTGACCGCCGCGTCGTCGGTGCACGCGACCGCGTACCAGGCACCGTCGAGGTCGCCGTCGGCCCAGCGGCGCTCGGCCCACGTGATCTCCCCCGCCGACGCCATCCCCTCGACCGCCGGGGTGACCTGCGGGGACACCACCTCGATCACCGCGCCGGAGGCGATGAGGCGCGGCAGCCTGCGCTGCGCGACCTGCCCGCCCCCGACCACCACGACCCGTCTGCCGGCGAGGTCGAGGCCGACCAGGTAGTGCTCCTCGCTCACGCGCGATCCTCCTGCAGACACGTCGGGATGGGCGGCGGTGAGCATAACTGCGGGTGGGGGCACTTCCGGCCGCGTCCGCAGGGCGTCACACCCACTACCCCTGTGAGCGGTAATAGTCGCTATAGCGACTATTACCGCTCACAACCCCACGAGGGGCGCGCCACGGCGTTGCACGAACGGCCCTTCGCTGCAGCTCAGTTGCGCGACTGTGCCGTTCGTGGGATCAGCTCCGCGACCGCGGCGGTGCAGCGCTCCCCCACCGTCTTGGCGACGCGCAGACGCACCTCGTCGCCGGGCCCCGCCAGCTCCCCGGCGGCCAGGAGGGCGGCCGCCTCGGCGACGCTGCCCGTGCCCGTCGCCTCCGCGACCCGGTCGCTCGGGCCGGGGACCGCGACCGCGTCCAGGGCCGCCGCCGGATAGGTCCGCAGCGGCGCCGGGGCGATCGCGGCGAGCAGGCCGGGCTCCCCGGCGCGGCGGTCGATGCTCGCGAACGCGACGACCCCCTCGGGCCGGTCGAGCACCCGGGTCAGCAACGCGGCGACGGCCTCGGCGCGGACGCCGCTCGACGCTCCGAGACCGACGACGAGCCTCACGTCGCGGCGGCGCTCACGAACGCGGCGACGGCCTCGGGGTGGCCCGCGGGGTGGGTGTGCAGGAACGACGCGTGCACCCCGCCGACGACGAACCCCTCCGGATCGCCGCCCCGCCACCCCCAGGCGGGCGCGACGCCAGCGCGCGGGGTGACGGCGCAGTGGTGGAACTCGTGCCCGGCCACCCGGGTCCCGGCCGGGCGCCACGGCGTCGACGACAGGGACACCGCGGCCCGGTAGCCCAGCGTCAGCCGCCCGGTCATCGCCGCCGACGCCGGCAGCACCCCGCACATCGGGGCACCGTCGAGGTCGGCGCACAGGTAGAGCAGCCCGCCGCACTCGGCCAGCACCGGCGCCCCGGTCGCGGCCAGGTCGGCGACGGCGGCGCGCAACGGCACGTTCTGCGCCAGCACGGCGACGTGCTCCTCCGGGAACCCGCCGCCCAGCACGAGCGCGGCGCAGCCGTCGGGAAGCTTCTCCTCACGCAACGGATCGACCACGACGACCCGCGCCCCTGCAGCCGTCAGCACCTCGGTGTGCTCGGCGTAGCCGAAGGTGAAGGCGTCGCCACCGGCGACGGCGACGACAGGTTCTCCCGTGACGGGTTGCGTCACCGCCGGGTCCCACGACGGTCCCGGCGCCACCGGCCGGGCGAGCGCCACGACCGCATCGAGGTCGACGTGGCGCGCCACCAGCGCAGCCATGGCGTCGACCGCCGCATGCGCCGCGGCCCCGTGCTCGGCCGCGGTGACCAGGCCCAGGTGCCGCGACGGGACGGCGAGCCCGTCGTGACGCGGCAGCGCCCCGAGGACCGCCAGCCCGACCTCCTCGGCTGCCGCGCGCAGGATCGCCTCGTGCCGCGGGCTGCCGACCCGGTTGAGCACCACCCCGACGATGTCGACGGGCCCGTCGCCGGGATCGAAGGAGCGGAAGCCGTGCAGCAGCGCGGCCAGGCTGCGCGACTGTCCCTTCGCGTCGACGACCAGCACCACCGGCGCCCCGATCAGCCGCGCGACGTGCGCGGTCGAGCCGTGCCCATCGTCGGCCCGGCCGTCGAACAGACCCATCACACCCTCGACGACGGCGACCTCCGCGCCGGCGGACCCGTGCCGCAGCAGGGGCGCGATCCGCTCCTCGCCGACGAGCACCGGGTCGAGGTTGCGACCGGGCCGGCCGGCGGCGAGCGTGTGGTAACCGGGGTCGATGTAGTCGGGCCCGATCTTGAACGGCGCGACGGCCGTCCCCCGCCGCGCCAGCGCGGCCATGATCCCGGTGGCGACGGTCGTCTTCCCGCTGCCCGACGCAGGCGCGGCGACGACGAGAGCGGCTACCACTCGATACCCCGCTGCCCCTTCTGCCCGGCGTCCATCGGGTGCTTGATCTTGGTGGTCTGCATGACGAGGTCGGCGGCCTCGACGAGCGCGGGCGCGGCGTCACGCCCCGTGATGATCACGTGCTGGCGCCCCTCCCGCGCGGCGAGCACCCCGACGACCTCGTCGACGTCGACCCAGCCCCACTTCATCGGGTAGGTGAACTCGTCGAGCACGTAGACGTCGTGCACCTGGTTCTCGATCCGCCGCCGGATCTCCGCCCAGCCCTCACGGGCCGCCTCGGCGTGGTCGTCCTCGGTCCCGGCCTTGCGGGTCCAGCTCCAGCCGGCGCCCATCTTGTGCCACTCGACGGGCCCACCCTGGCCCGTCTCCTCGTGCACCCGGCCCAGCGCGCGGAACGCCTCCTCCTCGCCGACCTTCCACTTCGCCGACTTCACGAACTGGAACACCCCGATCGACCAGCCCTGGTTCCAGCCGCGCAGCGCCAGCCCGAACGCCGCGGTCGACTTCCCCTTCATCTCGCCGGTGTGCACGACGAGCAGCGGCCGGTTGCGGCGCTGGCGCGTCGAGAGCCCGTCGTCGGGGACACTGGCGACCTTGCCCTGCGGCACTTCGGTTCCTCCCGGTCTCGATGCGAAACGGTCAGGCGGCGCGGGACACGACACCCGCAACCGATTCGGCGGTCAGCTCGTCGAGGCGGACGATCTCGCCGCCGGCGTGGCCCGCGACCGTCCCCGCGAGGCCCAGGCGCACCGGACCGCTCTCGCAGTCGACGACGACCGTGTGCACCCCGTCCGCCGCCAGCAGGCCCGCGGCGCGGCACGCGTCGGCCACCGGGTCGCCGCCCTCGCGCACCGCGACGGTGGCGCGTCCGTCGGTGAGCAGCACCAGCAGCGCCCGCCGCCGGGGATCGCGACGACGTTCGGCGTCCAGCACCCGCCGCGCCCGCAGCAGGCCCTCGGCCAGGGGGGTTCGGCCGCCGGTGCGCAGCGTCGCGAGCCGGGCCTGCGCGGCGGGGACGCTCGACGTCGGCGGCAGCGCCACCTCCGCCGATCCGCCGCGGAAGCTCACGAGCCCGACCTTGTCGCGGCGACGGTAGGCGTCGCGCAGCAGCGCCAGGACCGCGCCCGACACCGCACTCATCCGCCTGCGGGCGGCCATCGACCCGGAGGCGTCGACGACGAACAGCACCAGGTTGCCCTCGCGGCCCTCGCGCTCGGCGGAGCGGAGGTCGGCGGCGTGGACGGCGAACCGGTCGGCGGCACCCTTGGCCGCACGGGATCGCTGGTGCGGGGCGGCCGCGGTGAGGGTGGCGGGAAGGTGCAGGTCCGCGGCCCGGCGTGGGACCGTCGTCGACGAGCGGACGACGCGGCCCGTGTCGGTGCGCGCGCGTGAGCGCCGGCCGGGGGTGCCCTCGCCGACGCCGGGGACGCGGAAGCGTCGCGCCGCCGACGACGCGAGTCGCAGCGGCCGGGGCGCGGGGACGGCGGCGCCGACGGGGTCGTCGGCCTGCCGGGACCCGCCGGCGTCGGAACCGTCTACCTGCGAACCGTCGGCCCCCGAACCGTCGGCCCCCGAACCGTCGGCCCCCGAACCGTCTGCGCCCGAACGATCCGGCGCCGAACTGCCGGCACGCGAACCGCCTTGCCGCGAACCCTCGGCGCCCGACTCGTCAGCGGCCGAACCATCTGCGCCCGGACCGTCTGCAGCTGAACCGTCTGCGGCTGAATCGTCTGCGGGTGAACCGTCTGCGGCTGAACCGTCTGCGGAGTCGTCCGGCCCCGAGCCGGAGCCCGGGCCGTCCGGTGTCGGCGGGTCGGGCTCCGGCTCGTCGTCCAGGTTCTCCGCTGCCGAGCGCATGGCCTCGTCGAGGGTTTTGTCGTCGATACCCGGCTCGTCGAAGGGGTCACGTCGGCGGCGGTGCGGCAGGGCGAGCCGTGCGGCGACGCGCACGTCCTGCTCCTGCACCGCGTCCGCCCCTCGCCAGGCCGCGTGAGCCGCGGCGGCGCGGGCGATGACGAGGTCGGCGCGCATGCCGTCGACGTCGACCGCCGCGCACACCCCGGCGATCCGGCGCAGCTCACGGTCGGACAGCGTCACCGCACCCAGCCGCGCGCGGGCGTCGGCGATCCGCGTGGCGACGTCCCGGTCGGCCGACTCCCAGGCGGCGACGAACCCCGCCGGGTCGGCCTCGAACGCGAGCCCGCGCCGGACCACCTCGGCCCGGGTGCCGACGTCACGCGACGCCGCCACCTCGACGGTCAGCCCGAACCGGTCGAGCAACTGTGGGCGCAGCTCCCCCTCCTCCGGGTTCATGGTCCCCACCAGCAGGAACCGCGCCGCGTGCGACACCGACACCCCGTCGCGCTCGACGTGGGCGCGACCCATCGCGGCGGCGTCGAGCAACAGGTCGACGAGGTGGTCGTGCAGGAGGTTGACCTCGTCGACGTAGAGGACGCCGCGGTGTGCCTCGGCGAGCAGCCCGGGCTGGTAGGCGCGGACCCCCGCGGCCAGCGCCCGTTCGAGGTCCAGCGCCCCGACGAGCCGGTCCTCGGTGGCGCCGACGGGCAGTTCCACGAGCCGCGCGGGCCGTGTCGCGGACGGGCTCGCGGCGTCGTGTGGACCGTCGGGACAGCTCGGGTCGGGCGCCACCGGATCGCACGCGAAGCGGCACCCCTCGATCACGTCCAGGAGGGGCAGCAACGACGCCAGCGCACGCACGGCCGTCGACTTCGCCGTGCCCTTCTCCCCGCGCACCAGGACCCCGCCGACGCCGGGGTGGACCGCGTTGAGCAGGAGGGCGAGTCGCAGGTCGTCGTGTCCGACGACCGCCGAGAAGGGGAACCTCACCGGCGCGACTCTGCCAGACCGGTCGTCAGGACCGGGAGCTCCGGCGCCGCACCGTGATTGATGACATGTTCAAGTGCCGCTGTGTCGAGGTGGTCGGCGACGAGGTCGCCGAGCACGTCGAGCTGGGTGGTGCGTTCGGCGGCGAAGTCGGTGTCGGGGGCGACGACGAACCCGTCCCGACCGGCCTGGGCCGCGAGCCGGGTGAGCAGGGCGCGGCGGAAGCCGTCGTTCTCCAGCAGGCCGTGCCAGTGCGTGCCGAGCACCGTGCCCGCGTCCGAGCCCTCCCCCGGGTCGTCGAGCAGCACCGGGTCGCCCGAGGAGACGACGCGGCCGTGGTGGATCTCGTACCCGCGTACGGGGAAGCCCAGCGCGGACCCGACGGGATCGGCGAGGTGCTTGGCGGCGTCGAACCGGACCTCCAGGTCGAGCAGCCCGAGCCCGTCCACCGCGGCACCACCCTCGACCTCGACCCCGTCCGGGTCGGCGATTCGCCGCCCGAGCATCTGGTAGCCGCCGCAGATGCCGAGAACGGGTTTCCCCGCCGCGGCGTGCGCACACACGGCGTCGGCAAGACCGGTGCGCCGCAACCACTCCAGGTCCGACACCGTGGCCTTCGACCCGGGTAGCACGACGACGTCGGCATCCAGCAGCCGCGACGGCTCGGTGACGTACCGGACGGCGACGCCCGGCTCGCAGGCCAGCGCCTCGGCGTCGGTGGCGTTGGAGATGCGCGGCAGGCGCACCACCGCGACCCGCAGCCATGCCGAGCCGTGTGGCGGCGCGGGCCGTCCGAGCACGCGATCGGCCACCGCGGCGAGCGAGTCCTCGGCGTCGAGCCACAGCCGGTCCGACCAGGGCAGCACCCCGAACGTCGGGCGGCCGGTGAGCGCGCGCAGCTGCTCGAGCCCGGGTGCCAGCAGCGCCGGGTCGCCCCGGAACTTGTTGACGACGAAGCCCGCGATCCGCGCCTGGTCGCCCGGGTCGAGCACCGCGACCGTCCCGAAGAGGTGGGCGAGCACGCCACCGCGGTCGATGTCGCCGACCACGACGACGGGCAGGTCCGCGGCCTGGGCCAACCCCATGTTGGTGATGTCGGTGGCGCGCAGGTTGATCTCCGCGGGCGATCCCGCCCCTTCACAGATCACCACGTCGTAGCGGGCGCGCAGGCCCGCCAGGGACTCGGCGACGACATCGCGCAGCGCCGCTGTCCGGGTCCGGTACGACATCGCGGTGACGTGCCCGTCGGCGCGGCCCCGGACGACGACCTGCGACGTCCGGTCGCTGCCGGGTTTGAGCAGCACCGGGTTGAAGTAGACGCTGGGCGCCAGGCCGCACGCGTGCGCCTGCATCGCCTGGGCGCGCCCGATCTCGCCACCGTCGGGGGTGACGACGGAGTTGTTGCTCATGTTCTGCGCCTTGAACGGCGCGACCGACACCCCGCGACGGTGCAGCCACCGGCACAGCCCGGCGACGACGGCGCTCTTCCCGGCGTCGGACGTCGTCCCCGCGACGAGCAGCGCACCGTGCAGACCCGCGGACATACGCCCAGTATCGAACCCCTGTGAGTGGCGATAGTCGCTATAGCGACTATCGCCACTCACAGGCGGCACCCGATCCGACCGCGGTGACACCTGCGAACCCCGGACCGCATACCGTGGAGCCATGCGTTTCCTGCTTCGGCCCCAGTGGATCGCCCTCGTCGTGGCGGTCGTCGGGTTCGCCGTGGCCTGCTACGTCTACCTCGCGCCCTGGCAGTTCGGCCGCGAGTCCGAGCGCGACGCGCAGCAGAAGCAGATCGACACCGCCGCGACCATGGACGCCGTCCCGTTCGGCACGCTCGTGCCGGGCGACGCCGTGGGCGCCGACGTCACGTGGCGGCAGGTCAGCCTGACGGGCACGTTCCTGCCGCAGGACGAGGCGGTCGTGCGGCTGCGGGTCGTCGACGGAAAACCCGCCGTCGAGGTCATGACGCCGATGCGCACCACCGACGGCCGGGTCGTGGTCGTCGACCGGGGCACGGTTCGCGCCACCGACGGCCAGACCGTCCCGGAGTACGCGCCCGCCCCGCAGGGCGAGGTCGCCGTCGAGGGCCGGCTGCGCACCGACGAGACCGACCCGCAGGCCCGGCCCGCGTTCGACGCCGCCGGGCACCGGCAGATGTACGCGGCCGACTCGAGGACCGTCGCCGCCGCCGCGGGCACCCCGATGGTGGAGGGGTACCTCGCGCAGCAGACGGGACCCGGGGTGCTCACGCCGCTGCCGGTCGAGGCCGGTGAGGGCGCGGCGCCGTTCTCGAACTTCTCCTACGCGCTGCAGTGGTTGACGTTCGGCGCGATCGCGGTCATCGCGCTCGGCTACTTCGTGCGGCTGGAGATCCTGCAGCGCCGCGGCCGTCGCGACCGCGCCGCCGAGCGCACGGCCCTGCGCGACGCCCTCGCGGGTCGCGACGAGACGCCCGACCGCCCCTGAGGGCGCCCACCCCCGCGAGGAGGGCCGCGGCGACGCCGACGGCCCGCGACAGCCGGGCAGCGCGCACCAGGTCGGGGACGGCGGGCGGGCGGCCCTCGCCCAGCACCGGCCGCTCCTGCACCCCGTACGGGTAGACGGTCGTGCCACCCAGCCGCAGCCCGAGCGCCCCGGCCGCGGCGGCCTCCACCGGCCCGGCGTTGGGGCTGGGGTGGGCGCCGGCGTCGCGGCGCCAGGCCCGCACCGCGGCGGCCGGTGACCCGCCGACGATCGGTGCCAGGCCCGAGAACAGTGCGGCCGCGGCCCGGGCGGGGAGGAGGTTGGCGGCGTCGTCGAGGCGCGCCGCGGCCCATCCGAAGCGTTCGTAGCGGGGCGAGCGGTGCCCGATCATGGCGTCGAGGGTGTTGACGGCCCGGTAGCCGAGCAGCCCCGGCACCCCGGCGACCGCGCCCCAGAACAGCGGGGCGACGACGGCGTCGGAGGTGTTCTCCGCCAACGACTCCACCCCGGCGCGGGCCATGCCGGCGGCGTCGAGCGTCGACGGGTCGCGCCCGCACAGGCTGGGCAGGCGGCGACGGGCGGCGGGGAGGTCGTCGGCGGCGAGCTCGCGTCCCAGCGCGGCGCCCTCCCCGACGAGCGACCTCGCGCCGAGGACCGCCCATGTCGCCACGGCGGTGGTGACGACGGTGCCGACGGGCCCTCGCGCGCCCCGTTCGACGACGATCCCGGCACCGGTGACGGCACCGACCAGCGCGGCGGTGTGGAGCGCGCCGCGGCGCCGGTCGTCGGCCCATGTCCGGGCCTCCAGCGCGGCGGCGAGCCGGCCGAACCCGGCGACGGGATGGAAGCGGCGGGGATCGCCGAACACCGCGTCGGCGAGGACGCCCAGGAGCAGGCCGGCGGCGCGGGAGGGACGCACTCCCCCGACGCTACGGTCCCGCTGCGGGGACCGGCCGCGCGGGGAGATGATCGGGGCATGCGCACCGACATGGTTCCCGACGAGATGGGCGCCTCGAAGTTCTACAAGCTGCTGACCGCGTCCGTGGTGCCGCGCCCGATCGCCTGGGTGTCGACGCGGTCGGCCGCCGGCGTCGACAATCTCGCGCCGCACTCGTTCTTCACGGTCTCGTGTGTGGACCCGCCGATGCTGCAGTTCACCTCCGTCGGGACGAAGGACTCGCTGCGCAACGTGCGCGAGACGGGCGAGTTCGTGATCTCGCTGGCGACGGAGTCGATGTTCGAGCGGATCAACGCGACGGCGACGGACTTCCCGGCGGAGATCAGCGAGTTCGCCGCGGTCGGTCTGACCCCGGAGGCGAGCGCGGTGGTGGCGCCGCCGCGGGTGGCGGAGTCGCCGGTCGCGTTCGAGTGCCGGCTCGAGCACGATCTGGCACTGGGGGACTCGACGGTCGTGATCGGCCGGGTGGTGCACGCCGTCGTCGACGAGGACGTGCTGGTCACCGACGACCGTGGCAACACGCTGCCGTCGGTGCAGCGGCTGCGTCCGCTGGCGCGACTGGGTCGCGACGAGTGGTCGCGGCTCGGTGAGGTCGTGACGATCTCGCGGATCGCGTGGAAGAACTGGCCGGGGCACTTCACGGACGCGCCGCCCGCGCCATGATTCTGTCGCGCTCGACATGTCGAACTTGACATGTTGAGCGCGACACAGCAATCTGGGACCACGTCGAGGGACGGAGGACCCGATGCCCGAGAACACCGCACGACCCGGCCTGCGGGTCGGCGACGCCGAACGCGAGCGCACCGAGGCATTGCTGCGTACCCACGTCGGCGCCGGCCGGCTCGACCTGCCCGAGTTCGAGTCCCGTCTCGATGCGGTCTACGCCGCCCGCACGCAGGCCGACCTCGACGCGGTCACCCGCGACCTGCCCGCCTCGCCCCCGGCCGCTGCGGCACAGCGCCCACAGCGCCCACAGAAGGACCTGCAGCGTGCCGCGATGTGGGCACCGTGGGCCGTCGTCGGCGCGATCTGCCTGGTCGTGTGGCTCGCGACCTGCCTCGGCACGGGCAGCGTCCAGCCGTTCTGGCCGGTCTGGGTGATCGGCCCGTGGGGCGCCGTGCTCCTGCTCGGCACCCTCACCGGCCGTCACACCCCGTGTTGGCTGACCCCGGGGGGTCGTGAGTGGCGATAGTCGCCATGGCGACTATCGCCACTCACAGGGTGTACTCGCCCTGCGGGTCGCCCGCGTCCGAGCCGTGGATGTCCTGCTCCCGGCCCCGCAGCTCGACCCGGCGGATCTTGCCCGAGATCGTCTTGGGCAGATCGGCGAACTCCAGACGCCGGATCCGCTTGTACGGCGCCAGGTTGTCGCGCGCGAACTCCAGGATCGAACGCGCCGTCGCCTCGTCGGCCGAGTGCCCGGACGCGAGCACCACATAGGCCTTCGGCACCGCGAGCCGCACCGGGTCCGGCGACGGCACCACGGCCGCCTCCGCGACAGCCGGGTGCTCGATCAGCACGCTCTCCAGCTCGAACGGGCTGATCCGGTAGTCGCTGGCCTTGAAGACGTCGTCGGAGCGGCCGACGTAGGTGATGTAGCCGTCGTCGTCACGGGAGCCGACGTCGCCGGTGTGGTAGTACCCGCCCGCCATCGCCTCGGCGTTGCGCTCGTCGTCGCCGTGGTAGCCGACCATCAGCCCCGTCGGCCGCCGTGACAGGTCGATGCAGATCTCGCCCTCGTCCGCGGGCCTGCCCGTCGACGGGTCGATCAGCTCGATCGGGAAGCCCGGGACCGGACGACCCATCGAGCCCGGCTTGACCGTCTGCCCGGGCGGGTTGCCGATCTGGACGCTCGACTCGGTCTGCCCGAACCCGTCGCGGATGCGGACGCCCCACGCCTTCTCGACCTGCTCGATCACCTCGGGGTTGAGCGGCTCCCCCGCGCCGACGACCTTCTGCGGCGGCGTGCGCAACGTCGACAGGTCGGCCTGGATCAACATGCGCCACACCGTCGGCGGCGCGCAGAAGCTGTCGACGCCGCAGCGCTCCAGCACCCCCAGCACCGACTCGGCGTCGAACCGCGCGTAGTTCATGACCAGCACCGTCGCCTCGGCGATCCACGGCGCGAACACGTTGGACCACGCGTGCTTGGCCCAGCCGGGCGAGGAGATGTTGAGATGGACGTCGCCGGGCTCGAGCCCGATCCAGTACATCGTCGACAGGTGGCCCACCGGGTAGGACTGGTGGGTGTGCTCGACGAGCTTCGGCTTGGCCGTCGTCCCCGAGGTGAAGTAGAGCAGCAGGGTGTCGTCGGCCCGGGTGACGCCGTCGGGGACGAACGTGTCGGCCGCGTCGTAGGCCTCGGTGTAGTCGAGCCAGCCCTTCGGGGCGCCGCGCACGGCGATGCGGGTGTAGTCGCCCGCGACGTCGTCGAACTTTCCGGCGTCACCACCCCCGACGACGACGTGCTTGGCGTTGCCGCGCTCGACCCGGTCACGCAGGTCCTCCGCGGTGAGCAACGTCGTCGCCGGGATGACGACCGCACCGAGCTTCATCGCCGCGAGCAGCGTCTCCCACAGCTCCAGCTGGTTGCCCAGCATCAGGATGATCCGGTCGCCCCGGCCCACCCCCTGGGCGCGCAGCCAGTTCGCCACCCGGTTGGACCGCGACGACATCTCCGCGAACGTCCAGTACGCCTCGGAGCCGTCGCTCTCGACGATCCACAGCGCCCGCCGGGCACCGCGCTCCGCGTCGGCGGCGACGTTGTCGAAATGGTCGAGCGCCCAGTTGAACTCGGTCAGCTCGGGCCAGCGGAAGTCCCGCACCGCCGTGTCGTAGTCGGTGCGGTGGGCGAGCAGGAAGTCCCGCGCCGCGTAGAAGGCTTCCGCATCGGTCATGTCCCACTCCGTCGTCGGCTCGCCGATCATGTCCGGCAGTCACCCTAGCCACGGCGGGGCCCGCGCGGAGGGTCCGGCGACGGACCGGGCTGACCGTCCGGCGGGGTACGGGCGCGCCACGTCAGCCTGACGTGCCGGGAGAGCACGACACACACGACGGGCGTCACGGCTAGCGTCCCCGGTCGTGACGCCGCAGCCTGCCGCTCCTGCTCCCGTCCGCCCCGCGCACCGCCGGTGGGTCGGCCCGCCGCGAGTGGTCGCGGCCCTCGCGCTGGTTGCCGCGGTGTCCGTCGCCGGGTGCGGGTCGACCACCCCGCAGACGGCCTCGACCCCCACGGCGACACCCCCGCCCTCCGCGTCCTCCCCCTCCGCGTCCTCCCCCTCCGCGGCGGCGGGCACGCTGCTGTGGCCGGTCACCGACGTCACCCAGGCGAAGGCGCTGCAGGCCCAGGTCGACCAGGGGTCGCAGCCGTGGCTGCTCGACCCGTCGGAGGTCGCGACCAACTACGCGACGACCGTCCTGCAATGGCGTGCGCCGAGCGCCGGAGCCCCCGACGACGGCACAGTCGTCGTCACCGACCCCGACGCCGGCACCGTCACGCTCACGATGGTGCAGCCGGCCACGACCGGGTCAGCAGGCGTCTGGATCGTGTCCGCCGAACAGCGGAACTGACACTGCGCTCATCAGAGGATCGAATTACGTCATCTGATCGAGTGAACCGGCCGTGGATGTGCAGCGTTCCAGCGGCTCCGGACGATTCCCTGTGCAAGACCGGAACATCGGGAACCGGCACAGCACCAGGGAGCACGACGATGACGACCGACTCGGTCCAGCAGGACATGTTCACCGTCCTCCACGGCCAGCCCGCGCCGGTCGTGACCCGCTGGACCTACTCCGCCCGCGACCCCTTCGCCGTCGTCCTCGCCGTCCGCACCCGCAGCGACCGCTGGGTCGAGTGGATGGTCGCGCGGGACCTCGTCGCCGAGTCGCTCGACGGCCCCTCCGGCTACGGCCACGTCCGGATGAGCCCGCAGATCGTCCAGGGCTACGACATCGTCGAGATCGAGATCGCCTCCCACGACGGCCGGGCGATCCTCGAGGTCGACCGCGACCTGCTGCGCAGCTTCGTCGACGCCACCCTCGAACTCGTTCCGCTCGGGGCCGAGTCCGACCGCATGGACATCGACTCCGAGATCGCCAAGCTCACCCAGGGCTGCCCCTGACCGCGCGACCCGGCCGCCTGCTCAGCGCAGGCGGCCCTCGGGGCCCACGTCGTCACGGCCGGACGCGGCCGCCACCGACCCACCGGCGTCGGGATGCGCGTCGATCCCCGCCGCACGGTCGTCGAACGGTGCGCGATGCTCGGCGTCGCGACCCGCGACCGGGTCACCCTCCGCGTCACGGCTCGCGTCCCGCTCCGCCTGCTCGGCCCTCGGGTCACTGTCCAGCTGCTCGGCCACCTCGGGATCCTCCATCGGACTGTCGTCCACCACCGGCTCCAGCCCGTCGCCGTCACCGCCGGTACGGTGCACCGCCGCCTCCTCCGCCGACGCCGCTCCCCCGTCGACACCGACGTCATGAGCCGCCGTGTCGTCGTCCGCATGGGGTTCGAGCCGGCCCGCACGGTCGGCATCGGTCACGGCCGCGTCGTCGGGCAGCTCACGGGCGAGCCGGTCGTCGAGCGACTCCCCCTCCCGGGCACCCGCAGGTGTCACGGTGTCGCCGTCGAGCTCGAACGGGCGGTCGGGCGGGACATAGCCCGCGTCCAACGGGTCTCCCGTTCCGGTCAGCGTGTACTCGGCGTCCTCCTGGACCATCTGGCCCGCGTCGGGATCCTGCGGTTGCGGGTCGTCACGGCGCGACATCGCCGGTCGTTCCTCTCGTTCGGGTGCCGGACGGTGACCCATCCGGTGGTCCGTCGCGACTACCCGCCCGGCACCCCCGCCACACCGCCCGGCCCCGGACGGGGGTCTACCGGGCGCGTCGCGGACGT
The DNA here is from genome assembly GCF_007989085.1 of Pseudonocardia sulfidoxydans NBRC 16205. Lineage (GTDB taxonomy): Bacteria > Actinomycetota > Actinomycetes > Mycobacteriales > Pseudonocardiaceae > Pseudonocardia > Pseudonocardia sulfidoxydans. Next base: position 15,598 of record NZ_BJVJ01000079.1, read on the forward strand.
CCACCCACGTCGCCACGGCAGTGATGTGTTGTGATGGCCACAGCAGCGACCGACAGGGGCGATCCGGACGAAATCCGCACTCGGTGGGCCGCGCGGACCACGGCGAGGAGACCAGATGGCGGGCAGGAGCGAGGCCGACAGCCGAGGGGTCAGGCCGCCCCGGACCCGCGACGCCGCCGCCACCCGCCGGGCACTCCTCGAAGCCGCCCGCGAGCTGTTCGCCGCCGTCGGCTACGACGCCACGACGGTCCGCGCCGTCGCCGACCGGGCCGGGGTCAACCAGGCACTCCTGTTCCGCCACTTCGGCAACAAGGAAGGCCTGTTCGCCGAGGCCATCTCCGGTGCGGCCATGGCCGTGCTCGAGGACGGGCCACCCGAGGAACTGCTCCGCCGCACCCTCGACGCGATCATGGCCGACGACCCCAGCGGCACCGAGCTCTTCTTCGCCGTCCTGCGCTCCACCGGCAGCAGCGAGGCCGGCGTACTCATGCGCGCCGAGCTCGAGTCCCGGTGGGCCGGGGCGTTCGCGTCGCTCGCCGCCACCGACGACGTCGACGACGCCGCCCTGCGCGCCGAGCTCGTCCTCGCCTGGCTGCTCGGCATCGGGCTGCTGCGCACCGTCATCGCGACCCGCCCCATCGCCGGGGCCGACCCCGGCACCATCAGCGCCCACGTCCTCCGCGGCGCGCAGGCGATCCTCGACGGCCGCTCCGACACCCGCACCACGACGCGGGTCGCCGGGAGCGACGGGCCCGCCTGACCTCAGGCACCCCCGTCGCCGTGCCCGCCGCCCCGCTCCCGCGCCCCCGGCAGCGGATGGCGCAGCAGGACCCGGCTGCCCCGCTCGTCGACATGGATCAGCACGGCGCCGACCATGCGCTGCATGAGATCGATCCCCCGGCCCGGGGCCTCGGTCGGGTTCCACGTACCGTGGTCGGTGATCTCGATGCACAACGCGCCCGGTTCCGTCCACAGCGTCAGCTCGACACTGCCGGGGTCGTCGGGGCTGTAGGCGTGCTCGACGACGTTGGCGGCGGCCTCGTCGACGGCGAGGACGACGTCGTCGACCTCATCCGCGGACAGTCCGAGCGGTCCGATCCACGCCACCAGCTCGCGACGGATGTGCCCGAGCGCGGACGCCTCGGCGGGCCAGGCACGATGGACGAACTCGACGGCCTGCGGCCCGGCCTGCGCGCCACCGCCGAGATCGGCCTGGTCGGGGTCGGTGGTGTCGGAGTCGGTCAGGTCGTGGCCGATCGGACCGGCGGCGTCCGGGCCGGCGGCGGCGTGCGGGCCGGCGGCGTGCGGGCCGGCGGCGGACGGGTCAGCGGCGTGTGGGTCAGCGGTGGACGGGTCGGCGGTGGCCGGGCCGGCGGCGTCCGAGTTGGCGGCGTGCGCGCCCGCGGCGTGCGGGCCAGCGGCGTCCGAGTTGGCGCCGTGCGGGCCGGCGGCGGACGGGTCGGGGTGGTCGATCGGGTCGGGGTGTCGGGCGGGCTGCGTCATCGGCACGCTCCGTGAACTGGGTTCGGCGCGGTTCGCCGCGGGGGAGGTCATACGCATCCGGGGTTGCACGAACCGCCCCCCACACAAACACCGCTGGCCGCAGCGAACCTGACGCTCGTCCGCTCGCCGCGGCCCGAACCGCCTGCCGGAGCGCTCCCCCGAGACCCCGCCGCCACCGCCACTGCCCCCGCAGGCGACCAGCGCGGCGACCCCCACCCGCGCCCGGTCGTGCGCGCCGCACACCTTGCGTACGCGCCGCACCTGTTGCAGGGGGTGCGGCGCGTACGCAAGCTGTGCGGCGGCCGAGCAGCGCGCCGGTTGCCCCCCGCGCGCCCACCCGCATCGCCCTCCCCCACGCCCGCCCCCACACACCGCCGGCCGCACGCACTCCCTCCGCACGCACCCCCGGCCGTGCGCACTCCCTCCGCGCGCACCGCCGGCCGCACGCACTCCCTCCGTACGCACGCCCACCGCACGCACGCCCGCCACGCACGCCCGCCACGCACGCCACCACGCAGGCCCGCCACGCACGCCACCACGCCGCCGCGAGTCCGGACAGAAGGCGCCCTCGCCCGACACGATCCGACCCACGCACCGGTCGACGATCCGACACCGTGTCCATCGACGTGCCGGCACGCCGCAGGTCGCCCCGCACCCGTTGCCCGAGCCCGTACACCACCTGCAGGCGGCGCACTCGACACGTGACGGGTGCGGCTGGCACGAGCCACCGCCGGGTAAAGCGGACCCGCAACCCACTGCACCCTCGTGAGTGGCGATAGTCGCTATAGCGACTATCGCCACTCACAGGGGCCTCAGCCCTGGCCGGTCACCGTCAGGTACAGCAGGACGACGTTGAGCGCCACGATCGCCGTGCAGACCACGATCCCGGCGACGACGGTGACGCGCTTGTTGACGTCGTCACCCATGATCGAGCGCCGCGAGGTCAGGATGACCAGCGGGACGAGGGCGAAGGGGATGCCGAAGGACAGCACGACCTGGGAGACGATCAGCGCCCAGGTGGGGTCGATGCCCATGCCCAGCACCACGAGCGCGGGGATCGCGGTGACGACCCGTCGGGCCAGCAGGGACACCTTGACCTTCAGCAGGCCTGCCATGACCACGGAGCCCGAGTAGCAGCCGACGGCGGTCGAGGCGAGGCCGGAGAACAACAGCGCGACGGCGAAGCCGAGGGCGAACAGGGGGCCGGCTTTGTCGCCGATGGCGGCGTGGACTCCTTCGAGGGTCTCGGTGCGTTCGTCGCCGCTGAGCAGTGCGGCGCCGACGAGGAGGAGGCCGAGGTTGACGGCACCGGCCACGGTGAGCGCGACGGCGACGTCGGCCTTGGTGGCCGACAGGAGCCGGCGGCGTTCGGGGCCGGGGGCGGGCGAGCCGTGCCGGTCACGCGAGAGCGACGAGTGGACGTAGATCGCGTGGGGCATGACGGTGGCGCCGAGCATGCCGGCGGCGAGCAGGATGCTGCTGGTGCCCTCGAAACCGGGGACGATCCCGCCGACGACGCCGGCCACGGCGGGCGGGGCGACGAAGAGGCTGGCGACGAAGCCGATGCCGACGACGAGCAGCATCGTCGTGACGACGCGTTCGAACGGTTTCTGCCCGAAGCGGTCGGCGACCTTGAGGATCACCATGGACACGACGGCGGTGATGACGCCGCCCCAGATGAGCGGCAGGTCGAACAGCAGGGCGAGGGCGATGGCGCCGCCGAGGACCTCGGCGAGGTCGGTGGCCATGGTGACGAGCTCGGCCTGGGCCCAGTAGGCGACGCGGACGCGTCGCGGGAGGTGGTCGCGCAGCGACTCGGGCAGCGACTTCCCGGTGACGAGCCCGAGCTTGGCGGACAGGTACTGGACGAGGCCGGCCATCACGTTGGCGGCGAGCACGACCCACACGAGCAGGTAGCCGAAGCCGGCACCGGCGGCGGTGTTGGTGGCGACGTTGCCCGGGTCGACGTAGGCGGCTGCCGCCACGAGCGCCGGGCCGAGGAGCAACGCCCCGGATCGGGCGCGTTCGACGCGCGCCTTCACCGCCATGGTCACTGCGTGCACCCGCTCAGCCCTCCGCGAGAGTGGAGTCGTCCACCGGCATGATCGGCAGTCTGCGTGAGGCGCCGGGTGATCGCCGTCTCAATCGGAGACGCATCGGGTCATCGCCGGCCGGGGTCGCGTCGCAGCAGGTAGGTGTCCATGATCCAGCCCTTGCGTGCCCGGGCCTCGGCGCGGACGCGGACGATCTCGTCCTTGACCTCCTGCAGGTCGCCGCTGACGAGGATCTCGTCGGGGGTGCCGAGGTAGGCGCCCCAGTAGATGGCGAGGTCGTCGTCGGGCAGCGTGGCGAAGGTGGTGGCGCCGTCGAGCATGACGACGACGTCGTCGACCTCGCGCGGCATCCCCGCGGCGAGGCGCCTGCCCGTCGTCACCAGTACCGAGCCGCCGACCCGGTTGAGGATGAGCCGGTGCGCGGCGGCGAGGGCGGCGACGCTGCTGACGCCGGGGACGGACTCGATGTCGAAGCCCTGTCCGCCGGAGGCGAGGTCGGCCTCGCGGATGCCGGCGAGCAGCCGCAGGGTGCCGTCGTAGAGGGAGGGGTCGCCCCAGACGAGGAAGGCGCCGACGCCGTCGGGGCCGAGCTCGTCGGCGATCATCGCGGCGTAGAGGTCGGCGCGGCGGTCCTGCCAGTCGAGGACGGCGTCGCGGTAGGCGCTCCCGCCGGCGTCGCGGTCGCGTTCGGGATCGGGGGCGTCGACGACGTGGTAGGTCCCGGCGTCGACGTGGCGGTCGAGCAGCTCGGTGCGCAGGGCGGCGAGGTCGTCCTTGACCGTGCCCTTGTCGATGCCGAAGAAGACGTCGGCTCGGCGCATGGCCGCGACCGCCTGCAGGGTCAGATGGTCGGGGTCGCCCGCACCGATCCCGATCACGAGCACCGTCCGCATGGCATGACCGTAATCGATGCGCGGTGTGCTCCTGCCGCTGCTGTGACGCGGGTCAGGCGAGGGGGCGCAGTCCCCAGCGGGCGCTCCACCGTTCGCCGGGGCCGAGGACGACGAGGCCGTCGCCGGAGTTGAGGGCGTCGGGCGGGCAGGTCATGGGTTCGACGGCGACGGCCGGGCCGTTGCCGCCCAGGTCGTGGGGGGTGAACACCTGCACCCACCCGAACGCGGGGTCGGCCCACAGCTCGACCCCACCGTCCGGCGAGGTCAGCCGGTGCCTGACGAGGGTGTCGCCGGGGTCGGGGCGGGCGCCGCCGAAGCAGTCGTCGAGACGGGCGTCGCGCAGGGAGATGGTGCGCTCGTCGTCGGTGAGGGGCCGCGGGTCGCCCTCGGGCAGCTGGTCGCGCAGCGTGATCGCGGTGGTGGCCGCGAGGTGCAGGGTGCAGTCGCGGACGGCGGTGGTGCCGACGCGCAGGTACGGGTGGGAGCCGACGCCGAACGGGACGTCCCCGGTTCCGAGGTTCTGGGCGCCGATGGTGACGGTGAGCCCGTCGGCGGCGACGGAGTAGCCGACCGTGACGCGCACCGGCTGCGGCCAGCCCGGCTGTGGGACGGCGACGGCGGCGAGGGTGACGGCGTCGGCGGTCTGGTCGACGACGGTCCAGCACACGTGGCGCAACAGGCCGTGGATGGCGTTGCCGGCGGCGGGTTCGGTGAGGGCGAGCTGCTGCTCGGCGCCCTCCCAGGTCCAGCGGCCGCCGCGGACCCGGTTGGGCCAGGGTGCGAGCAGGGCGCCGCACCCGCGGGGTGGGCGGACGTCCTCGGGGTAGGTCTCGGCGTAGGCGCGGCCGCCGGACTCGAAGGCGCGCAGGCCGGCGCCGACCTCGGTGACGACGGCGGTGGTGCCCGCGCCGTCCGTCACGGTGAGCTGGCGGCCGGTGGGGGGCATCGTCTGCGGCGCGTCACCGGTCACGGGGGTGATCCTGGTCGGCCGCCGGGGTCGCGTCGAGGGTCGCGGTGACCGAGTCCACGGAGTCGGCGACCGTGAAGACGGCGGCCAGGCCGGTGACCTCGAGCGGGCGCGCCACGGCACGGTTACCGGCCACGACGAGGTGCAGCGCGACGACCGCCACCGCGCAGGCGCGGCGGGCCTCGACGAGCTGGTCGAGGCCCGAGGAGTCGAGGAACGTCACGCCGCTCAGGTCGACGACCAGGGCTGCCGGCCGTGCCTCGAGCGCCTGCCCGACCGCGGCACCGAGCCGCCCGGCGCCCGCGAGGTCGACGTCGCCGGTGACGGCGACGACGGCGACGCCGCCCGGGGAGGGAACCACACGAATGCCGGGCTGCTCGTCGGGCGCGCGCCCGGGGCGGACCTCCGACGTCCCGTCCACGTGCACAAGCCTAAGGGGTAGACGGGATGCGCGGCGACCTACGTGGCAGGGTCGACGATCTTCCAGTACGAGTCCTTGCGGGCCACCTGGCCGCCGCGGAACTCCCAGTGGTCACAGCCGCGGACGCGCACCTTCTCCCCGTCGCCCCCGGTGCCGGTGAGAAGCCACTCGGAGACACCGAGGTCGCCGCTGACCCAGTGCCGGTCGTCGCTGTAGTGAACGTCGGGCAGTCCTGCGAAACGGGTGGCCAGACCCTCCCTCACCGCTGCCTTGCCGACCAGGCGCCGGCCCCACGGCTCGGGCCCCCTCGGCATGTCCAGCGAGCAGTCCTCGGTGAAGAACTCCATGATCGCGTCCAGGTCGTGCGCGTTGAACGCGGCCGTGATCGCCGTCAACGTCTCGACCGATGCCTCGCCCCGATCCGTCATCGCCACGCCCTCCGTGTTGTGCCGCGCCAGGGTAGACCCAGCGGTGGCGAAGTGCGACGGTTCGTCCACGATGTCCTCTCCGGAGCCCGGGCGCTGATACCTGACGCTCTACGGGGTGCGCAGGACTCGCGGCAGCAGGACCGTGACCAGCGCCGCCGCGGCGACGACCGGCCAGATCCCGCCGACGGCCCACGCACCGAACACGGCGAGCCCGACGACCTCGGTGGCGAACCCCGATACCGACGTCACCGTCGCCCGGGACGGGCCGGTGATGCGGTCCTGCAACCTGACCTCGAGTACGACCAGGACCAGCCGGTATCCGCCGTAGAAGACGGCGACGAGCACCATCGCGAGCGGGACCGCGAGCGTCGCCGCGACGACCAGGGCGACGACGGCGGCCGCGATCGTCGCGGTGAGCCGCCACCGTCCCCAGCCCGCGGCGGCGCCCCCGAGCGCGGCCCCGGCGGCGCCGGTGACGGCCGTCGCGACCACGGCGGCCGGGATCGTCGACGTCGGCACCGACCAGTCGGCGGCCAGCAGCGGGAAGTACTCCTCGAGTGCGTCGACGCCGCCGAGGACGGCGACGGCGAGCAGCACGGCACGCACCGGTGGGTGGGCGGCGGCCTCGGCGACCCCGGCGCGCAGGGCGGCGAACCAGCCGGGCTCGGGCTCGTCGCCGGCCGGGTCCGAGGGTTCGGGGCGGACCTCGGGCAGCCGGGTCGCCAGCGCCGCCGTGACGAGGCAGGTGCCGACGCTCAGCCACGCCACCGGCGCGAACCCGCCTCCGGTGGCCCAGAGCAGCGTCGCCAGCGCGGCCCCGGGGACCTGCGCGAGCAGCCCGGCCGCGCTCGACCCGCTCGCGATCCGGGCGTAGCGCCACCGCTCCCCCGGCGCCAGCGCGTCGTAGAGCAGCGCCTCCTTCGCGCCCGACTCCAGCGAGCCGCCGAGGGACCACAGTGCGAACCCGGCGGCGAACCCGGTGAACGTCGGCCACAGCGCCCACACCGCGTAGGCGGCGGCCTGCCCGACGTAGGCGGTGACGACGGCGCGGCGCCTGCCGAAGCGGTCGGCGAGCGCGCCGGAGGGCACCTCGGCGACCAGCCCGACGACGGACCAGATCGCGAACAGCGCCGACACCTGTGCCTCGGACAGACCGGTGGCGACGAACCAGACCGCGTACAGCGCGTAGACCGGGACGAGGTCGGCGAGGAAGGCGACCGCGATCGCGAGCCGGGTCAGCCGGCGCGGATCGGGACGAGAGGGCTGGTCGGGGCGTCAATCGGGCGGCATGGCGTGAGCGTAGAGCCAGTGTCGCCGCCGCGGCGAGGCGTTTTCGGTCAGGGCGTCGGGGTGCCCGAGACGATGCTCGTGCTCGTGCTCGTCGCCGGCGGGACCGTGGTGGTCGTCGTGGGGGGCAGGGTCGTCGGGCGCCCCGGCCGCGTGGGCCGCGTGGTCGGCTTCGTGACCGGCGGCCTGGTCTTCGTCGGCGGTGCGGTCGTCGTTGTCGGCGCAGTCGTTGTCGGCGCGGTCGTGGGCGGCGTGGTCGTGGGCGGCGTGGTCGTGGGCGGCGTGGTCGTCGTCGGCGGCACGGTCGTCGTGGTCGGGGCGGTGCCGCCCTCGGCGCCACCGGGCGGCACGACCGGCGGGACGGCCGGTGGGACCGCGGGCGGCTCCGGCGGCAGCGCCGCGGCGGGGGCACGCACGACCTCCGGCACCCAAGGGGCGACCGCCAGCGCACGATTGGGTACGACGGGCTGCGGCGTGTCGGGCCGAGCGGCGTCGGGCCGGGGGACGTCGGCGGCGGGCGGGGGCTCGGCGGGCGGCGGGACGGCGACGGTCGGCGCCACGGTGGCCGGCTCCCCGACCCGGGTCGGTCCGACGGACTGCGCGAAGTTCGACACCCGCGGCGCGGAGGTGGTGTCGTCGGCGGCGCCCTGGGTGAACGCGAACCCGACGCCGAGCGCCGCGATCCCGACAGCCACGAACCCGGACGCCGCGGCGAGCTTGACCCGCGCCGGCTTGGTCCGCAGGACGATCCATGCCTGGGCGGCGGCCCAGCCCAGCAGGGCGAGCGTCGCGATCAGCACGGCCCAGCGCTGCGTCACGATCCGAACCTTCCTGTGGGGGCGTCGGGCCCCATCCTGCGCCTGTCCGCGTCGGATGTCCCGTCAGGGTGGGGTGACGCCGATCCCGTGTCATGACGACCCCGCGCGCAACCTCACCGTCGTCCCGAATGCCCGAACACAGCAGTCAGGTTGCGCGCGGAAGTTCGGCCGCCCCCTGTTCCCCCCGGTGCGCGACAGCACTGAGGTTGCGCGCAAAGAACCGGCCGCAACCGCACTGCCCCCCGCGAGCCGCAACACAGCAGCT
>NZ_BJVJ01000080.1 GCF_007989085.1 Pseudonocardia sulfidoxydans NBRC 16205
GGGCGCCCCGGGCGCGCGCCGTGGGGTGGCGGAGGCCCGGGCCGCGGGCCACCGGCCCCGGGGCTCGCAGCCGGGACGGGCCCGGGCACGCCGGCGGCGGCCGCGGAGACCGTGCGGTCGTCGGGGCGCGGCGCGCTGTCGGCGGTGACGGTCGGCGAGTCGTCGGGCTGCGGCGGTTCGGACTCGAGTTTGCGCAGCTCACGACGTGACCGGGAGAACGAGCGCAGCGCCATCAGGACCGCGCCGACGACCAGCACCGCAGCGGTGCTCACGGCGCCGATCATCGCCGGGGACGACCAGGAGACGGCGTCCTTCTCGGCGGGGTCGGCGGGCGCGGCGGGGGCCTCGGCGGCACCGGCGGCGATGAAGGCGACCGCGCCGTCGACCGAGCGGAGCGCACCGGGCGTCCCGCTGCGGGTCTCCGACCCCGACCACAGCGCACCGGTGGCGTCGAGCGCGACGGCTTCGCCCTGCGGCTCGTCGGGCAGCGGGATGCGGGTGGGGGCGGCCTTGAGGGCGTCGACGATGGCGCCGGCGTCGCCGGGTTCGGCGACGGGGTAGAGCCAGGCGTCGGTGTAGCTGCGCAGGGCGACGGTGCGACCGTCGGGGCTCACGGACCCGCCGGTGACGAGGCGGGACCCGATGCCGCCGAGCGGCCCGCCGGGGGTGTCGGAGGCGGGCAGGGAGACGTCGCCGACGCGCTGCATGACGGTCGGTCCGGTGCCGGTGAGCGGCCCGGGGGTCCGGTAGACACCTGCGGGACCGACGGCGTCCTTGGTGACGATGACGGGCACGCCGTCGGTGCCGACGAGCATCGCCTCGGCGTCGCGCGGACCGTCGGGGTAGCTGAGCCGGTAGAGCTTGGAGGCACCGGTCGCGGGCAGCGTGATGACGGCGACGGTCGCACGCGACGCGGTGTTGTCGCCGATGTCGGCCACCCACAGCGCGCCGGCGGGTCCGCGGGCGAGGTCCTCGGGGTCCAGGGGGTCGGTGGTGGCGGTGCGGCTGTCGGTGACGGCGCAGGTGGCCGGGTCGATGGCGTAAGCCGCGGTGCGGCGGCCGCCGTCGGCCATCGCCCACACCGTGGGCGCGCCGGCGGTGCCGTCGACGACGAGTCCCGACAGCTCGGCGAGCCGTGGGTCGTCGACGGTGCAGTGGGTGCGGACGCCCGGGGGCGGGTCGGCGGCGAGGGCCGTCCCGGCTCCGCCCAGGAGGGCGGCCCCGAGGACCAGGACGACCGTGGCCGCGCGACGGATCACCGTCGGGTGCTCATCGGGGTGCCGCCGTGAATGTCGCGACGGCCGTGGCGAGCTCGGGGCCGACGCGGGCGCGCAGCCTGGTGCCGTCGGCCACGTGTTCCTCCTCGATGACGATGCCCTCCTCGTGGATCCGGGCGACGAGTGAGCCCTCGGTGTAGGGCACGAGCAGGTCGACCTCGACCTCGGGGTTGGGCAGGAGCTCGGCGATGCGCCGGGCGAGCAGGGCGATGCCGTCGCCGCGGTGGGCGGAGACGAACACGGCGTCGGGCAGCAGGTGGCGCAGCCGGGCGAGCTGGAGGTCGGTGGCCGCGTCGACCTTGTTGACGACGAGCAGCTCCGGCGGCATCCGCCCCTGCTGTTCCTCGCCGATCTCGACGAGGACCTTGCGCACGGCGGCGATCTGGTCCTCGGGCAGCTGGTCGGAGGCGTCGACGACGTGGACCAGCAGGTCGGCCTGCGCGGTCTCCTCCAGCGTCGACCGGAACGCCTCGACGAGCTGGTGGGGCAGGTGCCGTACGAACCCGACGGTGTCGGTGAGGGTGTAGGTGCGCCCGTCGGGGGTCTCGGCGCGACGCGTCGTCGGGTCGAGGGTGGCGAACAGGGCGTCCTCGACGAGCACACCGGCGTCGGTGAGGGCGTTGAGCAGGCTGGACTTGCCCGCGTTGGTGTAGCCGACGATGGCGACGCCGGGTGTCTCGTTGCGCCGCCGCGACCCGCGCTGGGTGTCGCGGACGGTGCGCATGGCGGCGATCTCGCGGCGCAGCTTGGACATGCGGTGGCGGATGCGTCGGCGGTCGAGCTCGATCTTGGTCTCGCCGGGGCCACGGCCACCGATGCCGACACCGCCCGCGGCCCGGCCACCGACCTGCCGCGACAGCGCCTCACCCCAGCCGCGCAGCCGCGGCAGCAGGTAGGACAGCTGGGCCAGCTCGACCTGCGCCTTGCCGTCGCGTGAGCGGGCGTGCTGGGCGAAGATGTCGAGGATCAGGGCGGTCCGGTCGATCACCTTGACCTTGAGCTTCTCCTCCAGCTGGCGGAGCTGGCCGGGTGAGAGCTCGCCGTCGGCGATCACGGTGTCGGCGCCGGCGGCCTGGACGGCGCTGCGCAGCTCGTCGACCTTGCCGGAGCCGATGAACGTGGCGGGGTCGGGGCGGGCGCGGCGCTGCACGAGGCCGTCGAGGACCTGGGAGCCGGCGGTCTCGGCGAGGCGGGCCAGTTCGACGAGCGAGGCCTCGGCCTGCGTGGCGCTGCCGGAGGTCCACACCCCGACGAGCACGACGCGTTCGAGGCGCAGCTGCCGGTACTCGACCTCGGTGATGTCGGTGAGCTCGGTGGACAGGCCCACGACCCGCCGCAGTGACGACCGCTCCTCGAGCTCCATGTCGCCCGTCGACGGCTCACGGCCCGTGTGGGCGGCCACCGTCGCGTCGCGGCGGGGGTCGTCGGTCCGAGGGGTGAACATGGCGGAGATGTCGAGTCGGGATTCAGTCATCGTGTGACCCATCCTCCCACGTCGCGACGACGGTGTCCGCCGCATTGCGTCGCGACGGGGCGAGGGTCACCCGTTGTGGGTGACAGGTCCGGTGTCCAACCCGTCCCACCAGGCACGGTCGAGCTCGCCGCGGGCGAGGACGACGGCGGGCCCGTGCAGGACGGTGGTGCCGTCGGCGTCGACGGTGACGCGCAGCCGCCCGCCGGGGGTGCCGACGCGCACGTCGCCGGAGTCGCGGCCGGCCCGGCGCAGCGCGGCGACGACCGCGGCGACGGTCCCGGTGCCGCAGGAGCGGGTCTCCCCCACGCCGCGCTCGTGGACGCGCATCGTCACGTCGCCGTCGGGGGCGAGCGGGGTCACGAACTCGACGTTCACACCGTGCGGGAACAGCGCCGGGTCGTGGCCGGGGGGCACGTCGAGGTCGAGCCCGGCGATGTCGGCGGTGGTGACGCAGGCCAGGTGCGGGTTGCCGACGTCGACCGCGAGCCCGGCGTAGGCGTGTCCGCGGACGGTGGCGGTGCTCTCGGCGCCGACGCGTGCGACGCCCATCCCGACCGACACCTCGCCCGCGGCGCCGTCGCCGCCGGCGAAGCGGACGGTGCGCACTCCCCCGCGGGTGCCGATGACGTGCTCGCCCGCGCCGGTGGGCAGCAGGCCGTCGAGGGCGAGGTGGCGGGCGAAGACGCGCACGCCGTTGCCGCACATCTCGGCGACGCTGCCGTCGCCGTTGCGGTAGTCCATGAACCATTCGACGCCCGCCTCGGGGGTGGGCGCGTCCGGGCCGGCGGCGGCCCAGCGGACGACGCGCAGGACGCCGTCGGCGCCGAGGCCGCGGCGGCGGTCGCACAGGGCGGCGACGCGGGCGGGGGTGAGGTCGAGCGCGCCGTCGGGGTCGGGGAGCACGACGAAGTCGTTCTCGGTGCCGTGGCCCTTCGCGAACCGGATTCTGCTGCTCACGGGCCGCAGGGTATCGACGCCACCACCTGGGCGGTGAGGTCGGGGGCAGCGCCGTCGAACCATCGGATGCGGTGGTCGCGGCGGAACCAGGAGCGCTGGCGGCGCACGAACCGGCGGGTGGCGACGACGGTGCGCTCGGCGGCCTCCGCCATCGTGCAGTCGCCGTCGAGGGCCTCGACGACCTGCTGGTAGCCGAGTGCCCGGGAGGCGGTGCGGCCGTCGCGCAGACCGCGGTCGAGCAGGGCGCGGGTCTCGTCGACGAGCCCGGCCTCCATCATGAGGTCGACGCGGGTGGCGACGCGGTCGTCGAGCTCGGTGACGTCGCGGTCAACCCCGACGAGCACGGCGTCGTAGCGGGGGTCGCCGATGCGCGGCATGGTCGCGGTGAAGGGTCGGCCGGTGAGCTCGATGACCTCCAGTGCGCGGACGATGCGCCGTCCGTTGCTGGGCAGGACGGCGGCCGCGGCGGCGGGGTCGAGCTTTGCGAGGCGCGTGTGGAGGGCGCCCGGCCCGGCGGCGGCGAGCTCGTCCTCCAGGCGCGCGCGGATGGCGGGGTCGGTGCCGGGGAACTCGAGCTCGTCGAGGACGGCCTGCACGTAGAGCCCGGAGCCGCCGACGAGCACGGGCGTGCGGCCGTCGGCGCGCAGCCGTTCGATCACCGCGCGGGCCTCGCGCTGGTAGGCGGCGACGGAGGCGGTGTCGGTGACGTCGAGGACGTCGAGCAGGTGGTGGGGGACGCCGTGGCGGTCGGCGACGGTGAGCTTCGCGGTGCCGACGTCCATGCCGCGGTAGAGCTGCATCGCGTCGGCGTTGACGACCTCGCCGCCGAGCTTCTCGGCCAGCGCGAGGCCGAGGTCGGACTTGCCGGTGGCGGTCGGCCCGACCACGGCGACCAGTGGCGGCCCTGCGGCAGCGCTGCTCACCGGCGCGTCCAGAACGCGACGTGGTAGGCGACGCCGAAGGGCGCCGCCGAGCAGAGCAGTTCGGCGTCCCAGCGGCCGCCCGCCGCGGCGCCGGCGAGGACCTGCCAGGGCGCCCGGCCGGCCACCCACAGCTGGTCGGCGAGTCCGGGGTCGAGGGCGGCGAGGGCGTCGGTGTCGGCGGTGGCGAGCGCGGCGGCGACGGTGGCGTCGAACGGGGCGGCGCGGGGGTCGAGGTGGCCGGGGGCCTTCTCGGTGTGGGTGGCGGCGCCGTCGCCGACGACGAGCAGCCCGACGGCGTCGTCCGCGGCAGCGGGCTCGGCGGCGAGTGCGCGCCCGAGGGCCAGGCAGTCGGCCGTCGGCAGGTCGGGCGCGACGAGCTCGCCGCGGATGGCCACGGCCGTGCCGGTCGAGGCGGCGGCCCAGCCCGCGACGAGCAGCGGCAGCGGCAGGTCGCGATCCGCCGTCGCCTCCACACGGGCGGACGTGTCCAGCGCGACCCGGACGTCGACACCGAACCCGACGAACGTCCCGACGGCGCCGGGCGCGACGGTGCGCCGGCCCCCGGCGTCGGCGCCGACGGCGATCCATCGCGAGGCCCGCGCGGCCAGTCCGGCGGCGGCGTCGCGGACCGCGTCGCGCACGTCGGCGGTCTCGGCCGCGGCGGCGCCCGCGAGCTCGGGCACCAGCAGGGGCGGCTGGGGCAGGACGGCCACCGCGGAGATCACGGCACCGAGCGTAGCCACCGGCCCGCGCGGGCGCGGCGGCTCGTCGCCCCGCAGCGTCCGCTGGCGGCGCGACCCGGGCGAACGGTTCCCGTACGTGCGCTTACCTGTTTGAATCGCGAGCGACGGACCGGTCGTGACGGATCGGCTCCGCGATGTGCAACGGGCTCCGCCTCGGCGGAGCGCCCGTCCCGCAGGGGTGGGCCTGACGAAGGAGGCACGGGTGTCGGACGAGCAGGCGAACAGCGGGGACGGGACGGAGACGGAGGCCACCGCGGCCGAGACCGTGCCCGAGCAGCAGGCAGCCGAACCCGAGCAGGCGCCCGGGACGACGCCCGGGCAGGAGCAGGCCGAGCCCGCCCGCAGCACCGTCGCCGCCCCGCCGCGGCCGGTACCGGGTCCGCCGCCCGCGCCCCGCGCGCCGCTGCCCGGCCCGCCGCCGGGTGGCCGTCCGCGTCCGGTCCCGCCGCCCCGGCCGCCGGCCGCACCGGCCGCGGAGGCGTCACCCGCCGAGGCGGCGGCCGCGGAGCCGGTGCCGGTCGCCGCGGTGCCTGCGGTACAGACGATCGCGGTGCCGGAGGCGAGCGCCGATCCCGGCCGCTGGGGCCGGGTCGACGACGAGGGCCGCGTCTTCCTGGTGACGTCGTCGGGTGAGCGCGAGGTCGGGTCCTGGCAGGCCGGTGCGCCGCAGGAGGGCCTGGCGCACTTCGCCCGTCGTTTCGACGACCTGCGCACCGAGGCCGAGCTGCTCACCAACCGGCTCGCGGCCGGTGGGGGCGACCCGAAGCAGGCCCTGCACAGCGCGACGGCGCTGCGCGACTCGCTGCCGGAGGCGGCCGTCGTCGGCGACGTGGCGTCGTTGTCGGCGCACGTCGCCCAGCTGGTCACGGTGGCCGAGGAACACGTCGGTGCCGCCCGGTCGGCCCGCTCGGCGCAGCGTGAGGCGGCGGTGGCGCGCAAGGAGGCGCTGGCCGCCGAGGCCGAGGCGCTGGCCGCCGACGCTACGCAGTGGAAGCAGGCGGGCGACCGGTTCAAGGCGATCCTCGACGAGTGGCGCACGATCAAGGGCATCGACCGCCGTACCGACGAGGCGCTGTGGAAGCGGTACTCGCGGGCGCGTGAGGCGTTCAACCGCCGCCGCGGCTCGCACTTCGCCGATCTCGACCGGCAGCGGGCCACGGCCAAGGCGCGCAAGGAGGAGCTGGCCGCGGAGGCGGAGCAGCTCGTCGAGTCCACGGAGTGGGGCCCGACGGCGGCGCGCTACCGCGAACTGATGGCGGAGTGGAAGGCGGCGGGCCGCGCCCAGAAGGACGCCGACGACGCGTTGTGGCAGCGGTTCCGCGGCGCGCAGGACCAGTTCTTCTCCCGCCGCACCCAGGTGTTCAGCGAGCGCGACGCGGAGTTCGGTGCGAACGCCGAGGCGAAGCGCGCGCTGCTCGCGGAGGCCGAGAAGATCGACACCGACGACGCCGACTCGGCCCGCGCGGCGCTGCGTGACATCCAGGAGCGCTGGGAGACGATCGGCAAGGTCCCCCGCGACGACATCCGCCCGCTGGAGTCGGCGCTGCGTGCGGTCGAGGAACGGGTCCGCGAGGCGGTCGATCGGCAGTGGCGGCGCACCGACCCGGAGGCCGAGGCGCGGGTCGCGCAGTTCCGCGACCGGGTGGCGCAGTTCGAGTCGCAGGCCGAGAAGGCCGAGGCGGCGGGCGACGCGAAGCGGGCCCGGCAGGCCCGGGAGCAGGCCGACCAGTGGCGCGAGTGGCTGAAGACCGCGGAGGAGTCGGTCAACCAGCGCTGAACCGGGCGCTGCGGCGCGACGCCGAGACCGTCGTCACACGGGCGGGGCGACGCGGGGTGCGAGGGTGGACGCGGCCCTCGCGCCGGTGCGGGGGCGCGACCGCGAGGAGTGCCGATGCCCGAGAACCCGTACCTGCGCCGCGTCGACGCCGACGCGCTGGCCGCGACCGGTGTGGGTGACCGGTTCTCGCAGAACCTCATCGGGCGGGCGACGGGCGCGTCGACGTGTCACGTCGACTGGATCCGCACGCCGCGGGGCGGCGGCTCTCCCGCGGGGCTGCACACCCACGAGGTCGACCAGGTGTTCTGGGTGCTGGAGGGCACGATGAGCATCGAGGTCGACGGCCGGGAGTTCGACGCGCCCGCCGGCAGCCTCGTGGTGTTCCCGGCCGGTGTGCCGCACCGCAACTGGAACGCGGGCGACGTACCGACGGTGCACCTGGCCGTCAACACCCCGGCGCCCGATCCGGGGGTGCCGTTCGCCCGCTCAGTGGGGTGACACGTGCCCGGTCACGACGTCGCCCGCGGTGCGCGAGAGCCGCAGCGCCTCGACGGCCGGGACCAGCAGCACGAGGACGAGTAGCACGAACGCGACGCGGTAGGGCGTGGCGGGGGCGTCGGACAGGCCGGTGACCTGCCCGATCGGGTCGCCGAGCCGCACGAACAGGGCGCCCACCGCGACGCCGAGGCCCGCACCCAGCTCCTGCAACGTCGACATCAGGGTGTTGGCGCCGGTCATGCGGTCGGGCTCGACGTCGGCGTAGGCCACGCTGTTGTAGGCGGTGAACCCGGTCGACCGGACGATTCCGCTGGCCAGCAGCAGGGCCAGCACGACGGGCAGCGGCGTCTCGTCGGTGAGCAACGCCATGCCCACCAGGCACGCCGCTGACGCGGCGATCGAGAACAGCACGAGGGTGCGGATCCCGAAGCGGCGCATGAGCGGTGTCGTGGCGGGCTTGATGCCGACGTTGCCGACGAACAGGGCGATCACCACGAGCCCGGCCTGCGCGGCCGACCAGCCGAAGCCGAGCTGGAACAGCAGCGGCAGCAGGAACGGGATCGCGGTGATGACCATCCGGTAGACCGAGCCGCCCGCCGCGGTGAGCCGGTAGGTCGCGACGCGGAGCATGCGCAGGTCGAGCAGGGGGCGGCGGGCGCGCAGCAGGTACCGCACGGCCGCGGTGAGCAGCACGGCGGCGAGGACGAGGCCGGTGACGGCGCTCCCCCACCGGCCGGCGCCGACGCTCTCCAGGCCGACGACGAGCGCTGCCGCCCCGCCCGCGGTGAGCAGGAAGCCACGCCAGTCGAGGGCGCGCCGTGGCCCGCGCACGTCGGGGACGATCCGCAGGGCGAGGACGAGTGCGGCGATGCCGAGCGGCACGTTGACGATGAAGATCCAGCGCCACGACGCGTAGTTGGCGAGTACCCCGCCGAGGGCGGGCGCGATGACGGGCGCGACGAGCGCCGGCCAGGTGAGGAACGCGATGGCGCGCACCAGGTCCCGTTTGGGCGTCGTGCGCAGCACGGCGAGCCGCCCGACCGGCACCATCATCGCCCCGCCGACGCCTTGGAGCACCCGCGTCGCGGTGAGGACGGGCAGGCTCGGCGCCATCGCGCAGCCGGCCGAGGCGAGGGTGAAGATCACGAGTGCGGCGGTGAAGACGCGGCGGGCCCCGAAGCGGTCGGCGAGCCAGCCGCTGATCGGGATGAGCACGGCGAGGGTGAGCAGGTAGCCGGTGATCGCGACATTGACGTCGACCGCGCTGACGCCGAGGTCGTCGGCGATGTGGGGGGCGGCGGGCGCGATGACGGTGCCGTCGAGGATCTCCATGAAGAACGCGCCGGCGACGAGCAGCGCGAGGGGGCGTTGCAGCCCCGTCGGCCCTGGACGTGCCGACGGACCTGCCTCCGCCTCGACCATGCGTCCACCGTAGGCGAACGCCGATCGCTGCCGAATGTCGTGGGGCCGGGGCAGAATGGCGCCATGACGACCTCCCCGTCCTCCCCGACCTCACGGCGGTCCGGGCTCGACCTGCGCTGGGTCGACACCGGGATCCGTCCGCAGGACGACCTGTTCGGTTACCTCAACGGGCAGTGGCTGCGCACGCACGAGATTCCGGCCGACCGGTCGCAGGACGGCGCGTTCCATGCGTTGCGCGACAACGCCGAGGCCGACGTGCGGGCGATCGTCGAGGAGTGCGCGGCGACCGACGCCGCCCCCGGTTCCGAGGCCCGCCGCGTGGGCGACCTCTACACGTCGTTCATGGACGTCGAGCGCATCGAGAAGCTGGGTACCGAGCCGCTGCGCCCGCTGCTCGCCGAGGTCGCCGAGGCGGCCGACACGACGGCGCTCGCGGCGGTGCTGGGGCGTCGGCAGCGGGAGGGCCGGGCCGGGCTGTTCGGCGCGTTCGTCAGCACCGACGCGAAGGACTCGTCGCGCTATCTGGTGCACCTGTCGCAGTCGGGGCTGGGCCTGCCCGACGAGTCGTACTACCGCGAGGACTCCTACGCCGAGATCCGCGAGAAGTATGTCGCGCACCTGCACCGGCTCGCCGAGCTGGCGGGTCTGGAGGAGCCCGCGGCCCTGGCCGCCACCGTGATGGAGCTGGAGACGGCGCTGGCGGCCGTGTCGTGGGATCGCGTCACCAACCGCGACGCGGAGAAGACCTACACGCTGATGACGGGCGCGGCGCTGGCGGCCAACGCGCCCGGCTTCGAGTGGGACGTCTGGCAGGAGGCGCTGGGCGGCCCGGCCGACGCGTTCGACGAGGTCGTCGTCCGGCAGCCGGCGTTCGTGACCGCGGCGGCGGCGATGTGGCGCGACCGCCCGCTGGAGCAGTGGAAGGCGTGGCTCGCGATCCGCACGGTGTCCTCGTGCGCCGACTACCTGAGCGAGGCGCTGGTCGAGGCCGACTTCGACTTCTACGGCCGCACCCTGTCGGGCACCCCGGAGCTGCGGGAGCGCTGGAAGCGTGGCGTGGGGCTCGTCGAGGGCGCGCTGGGTGAGGCGGTCGGGCAGCTCTACGTGCAGCGGCACTTCCCGCCCGCGGCCAAGGAGCGGATGGTCGAGCTCGTCGCCAACCTGGTCGAGGCCTACCGGCAGTCGATCTCCGCGCTCGACTGGATGAGCGAGCAGACGCGGGAGCGGGCGCTGGAGAAGCTGGGCCGGTTCACCCCGAAGATCGGCTACCCCGACGAGTGGAAGGACTACTCGGGCCTGGAGGTCGACCCGACCGACCTGCTGGGCAACGTCCGCCGCGCCGGCGAGTGGATGTCGGACTTCCAGTTCGCGAAGCTGGGCAAGCCGGTCGACCGCAACGAGTGGCTGATGACGCCGCAGACCGTCAACGCCTACTACCACCCGCGGATGAACGAGATCGTCTTCCCGGCCGCGATCCTGCAGCCGCCGTTCTTCGACCCCGACGCCGACGACGCCGCGAACTACGGCGGGATCGGCGCGGTCATCGGCCACGAGATCGGCCACGGCTTCGACGACCAGGGCAGCAAGTACGACGGCGACGGCAACATGACCGACTGGTGGGAGGCGAGCGACCGCACCGAGTTCGAGCGCCGCGCGCAGGCCCTGATCGACCAGTACAGCGCGCTGTCGCCGATCGGGCTGGCCGACCACAAGGTCAACGGCGCGCTCACGGTGGGCGAGAACATCGGCGACCTCGGCGGGCTGACGATCGCGCTGAAGGCGTACCGGATCGCCCTGGGCGACGAGGAGGCCCCGGAGCTCGACGGGTTCACCGGCCTGCAGCGGGTGCTGCTGGGCTGGGCGCAGGTGTGGCGGGCGGTGACCCGCGACGCGGAGGCGATCCGACGGCTGACGATCGACCCGCACTCCCCGCCGGACCTGCGGTGCAACGCCGTCGTCACCAACCTCGACGCGTTCCACGAGGCGTTCGACGTGCAGGAGTCCGACTCGCTCTACACCGCCCCGGGCGAGCGCGTCCGCATCTGGTGACGGCGGCCCCTCCCCGCCGAGTTCGACACAGGACTGGTTCGCGCGGCGCGTGGACCAGTGCCACGTCGAACTCGGCGGGGTTGTGGGCGGGCGTCAGGGTCCGGTGAGCGCGTCGCGGATCGCGGTGGCCAGCACGGTGCGGCCACGGACGGTGGGGTGCACCGAGTCCGGCCCGACCAGGCCCGGGTCCTCGGCGACGTAGGCACCCCAGTCGACGAACCGGGCCTGCGCGGTGTGCCGGGCGACGGCGTCGCGCAGGGTGACGTTGTTGGCGTCCGACCAGCGGCGCGGCACGGAGATGCCGACGAGCACGACCCGGCGGTCGCCGGCGGCGGCGATGACGGCGTCGACGTCGCGGGCGGTGATGGTGCCGTTGGCGCCGAGGTCGACGACGACCGGGCCGGCGCTGCGGGCGGCCCAGCTCGCGACGAGGTCGGGTGCGGTGCTGAACTGCCTGCCCACCTTGCCGTCGACGATCGTCTGCGGGCCGAGGGTCTCCTGCAGCGCACCGGCGCTGCCGAGGGTGATCGAGTCGCCGACGACGAACACGGGCCCGGCGACCGGCCCACCGGCCGGTGGCGTGGTGGTCGGGGTGGGCGCGGTGGTCTCGGGCCCGGGCGTCGGCGCCAGGGCCGGGTCGGTGGCGTCGACGGGCGGTTCGCTGTCCTGAGCGTCCACCGACGACGGCGCAGGCGCGCCGACGGGAGTTCCCGTCACAGCGACGACACCGCACGCGGTGAGTGCCGTGCACAGGATGCCGCAGGTCAGGGCTGCGGCGGTGCCCGCGCGGGCGCGCGCGAACATGGTGCGGATCGCGCCGCGCCGGATCGGTGTCTCCAGCAGCCGGTAGGACAACTCGGCCACCAGGAGCGTCGCGACGATCCGCCCGGTGTCGACGACCCACGCCGGGGCGGGGATGTCGATGCCCGGCCTGGTCAGGACGAAGATCGGCCAGTGGTAGAGGTAGATGCCGTAGGAGCGGCGGCCGAGCCAGATGAGCGGTCCGCGCCCGAGCACGGCGCCGACGATCCCGCTGCGCGCCGCCGCGACCACGACGACGGCGGTCAGCAGCCCGGTGCGCAGGAAGCCGCCGTGGGTGTAGAGGTCGGAGTCGAACTCCGAGGCCGCGGTGAACGCGACCAGCAGGGCGACGAGCGCGGCGAGCCCGGCGACGTCGACGATCGTGCGGCGCGGCCCTGACAGTCGTCGCGACCAGGCTTCGGGGCCGTAGACGAGCGCGAGCGCGGCGCCGACGAGGAAGCCCGAGGCGCGGGCGTCGGTGCCGTAGTAGACGCGGATGTTGGAGTCGGGGTCGAACAGCAGCGCCATGACGACGGCCGACGAGAGTGCCAGGAGCAGCGCGAACGCGGCGGCGCGGCGGCGGGCGACCATGGCGAGGACGCCGACGAACAGCAGCGGCCAGATCAGGTAGAGCTGGCCCTCCACGCCCAGCGACCAGATGTGCAGCATCGGTGAGGGCCGGGCGAACGCCTCGCCGTAGGGGACGTCGGCGATGACGAGGTGCCAGTTCTGGACGTAGCCGAGCGAGGCGAGCGCGTCGGCGCGCAGGCCGGCGACGTCACCGGGTAGCAGCAGCCGGTAGCCGACGACCGTCGCGACCACGCACGCGACCAGCGCGGGGACGAGGCGCCGGGCCCGGGCGAGGAAGAACGCCTTGGCGTCGACGCGGCCGCGGGCGCGCAGCTCGCCGACGAGCAGCTGGGTGACGAGGAAGCCGCTGAGGGTGAAGAACACCTCGACGCCGAGGAAGCCGCCGCCGGCCCACGGCAGTTCGAGGTGGTAGGCGAGGACGCCGAGCACCGCGATGGCGCGGAGGCCGTCGAGCCCGGGGGCGTAGGGGACCGCGGCCGAGCGCGCCCGGGTGGCGCCGACGCGTTGCGGGTCGGCGCGCTTGACGAGCTGCTCGACCATCCGCCCCCTCGCCCGTCAGCCGACCAGGTGACCTTGTCACGTGCTGTGCCGATCGGGAACGCACGTGATCGGCGTGTCGTGAGGGGCCGGGGAGTCGGATGGGACGTTCGGGAACGAGACGGGCGCGCCGGTCCCGGTGACGGGACCGGCGCCGCCCCGCGCGGTGTCGAGCTGCCAGAACGATCACCGACGCGGACCTCCGACAGCTGTTGCAAGAGGCTGGCAACAGTGTAACCACGGCAGCAGTGGGCAAGCCACACCAACAGCGAGAAGAATGCTGTTGCAAGATGATGGCGACAGCCCTGAACGACGATGGAGGACCCGTGGCCGACTACACGCTCCCCGACCTGCCCTACGACTACAACGCGCTCGCCCCGCACATCGCGCCCGAGATCATGGAGCTGCACCACTCCAAGCACCACAACACCTACGTCACCGCCCTGAACCAGACGCTCGAGAAGCTCGCCGCCGCCCGCGACGCGAACGACTTCGGCGCGATCGTCGGCCTGGAGAAGACGCTCGCGTTCAACCTCGGCGGCCACGTCAACCACTCGATCTTCTGGAAGAACCTCTCCCCCGAGGGCGGCGACAAGCCCACCGGCGACCTCGCCGCGGCCCTCGACGAGCACTTCGGCTCGTTCGAGAAGTTCCAGGCCCACTTCACCGCGGCCGCCACGACGATCCAGGGCTCCGGCTGGGCGATCCTCGGCTGGGACACCCTCGGTTCCCGGCTGCTGGTCCACCAGCTCTACGACCAGCAGGCGCAGCTGCCGGCCGGGCAGGTCCCGATCGTCATGCTCGACATGTGGGAGCACGCGTTCTACCTGCAGTACAAGAACGTGAAGCCCGACTATGTCAAGGCGTGGTGGAACGTCGTCAACTGGGCCGACGCGGCCGAGCGTCTGACCGCCGCCCGGGCCTGAGCCTGTGAGTGGCGATAGTCGCGGGAGCGACTATCGCCACTCACGACCCCGTTCCCGGGCGACCGTCCGGCGCGTGGCCGGTCGGAGGACCCTGGCGGCCGCCCGCGTCTGCCACTACACCGCTGGCATGACGCTCTCGGCGCAGTCGCCCGCCCCCGGGGCCATCGGCCGCTCCCTGTGGACACGCACCGGGGCCGACCGCGTCGGCGAGCTGACCGTCGGCGCGCTGCTGCAGCGCGCCGCGATGCTCGCCCCCGACACCGTCGCGCTCGTCGAAGGCGTGCCGGACCGCGACGCCCGGCGCCGCTGGACCTACGCCGAGCTGCTCGCCGACGCCGAGCGCGCCGCCCGCGCACTGCTCGGCCGGTTCGCGCCGGGCGAACGGATCGCGGTGTGGGCCAACAACATCCCCGAGTGGCTGCTCCTGCAGACCGGCGCTGCGGCGGCCGGGCTCACCCTCGTCACCGTCGATCCCGCGCTGCGTCGCGACGAGGTCGCGCACGTCCTGCGCCGGTCCGAGGCGGCCGGGGTCTTCCTCGTACGCGAGTACCGCGGCAACCCGATGGCCGAGACCGTCACCGGACTGCGCGCCGAGCTCCCGGCGCTGCGCGGGGCCGTGCTGTTCGAGGACTGGGCGGAGTTCGTCGACACCGGCGACCCTGCGCTGGGACTGCCCGTCGTCTCCCCCTGCGACGCCGCCCAGATCCAGTTCACCTCCGGCACCACCGGCCTGCCCAAGGGCGCGGTCCTGCATCACCGCGGCCAGGTCAACAGCGCCTGCCTGTCCTACGGCGAGCTGCTCGGCATCCGGCCCGGCGACCCGATGGTCAACGTCATGCCCATGTTCCACACCGCCGGGTCCGTACTGGCCACGCTGTCGGCGATCGGGACGTGCGCGACGCAGGTGTTGCAGCCCTGGTTCGACCCGGCGCTCTACCTGCGGCTGATCGAGGAGGAGCGCAGCATCCTCTTCGGCGGGGTCCCGACGATGCTGCTCGCCACCCTCGACCACCCGGCGATGGCCACGACGGACACGTCCTCGGTCCGGGTCGCGCTCTCGGGCGGGGCGACGGTCCCGCCGGCGTTGGTCCGCCGCGTCGAGGCGACGCTCGGGGTGCCGATGGGGATCATCTACGCCCAGACCGAGGCCTCCCCCGCCATCACGATGACCGCGCCCTACGCCGACTCCGCCGACGACCGCGCCACCACGCTGGGCCGCCCGCTCCCGGCGATCGACGTCGCGATCATGGATCCGGTCGACCGGCGCACCCCTGTCCTGCCGGGTGTCGTCGGCGAGCTGTGCACGCGGGGATACCACGTCATGACGGGCTACGTGGGTGACCCGGAGCAGACGGCCGCGGCCGTCGACGACGACGGCTGGCTGCACACCGGTGACCTCGCGAGCATGGACGAGCGCGGCTACTGCCGGATCGAGGGCAGGCTCAAGGAGATGATCATCCGGGGTGGGGAGAACGTCTTCCCCCGCGAGATCGAGGACGTCCTGCTCGGCCATCCCGACATCGCCGACGTCGCCGTCGTCGGGGTGCCCGACGAGCTGTGGGGCGAGCAGGTCGGCGCCGCGGTCCGGCTGCGCGAGGGCGCTGTCCCCGACGAGGCCGCGTTGGTGGCGTGGGGGCGGGAACGCCTTGCGCCGCACAAGGTCCCGCGGGTGTGGCGGTTCGTCGACAGCTTCCCGACGACGACGTCGGGCAAGATCCGCAAGCACCTGATCGCCGCGGACATGGTCGACAGCGCCCAGGACCCTCGTGAGTGGCAATAGTCGCTCCAGCGACTATTGCCACTCACAGGCGCCGGAGGCGCTGCACCGTCGCCGCGACGTCGGAGCCGCCCGTCACCACGACGCCGCGCGTCATGGTGCGGACCTGTTCGGCCAGCGCCAGCGCCAGGTCGACACCGGCGGCCGCGGCGTCGGGGCCGGCGTCGGCGAGGGCGGCCAGCGTCGCGTCGGGGATGGTCACGTCGGGAACCTCGTGGGCGAGGTAGTCGGCCTCGTCGAAACCCGTGAGCGGACGGATCGCCACCAGGACCGGGACGCGCCCGTCGACAGCCTCGACGACCCGCTCCAGACCGGCGGGCTCGTAGACGGGCCGGGTGATGAGGAACTGCGCGCCCGCGGCGATCTTGTCCAGCGCGCCGGCGGCGGCGCGGCCGGGGTCGCGGCTGCCCGGGTTGACGCGCGCGCCGATGTCGAACGACGTCTTCGTCCCGAGCCGCAGCCCGTGGTAGTCGGTGCCCTCGTTGAGCCCGGCGAGCAGCTCGATCAGGCCGAGGGAGTCGACGTCCCAGATACCGTCGACGTGCGGATAGTCGCCCACCAGCGGCGGGGTGCCGGTCTCGCACAGCACCCCGCGGACGCCGAGGGCGTGCGCGCCGAGCAGGTCGGCCTGCAACGCCATGATCGTGCGGTCCCAGGTGGTGACGCTGGCGAGCGTCGTGACGCCGAGGCGGTCGTGCAGGTGCAGCGCGAGGTCGACGGAGTTGACCTGGGCGCGGGGGCCCGACGACGCGGGCACGCACACCAGCCCG
Source organism: Pseudonocardia sulfidoxydans NBRC 16205 (assembly GCF_007989085.1). Classification (GTDB taxonomy): domain Bacteria; phylum Actinomycetota; class Actinomycetes; order Mycobacteriales; family Pseudonocardiaceae; genus Pseudonocardia; species Pseudonocardia sulfidoxydans. The sequence goes on from NZ_BJVJ01000080.1 coordinate 16,523, forward strand.
ACGCCGGCCTCGCGCAGCTCCGCGGCGAGCGCGACGCTCTCGTCGACACCCCCGGTCGTGGGCGCCGCGAGCTCGACCCCGATCAGGGGGCCGGCCGCGTCGAACAGCTCCGGTCGTGCCGGCGGGACGGGCAGTGACCGCGACGGTTCGACGACCGTGACCGGCTGCTGCGCCCGGTACTCGGCGACGGCGGCGGCCGCGGCCGCGAGCTGGCCGGGTGTGGTGCCGCAGCAGCCGCCGACGAGCGCGGCCCCGGCATCGAGCAGCTGGCGGGTGTAGCGGACGAAGTACTCGGCGTCGATGTCGTACTCGAACCGGGCGGGCGCGACGCGCCGCGGCAGCCCGGCGTTGGGCTGCACCGTCAGTGGCAGCGCGGTGTGCGACCGCAGCTCCCGCAGCACGGCGAGGCAGCCCTGCGGGCCGAGGGTGCAGTTGACTCCGACCGCGGCGAGCGGCAGCCCGGCCAGGGCGGTGACGAGCTCGTGCGGGGTGTGCCCGGACAGCGTGTGGTGGTCGGTGCCGAACGTGGCCTGGGCGACGACGGGCACGTCGCCGGTGCGCCGCGCGACCTCCAGCGCGACCTCGGCGGCCTCGACGAGCTCGTCGAGGTGCCCGAACGTCTCCAGCATGACGACGTCGACACCCGCCCCGACCAGCACCTCGACCTGCTCGCGGACCGCGGCCCGGCGCTCCTCGGCCCCGACCCGGCGGCGCTGGTGCACGCTCACCGCGGGCGCGACCGAGCCGGCGACGAACACCGGCCGGTCGGCGCGGGCGGCGGCCTCCAGCGCGAGCCGGGCGGCCTCGGCGTTGATGCGGGCGACGTCGTCGGCGGCGCCGTACTCGGCCAGCCGCAGCCGGCTCGCGCCGAAGGTGTTGGTCTGCACCAGGTCGACGCCGGCGCCGACGTAGCTGTCGTGGATGGTGCGGACGAGCCCGGGCTCGGTCAGGGTCAGCGCCGGCAGCGCCTGGTCGAGGGAGTTCCCGGCGGCGTGCAGCATCGTGCCCATCGCGCCGTCGCCGACCAGCACGGACGTGGCGAGCAGGTCCCTGACCGTCACCGTCGCCCCCCGAGTGCGTCCAGGATCTCCACCGCGACCTCCGCCATCAGCCGGTCGCGGCGCACGTCGAGCGACAACCCGGTGATCTCCTCGATGCGCCGGATCCGGTAGCTCACCGTGTTGGGGTGCACGTGCAGCTTCTCGGCGGCGCGACGCGGGGAGTTGTTGTGCTCGAAGTACGCCGAGAGCGTCGCCAGGTACTCCATGCCGCCGTTGCGTTCCTCCGCGATCAGCGCGCCGACGACCTCCTCGGCGAACCCGCGCAGGTCGGCGACGTCGGGCACCCGCAGCAGCAGCCGGTGGATGCCGAGATCGGCGAACGCGGTGACGCTGCCGGTACCGCCGAGGCGCTCACCGGCGAGCAGGGCGTGCCGGGCCTCGGTGTAGGAGCGGGAGATCTCCGCGGCGCTCCTGCACGGGTTGCCGACGCCCGCCGCGACCGGGGTCCGCATCCCCGTCCGGCCCGCGGTGGCCGCGAGGCAGCCGGCGGCCAGCACCCGGGCCGCGTCGACCGGCGACCCACCGGCCTGCGGCGCCGGGACCAGGGCGACGACCTCGTCGGAGCGGGTCGCGACGATCGCGTCGGGCACCAGCCGTGCCGCCGCGGCCTCGACGGTCCCGAACACCACCGGCGCCCGGTCCCCCGCCGAGCCGATCGCGACGGCGCAGTACCCGCGGCCGGGTTCGAAACCCAGGTGCTGGGCCCAACGGTCGATCTCGGGGTCGTCGCGGTCGCGGGCCAGCAACAGGCCCTCGACCAGCTCCTGACGCGCCCGGCCCGCGGCGGCGGTGACGACCAGCTCGCGGCCCAGCACCACCCCGCACACCATGGCCGCGTGCTCGGTGACGAGCAGCCGCATGTCCTCGGTCAGCTCGCCCGCGCCGGGTGAGGAGACGGCGGACGGGCACGGGGTCGTCGTCACCAGGTACCCGGACACGTCCTCGCCGACGGAGACCGGCGCGACGATCGTCGCCGACCCGGCGCCGGCGGTGCCGGGGACGGTGAGCGCGCGGCGGTTGCGCGCCGCCGCGGCCAGCACCGTCCGCAGCCCGGTGACGCCGGCCTGGTCACGCAGCGCGGACACGACGTCGCGGTCGCCGACGCCGGCGCGGGCCAGCACGTCGAGGCGGCGGTCGAGGACGACGACGCCCGCGGCGGCACCGTCGGCGAGCAGGGCGACGACGTCGGCCAGCTCGGTGTTCTGGGAGGCCAGCGCGGACAGGTGCCCGCACATGCTGACGACGCGGCGCAGGACCGCGGCCTCGTCGACACCCCCGAAGCGCCGCCCGGTCGCCGGGGGGCGGGCCGGCACGGGCGACGGCGTCCTCGCCGTCGAACCCGGGGCCGCCATGCGCGGACCGTACCCGCGGGCTGTGACGGGACACAACGACCACACAGCTGGTTGTCGCCGGACACAAACCCGGCAAGATTCGGTTGTGACCTGCTCCACCGGCGCAGCACGCAAGGGCGCTGTACCGCAGGAAGGAACGCCGCACCGAAAAGATGATCACCGTGACGGACACTGTGCCAGACCACAACGAGCCGGTGGGGACGTTGGCCGCCTGCCACGATGACGCGACCCGCCGACGACTGCGAAGCTCGATGTCCGACGGGGTCACCGGCCAGGAGGGTGCTGAAGAACTCCGGCCGTAGTAGGCCCGAGTTCTTCAGCGCGCTCCCGGGGAGCAGGTGTGATGACGAACGACGCACGGCCGCGACCGTTCCGCCCGCGCCTGGGCGCCCGGCTCGGCTACGCGCTGCACGCCGGGCTCGCTGCGAACCCGCTGTATGCCCGCCTCGCCGCATGGTTGGAGCGCCGTCCCCGGGCCTACCGGGCGTTCACCGCGGCCGAACGCGTGACCAAGCAGGAGCTGTTCGGCTGCCGGATGTGCGGGCAGTGCGCCCTGCCCGCCACCGGCTACACGTGCCCGATGACGTGCCCGAAGCAGCTGCGCAACGGCCCGTGCGGCGGGGTGTCCCCCACCGGCGGGTGCGAGGTGTATCCGGAGCTGACGTGCGTGTGGGTCGTCGCGATCGAGCGGGCCGAGGCGGCCGGGCACGGCACCGACCTCGACCTGCTGCACCGCCCGATCGACCAGCGGCTGCGCGAGCAGAGCTCGTGGGTCAACTACTGGCAGGGCCGCGACGACGACCTGTGGACCTCGGCTCCGCTGCTGCGCCGGGAGCTGGGGCTGCAGCCCGTGGGCAAGCGATGAGCGAGCGTCAGCGAGCGAATCATGGACACAGCGTCCGCGCGCAGCGCCGACCGAGCCCCGGCGAGGGAGTGCGATGAGTTTGCGCGCGGCGTTCGCGGCGGGGCGGTTCGCGGTCACCGCCGAGATCGGGCCGCCCCGCGGCGCCGACCCCGACGCGATCACGCGCAAGGCCGAGCTGCTGCGCGGCTGGGTCGACGCCGCCAACGTCACCGACAACCAGGGCGCCCACGTGCGGATGTCGAGCCTCGCGGGCAGTGTGCTGGCGATGCGGGCCGGGGTGGAGCCGGTCATGCAGCTGACCTGTCGCGACCGCAACCGCATCGCGCTGCAGTCCGACCTGGTCTCCGCCGGCGCCCTCGGCATCCCCAACGTGCTGCTGCTCTCGGGCGACCATCCCCGCTTCGGCGACCACCCCGACGCCGCCCCGGTGTTCGACCTCGACTCCACCCAGCTCGTCGCGACGGCCCGCACGATGCGCGACGAGGGTGTCCTCGCGTCGGGCCGCGAGATCGGGGCGCGTCCCGGTTGGCTGGTCGGGGCCGTGGAGAACCCGTTCGCGCCACCGCGGTCGTTCCGGGCCCGGCGGTTGGCGAAGAAGGTCGCGGCGGGCGCGGAGTTCGTCCAGACCCAGTACGTGTTCGACGTCGAGGTGTTCGCGGCGTGGCTGGCCCGGTTGCGCGACCTGGGCGTCACCGAGAAGTGCAAGGTCCTCGCCGGGGTCGGGCCGATCCGGTCGCTGCGCGTGTGCGAGTTCCTGCGCTCGGGGGTTCCGGGTATCCACGTCCCCGACGAGGCCGAACGCCGGCTGCGCGGGGTTCCCGCCGCCCGGGTCGCCGAAGAAGGAGTGTCCATGTGCGTCGAGACGATCCAGCGGGTCGCGGCCGTCCCGGGCGTCGCGGGCGTGCACGTCATGGCGTTCGGGTACGAGCGGGGCGTCCCGGAAATCCTGGAACGCGCGGGGATCGCCCCGCAACCTGCAGTGTCGATGGAGGGACTCGGACATGCTGGTTGACTTCCGGCCCCACTCCCGGCTGCGCGGCACCACGCCCATCGACATCACGACGGCGCTGGTCCCGGTCGTGGAGGCCCTCTCGGAGGACTCGACGGACCTGTCGAAGGTGCGGCTGGTCTGCGACTGGGTGCAGTACAAGGAGAACTTCCGCGACGTCGTCGCGCTGCGCCCGATCCTCGCCCGCCCCGAACGGCTGCCGGGCAACGACCCCGTCGTCGTTCCCGCCGGTGTCCGCGACGACGACCTCGAGGTCGCCGTCGACGTGCGGCGCAGCGCGAAGCTGCCGCTGAAGGAGCACACCGCCGAGCTGCTGCGCGAACGTGCGGCGGGCGGCACCGACGGCCGGGTGCTGCTGGAGGGTTGGGGCGCGGGCTCGCGCAGCTGCATCTGGTCGTTCAACGCCCGCTACTGGGCCGACCTCGCGCTGTGGGAGAAGTCGACGGGCCGCGGCTACGAGCAGGCGTTGCCCGGCGGGGAGAGCGACGCCCGCAACCACGACGCCGCCCGCGACCTGATCCGCAAGCTGTTCGCGGTGTGGGACCCGCTGGCCGAGGCCGGTGCCCTGCCCGAGGAGCTCTACGTCGTCGAGCTGGGTGTGGGCAACGGCAGCCAGGCCAAGGTGTTCCTCGACGAGTTCCGGGCGCTCGACGCCGAGCACGGCCGCGGCTACTACCGCCGCCTGCACTACCTGATGTGCGACTACTCCCAGCACGTCCTCGACCTGGCCCGCGAGACCGTCGCCGAGCACCTCGCCCACGTCAGCTCGTTCGCCCTCGACGCGACGAAGCCTCGGACGTCGCTGGGGTTCCTGCGCTGGAAGGTCTTCCTGGTCTACATCTCCAACGTCTACGACAACCTCCCCACCGACGAGGTCGCCCAGCTCGGCGGGCGCACCTACCAGGTGCAGACGCGCGCGTACCTGCCTGCCGAGGAGGCGCGGGCGTTGGCCGAGCAGGCGAACACCACCCCGGAGGAACTGCCGGCGTTGGTGCACAAGCTGCTGCGGCTCGGCCCGGCGCTGCTGGCCGAGGCCGCCCCCACCCACGTCGCCGACACCGACGCCGCGGTCGCGTTCTGGCGGGCGGCGTGGAGCGCGGTGCGTCTCGACGAGCGCTACGTCCCCCTCGCCGGGCTCGACCTCTACGAGCTGACCCCGGCCTCGAACGGCGAGCCCGCGGTGAGCGGGGAGATGCTGCGCCCGCTGCTGGAGTCCGGTGCCGACGTGCGCATGCACGTCAACAACGGCGCACTCGCGAGCTTCGTCGACAGCCTGCAGCTGCTGCACCCCTTCGGGACGCTGATCTGCCACGACCTGTTCGTCACCGACGTCGCCGCCTACCGCGCGAACTTCCGCGGCCCCGGCAAGTACGACGGCTCCGTGGTCAACTGGGTCAACGGTCCGCTGCTCGCCCACGTCGGGCGCCGGCACGGGTTCGACGTGCACTACGCCCCGTTCGCCCACCGCTCCGGTGGCAACATCGTCACCATGACCGCCCAGGTGAGGGACTGATGTCGGCGCCTCGCAACGCTGCCCTGATGGGGCGGGTGCCGCTGCTGCCGACGACCGTCGTCGGCTCCTACCCGGTCCCGGAGTGGATGGAGCGGCTCAAGACCGACTACTACCGCAACCGGATGAGCCACGCCCAGCTCACCGACCTGCACGAGATGGCGATCAAGGCCGCGCTGCGCGACCAGGAGCTGGCGGGGATCGACATCGTCTCCGACGGCGAACTGCGCCGCGACAACGACGTCGACTACTTCCTCGCCCGCATGCCCGGGGTGGAGATCCCGCACACGGCCAAGGAGTTCTACTTCGACTACTACGAGGCGCGGGTCCCGGCGCCGCTGCCCGACCGGTTCGGCCCGTCACCGCTCGGGCTGGCCGACGACTTCGCCTTCACCTCCGAACAGACCTGCGGGCCGGTCAAGTTCTCCTTCACCGGCCCGTTCTCGCTGTCGCGGCGCATCCACGACTCCGTCTACACCGACCGCCGCGAACTGGTCCTGGCGATCGCGCGGGTGCTCAACGCCGAGGCCCACGCCCTGGCCGAGCGGGGTGCGCAGCTGCTGCAGATCGACGAACCGTTCCTCGCGGGCTACCCCGACGCCGTCGGCACCGCGATCGAGGCCGTCAACGTCGTCACCGACGGCGTGGACGTCACCTGGGGGCTGCACGTCTGCTACGGCAACCGCTACGCCCGCCCGCTGTGGGAGGGCCACTACGACTTCCTGTTCCCCGCCGTGCTGGACGCGAACGTCGACCAGCTGGTGCTGGAGTTCGCGCGCAAGGGCTACGAGGACCTGCCCGTGATCGAGAAGTTCGGCTGGGACCGCACCATCGGGCTCGGGGTCGTCGACGTGAAGTCGTCGCAGGTCGAGACGCCCGAGCTGATCGCGTCCCGCATCCGCAGCGCGCTCGAGCTGGTCCCGGCCGAACGGCTCGTCGTGAACCCCGACTGCGGGCTGCGCAACGTCACCGGAGCCGTCGCGCGGGCCAAGCTGGAGGCCATGGTCGCCGGCACCGCCGCCGTGCGCGCCGAGCTCGCCCCGCGCATCGCCGCCACCCCCGCGCACACCCCGTCAGAGCAACCACCCGAGACCGTCGCCCGAGGAGCCCGAGGATGACCCAGCACGAGTCGCACGACTACCTGTTCACCTCCGAGTCGGTGACGGAGGGCCACCCGGACAAGATCGCCGACGCCATCTCCGACGCCGTGCTCGACGCCGCGCTCACCAACGACCCGTACTCGCGCGTGGCCTGCGAAACCCTCATCACGACGGGCATGGTCGTCCTCGCCGGCGAGATCACCACCCCCGGCCAGCTCGACTACACCCAGATCGTGCGCGACACCGTCAACAGGATCGGCTACGACGACGGCCGCTACGGCTTCGACGGCCACACCTGCACCGTGCTCGTCGCCCTCGACAAGCAGTCCCCCGACATCGCCCAGGGCGTCGACCAGGCCCACGAACACCGCGGCAACCTCTCCGACGACGAGCTCGACAAGGCCGGCGCCGGCGACCAGGGCATGATGTTCGGCTACGCCACCGACGAGACACCCGAGCTCATGCCGATGCCGATCGCGTTGGCGCACCGGCTCTCCCGCCGCCTCGCCGAGGTCCGCCGCGACGGGCTGGACTACCTGCGTCCCGACGGCAAGACCCAGGTCTCGGTCCGCTACCACGACAACGTGCCCGTCGGTGTCGAGCGCGTGCTGATCTCCACCCAGCACGCCGAGGAGGCCACCAACGACCGGATCCGCGAGGACCTGTGGAACGAGGTCGTCACCCAGGTGCTGCCGGCCGAGTTCTACGACGCCGACGACCTGCGGTCGAGCCTGCTGGTCAACCCGACCGGCCGGTTCGTCATCGGCGGGCCCGTC
>NZ_BJVJ01000081.1 GCF_007989085.1 Pseudonocardia sulfidoxydans NBRC 16205
CTGTTCAGCGCGCTCCTAGAGCAGGGAGCAGCGTGGCGCGCTCGGGGCGACGACACCGGACCACCGGCCGGCGCGACCTGCTGACGGCTAGCGCGTTCGCCCGACCAGGGGCTGAGCGCGACGTCGTGGTGGAGAGGTGGACGCGGACGTCCACTGGGAGCAGGACCGCTGGCGTCACCGCAATCACGTTCCGGCGTCTGCACTCGACCTGTGGCCCCCGACGACTTCACACCAGGGCAGGCCACCTGCCTCCGGCCAGGAACGGCCGACCCCAGGTCACCATGGACCACCGCGGTAGACCTCCCGGCGGTGTGCCAGATGCACGACGACGACGAGCAGGCGGCCGTCTTCAACGCTGTACACCACCCGGTAGTCCCCGACCCGCAGCCGCAGCAGGCCTGGTGATCCGACGAGGGTCTTGACGCCCGCGGGGCGGGGGTCCTCGGCGAGTCGCTGGATGGCGGTGAGCACACGGCGCGAGACGGGCGGGTCGAGCGTGCGCAGCATCGTCAATGCGGCGGGACGGACCTCGATCGAGTAGCGCTCGGGCACCGAGGTCAGAGGTTCATCTCGCGAACGACCTCAGACAGGGGAACCGAGGGCTCGGGGTCGGCAAGAGACTCGGTGGCGAGCGTGGACAAGTGCTCGTCCTCGAGGTGTTCGAGATACTCGGCGACGTCCGCGGGCACGATGGCCGCGACGCGGCGGCCCCGGTGCGTGATGTAGGTCGTGTGGCCAGCGTGTTCGGCGCGACCGACTACCGCAGCGAATGTCGCGCGTACCTCCGCGGCAGAGAGTTCCTCGGGAGCCGGCTCGGGCCGAAAGTCGGGCGCAGCGCTCATGTACTTAATGTACACGAGGTACAGCTCGGAGTCAGCCTGACGGCTGACCTCCGATCTACTAGAACCACTCGTCCTTCATGTCGACGGTCGTCCGGTCCACGCTCGCCAGCAGGTCCAGCCACGGTCCGGTGCGCGGGAGCTCGTGGCGCAGGTAGAAGCGGGCGGCGGCGCGTTTGCCGTCGTACAGGTCGCCGGGCCGGTCGCCGGCGGCGAGCAGCTGCTCCAGCCACATCCAGCCGACGACGACGTGCCCGACCGCCTCCAGGTACACCGAGGCGTTCGCCAGCGAGACCTCGGGATCGCCCGCGGCCCACAGCGTCGCGGTGACCCCGACGATCCGGGTGACCGCGGCGTCGAGGGCCGCCGCGAGCTCGGCGGCGGTCCCGTCGGCGTCGACGGCCCGCGCGGTGGTCGCCCGGATCGTCTCGGCGAGCAGCGTCAGCCCGGCGCCGCCCTGCATGACGACCTTGCGCCCCAACAGGTCGATGGCCTGGATGCCGTGGGTGCCCTCGTGGATGGCGTTGAGCCGGTTGTCGCGGTAGAGCTGCTCGACGTCGTACTCGCGGGTGTAGCCGTAGCCGCCGTGGATCTGGATGGCGAGGTCGTTGGCCGCGAGGCACCACTGCGACGGCCAGCTCTTCGCGACCGGGGTGAGCACCTCCAGGAGCAGGTGCGCGCGGGCGCGGTCGGCAGCGTCGTCGGCGGTGCGCTCCTCGTCGAGCAGCCGCGCGCAGTAGAGGACGAGGGCGAGCGCCCCCTCGACGTAACTCTTCGAGGCCAGCAGCATCCGCTTCACGTCGGCGTGCGCGACGAGCGGGACCTGCGGCGCCGACGGGTCCTTCGCCCCGGCCGGGCGGCCCTGCGGCCGGGTCCGCGCGTAGTCCAGCGCGTGCAGGTAGCCGGCGTAGCCGAGGGCGGTGGCGCCACCCCCGACGCCGACGCGGGCCTCGTTCATCATGTGGAACATCTGGGCGAGGCCCTGGTTCGGCTCCCCCACCAGGTATCCGACGGCGCCCGCCTCGCCTCCCGGGGTGTACCGGCCCTCGCCGAAGTTCAGCAGCGTGTTGACGGTGCCGCGGTAGCCCATCTTGTGGTTGAGCCCGGCGAGGACGACGTCGTTGCGCTCCCCGAGCGCGCCGTCGGGGCCGACGAGGAAGCGCGGCACGACGAACAGCGAGATGCCCTTGACCCCGGGCGGCGAGCCGGGGATGCGGGCGAGCACGAGGTGGACGATGTTCTCCGACAGTTCGTGGTCGCCGCCGGAGATCCACATCTTGGTGCCGGTGATGCGGTAGGTGTTGTCGGGGCGTGGCTCGGCGCGGGTGGTGACGTCGGACAGTGACGACCCGGCCTGCGGCTCCGACAGGCACATCGTGCCGGTGAACCGGCCCTCCAGCATCGGCCGTACCCACGTGTCGACCTGCTCGGGCGAGCCGTGTGCGAGCAGCAGGTTCGCGTTGGCGACGGTGAGGAACGGGTACGCCGCGGTACCGACGTTGGCGGCGTGCAGCCACAGGAAGCAGGCCTGGGCGACGACCTGCGGCAGCTGCATCCCGCCGACGGACCCGTCCATCGCGGCGCCGATCATCCCGGTCCCGGCGAGCACCCGCAGGGCGTCACCGACCTCGGCGGGCAGGTGCACGCGTTCGCCGTCGAACTCCGGCTCGCTGGCGTCGGAGAGCTTGCGGTGGGGGGCGAAGTGCTCGGTGGCGACCTCCTCGGCGAGGTCGAGCACCGCGGAGAAGGTGTCGCTGTCGTGGTCGGCGAACCGGGGCCGCGACGTCAGCTTCTCGACCTGGAGCCAGTCGTTGAGCAGGAAGTCGAGATCCCGTCTCGAGAGCAGCAGCGATCGCATCCGCACACCGTGCCACCCACCCCCTCCGTCCACCAGCACGGACATACCGAGCAATCCGCACCTAACGGTCGGAGTGGTACGGGTTCCGGCCCCGGTGGGCATCTGGACGACGCCGGCTGTTCATCTCCCGTTACCCCACCGTCCGTAGCGTCCCGCGTAGCCCGACGAGGGAGGTTCCGTGGACCTGTCCGTGATCGTCATCGTGGTCGTGGTGACCGCGCTGATCTTCGACTTCACCAACGGCTTCCACGACACGGCGAACGCGATGGCCACCTCCATCGCCACCGGGGCCATGCGCCCCAAGGTCGCCGTCGCCGTGGCCGGTGTCCTCAACCTGGTCGGCGCATTCCTCTCGGTGGAGGTCGCGAAGACGATCTCCAGTGGTCTGGTGGACGAAGCGAGGATCACCCCGGTGGTCATCTTCGCGGGCCTCGTCGGCGCCATCCTCTGGAACCTGCTGACCTGGCTGCTGGGCCTGCCGTCGAGCTCCTCGCACGCCCTGTTCGGCGGCCTCATCGGCGCCACCCTCGTCGCCGCCGGCGCGAGCGCGGTCGACTTCGACACCGTCGTCACCAAGGTCGTGCTGCCCGCGATCCTGTCACCGCTGCTGGCCGGCGTCATCGCCCTCGTCGCGACCTACCTCGCCTACCGCATCACCAAGCGCGGTGACCGAGCGACGGTCAGCAAGGGTTTCAGGATCGGCCAGATCGTCTCGGCGTCGATGGTCGCGCTCGCGCACGGCACCAACGATGCCCAGAAGACGATGGGCGTGATCACCCTGACCCTGATCACCGCGGGCGCGCTCGCACCGAACTCGGGCCCGCCGTTCTGGGTCGTCCTCTCCGCCGGTCTCGCGATCGCGCTCGGCACCTACCTGGGGGGCTGGCGCATCATCCAGACCCTCGGCAAGCGCGTCAGCGACATCCAGACCCCGCAGGGCTTCGCCGCCGAGTCGGCCAGTGCCGCGGTCATCCTGACCTCGTCACACCTCGGCTTCGCACTGTCGACGACCCAGGTCGCCACCGGCTCGATCTTCGGTGCCGGCGCGGGTCGTCGGCTGGCGTCGGTGCAGTGGAGCGTCGCCAGGCAGATGGCACTGGCATGGCTGCTGACGCTGCCCGCCGCGGCGGCCGTCGGCGCCGTCGCGGCCTGGCTCGCCTCGACGGGCACCGTCGGTACGGTCGTCGTCGCGGTCGTCGCGATCGCGGCCGGCGCCGGCATCTACGCGATCTCGCGCCGCAAGCCCGTCACCGCCCACAACGTCAACGACGTCCCGACCCCCGGCGAGAAGGCCCCCGCCGGGACGGCGTCCTGAGCCCGGAGGTATCACGATGGGCATCGCCTGGGGTTCTTTCGGCATCGTCTCGCTCGTCTCGCTGGCCGCCGGCGTCGCCGTCGTCGTCCTGCTCGCCGTCGCCCTCGTCGGCCTCTCGGCGCGGGCGAAACAACCCGTCGGCGGGCCGACCGACGGCGCGAAGCCGGGCCTGAGCCCGGCCGCCGGCACCGCGGTCGCCGCGGTCTGCCTGCTCGCCGTTGTCGCGATCGTCGGGTACGGCCTGTACGTGATCGTCTCCTGAGCAGGCCTCGTGAGCGGCGATGGTCGCCATAGCGACCATCGCCGCTCACAGGGGTTCACCAGGTGTCGACGTTGGGGCGGCGCGCGCCCATGTTCTGCGGCACGTAGCCGCGGAAGCCCTCCACAATCCAGCGCCGCGTCTCGACCGGGTCGATGACGTCGTCGATCTCGAAGACACTGGCCGTGTTGGTGGCCTTGCCCTGCTCGTACATCTCGGCGACGAGCTTGCGGTACAACGCGTCCCGCTCCGCCGGGTCCTCGACGGCGTCGAGCTCCTTGCGGAAGCCCAGCCGTACCGCGCCCTCCAGGCCCATCCCGCCGAACTCGCCGGTCGGCCACGCGACACAGAACTGCGGCGCCTTGGTCGAGCCGCCGCCCATCGACTGCCCGCCGAGCCCGTAGCACTTGCGCACCACGACCATCCCGATCGGCACGTCAACATTGGCGCCGACGACGAACATCCGCGAGAAGTGCCGCACCGTCGCCGTGCGCTCGGACTCCGGGCCCACCATGAACCCGGGGGTGTCGACGAGCGAGACGATCGGCAGCCCGAACGCGTCGCACAGCTGCATGAAGCGGGCGGCCTTGTCGGCGCCGTCGCGGTCGATCGCGCCGCCGAGGTGGGTGGGATCGTTGGCGAGCAGCCCCATCGGGCGGCCCTCGATCCGCACCAACGCCGTGACCATCCCCGCGGCGAACCCGCGGCGCAGCTCCAGCACCGACCCGGTGTCGGCCAGACCGTCGATCACGGCGCGGACGTCGTAGACCCGCACGCGGTTCTCGGGGACGACGTGGCGCAGCAGCCGCTGGTCGGGCGCCTCCCACTCGTCGCGCGGCCCCTGGAAGTACGACAGGTACCGGCGCGCGACGTCGACGGCCTCCGCCTCGTCGGCGACCAGGACGTCGACGACACCGTTGGGGACCTGGTCGCGCATCGGCCCGATCTCGCGGGGCTCGACGACCCCCAGCCCGCCGCCCTCGATCATCGCCGGGCCACCCATGCCGAGGTTCGCGTCCTCGGTGGCGATGACGACGTCGCAGCAGCCGGCGAGCGCGGCGTTGCCCGCGAAGCAGTAGCCGGACACGATCCCGACCAGCGGCACCCGCCCCGAGAGCCGGCCGAACAGGTGGAAGGCGGGCACGTCGAGCATCGAGACCCAGCTGCCGTCGGTGTCGCCGGGCCGCCCGCCCCCGCCCTCGCAGAACACGACGAGCGGCAGCATCCGATGCTCGGCCAGCTCGAAGAGCCGGTCCTTCTTCTTGTGGTTGTGCGCGCCCTGGGTCCCGGCGAGGACGGTGTAGTCGTAGGACATCACGACGACCTGGTGCCCGCCCACGTCGGCGGTGCCGGCGACGAGCCCGTCGGCCGGGGTGCGTTCGACGAGGTCGTCGACGGTGCGGCGGCGTCGCTGCGCGGCGATCGCGAGCGCCCCGTACTCGACGAAGGTGCCCGGGTCGACGAGGTCGTCGACGTTCTCCCGGGCGGTGCGGCGGCCCGTGCGGCGGCGCCGGGCGACGGCGTCGGGGCGAGCGGCGTCGAGCCCGATCGCGCGGCGGCGCAGCACCTGGTCGAGGTCGTCGCGGACGTGGTCGGGATCCAGATCGGCGACGTCGGCCGCGGCGTCGCCCGCGGTCTCGCGTTCCTCCAGGTGGACGGCCACGGTTCCGGCGGACGGGGTGTCGCCGACGGTCACGTCGACACGGCGGACCACCCCGGCCGTGGGCGCCACGACGGGGTGCTCCATCTTCATCGCCTCGAGCACCAGCAGCGTCGTGCCGGCGGCGACCTCGTCGCCCTCGCCGACCTCGACGGTCACGACGGTGCCGGTCGTGGGAACGGTGACCGCCACGGTCCCGTCCTGCGCCGGTGGCCGCTCTCCGATCGACCCGGACGCGCCGGCCAGCGTCGGGAGGTGCGTGTCGAGGAAGTCCGTCCCCGACTGCCCCGGAACCCAGGCCGGGTCGGCGAGCAGCGCGCGCAGCAGCCCGACCGTCGTGTCGACGCCGCCGACGACGGTCTCGGCGAGCGCCCGGCGGGCGACAGCGAGCGCGGTACCGAGGTCCGCACCGTGCGCGATCACCTTGGCCAGCAACGGGTCGAAGCGCGGGTTCGTCGCGTAGCCGGGGTGGGCGGCGGCGTCGACCCGAACCCCACGACCCGACGGCAGCGCCAGCGTCGTGATCGTCCCCGCGGCCGGGTACAGGCCGTCGGGGGTGACGGTCTCGGTGGTGACGCGCAGCTGGATCGCGCTGCCGCGCGGCGCGGGCGGGCGCCCGTCGAGGCCCACGTCGGCGAGCGTCGCGCCGGCGGCCAGCCGCAGCCCGGTGGCGACGAGGTCGAGGCCGGTGACCTCCTCGGTGACCGGGTGCTCGACCTGCAGCCGCGGGTTGACCTCCAGGAAGTACACAGACGTGCCGCTGACGAGGAACTCCACCGTCCCCAGCCCGCGGTAGCCGCTGCCGATGATCGCCTCCGCGGCCGCGGCGAGCCGCTCCCGCACGTCGTCGGAGAGCCCGGGCGCGGGCGCGATCTCGACGAGCTTCTGGTGGCGGCGCTGCACGCTGCAGTCGCGGTCGCCCAGGGCGACGGCGCGCTCCCCGTCGCCCGCGACCTGCACCTCGACGTGGCGGGCGTCGACGACCAGCCGTTCGACGTACACCCCGCCCCCACCCGTCGCAGCCGCCGCCTCCCGGGTCGCCGACGCGTACGCCGCGGGCAGCTCGGCGCGGTCGCGCACCGGCCGGATGCCGCGCCCGCCACCGCCCGAGACCGCCTTGAGCACGACCGCGGCCCCCGGGCCGAGGCCGTCGAGGAACGCGGTCGCGCCGTCGAGGTCGACCGGGCCCTCGGTGCCCTGCGGGACCGGCACGCCCGCCGCGGCCGCGACGGAACGGGCGCGGGTCTTGTCGCCGAAGCGTTCCAGCGCATCGGCGGACGGCCCGACGAACGTCAGGCCCGCCTCGTCGCAGGCCCGCACGAGCGCGGGGTTCTCCGACAGGAAGCCGTAGCCGGGGTGCACGGTGTCGCAGCCGGACTCCCGGGCCGCGGCGACGACGGCGTCGACGTCGAGGTAGGCCGCCGGGCCCTCCCCGGGCAGCGCCACGGCCCGCGGGGCGGCACGCACGTGGGGGGCACCGGCGTCGTCGGCGGAGAACACGGCGACGGCCTCGACACCCAGCTCGGTGCAGGTGCGGAGGACCCGGATCGCGATCTCACCACGGTTCGCGACGAGGACACGGGCGGGGAGCACCGTCATGCCCGGCCGTCCGCGACCGGCGGGACGCCCGGCGTGGCGCGGACGTGGTCGAGCACCGCCGCCGCGATCCGGTCGCGGTGGATCTCCGCCCCGCCCAGCAGCGCCGCGTCGGTCACCGCGCGCTTGAAGTACAGGTGCGCCTCGTGTTCCCAGGTGAACCCGATGCCGCCGTGCAGCTGCACCGCGTCGGCGGCCACCCGGTAGTAGGCCTCCGAGCACGTCGCCGCCGCGATGCTCGTCGCCAGGAAGGGGTCGTCGCTGCCGGTCTGCAGGGCCCACGCCGCGTGCTGGGCGGTCGAGCGAGCGTGCTCGACGAGCACGAGCATGTCGGCGAGACGGTGCTTCACCGCCTGGAACGAGCCGATCGGGCGGCCGAACTGCAGCCGCTCCTTCGCGTACGCGACGGTCACGTCGAGCATGTGCTGCGCCCCGCCGACCTGCTCGGCCGCGAGCAGCGCCGAGCCCGCGTAGAACGCGTGGCCGAGGACGGCGTCGATCTCGTCGGCACCCGCGAGCAGCCGGGCGGGCGCCTCCCGCATGCGGACGGTCGCCTGCCGCCGCGTCAGGTCCAGCGTGGTCAGTGGGTCGATCTCGACCTGCTCGATACCCCCGGGCACGGCGAACAACGCGATGCCCTCCGGCCCGCTCGCCGCGACGAGCAGCACGTCCGCGCCCGCGGCGTCGACGACCTGGGGCACGACGCCGGTCAGCTCCCAGCCGTCGCCCGCGTGCACGGCGCCGACGGTGATGGCGTGCGGGTCGAACAGCCCGGCCCGCTCGGGCGCGGCGAGCGTCGCCGTGCGGGCACCCTCCACCAGCGGGGGCACCAGCTCGTCGCGCAGCGGGCCGGGCGAGGACGCCACGAGCGCCGGCAGCGCCAGCCCGATCGTCCCGAACACCGGACCGCACAGCAGCGCCGCACCCAGCTCCTCGACGACGATCGCCTGCTCGACCAGCCCGGCCCCGGCCCCGCCGAGCTCCTCCGGCACGGCGAGGCCGAGGACACCCAGCTCACGACCCAGCCGGGACCACACGGCCGCGTCGAAACCGGTGTCGGACTCCATGTGCCGGCGCACCGCGGCCCCGTCGGACTGCTCGGCGCAGAACCGCTGCACCGCCGCCCGCAGCTCCTGCTGCTCCACGGTCACGTCGAACTCCGCAGGAGCGGTGTCCAGCTCGATGTCAGCCACGCGGCACGTCCTTCCACGCCTTGCCCGCGTCCGCGCGCAGGTCACCCGGCAGCCCCAGGACGCGCTCGCCCAGGACGTTGCGCAGCACCTCCGACGTGCCGCCCTCGATCGTGTTGGCCCGCGACCGCAGGAACCGCTGCTGCAGCGCGCCACGCCAGTCGGCGTCGCGGCCACCCTCGCGGCGCACCTCGTAGGAGCCGTACAACGTGCCCTCGGGCCCGAGCAGGTCCATGCAGAACTCGTAGACGTCCTGGTTCAGCTCGGCGGCCACCAGCTTGCTGACCGACCCCTCCGGCCCGGGCGAGCCCGCGGTGGCCGTGCGGCGGGCTCTCGCCGACGTCAGCCGCTGCGCCTCCGCCCGCGTCCACAGCGCCGCCAGCCGGTCGCGCAGCACCGGGGTCCGGCGGTGCGGGCGGTCCGCCCACAACGCCAGCGCGTCGGCGATCGTCCCCGACCCGCGTTCCGTGCCGCCCGCCCCGATCGCCGAGCGCTCGTTCATCAACGTCGTCATCGCGACGCGCCAACCGTCGCCCACCGCACCGAGCCGGTGCTCGTCGGGGATGCGGGCGTCCTCCAGGAACACCTCGTTGAACTCCGCCTGGCCCGTCATCTGGCGCAGCGGGCGGGTCCGCACCCCGGGCGCCTCCATGTCGAGCACGAAGTAGGTCAGCCCCTTGTGCTTGGGCTGGTCGGGGTCGGTGCGCGCCAGCAGCAGCGCCCAGCGGGCGCGGTGGGCGAGGCTCGTCCACACCTTCTGGCCGTTGACGACCCAGCTGTCCCCGTCGCGCACCGCGCTCGTCGCGAGGCCCGCGAGGTCCGACCCGGCCCCCGGCTCGGAGAACAGCTGGCACCAGATGTCCTCGGTCGTCGCCAGCGGGCGCAGCCAGGACCGGGCCAGCTCGGGCGACCGCGCGTGCTCGGACAGCGTCGGCGCGGCCATTCCGTAGCCGATCGGGTTGAGCCAGAACGGGGTCGGCCCGCCCGCGGCCTGCAGCACCGCGTCGGCCGAGGCCTGCAACCCGCGCGAGAGTCCCAGCCCGCCCAGGCCCTCGGGGAAGTGCACCCACGAGAGCCCCGCGTCGAAGCAGGCGCCGAGGAACTCCTGGACCGGGACGCGGCGCGGGTCGTGGTCGGCGACGACCCGCCCGGCCACCTCCTCCACCCGTGTGGCGTCGGCGGCTGTGCTCATGGTCCCCCCGGCGGTGATCGGCTGCGCGGTGTTCGGCTGCCGATGATCGCCTGCATGGTGATCGTCGGCAGCGACGGTGCGCCGACCGTACGACGACGGCGCCCGCGCTGCCGAGGATGGTCGGCCGAGCACGTGTGAACAGCCTCCGAACGGGGTAGAAGAAGGTGTGACTCCCCCGGAACCGGAGACGCCGCTGAGCTCCGCGGAGCGGCAGCGTCTCGAACAGCTGGAACGTCAACTGGTCGTGCAGTTCCCCGACCTCGACGACGCGTTGCGCGGTGGGCGTCGACGACGCCGCTTCGTGCCGACGCCCGAGCTCGCCGTCGCCGCGGTCCTCGCGGTGGGCCTGCTGGTGGGCTCGGTGCTGCTGGGCGGGCTGGGCCTGGGCGCGGCCGAGCTGCTCGCCATGTGCGTCACCGCGATCCTGGTGTTCGGTGTACCGGCCCTGTTGCGCCGCCGCGCGCAGCAGGCCAC
The DNA here is from genome assembly GCF_007989085.1 of Pseudonocardia sulfidoxydans NBRC 16205. Classification (GTDB taxonomy): domain Bacteria; phylum Actinomycetota; class Actinomycetes; order Mycobacteriales; family Pseudonocardiaceae; genus Pseudonocardia; species Pseudonocardia sulfidoxydans. The sequence goes on from NZ_BJVJ01000081.1 coordinate 10,384, forward strand.
CCCGGGCGCGACCCCGAGCACGGGCTCGCCGGCCACCCCGCCGACCTGACCCCGGGTCCCCCGCCCGCCACCGGGCGTGTGATCAGCGCGGTCCGATCGCGCTGGTGACACGCTCGACGGCGGTCACCGCAGCGAACGTGTCGTGGGAGCGTTGCGGGCGCGCTGAGCACACGTTCGGCGACGCCGACCCCGGCGCGCTACGGGACGCGCGCTACGGGACGACGGTGACCGGGCGGTGGCCCGTCTTCACCGTGCGGACGGCGACCGAGCCGAACAGCTTGTGACCCGTCTGCTCGCTGGCGCCGACGACGATCGCGTCCGCCCGCACCTGCTCCGCGACCTGCAGCAACGCCACGACCGGGTCGGCGGCCAGCACGACGAGCTCCGTCGCGACGCCGAACTCCTCCCCCAGCTCCGCGACGGTCGCCGCCAGGGAGCGGCGGAACTTCTCGTCGGCCTCGCCGTCGACGATCGGCACCATCGTCGGGGTGGCCATCAGCGGTGTCTGCCGCTCCGCGTAGACGGCGACGACCCGGCTGCGCTGCCGCCGCGCCTGCCCGACCGCGTAGTACATCGCGCGCCAGCCGGTGTCCGACCCGTCGATGCCGACGACGAGGGTCGACGGCCCGTCGCAGCCCAGCTCGAACCCGTGCGCGTGCGCGGGCACGCGTTGCGGGTCGCGTTCCGGGTCGCGCGGCCCGGACGGCGCGGCGGTCACCGGTGCCGCCCGGTGGTGCGGGCGTCCCTGGCGAGGGCCTCCTCGGCGAGCACCGCTTCCTCCTCGACGGCGGGCACCTCGGTGACGGCCTGCTCCGCTGCGGCGTCCTCGGCGGCCCGGGCGGCGTCGGCGTCGGCGTCGTCGAGTGCGCGCTTGACCGTGTGCAGCAGGACCGCGCCGACGACGACCGCGACCGCCCCGATCAGGAACGGCAGCCGCACCCCGACGTGCTCGGCCAGCAGCCCGGCCACGAACGGCGCGAGGCCACCACCGATGAAGCGGACGAACCCGTAGGTCGCGGAGGCGACGTTGCGCGGGACGGGCGAGATACTCATGACGGCCGTCGTCACCAGGGTGTTGTTGAGCCCCACGGCGGCACCGGATGCGATCACGGCGATCATGACGATCAGCGTGTTGCCGGGGAACAGCCCGATGACCAGCAGGATCACGGCGATGAGGGCGAGCGCGCCGTCGAGGGAGCGCAGCGTGCCGTAGCGGTTCTTGAGCATCGTGGCGCCGAACACGGCGAAGAGCGCGACGAGGATGCCCCACGCGAAGAACACCGCGCCGAGCTGCAGCGCCGACAGGTTCAGCAGGAACGGCGAGTAGCCGAGCAGGGTGAAGAAGCCCCAGTTGTAGAGCAGGCCGGTGACGCTGGTGGTCGCGAGGCTGCGGTGGCGCAGCGCGGTGATCGGTTCGCGCAGCCGGGAGCGTTCGGCGGGTTTCGGGGTGGGTTCGACGAGGACGACGGTCGCGACCAGGGCGATCAGCATGAGGACCGAGACGCCGAGGAACGGGCCGCGCCAGCTGATGGTGCCCAGGAGGCCTCCCAGCAGCGGGCCGGCGGCGATGCCGATGCCCAGCGCCGTCTCGTAGAGCACGATCGCGCCGGCGAACCCGCCGCTGGCGGAGCCGACGATGACGGCGAGCGAGGTCGCGATGAACAGCGCGTTGCCCAGGCCCCAGCCGGCGCGGAAGCCGACGATGCCACCGATCGAGCCGGACAGGGCGGCCGCGGCGGCGAAGACGACGATCAGGGCCAGCCCGGCGACGAGGGTCTTCTTGGCGCCGATGCGGCTCGACACCCAGCCGGTGACGAGCATCGCGACCGCGGTGACGACGAGGTAGCTGGTGAACAGGAGCTCGACCTGGGTGGGGCTCGCGTCCAGCTGGCCGGCGAGGGCGGGCAGGATCGGGTCGACCAGCCCGATCCCCATGAAGGAGATGACGCAGGCGAACGCGACCGCCCAGACCGCCTTGGGCTGGCGGAACGGGCTCGCTCCGGCGTGCGCGGTCATTCGGATTCCTCCTCGGGGGCTTCGGTGGCCCGGTCGGCGAGCCGGCCGAGGGCGGGCACGGCGGCGAGCAGCGCGTGGCGGTCCGCCGCGGACAGCGTCCGCAGGTGTGTCACGACGGTGTCGGCGCGCATCCGGTGTCGTTCGCGGATGTAGTCGCGGCCGGCGTCGGTGAGGGAGACGAGGGTGGCGCGGCCGTCGGTGGGGTCGGCGGCGCGGGTGACGAGACCGGCTGTGTGGAGGCGGGCGACGAGCCCGGTCATGCCGGGCTGCGAGATCGACTCGCGGGCGACGAGGTCGGAGACGCGCAGCGGGCCCGCCCGGTCGAGGCAGTCGAGCGTCGAGAGGGCGACGAGGTTCCACTCGGCGGGTGGGCTGGAGCGGCGCACCCAGCTGCTGACCTGCTCCAGGGTGGCCGCGAGGCGGGCGAGCTCGAGGGCGTCGGCGGGAGCGGACATCCCTCGAATTTACATCAGGTATCGATGTAAATGCAGTGGGAACCTGCAGGTCGGCGTGCGATCCGTGCCACGCACCCGTATCCGGACGGTTCGAACACCCGTTCTACGATCACCCTGTTCGGTGGAGCGACCACGAGAGGCCTGCACGTGACGACCCCTGACGACCCCCGGCCCGAGACCCCGACGGCCACCCCCGACTCGGCCACCCCCGGCTCGGCCGAGGCCGGTGCCGACACCGGTGCCGACTCCGGTGCCGAGGCGGCCGCGCCGCGCCGCCGCGGCCGCCCCAAGGGCGCCACCTCCACCGCGCGCCGCACACGCCTGATCGAGCTGACGCTCACCGTCAGCGGCAGCGCCGACGGCGAGTGGCAGGCCGATCTCAAGCGCGGCACCGACTGGATCGCCCGCGCGCTGCCGGTCACCGCCACCGCGGTCGTCCGGGCGGCCGCCGAGCTGCACGCCGACCTCGCGGCCCCGATCGAGGAGGTCGTGTCCGCCGCGCGCACCGAGCGCGAGGCCCGCGTCGCCGCGCTGGAGGCCGAGCTGGAGCAGGCCCGCAAGGCGCTGGCCGAGTTCGCCTGAGCCTCCCGTGACCGTCACAGAATCCGCACCGGCTCCCGCCCCGGCTGCCGGCATCGATCCCGCCGACCTGGCCGTCTGCCTGCGCGTCCTCGCCCAGGTCGACGGCCTCGACACCGAACACCCCGACGCCGTCGCCATCCGGCGCGCGACCGCGGGGATCTGGAAGTCGGTGCGGCTGCGCCGGCGCAAGGCGAAGCGCGAGGCGGTCACCGCGGCCGACCGGGCCGTCACCGAGGCCACCGCCACCGGCGCCCCCGGCCGCATCGACGACGAGACGCGTGGCGTCCCGCTCGTCTCGGCCACGCCGGGCGCCACCGCGGGCACCCTGCAGCGCGCCCGGTCCTGCTACACGTGCAAGCAGCGCTACACCCTCGTCGACGCCTTCTACCACCAGCTCTGCCCGCCGTGCGCCGAGCTCAACCGCTCGCGTCGCGACGCACGCACCGACCTCACCGGCCGCCGCGCGCTGCTCACCGGCGGCCGGGCCAAGATCGGCATGTACATCGCGCTGCGGCTGCTGCGCGACGGCGCCGAGACCACGATCACCACCCGGTTCCCGAACGACGCGGCACGCCGGTTCGCCGCGATGCCCGACAGCGCCGACTGGCTGCACCGGCTGCGGATCGTCGGCATCGACCTGCGCGACCCGGCGCAGGTGGTCCGCCTGGCCGACGACGTCGCCGCCCGCGGGCACCTCGACGTCCTGATCAACAACGCTGCGCAGACGGTGCGCCGCTCCCCCGGCTCCTACTCCGCGCTCGTCACCGCCGAGCAGGAGGCGTTGCCCGCCGCGACGGTGCCCGAGGTCGTGCGGTTCGGCGACGTCTCGGCCGCCCACCCTGCCGCGCTCACCGGGGCGCTGCGCCCGGCGACGCTGGAGCCGGCAGCACTGTCGCCGCACGCGCTCACCGAGCTCGCGCTCACCGCGGGCAGCGCCGACCCGGAGCGGGTCGAGGCCGGGATCGTCTCGATCGACGCGGGCGGCCTGCTGCCCGACACCGCGCGCGTCAACAGCTGGACGCAGCCGGTGGAGGACGTCGACCCGCTGGAGCTGCTCGAGGTCCAGCTGTGCAACCAGACGGCACCGTTCATCCTGATCTCGCGGCTGCGCCCCACGCTCGCGGCGTCGCCCGCGCGGCGCACGTACGTCGTCAACGTGAGCGCGATGGAGGGACAGTTCCACCGCGCCTACAAGGGCCCCGGCCACCCGCACACCAACATGTCCAAGGCGGCGCTGAACATGCTCACGCGCACGTCGTCGGCGGAGATGCTGGAGACCGACGGAATCCTGATGACGGCCGTCGACACCGGGTGGATCACCGACGAGCGGCCGCACCCGATGCGGCTGCGCCTCGCGCAGGAGGGCTTCCACGCCCCGCTCGACCTCGTCGACGGTGCGGCCCGGGTGTACGACCCGATCGTGCGCGGCGAGGCCGGCGAGGACCTGCACGGCTGCTTCCTCAAGGACTACGAGCCGTCCAACTGGTGACACACGGCCGGTCACGGACTGGTCGGGGGCGGGTCCGCAAGATCGTCGGTGGTGGTCGATAACGTGCCGGGCGTGCTGCACGTCCACCGCGCCGAACGCGCCGACACCCTCGCCGACGCGCTGGCCGCGATCCTCGCCGAGGTCCCGGCCGACCCGTTCGCCGCGGAGGTCGTCGCGGTGCCCGAACGCGGCGTCGAGCGCTGGCTCGCGCAGCGGCTGGCGCACCGGCTCGGCACGCGCGACGGCCGGGGCGACGGGGTGTGCGCCAACGTCCGGTTCCCGTCGCCCGCCGAGGTGGCCGACGCCGCGGTGTTCGCGGCGACGGGCACCGACCCGGACGACGACCCGTGGCGTCCCGCCCGCGCGGTGTGGCCGCTGCTGGAGCTGATCGACGAGGCGGCCGGCGAGGCACGCTTCGCGCTGCTGGGGGCGCACCTGGGCACGGGGGCGACCGACTCGCACCGGCGCGGCCGCCGCTACGCGCTGGCGCGGCGGCTCGCCGAGCTGTTCGCCTCCTACGCCGCGCACCGGCCCGGGATGCTCGGGGCGTGGCTCGCGGGCGCCGACGTCGACGGGCCGGGCGGGGCGCCGCTGGCGGCCGACCTGCGCTGGCAGGCCGAGCTGTGGCGGCGCTTGCGCGCGCACATCGGCGTCCCGGGGCCCGCCGAGCGGGTCGAGGCGACGTGCGCGGTGCTGCGCGAGGAGCCGGGCCGCGCCGCGCTGCCACCGCGGCTGTCGGTGTTCGGCCCCACCCGGCTGGCGGCCGGCCGGCTCGCGGTGCTCGACGCGCTGGCCGCGCACCGCGACGTCCACCTGTGGATCGCGCACCCGTCACCGGCGCTGTGGGGCACGCTGTCGGCGCAGGCGGGCACCGCGCCGCGGCGCGCCGACGACACGAGCGCGGGCGCGGTCGCCAACCCGCTGCTCGCGTCGCTGGGTCGCGACGTGCGGGAGCTGCAGCTGCGGCTGCCCGTGGGCGCCGACGTCCACCACGAGGGCGCCCCGCCGCCCGCGACGCTGCTGGGCGCGCTGCAGCGCGCGCTGCGCGACGACACGGCCCCCGGCGCGCTGCCCACCATGCTCGACCCGGGTGACCGCAGCGTCCAGGTCCACGCCTGCCACGGGCCCGACCGGCAGGTGGAGGTGCTACGCGAGGTCGTGCTGGGGCTGCTGGCCGACGACCCGACGCTCGAGCCGCGCGACGTCGTCGTCATGTGCCCCGACATCGAGACGTTCGCGCCGCTGATCTCGGCGACGTTCGGGCTGGCCGTGGGCTCGGCCGACACCGGCGGCGACGACTCGGGCCACCCCGGCCACCGGTTGCCGGTCCGGCTGGCCGACCGGGCGCTGCGGCAGGTCAACCCGCTGCTCGACACGGTCGCGACGCTGCTGGAGCTGGCCGATGCCCGGCTCACCGCCACCCAGGTCCTCGACCTCGCGGGCACGGAGCCGGTGCGCCGGCGCTTCCGGTTCGACGACGACGCGCTCGACCGGCTGCGCGAGCTCGTCGTGAACGCCGGGGTGCGGTGGGGGCTCGACGCCGAGCACCGGGGACCGTTCGCGCTGGGCGGGTTCCCGCAGAACACGTGGTCGGCCGGGCTCGACCGGATGCTGCTGGGCGTCGCCATGGACGAGGCCGACCGGCAGTACCTGGGCACCGCGCTACCCCTCGACGACGTCGGCAGCTCCGACGTCGACACGGTCGGGCGGTTCGCCGAGCTGGTCGAGCGGCTCGCCGCGGTGCTGGCCGGGTTGCGCGGCGAGCGGACGCTGACGCAGTGGGGGGCCGCGCTCACCGGGGGCCTCGACGCACTGACCACGACCACCCCGACCGACGCGTGGCAGGCCGCGCAGGCGCGCGCCGAGCTGGCGGAGGTCACGGCGTCGGCCGGCCCGCACGCGTCGACGGTGCCACTGGGCCTGCCCGACGTGCGCGGGCTGCTCACCGACCGGCTGCGGGGCCGCCCGACGCGGGCGAACTTCCGCACCGGCACCCTCACCGTCGCGACGCTGGTGCCGATGCGGTCGGTGCCGCACCGCGTCGTGTGCCTGCTGGGTCTCGACGACGGCGCGTTCCCCCGCGCCGGGGAGCCCGACGGCGACGACGTGCTGGCCCGCGACCCGCGCGTCGGCGAGCGCGACCCGCGCAGCGAGGACCGCCAGCTGCTGCTCGACGCGATCGGCGCCGCGACCGAGCACCTCGTCGTCGTCCACTCGGGTGCCGACGAGCGCACGAACGTCCGCCGGCCACCGTCGGTGCCGGTCGGGGAGCTGCTCGACGCGCTCGACACGGTGGCGGTCGGACCCGACGGCCGACGTGCGCGTGACCATGTGGTGGTCCGGCATCCGTTGCAGCCCTTCGACTCCCTGAACTTCACCGGCGACGCGCTGGGTGGGCCGCGCCCGTTCAGCTTCGACCGGGCCGCGCTCGCCGGCGCGATCGCCGCGACGGGCACCCGCACCCCGCCGCCCCCGCTGCTGCCGGGCCCGTTGCCCACGCTCCCGCCCGCCACGGAGGTGGAGCTCGACGACCTGGTCCGGTTCCTGGAGGGCCCGGCCAAGGCGTTCCTGCGCCAGCGGGTCGGGGTGTCGGTGTTCGCCGCCGACGACGACCCCGACGACGCGCTGCCCGTCGAGCTCGACCAGCTGCAGCGCTGGCACATCGGGGCGCGGCTGCTCGCCGACCGGCTCGCCGGGCACGACCTCGCCGCCTGCACGGCCGCCGAGTGGCGCCGCGGCGCGCTCCCGCCCGGCGCCCTGGGCCGCCGGATCCTGGAGGACGTCGTCGCCCAGGTCGAACCGCTCGTGGCCGCGACCCTGCCGCTGCGCACCTCGCCGCCCGAGTCGCTCGACGTCACCGCCACCGTCGCGGGGGTGCGCCTCGTCGGGACCGTCGGCGGGGTGGTGCGCACCGGCTCCGGGCCGGGCGCGACCGGCGACGTCGTCGCCGCCGGGTTCTCCCGGCTCGGCGCCAAGCAGCGGATCGGGGCGTGGGTGCGGCTGCTCGCGCTCACCGCGGCCCGACCCGACACCACGTGGCGGGCGGTCACCATCGGGCGCGGGTCCGACGGGCCGGAGCGCTCGGTGCTCGGCCCGCTGGAGCAGGGCCGGGCCGCGGCCCAGCTGGCCGATCTGCTGGCCCTGCACCGCGACGGGCTGTGCGCGGCCCTGCCGTTGACGCTGAAGTCGTCGTACGCCTACGCGAACCGCCGCCGGATGCGGGGCCGCACCACCGACGACGCCGTCGACGCCGCCCGCACCCAGTGGGGCGGGCGCTACGGGCCCGAACGCGACGACGCCGCCCACACCCTGGTGTGGGGTGCCGGCACACCGTTCGACGTGCTGCTCGCCGAACCGGCGCGCAGCGGGGACGAACCCAGCAGGTTCGGTGAGCTCGCGATGCGGGTCTGGACGCCGCTGCTCGCGGCCGAGGAGGTGAGCCTGCCGTGACGACCATGGTGCTTCCCACGAGCCGCTTCGAGGTGTGCGGTCCCCTGCCGTCGGCCGGGGAGACCACGGTGCTGGAGGCCAGCGCCGGGACGGGCAAGACGTACACGATTGCCGCGCTCACGGCCCGCTACGTCGCCGAGGGCGTGGCCACGTTGTCGGAGCTGATGCTCGTCACGTTCGGCCGGGAGGCCACCCACGAGCTGCGCGAACGCGTCCGCGAACGGCTCACCGCCACCGAGCGGGCGCTGGCCGACCCGGCGGCGGCCCGTGCCGCGTCCGACGTCGTGCTGCGCCACCTCGCCACCGGCGACGACGCGGAGGTCGCGGCCCGCCGGGAGCGGCTGCGGCTGGCCGTCGCCGAGTTCGACGCGGCCACGATCGCCACCACCCACCAGTTCTGCCAGCGGATGCTCGCGGGGCTGGGGGTGCTGGGCGACGCCGACCCCGACGCGCTGTTCGTCGAGTCGGTCGACGACCTCGTCGAGGAGGTGGTCGACGACTTCTACGTCCGCAAGTACGCCGCCACCGGCGCCGACCGTCCGGCGTTCGGCCGCGACGAGGCCCTCGAGCTGGCCCGGGCCGTCGTCGGCGACCCGCAGGCCCGCATCGAACCCGTCGACGCCGACAAGGGTTCCGTCGCCGCGACGCGGCGCAGCTTCGCCGAGGCCGTGCGCCGTGAGGTCGACCGCCGCAAGCGCGCGGCCAAGATCTTCAGCTACGACGACATGCTCACGCGCCTCGACGCCGCGCTGTCCGACCCGGTCCGCGGCGAGGCGGCCGCGGCCCGGCTGCGCAGCCGCTACCGCGTCGTGCTGGTCGACGAGTTCCAGGACACCGACCCGGTGCAGTGGCGCATCCTGTCGGCAGCCTTCCACGGGCACACCACGCTCGTCCTCATCGGCGACCCCAAGCAGGCGATCTACGCGTTCCGCGGCGCCGACGTCGTCAGCTACCTGCAGGCGGCCGCCGGGGCCGGGGAGCGGTTCACCCTCGCCGACAACTACCGCAGCGACCGCGCCGTCCTGTCCGCGGTCGAGGCCGTGTTCAACGGGGCCGCGCTCGGCGACGCCGACATCGTCGTCCACCCGGTCACGGCCGTGGAGCAGGGCCGCACGCTGCGCGGTTCGGCGTGCGACGCGCCGCTGCGGGTGCGGATCGTCGGGACCGAGCGGCTGGGCAAGCTGTTCCACGGGGTCGGCCGGGTCGACGCCGCCCGCCCGCAGGTCGCCGCCGACACGGCCGCGCAGATCGCCGGGCTCCTGGCGAGCGGGGCCCGGGTCGTCCCCGCCGACGGGCGCGAGCGCGCCGTCCTGCCCGGCGACGTCGCCGTGCTGGTGCGCACCAACGACCAGGCCGAGATGGTCAGCCGGGCGCTGCGCGACGCCGGGGTCGCGGCCGTCGTGACCGGGACGCGCAGCGTGTTCGGCACCCCCGTCGCGGCCGACTGGCTGACGCTGCTCGAAGCCCTGGAGCAGCCGCACAGCGGTCTGCGGCTGCGCGCCGCCGCGCTGACCTGCTTCGCCGGGGTCACCGTCGCCGACCTGTGCGGTCCCGACGCCGACGCCGTCGTCGAGAGGGTCGGCGACGACCTGCGCGACTGGGCGGGCGCGCTGCGCGGGCGGGGCGTCGCCGCCCTGCTGGAGGCCGTGTCCGAGCGGCGCAACCTCGCGCAGCGGCTGCTCGCCCGCACCGACGGCGACCGCACCCTCACCGACCTGCGCCACATCGGACAGGCCCTGCACCACGCCGCCACCCAGGAGCACCTCGGCCCGTCCGCGCTGGTCGAGTGGCTGCGCCGGCGCATCGACGAGGCCGGCTCCGACACCGGCGCCGACCGCAGCCGCCGCCTGGAGTCCGACGCCGACGCCGTCCAGATCGTCACCGTGCACCGCAGCAAGGGCCAGGAGTACCCGATCGTCGCGGTGCCGTTCGCGTGGGACCGCAACGTGGCCGACCCCAAGCTCGCCCGGCTGCACGAGGGCCCCGAGCAGCAGCGGGTCCTCGACGTCGGCGGCCCGTCGGGGCCCCGGTTCGCCGAGCGCCAGGGCGGGCACCTCGCCGAGGAGGCCGGGGAGGACCTGCGGCTGCTCTACGTCGCGCTCACCCGCGCCCGTTCCCAGATCCTGGCCTGGTGGGTCCCGGCGACGACGACGTCGAAGTCGTCGCTGCACCGGATGCTCGCGGGCTGCGCGATGCCGGGAGAGACGCCGCGCGAGACGTGCGCGGTGCCGCGCGACCCCGGACCGATGTTCGCCGCGCTCGTCGAGCGGGCCGGCCGCGCCCCCGACGGCAGCCCACATGTCGTGGTGGAACGGGTCGGCGACGACGTGCCCGCGCCGTGGGGCCCGCCGGCCGCGGCGACGCCGCTGCTCGGCGCCGCGTTCTTCGACCGCGACATCGACCTGGACTGGCGCCGCACCTCCTACAGCGCGCTCACCGCCGCAGCCCACGACGCCGGGCCGCGCACCCCGACCGTCGTCAGCGAACCCGAGGACCCGGGGATCGCCGACGAGCCCGCCTCGCCGGACCCACTCCAGTTGGCGTCGGTCGATCCTGTTGCGCCGCAAGCCGTTCCGTCGCCGATGGCCGATCTGCCGATGGGTACCGCGTTCGGCACGCTGGTGCACGCCGTGTTCGAGGCGGCCGACACCACCGCGCCCGACCTGCGCGCCGAGCTCGCCGCCCGCGCCGGCGCCGAGCTCCTCCGCCGGCCCGCCCCGGTCGACCCCGACGAGCTGGCCGCCGCCCTCGTTCCCGTGGCCCGGACGCCGCTGGGTCCGCTCGTCGGCGGCGCCACCCTGGCCGACGTCACGCCGGCCGACCGGCTCAGCGAGCTCGACTTCGAGCTGCCCCTCGCCGGCGGCTACCGGCCGGGCCCCTCCCCCGTCCTCGCCGACGTCGCCCGGCTGCTGCGCGTCCACCTCCCCGCCGACGACCCGCTGGCCGGCTACCCCGACCACCTCGACGCGCCGCTGCTCGCCGACCAGCCGCTGCGCGGCTACCTCACCGGCAGCATCGACGCAGTGCTGCGCGTCGGGGGGCGCTACGTCGTCGTCGACTACAAGACGAACTGGCTCGGCCCGGCCGGCCCCGAGGGCCACCTCCCGCTGACGTCGGCGCACTACTCGGCCGCCGCGCTCACGCACGCGATGATCTCGTCGCACTACCCGCTGCAGGCGCTGCTCTACGCGGTGGCGCTGCACCGGTACCTGCGCTGGCGGCTGCCCGGCTACGACCCCGCCACCCACCTCGGCGGGGCGCTGTACCTGTTCCTGCGCGGCATGTGTGGGCCCGACACCCCGGCGGTCGACGGCGTCCCCGCCGGTGTCTTCTCCTGGGCACCGCCGTCCGCGCTGGTCACCGACCTGTCCCGGCTGCTCGACGAGGGGAACCTCTCGTGACCACCCCCGTCGTGGATCTGCACGACCCGCGGTTCGCCCGCGGCGCCGCCGGCCTGCTGGCCCGGTTCAACGCCGCCGGCGTCCTCGCCGCCGCCGACGTGCACGTCGCCGGCCGGCTCGGGCGCCTCGGCGGCGAGACCGACGAGACCGTCCTGCTCGCGGCGGCGCTCGCCGTGCGCGCGGTGCGGCACGGGTCGGTGTGCGTCGACCTCGACGAGGTCGGCACCACCGTGCTCGGCGAGGGCGACGAGCTCGTCGACGTCTCGGCGCTGCCGTGGCCCGACCCGCCCGCGTGGCGCGCCGCGTGCCTGGCCAGCCCGCTGGTGTCCGCCGACCCGCGCTCCGGAACAGCCCCGCTCCGGATGCCCGACGGCCTGCTCTACCTCGACCGCTACTGGCGCCAGGAGGAGCAGGTCCGCGTCGAGCTGCGCGACCGCGCCACCGCCGAGCCGCCCCGCATCGACGTCGACCGGCTCCGCGCGGGCCTGCACCGGCTGTTCGGCGCCGAGGGTCCCGACCGGCAGCGTCTCGCCGCCGCGGTCGCCTCGCTGCGCCGCGTCACCGTCCTCGCGGGCGGCCCCGGCACCGGTAAGACGACGACCGTCGCCCGGCTGCTGGCCCTGCTGCGCGACCAGCCGGGCCCGCCGCCGCGCATCGCGCTCGCCGCGCCCACCGGGAAGGCCGCGGCGCGGCTCGCCGAGGCCGTCCGCGAGCAGGTGACGCAGCTGCCCGAGGCCGACCGCGAACGCCTGGGTGATCTCTCCGCCTCGACGCTGCACCGACTGCTCGGCTTCAAGCCCGGCCACACCAACCGGTTCCACCACGACCGCACCAACCGGCTCCCCCACGACGTCGTCGTGGTCGACGAGACGTCGATGGTGTCGCTGACGATGATGGCCCGGCTCCTGGAGGCGGTCCGTCCCGACGCCCGGCTCCTGCTGGTCGGCGACCCCGACCAGCTCGCATCCGTGGAGGCGGGTGCGGTGCTGGGTGACCTCGCCCGCGCCCCGGGCGCCGTCGAACCCGCACTGGAGTCGACGCTGCGCTCGCTCGGCGTCCTCGCCCCGGACGACCCTCCGGTCGTGCACGGCGTCGTGACGCTCGACCGGACGTGGCGCTTCGGCGCCGAGATCGCCGCGCTGGCACGGGCCATCCGCTGCGGCGACCCCGACGCCGCCGTCGCCGCCCTGCGCTCGGGGGGCGACGCGGTCAAGTTCGTCGAGGCCCCCACGCTGGAGCTGCGCGACCCACCCGGGCTCGACGCCGTCCGCGCCGAGGTCGTCGCCGCGAACGCGACGCTGGTCGCGCACGCCCGGGCCGGCGACGTCGACAAGGCCTTGGAGTCCCTCGACCGGCACCGGCTGCTGTGCGCGCACCGCCGCGGCCCCTACGGGGTGACGCGGTGGGGCTGGGAGGTCGAGCGCTGGCTCGCCGACGCCGGTGTCGGCCCGGGACCCGACGACGGCGAGTGGTTCCCCGGCCGCGCCGTGCTCGTCACCACCAACGACTACGACCTGAACCTGTACAACGGCGACACCGGTGTCCTCGTCCGCGAGGAGGGCCGCACCCGGGCGGTGTTCGGCCGCGGCGGCGCCCCGCTGCGGGTCGCGACGGCCCGGCTCTCGCAGCCGCAGAGCGTCCACGCGATGACGGTGCACCGCGCGCAGGGCAGCCAGTTCTCGCAGGTCACCGTCGTGCTGCCGCCGCCGGAGTCGCCGCTGCTCACCCGCGAGCTGCTCTACACGGCCGTCACCCGGGCCATCGAGCGCGTGCGGGTCGTCGGGTCGGAGGCGGCGGTCCGGGCCGCGGTCGCGCGCCCGGTCGGCCGGGCCTCGGGCCTGCGCGACCGCCTCGGCACCTGAGAGCATCGGCCCGCTCCGACCGCGGGGTTGCGCGCCGACGACCGCGCGCAACCTCAC
>NZ_BJVJ01000082.1 GCF_007989085.1 Pseudonocardia sulfidoxydans NBRC 16205
CTCGACGCTGTGAGGTCACTCGACCAGCTCGGGCTCGCGGCCCTGGCGGACTGACTCCTGGCGCGCAACCTCACGGTCGGTCCGGCTGCCGCCGACGACCGTGAGGTTGCGCCCGGTTGGGGGTGAACGGCCTGGTAGGAGGCGGCGTCGGCCGATACCGTCGACACGTGGAGTGGACCGGGGCGAGGTACTCCGACGCGCCGACCGTCGAGCTGGCGATCTGGATCGACGCCGTGCCCGACCACGTCTGGAGCATCGTCACGCGGATCGAGAAGCTGCCCGCGATGAGCGAGGAGCTGCAGGCCGTCGAATGGTGCGACGGCGCGACCTTCCCCGTCGTCGGTGCCCGGTTCGTCGGGCACAGCCGCCACGACGCGATCGGCACCTGGTCGACGACGTCGACGATCGTCGAGTGCGACCCGCCGAACGCGCTGGCGTGGGCCGTCGGCGACACGAACGCCCCCGCCGCGGTCTGGCGGTTCGCGTTGGAACGTCCCGACAGCGGCGGCACCTGGCTGAGCTACCGCGCCCAGCTCGGGCCCGGCCGCTCCGGCCTCACGCCCGCGATCGAGCGGATGCCCGACAAGGAGCAGCAGATCGTCTTCGGTCGGCTGCGCGAGTTCGAGGCCGGCATCTCCCGGACGTTGTCGGGGATCAAGGACAGCGCCGAGGCCATCTGCGGGTGAGCACCGGCCGGTCGTGAGTGGCGATAGTCGCTATAGCGACTATCGCCACTCACAGAGGCTCAGCGGGGCAGGCCGGTGACGAGGAACTCGTCCAGCCGCAGCACGAGTTTCCGCACGTCACCGCGACGCAGGGCCAGTTCGCCCGAATCGTCCAGGGTGCCGACCACCGCGGCCTGCAGGTCACGGTCCGCGAACGCGGCGAGGCACTCCTCCTCGCGGCCCGCGGGCACGCACAGCAGGAACCCGAAGCTGGGGAAGCAGTTGAACCAGCGCGTCAGCGGGACGCCCTCGGGGGCCGGGACGGCGTCGACGTCGACCGTCACGCCCAGCCCGCGCGCCTCCAGCAGCATCGCGAGCGAGCCGACGAGCCCGGCCATCGAGATGTCCTTGGCCGCGACGACGACACCCTCGCGGGCCAGCCGCGGCATCAGCCGGACGTCGCCCGCGCAGCGCTCACCGCGGTCCTCGAAGGCCCGGAAGAACGGGAAGTTCGGGTTGAGCGTGCCCGTGGTGGCCGCGGCGACGACCAGCGACTGGCCCGGCTCCGCCCGGGTCACCGACAGCGCCAGCGCCGGATCGGTCACCGACCCGACCGCGAACGCGGAGATCGACGGCTCGCCGTCGTGCGCGGTGAGGTGGCCGCCGACGATCGGCACGTCGAGCAGGCCCGCCGCCGTGCGCATCCCGGCCAGCGCGAGCTGCGCGGCCTCCGGCGTCGTGGCGATCGTGTCGACGATGCCCATCGGCTCGGCGCCCATCGCCGCGATGTCGTTGACGTTGGCGAGCACCGCTGCGAACCCCGCGCCGCGCGGGTCGGCCTTCACGAACGGCGGGAACATCGCCTCGCCGCACACGACCACCCCGGCGCCCGACCCGACCGTCGGCGCCAACGGCAGCACCGCGCCGTCGTCGCCCGGACCGGCCACCCAGTCGGTGTCGCCGAGGACCTCGCCGACGACGGCGATGTCGGCCTTGGCGTGCAGGCCGGGGTTCGTCAGCACCGACTCGACGAGCTCGGCAAGGGTTTCGCGCTCACTCACGTACGTATCGTGCCTTCTGCTCGGGACCTTCCGGCCGCGCGGGTCAGCCGCGCAGCAGCCACCAGACCGCGGTGGTGGTGTCGGGGCCGGGGTTGTGCCAGGAGTGCGGACGATCGGCCGGGAAGTGCAGCGAGTCCCCCGCCTCGAGGCGGTACCGCTCGCCCGCGATGTCGACGGCCAGCACCCCTTTGACGACCAGCACGAGCTCCTCGCCGGAGCGGACGGACCGGCCGTCGCCGCTGGTCCCGCCGGGCTCGATCTCGGCCCAGACGCCGCTCGCGCGCAGCCGCTCGCCGGCGCTCGCGATGGCCGTCGCCCCGACCCCGGTGGCCTCGGGCGCCCAGTCGATCGGGGCGGGCGGGCGCTCGGCCGCGCGCACGTGGACGCCCACCGGGCCGGCCCAGTCGGCGTCGTCGACGAAGAAGCCGATCGGGCGACCGAGGGCGGCGGACAGCTTGAGCAGCGTGGTGATCGTCGGGACCATGTCCCCGCGCTCGACCTTGTGGATGGCGGCGGCGGAGACCTCGGAACGGGCGGCGAGCTGCTGCAACGACAGGCCCAGCAGCTGGCGGACCTCGCGGACCTTGGGCCCGATGGCGCCGACGATCGGTTCCCAGCTCGCGACGGCGGCCGGCTTGTCACCGCGGATGTCCGGGGTGGCCATGATGTGTCCTCCGTCGCTCGACGCCGTACAGCATCATAAACGCCTTTCACCTATCGTGGACGACTTCGACGCGCAGACGAGACGTCCGAAGGTTGACGGCGCCGCGTCGTCACCTCATGTGGGGAACGATGTCTCGTAGGATGCCGCGGCACTCGCTGCATCCGAGAGGAAACGCCGTGTCCGAGATCGCGCTCCCCGAGTCGCTGGGCTACACCGCAGAACACGAATGGATCGCCGTCACCCCCGGCTCCGACGTCCCGTCCGGGCCCGTGCGGGTCGGCATTTCCGCGGTCGCCGTCGAGGCGCTCGGCGAGATCGTCTACGTCGAGCTGCCCGAGGTCGGAGCGGCCGTCACCGCCGGCGAGCCCTGCGGCGAGATCGAGTCGACCAAGTCGGTGTCCGAGCTGTTCAGCCCGGCCACCGGCACGATCGCCGAGGTCAACACCGCGCTCGCCGACGACGCCGCGGTGGTCGGCAACGACCCCTACGGCGCGGGCTGGCTCTTCGCCGTCGAGGTCACCGCCCTCGGCGACCTCCTCACCGCCGAGGCCTACCGCGCCGCGAACGCCGAATAGCCTGTGAGTGGCGATAGTCGCTATAGCGACTATCGCCACTCACGAGCCGGTCAGTCGTTCGCCCCGCACAGCACCAGGCAGGGACGCTCGCCGGGGACCCGGCCGGCGAGCCACGCCGCGAACGGCGCCGCGGCGGCGGGTTCCACGCGCAGCCGGAACTCCTCCCACAGCAGGTCCCGGGCCGCGACGATCTCGGCGTCCGACACCAGCAGCGGCACGGCGCCGGCGGCCGTCAGCAGGTCGAACGCGAGGTCGCCGATCCGCGTCGCACCCAGGGCCGAGGCCGCGACCGAGTCGATCCCCACGTCCACCGGCGCCCCCGCCGTCAGCGCCGCGTGGACCGCCCGGCAGCGCTCCGGCTCGACCGTGACCGTGCGACGCCCGGGCGCGCCCAGCGTCGTCCCCGCCGCGAGCCCGCCGCCCCCGGCCGCGACGACGACCGCGTCGACCTCCGGGGCCGCCGCGACGATCTCCGCCGCCACCGTGCCCTGGCCGGCGACGACCTCCGGCTGGTCGTAGGCGTGCAGATAGCGGCCCGGCTCCGCGTGCGCCGCGGCCGCCGCCTCGGCGTAGGTCGCGCCGTGGCGGACCAGCTTCGCCCCGGCCGCCTCGATCCGTCGCGCCTTCGCCTCCGGCACCGACTCGGGCACGAACACCGTTGCCGGGATGCCCAGCCGCGCCGCCGCCGTCGCCACCCCGAGGCCGTGGTTGCCGCCCGACGCCGTGACCACCCGCTCGGGCCGCTCACCCGACAGCAGCGCGTTCGTCGCCCCCCGCATCTTGAACGACCCGCTGCGCTGCAGGTGCTCCAGCTTGAGCAGCAGCGGGCGGCCGTCGAACTCCGTGGCGAACAGCGGAGTGCGACGCACGTGCGGGGCGATGCGGCCGGTCGCGGCGGCGACGTCGGCGGACGAGAGGGTCACACCCCTTAGTCTCGGCGACGATGACCACCGACGCCGCACCGCAGCCCGGATCGCCCGGTGGTCGTGCGCTGCGCATCGCCGGGACGGTGCTCGCCGCGGTGATCTGGCAGGGCCCGCGGCCCGACGCGCGCTGGCCCTATCCGCGCAGCCGCCGGCTGATCCGCTGGCTGACGGTCGTGTTCGTCGGCTACGGCCTGATCGTCGCGGTCAGCGCCGCGGGCGCGATCTTCAACGACGACAACCGCATGGTCGGCGGCATCGCGTTCCTGATGCTGCTCCCGTTCGTCGCCGCGCTGTGGCTGGCCAACCGCCGCCCCATGGACGCGTGGCGGCTCATGGCGGTCTGGGTGGTCGTCGTGCCGTTCCTCGTCGGCCCACCCGTGCCGACGGTCCCGGTCCTCGAGGTGTGGGAGTGGCTCTTCGTCATCCCGGTCGTGCTGATGGCGGCGTGGGCGGGTCCGGCGCCGGTGTCGCTCGGGGTCGGGATCCTGACGGCGCTGCTGCTCGGCGTCGTCACGTTCCTGACGCCGTGGCCCGTCGACGCCGGGCTCCTGTGGGTCTCCGTGCTGGTCGTCGGCGTCGTGGTCATGGTCGGCATGGCCTTCGGGGCGCGCTGGGACGCCCGCCGCGCGCTGGAGGCCGAACGGCTGCGCGTCGCGGAAGCCCAGGCCGAACGGGGTGCACTGGCCGAGCGGGCGCGGATCGCGCGGGAGATGCACGACGTCGTCGCCCACCACATGTCGATGATCGCGGTGCGTTGCGAGACGGCGCCCTACCGGCTCGGGGAACTGCCCGAGAACGCGCGCACGGAACTCGCCGAGGTCGCCGCCGCGGCGCGGGAGGCATTGGGGGAGATGCAGAACCTGCTCGGGGTCCTGCGTTCGTCGGAAGGTGGGGAGCGTGCTCCGCAGCCCGGCGTCGACGAACTGGAGACCCTGCTGTCCGACGCCCGTGCTGCCGGTGCCGACGTGACCTGGGAGCTCGACCCGGGCGGGCCGGTCGCCGCGCCGCTGGGGCTCACCGTCTACCGGGTCGTGCAGCAGGGGCTGGCCAACGCCGCACAGCACGCGGGGGGAGCCCCGGTGCGGGTTTCGTTGTCGCGCAGCGGTTCTCGGCTGGTCGTGACGGTCGCGAACGGGCCGGGGACCGCGCCCGACGTGCCCGGTAGCGGGCAGGGGCTGCGCGGCATGCGTGAACGCGTCGAGGTGCACGGCGGCACGCTGGACACCGCCCCCACCGACGACGGCGGCTACCTGCTGCGTGCCGAACTGCCGATCGGGGGGCGTCCGTGATCCGGGTGCTCGTCGTCGACGACCAGGCGATGGTCCGCGAGGGTTTCGCCGCGCTGCTCGACGCCCAGCCCGACATGACGGTCGTCGGCACCGCGGGCGACGGGCGGGCGGCCCTCACCGAAGCCGCGTCGTCGAGCCCGGACGTGGTGCTCATGGACATCCGGATGCCGGAGATGGACGGGCTCGCGGCGACGCGCGCGCTCATGGGCTCGACCGAGCCGCCGAAAGTCCTCGTGCTCACCACCTTCGACCTCGACGACTACATCTTCGACGCCCTCGCCGCCGGGGCCAGCGGCTTCCTGCTCAAGCACGCCCCCGCAACCGAACTGCTGCACGCCGTCCGCGTCGTCGCCGCCGGGGAGGCGCTCCTCGCGCCCGAGGTGACGCGCCGGCTCATCGGGCACTTCGTCGCCGCCCGGCCCGACCCCGCCGCCGGACCCCGCCCCGACCGGCTCGCGTCGCTGACCGACCGTGAGACCGAGGTACTGGGTCTCGTCGCCCGCGGACTGTCCAACACCGAGATCGCCGCCGGCCTCGTCCTCGCCGAGCAGACGGTGAAGACACACGTCAGCCGCATCTTCGCCAAGCTCGGGCTGCGCGACCGGGCACAGGCCGTCGTCGTCGCCTACGAGTGCGGGCTGGTGCGACCACAGGGGGAGAACCCCGGCCGTACGAGACCGCGGTAGGGGGTCGAAGACGGTTCCGCAGCGTGACGATCCGGGACCGTTTCGTTCTTAGCGTCGATCAGCGTGACCTTCCGCTGGTTGTACCCCTTCGCGGCCCTCGCGATGCTGTTCGGGCTGCTCGTGGCCGTGGCGCAACCGGCGTCCGGTGCCCCTGCGGGGCCAGTCGCCCTCGACGCCGCGTGTGCCGCCTCACTCGTCGCCTCCACCACGCAGGGTGACGATCTGCAAGTGCTCGGATGCGACCCCGCCGGGCGCGGGCTCGCCGTCGTCGCGGTCGGGGACCCCACCACCGCGCGGTCGGTCGCCGTGATCGTCCCCGGCTCCGACATGGACCTCCACACGATCGCGAAGCCGCTCTCGTGGGCCCGCGCGCTGCGGGCCGCGTCCGGTCCCGGCACCGCCGTCGTCGTCTGGATCGGGTACACCACACCGCAGGGCCTCGGGATCGACGCCGCCTCCGGCGCGCTCGCCCGGGCCGGCGCGCCCGCGCTCGACTCGTTCGTCGACGGGCTCCGCGCCCCGCACGTGACCGTCGTCGCCCACAGCTACGGCACCGTCGTCGCCGCACTGGCCGCCCCGCGCCTCGACGCCGACGACCTCGTCCTGCTCGGCAGCCCCGGCGTCCGCACCGACGACGTCGCCGACCTCCACACCCGCGCCCACGTCTTCGCCGCCCGCGCCGACACCGACTGGATGACGTGGGTGCCCTCGATCGAGATCGGCGACCTCGGGCACGGCACCGACCCCACCTCGTCGTCCTTCGGCGCCACCCTCCTGCCGACGACCGGCGTCACCACCCACGACGGCTACCTGACACCCGGCACCGCCTCTCTCGCCGCGGTCGCCGTCGTCGCCTCCTCCGGAGTGGACGCGGGAGCGGCTGCGAACCCCCTGTGAGTGGCGATAGTCGCTGTAGCGACTATCGCCACTCACGAGGGTCAGGTCTGCAGCGAGGCGCCGCCGTCGACGTACAGGTCCTGCATCGTCACGTGCCGGGCCGCGTCGGAGGCCAGGTAGGCGACAGCCTCCGCGATGTCCACGGGATCGGCGACGCGGCGCAACGGGATGCCGACGCGGTGGTGCGGCAGCGAGCCCGCGACCGCCCGCTCGACCGCCTCGTCCACGACCCCCGGCACGGGCAGGGCCCGCAGCATCGTCGTGTCCGTCGACCCCGGCGACACGACGTTGGCGCGCACCCCGAACTCGGCCAGCTCCAGCCCGGCGCAGCGGGTGAGGTGGATGGTCGCGGCCTTGGACGTCGCATAGCCGACGATCCCGGTGCGCGGCACGCTCCCCGCGTTCGAGGCGACGACCACGATCGACCCGCGCCGCCGCTCGGCCATCCGCCGGCCCACGGCCCGCAGCATCCGCAGCACACCGGTGGTGTTGACGTCGAGCATCGTGGCCCAGTCGTCGTCGCCGGTGTCGAGGATTCCGGCGGGACGGATGACGCCTGCGGTGCAGACGAGCACGTCGATCGGGCCGTGTGCGGATTCGACCTCGCCGACGACCCGCTCGACGCCCGGGGTGTCGGTGACGTCGAGCGCGACTCCGGTGGAGTCGGGGAGGTCGGGGGCGGCGACGTCGGTGGCGACGACGGTGTGGCCGCGGGCGGCGAGCGTCGCGACGACGGCGCGACCGATGCCGCCGCCCGCGCCGGTGACGAGTGCGACAGTCATGCGATCAACATAGGCGCGCGGGGAAGATCCTGAGGTCCGCCCGCAACAGCGACTCACAGGGGAGTCCTCGTGAAGATCGGTGCGATCGACGTGCAGCCCGTCCTCGACGGGGTGGGGCACGAGTCGAAGGACGCGCTCACCCGGCCGGGGGTCGACGATCCCTGGGCCTGCCATCCCGGTCAGGTGGAGGCCGACGGGCGGCTGCACTTCGACATCGGCGGTTTCCTGGTCCGCACCGGGGACCGGGTCGTGCTGGTCGACGTCGGCGTCGGCGGGATCAGCAACGACAGCTACTCCGGCGGCGACTTCCTCGACTCGTTGCGCGCCCACGGCGTCGGGCCCGGGGACGTCACCGACGTGCTGTTCACGCACCTGCATTTCGACCACGTCGGCTGGGCCACGCGCAAGGGCGAGATCGTCTTCCCCAACGCCACCTACCGCGTGCACGAGGCCGACTGGGCCCACTTCGTGGAGGCCGACGACGCCGCGCCGGGTGCGGTCCGCAAGCTCGGGCCGCTGCGGGACCGGTTGGCGCCCTTCGACTCCGACGTGACGGTCGCCCCCGGGCTCGACGCCCGGCACACCCCGGGCCACACGCCGGGGTCGACGGTCTACGTGCTCTCCGGCGACGGCGGGCAGCGCGCGTTGTTGCTGGGCGACGTCGTGCACTCGGTCGTGGAGCTGGCGGAGCCCGACTGGCAGGCGGTGTTCGACGTCGATCCCGTCGCCGCGAGCGCGGCCCGCAACGCCATCGCCGAGGAGGTCCGTGACGGGCCGGACCTGGTCGTCGGCGCCCATTTCCCGGGTCTGCGGTTCGGTCGCGTCGTGACGGTCGGCGGGGACCGCCGGTTCCGGGCGCTCTGAGAAGGGGAACAGCACGGATCTCGGGCTCGTCGGCACGACTGCTGCGACGGCCGTGAGTTGCCGTTGTCACCGTCGGTCGTGTGGACGGCGGCGCCGCGGGCCGCGGAGGATCACGGGATGCCGACCCCGCCGGAGGAACCGTGAGTGAGCTCGTCGACCTGAGGACCAGCGGCCGCACCGCGGTGATCACGTTGCGCCGCCCGGCCAAGCGCAACGCGCTGACGATCGAGCTGTGCGACCTGATCCGCGACGCCGCGACCGGGGCGGTGGCCGACGGGGCGCGCTCGCTCGTCGTCACCGGGGAGGGGACGTCGTTCTGCGCCGGTGCCGACCTCGACGCCGTCTACGGCGACACGTTCCGCGAGGCGCTGTACGGGATGCTGCAGACCCTGACGACGCTGCCGGTCCCCGTCGTCGCGGCGGTGAACGGCCCGGCCATCGGGGCGGGCACGCAGATCGCGATCGCCTGCGACGTCCGTGTCGCCGCCCCCACGGCGGCCTTCGCCATCCCCACGGCGGGCAACGCGCTGGCCGTCGATCCGTGGACGATCCGCCGGTTCTCGCTGCTCGCGGGCAACGGCGCCGCCCGGGCCGCGCTGCTGGGCCTGGAGAAGATCGGCGCGGATCGTGCCCACGCGCTCGGGCTCGCGGACCGGCTCGGGGACCTCGACGACGCGCTCGCCTGGGCGGCGCAGATGGCCGAGCTCGCGCCGCTGACGCTCGCGTACTCGAAGCAGGTGCTCAACACCGTCTTCGAGCCGGAGCTCGACGCGGCGACGGCGGCGGAGCTGGGGAAGTCGTTCGACGCGTGCTGGGCCAGCGAGGACTTCGCCGAGGCCCGCGCTGCGCGTCGGGAGAAGAGGAAGCCGGTCTTTCGAGGGTTGTGAGCGGTAATAGTCGCTATAGCGACTATCGCCACTCACAGGCGCTCTAGGCTCGCCGACGTGCCGGCCCGCGAGCTCGTCGTCCTCGGAACGGCCAGTCAGGCGCCCACGCGGCACCGCAGCCACAACGGCTACCTGCTGCGCTGGGACCGCGAGGGGCTGCTGTTCGACCCGGGCGAGGGCACGCAGCGCCAGCTGCTGTTCGCGGGCGTCGCGAGCAGCGCCGTCACCCGGATCTGCCTGACGCACTTCCACGGCGACCACTGCCTCGGCGTGCCCGGCGTCGTGCAGCGGCTGTCGCTGGACAAGGTGGCGCACCCCGTCGTCGCGCACTACCCGGCGTCGGGGGCGCACTGGTTCGCGCGGCTGCGGTACGCCACCGCGTTCCACGAGGTCGCCGAGCTGCGCGAGGAACCTGTTGCCGACGACGGGCCCGTCGCCACCGGGGCGTTCGGCACGCTCAGCGTGCGGCGGCTCGACCATCCCGTGGAGTCCTTCGGGTACCGGCTCGACGAGCCCGACGGCCGCCGCATGCTCCCCGAGCGGCTCGCCGCCGCCGGGGTCACCGGGCCGGCCGTGTCGCGGCTCGCCCGGGACGGCAGCATCGAGGTCGGCGGGCGGACCGTGCGGCTCGACGACGTCAGCGCGCCGCGGCCGGGGCAGTCGTTCGCGTTCGTCATGGACACCCGGCTGTGCGCGGGCGTCGAGGAACTGGCGGCAGGCGTCGACATGCTGGTCATCGAGTCGACGTTCCTGCACCCCGACGCCGACCTCGCGCACAGCTTCGGGCACCTGACGGCCCGCGAGGCGGCGGAGGTCGCGGCCCGCGCGGGTGTCGGGACGCTGGTGCTCACCCACTTCTCGCAGCGCTACCGCGACCCCCTGGCCTTCGCCGCCGAGGCCGCGGAGGTGTTCGACGGCCCGGTCGTCGTCGCCGCCGACCTGATGCGCATCCCGGTGCCGCCGCGGCGGAGGCGTTGATGCGGCTGTTCGTCGCGCTGCTGCCCTCCCCGGTCACGATCGCGGCGGTCGACGCCGCTGTCGCGCCCGTCCGGGCCGCCCGGCCGGAGCTGCGCTGGGTCGCCCCGCAGAGATGGCACGTGACGCTCGCGTTCCTCGGCGAGGTGCCCGACGAGCGTCGCGACGACCTGGAGGAACGCCTCGGTCGGGCCGCCCGCAGGGCCGCGCCGCTGCGGCTGACGGTCGACGGCGCCGGCCGGTTCGGGGACCGGACACTCTGGGCACGCGTCGACGGTGACCGTGAGCGACTGCGGCGTCTTGCCGAGGCCGCCCAGGCTGCCGCGGCCCGGGCACGGATCCCCGTGGACCGCACCAGGTTCCGGGCGCACCTCACGCTCGCGGCGGCGCGTCCGCCCGCGTCGGTCCGCGCCGCCGTCGCCGAGCTGGACCCGTTGCTGCGCAACGGTCCTGAGGAGACCGTCACCCGCATGTGTGTGGTGCGCAGCCTGTTGGGGAAAGGACCCGGCGGAACGCCACGTTACGAACCGGTTGCCGCGTGGCGGCTCGGTGATGCCCGTTAGTCGAACAGTCGTTCGAGTTGTCCACAGGGCCGTCCACAGCTGTGGAGCGGCACTCGCCCCGACCAGGCGCCCGGGCCAGGATGTGGACCATGGCAACGGAGAAGACCGCGGAACGCGGGACCGTCAGGTGGGGGATCGTCGGCCCCGGCCGCATCGCGGCGAAGGTGGTGCGCGACTTCGGTCATCTCGACGCCGCCGAACCCGTCGCGGTCGCGTCCCGCGACGCGCACCGTGCGGCCGCGTTCGCCGCCGAGCACGGCATCGCCCGCCCCCACGGCTCCTACCGCGCGATCCTCGACGACGACGAGGTCGACGCCGTCTACATCGCCACCCCGCACCCGCAGCACCGCGCCATCGCCCTGGCCGCGATCGCCGCGGGCAAGGCGGTGCTCGTCGAGAAGGCGTTCACCGTCACCCCGGCCGCCACGCGCGAGGTCGCCGACGCGGCGCGCGCCGCCGGAGTGTTCGCCATGGAGGCCATGTGGACGCGGTTCCAGCCCGCGATCGTCAAGCTGCGGGAGTTGATCGCCGACGGCGCGATCGGCGAGGTCCGGTCGGTGCAGGCCGATCTCGGGGTGAGCCAGCCCTACAACCCGGCCGACCGGTACTACGACCCGAAGGTCGGTGGCGGCGCACTGTTCGACCTGACCGTCTACCCGATCTCGTTCGCGCAGATGGTCCTCGGCGAGCCCGACGAGGTCGTCGCGCGCGGCCTGCTCGCGCCGTCGGGGGTCGACACCGAGGAGTCGGTGCTGCTCACCTTCCCCGGCGGCCGGACGGCGACGCTGTTCACCAGCCTGCGGTGCCTGACGCCGGGGCAGGCGCGGGTCGTCGGCACCGAGGGCTGGATCGACGTGCCGCCCCGGTTCCACCATCCCGACCGGGGCGTCCTGCGTCGCCACGGGAAGGACCCCGAGGAGTTCCTCGCCCCCGCCACGGGCGGCGGCTACTTCCACGAGCTCGAGGAGGTCACCGCGGGCCTGCTCGCGGGTCGCACCGAGAGCACGGTGATGCCGCTGGCCGACACGATCGCGGTGCAGGACGTGATGGGTCTGGTCGCGGAGCAGCTGGGCATCGACCCGCAGGAGGGGCCCGCCGAGCTGTGAGCCCCGCGTCCCGTCAGACGCGGCGGGCGCTCGTCATCGGGAAGTCGCTGAGCGGGGAGACCTGCACGGGCTCGCCGTCGGTCGTCGCGTTCACCACCTTGCCGTCGCCGACGTAGATCGCGACGTGGCTGACGGGCGAGTAGAAGAACACCAGGTCGCCGGGCTTCAGCTCGGACTTCGACACCGGGGTGCCGACCTGCGACATCGCCGCCGCCGTGCGCGGCAGCGTCACCCCCATCTGCTGGAAGGCGTAGTGGACGAGCCCGGAGCAGTCGAACGCCGACGGCCCGGCGGAGCCCCACTTGTAGGGCTTCCCGATCTGCTGCAACGCGACCTGGGCGGCGGCGGCGCTGTTGCCGGAGGCGGTGACCGCGGGCACGGCGCGGGCGGCGGCCGGGGCGCGGGTCGTGGTGGTCGTGGTCCGGGTCGACGTGCTGTTCCCGGTTGCGTTGTCGTGGTCCGTGCCGGCGTCCGGTGCGGAGGCGGCGGCGCCCTTGCGGTCGCCGGTGGTCGGCTGCGTCCGCGTCGTCGGCGGGACCTCGGGGGGCGTCTGGGCCTGCACCGTGTCCGGGGCCTTGGGCAGGGCGGCCTGGTGCGCGAGGTCGAGATCGGAGGAGGCGTTGTCGGCCGGCGCCGGCCCGCTGTTCGACAGCGACACCACCGCGGCCGCGGCGGCCCCGACGATCGCGACCGACGCCATCGACGCCGTGACGACCGCCAGCTGCCGGGTCGACCGGCCGCGGCGTGCGTTGCCGAGGTCCGTCCGCCCGCCGGCGACGGGCCGGTCGATGTCGGGGTAGGGCTCGTCCTGCGTGACCAGCGCGGTGTCGTCGTCCCGGTCGGCGGTGTCGCGGATCGGCCGGTGGACGTCGGCCGCGGCGGTGACGGCGGTGGCGTCGAAGCCGAACGGATCGGTCTCGGGCTCGTCGGACCGGTCGGGGCCGGCGACGAACCGGGTCGCGCCGCTCGGGGCCCCGGGCGCCCAGGGGTCGTCGTCGACGGGGCCACGGGTCTGCAGCGGCAGGACCGTCGTGTGGGGGGCGACGTCGTCACGGTGGCGGCGGGGAGCCGGGACGGCGGTGGTGGGCGCCCACGCGTCGTCGGCCGCGGGGGTGCGGGAACCGCGCTGGTCCGGGATCGGCGGCAGCGGCGGTCCGAACGCGAGACGCCGGGCCTTGGCGAGGACCTCGGGAGCGACGGTGACGGTGCGGCTCGCGCCGGACTCGGCGCCCGGGTCGGTACCCATGTGCGGGCGGGCGGGCGCGTCGGCGAGGCGGTGGGCGCCGGAGGAGCGGCGCGGTCGGCGCGGGGCGGGAACGGTGGGCAGCTCGAGACCGAACGACAGGATGACGTCGGCGACCTGGCGTACCGGTACGGCGTCGGTGGTCGCGTCGGCCACGCGCTGGCTCATGGAGGCGTCCTCGCCGTCGGCCGCGCGACGCTGCACGGCTCCGCCCCTGTCTCGCGGGCGCCCGGGGGAGCGATCGGCGGGGCGTGGTGACGGCCGATCGGGCGCGCCGACCCGGCGACTACTCCGGGCGACGTCGCGACCCTATCGCCACGATCGAGTGATCCGCAGGACGCCCACCGCGTGTCGTCGACGACCGGTCGTGTTCTCGCGACGGCGAACGGGTGAAGATCGGCCGCCCCTGCCGGGGAGGCCGATCATCGGAGGTGGAGCCTCAGAGGCGACGCGCGCTGTTGAACGGCATGTTCGCCATCTTCGAGATCTTGACGGGCTGGCCCGACGTCGAGGCGTGCAGGATGTTGCCGTTGCCCATGTAGATGCCGACGTGGCTGACCGGCGAGTAGAAGAACACCAGGTCACCGGGCTGCAGCTGCGACTTGCTGACAGGGGTGCCCATCCGCGACTGCGCCGACGACGAGTGCGGCAGGCTCACGCCGACCTGCTTGTAGGCCCAGAGCACGAGGCCGGAGCAGTCGTAGGCCGACGGACCGGCGGCGCCCCACACGTACGGCTTGCCCTGCTGGGTCAGCGCCGCGCGCAGCGCGGCGGCGGCCTTGCTGCTCCCGGACACGACGGTCCCGCCGCCGGCCCCGCCGCCGCCGGCGTTGGAACCACCGGCGCCGGCACCCCCGGCGTTGCCGGTGCGCTGCGGCGCACGAGCGGCCGCGATGATCTGCGTGGCGTCGGCGCGGTGCTTGTCGGCCGCCTCGGCGATCTTCTTGGCGACCGTGTCGGAGGCGCCGCTGAGCTGGACCTGCGGGACGGCCTCGGCGGGCTTGGCCAGCTCGATGCGCTGAGTGGCCTGGTCGACGGTCGCGGAGAGGTCGGCCGCGGTGTCGTGGGCGCTGAACCCGCCGGTGACGGCGACGATCGCGGCGGTCGCGCCGAGAACGGTCGCGGACGCGGCGGCGACGGCGCCCTGGTGCGGGATGCCGCCGAGGCGGGCGCGGCGGGCCTGCTCGACGGCGAAGGCCGCGGTGGCACCGGCCAGCCCGGCGGGCGCGGAGGAGACGCGACGGGCGTCGGTGCGGTCGGTCGCGATCGCCTGCAGCTCGGCGGCGGTCGGAGCGCCGCCGGCGTCGTCCGCGTCGTCGGCGGGGGCGTCGCTCGCGGCGGTGGCGTCCGTCGCGGTGTCGTCGGCGGCCGGGACCACGGCGAGTGGGGCGCGGTCGTGCGCGTCGAACAGCGCGCCGCCGCCCAGCTCGGTGTCGTCGGTCGGGGGGACCTCGGCGAGCAGCGCGGCGACCCGGGCGCGGACCTCGTCGCTCGCGCGGCCGGGCTGCAGCGCGTCGTCGGCGTCGACGGGTTCGAGGGCCGGGGCGCTCCACCCGGTCGCGAACCAGTCGGGCTGCCGGGACGGCTGCGCCGGGATGAACGGGGCGGAGATCAGCGGGTTGGCCGGACGGTCGGCGTCGACCTCGGTGCGCGGCGACGGCAGGACGGTGCCGTGGCGCGGACGGTCGGTGGGGACCGATGGCAGCTCGACGCCGAACTGTGCGATCAGTTCCGCGGCGGGGCGGGGGGTACGGGTAGCGCCGGGTTTGTCGAGCAGGGCGACAGCACGGTGCGTAGCCATGTAGCGGTCCTTGCCGTCATACGGACGAAGAGGTTGGGGAGCGACCTCGTCCGTACCTGCCCCGGGGAGCGCGGGCACCTGGGGGAGTGTCGGCGGGCAGGTGGAGACGGCCGACCAGGTGCGTCGCCCGGCGTGATCACCGGGCGGCGACTTGAAAGTAACCACTCCGTGATGAGATCTGCAGCAACCACGCCGATGTGATGCGACGACCGGCGGTGACTGCACGTCAGCGTATGGGCGTACTGCGATGAGCGGTCAACGGCATGTGTGTCGGCGCGACGAACGGTCGATCGACCGTTTGTGGCGCAGGATCATCCGTTCGTCGCGGCGTCGTCCCAGTGGCCTGCCCGCTCGTAGAGCGGACGCAACGACTCGAGGTGCTGCCGCATGGCCGACTCCGCCTGATCCGTCCGGCCGGACGCGATGTGCTCCGCGATCACGGCGTGATCGGCGTCGACCGAGGCCCATTCTTCCTGGTCGACGGCGGTGCGGTCGAGGCTGGTGCGGAGCACGTCGGACACCGGCTGGCCCATGAGCGTGAACATGAGGTTCCCGGTGGCCATCAGGATCGTCGTGTGGAAGTCGAGGTGGGGCACGAAGCCGCTGGGGTCGCGCGGGTCGTGCGGCGCCTGCGCGGCGGCCCGGACGGCCTCGACGGTGTCCGCGTCGGCGCGTTCGGCGGCGAGCCGGGCGGCGGCGGGTTCGAGGAGGAGGCGGGCCTCGAGGAGGTCGGCGAGCCCGAGCCGCGGGGTGCGGACGAGGACGCCGAGGGACTCGCCGAGCGCGGCGACGACCCGCTGTGGGTCGGGGGCGGCGACGAACGAGCCGCCGTGCACCCCGCGCCGGGTCTCGACGAGGTGCTGGCTGGCCAGTGACCGCAGTGCCTCGCGGACAGTGCTGCGGCTGACCGCGAACGAGCGGCTCAGCTCGGCCTCGTTGGGCAGTCGCGACCCCGCCGGCATGAGCCCGCCGACGATCTGGGTGCGCAGCTCGTCGGCGACCTGCTGGTAGGCGGGCCGGTCGCGACGCACCCGCAGGTGGGCGGCGTGATCGGAGGGCACCGGGGGAGCCTATCGCCGGTTGACCCCGAAATGTCAGACGTTTAGCGTGAGGTCTCGTCGACGTCGACGCGGAGGTGCGCTGTGAGGCCGTTGGAAGACGTCCGGATCATCTCCCTGGAGCAGTACGGGGCGGGCCCCTTCGGGTCGATGCACCTCGCCGAACTGGGTGCCGACATCGTCAAGATCGAGGACCCGAGCGCCGGTGGCGACGTCGGCCGCCACGTCCCGCCGTATGCCGAGGGCGGCGACTCACTGTTCTTCGAGTCGTTCAACCGGGACAAGTCGTCGATCACGCTCGACATCCGCACCCCGGACGGCCGTGAGGTGTTCCACGACCTCGTCCGCGGCGCCGACGCCGTCTACTCCAACCTGCGTGGCGACGTCCCGGCGAAGCTCGGCATCCGCTACGCCGATCTCGCGCACGTCAACCCGCGGATCGTGTGCTGCTCGCTGACCGGGTTCGGAATGACCGGGCCGCGGTCGCGTGAGCCCGGATACGACTACGTGCTGCAGGCCCTCGGCGGCTGGATGTCGCTGACCGGCGAACCCGGCGGGGCCCCGCAGAAGACGGGACTCTCGCTCGTCGACTACTCCGGCGGGTACGTCGCGGCCATCTCCCTGCTCGCGGGCATCCACGCGGCGCGACGCGACGGCGTCGGCACCGACTGCGACGTCAGCCTCTACGACACCGCGGTGAGCCTGCTGACCTATCCGGGGACGTGGCACATGACCGCCGGCTACGAGCCTGCCCGGACGCGGCACTCCGCGCACCCGTCGCTGATCCCGTTCCAGGCCTTCGAGGCGGCCGACGGCTGGCTCGTCGTCGGCTGCGCGAAGGAGAAGTTCTGGCAGCGGCTGACCGTCGTCATCGGACGCCCGGAGCTTGCCGAGGACCCGCGGTTCGCCACGTTCGCCGACCGCGCCCGGCACCGCGACGTGATCGTCCCGCTGCTGGAGGAGATCTTCGCCGGCCGGACCGTCGACGAGTGGCTCGTACCGCTGTATGCGGCCTCGATCCCGTGCGCGCCCATCAACGAGGTCGACGCGGCGCTGACCGACCCGCACACCCTCGCCCGTGACCTCGTGGCGGAGACGTCGCATCCCCGGTTCGGGACGGTGCGAACGCTGCGGTCGGCGGTGCGCGTCGGCCCGCCCGGCGACGACCGCGCCCCGACGCGTGCGGCCCCGGCGATGGGCGAACACACCGACGCCGTGCTGCGTGACCTCGGCTACGACGACGACCGGATCGCAGCCCTGCGCGCATCCGGTGCCTTTGGGAAGGACTGAGATGGACTTCGGGCTCAACGACGAGCAGCGGCTGTTCCGGCAGACGTTGCGCGACTTCGTCGACCGGGAGATCGTCCCCGTCGCGCGCGACTGGGAACGGGAGGGCCGCTACCCGAGCGAGATCGTCGCCGGGATGCGGGAGCTGGGCCTGTTCGGGTTGGTGATCCCGGAGGAGTACGGCGGCCTGGGTGCGGACAACGTGAGCTTCGCGCTGACGTTCGAGGAGATCTCGCGCGGCTGGATGGGCATCGCCGGGATCCTCGGCAGCCACTCCGTCTCCAGCTGGATGCTCGCCCACCACGGCACCGAGGAGCAGAAGCGTCGCTATCTCCCTGAGCTGGCGACGGGTGAACGCCGGACCGGCATCGCGCTGACCGAGCCCGGCGCGGGCACCGATCTGCAGGGCATCTCGACCGTCGCCGAGCGCGACGGGGACACCTACGTCGTCAACGGCACCAAGATGTGGATCACCAACGCGCGCTACGCCGATCCGTTGCCGGTGCTGGTCAAGACCGATACCTCCGCGCGCCCTGCTCATCGCGGCATGTCGATCCTGCTGGTCGAGGCGTCGTCGGAGGGGTTCGAGGTCACCGCCGACATCGGCAAGCTGGGCTACAAGGGCACCGAGTCGTGCGAGGTCGTGCTGACCGATGTGCGGGTGCCGGCGTCGCAGCTGCTCGGCGGGGTCGAGGGTCGCGGGTTGCAGCAGGCGTTGTCGGCGTTGGAGACGGGTCGGATCAACATCGCGGCGCGCAGCGTCGGCGTTGCCCAGCGGGCCTATGACGAAGCGTTGAAGTACGCCCGCGAGCGGACGGCGTTCGGTGGGCCGATCGGGGATTTCCAGGCGATCCAGCTGCGGCTCGCGGAGATGGCCGTGCAGTTGCAGTCGGCCCGGTTGATGACGTACTGGGCGGCGTCGCGGATGGACGAGGGCGTGCGGATGGACACGGAGTCGGGGATGGCGAAGATCGCGGCGTCGGAGGCGGCGTTGTCGTGCGCGATGGATGCCATGCGTATCCACGGTGGGTATGGCTACTCCACGGAGTTCGAGGTGGAGCGGCTCTACCGCGACGCGCCGTTGATGTCGATCGGCGAGGGCACCAACGACGTGCTGCGCACCGTCGTCGCCAAGTCGTTGCTGGCGGGGAAGGCCGTGATCTCGTGAGCGGCAATAGTCGCTATAGCGACTATTGGCGCTCACAGGAGCTTGCCGAGCGGCTCGGCTACACGTTGAGCGACGCGCAGCTGGCCGAGATGGCCGCGGCCGTGGAGGCGGCCGAGCCCGCCGCGGCGCGGCTGCGCGCCGACCCGCCCCTCGACGACGGCTGGCCCGTCGATCCCGCGCACGGCGACGCCTGGCTGCGCGCGCGATGAACCTCGACGTGCACGGTCTCCTGGAGGAGTACCGCGGCGGCGCCGACCCACGGGACGTCGTCGCCGGCTCGCTCGCGCGGCTGAAGGAGGTGCACGAGGTCCTCAACACCACGATCGCCTTCCTCGACGAACGCGCCGGCGCCGCCGCGGAGGAGTCCGCCCGCCGCTGGGCCGACGGCACCGCCCGACCGCTGGAGGGCGTCCCGTTCGCGGTGAAGGACGTCATCGACGTCGAGGGCGTCCCGACCACCGGCGGCTCGTGGGTCTCCTCCGACGAGCCCGCGACGCGCAGCGCGGAGGTCGTGCGCCGGCTGGAGGCGGCGGGCGCGATCGCCGTCAGCAAGGACACGACGACGGAGTTCGCCGTCGGCGGACCGAACCCGCCCCGCTTCGGCACGACCCGCAACCCGTGGGACCCGCAGCGGTGGGCGGGCGGCTCGTCGATGGGGACGGCGGCATCGGTGGCGGCGCGGGCGGTGCCGTTCGGGCTGGGCACCGACGTCGGCGGCTCGGTCCGGCTGCCCTCGGCATGGTGCGGGCTCACCGGGCTCAAGCCCACGAGCGGGGCGATCCCGCGGACCGGCGTCATCCCGCTGTCGTGGACCGCCGAGACCGTGGGGCCGTTGTGCCGCAGCGCCCGCGACGTCGAGCTGCTGTTCGGCCTGCTGCGCGGCCCGGACGGCGTCGACCCCCGCGCGACCGCGCTGCCGCCGTTCACCCCCTCGCCGGTATCCGATGCCAGCGGACTGAGGGTCGCCGTCGTCGGCGGCTACCTGACGGAGATGTGCGACGGCGCCGTCCGATCCGGTCTCGACGCGATGACCGGCGTGCTGGCCGACGCCGGCGCCGAGATCGTCGCGGCGGACATCCCGTCCGCGGCGGAGGTGCTCGCGATCGGCTACCGGATCGTGTGGGTCGAGGCCGCGAGCGTGCACCGCGTCAACGCCGCGCGCTGGTCGGAGTACGACCCCGTGCTCGTGTCGCGGATCAGCCAGGGCATCGCGACGCCCGCCGTCGACTACCTGCTGGCCCAGCAGTTCCGGGTGCGGTTGCAGCGCGAGCTCGACGACGTCTTCGCCGGCGCCGACCTGATCCTCGTCCCGACGTGCCCCTCGACCGCGCCGCGGCTTCCCGACGCGACGGTCGTCGTCGACGGGGAGGAGTTCCCGCTCTACGCCGCGCAGTCGCGCTCGACGATGCTCGGGAACCTCACGGGCGCACCGGGTCTGGCCGTCCCGACGGGTTTCGCCCCCGACGGCCTCCCGACGTCGGCGCAGCTCATGGCCCCACCGCACGGGGAGGCCGTGGCGTTGCGCGCGGCGCGGGTCTTCCAGGCGCTGACGGCGCACCACCTGGCCGTCCCTTCCCTGGTCGAAATGTCCGACGTATCGTCGCCCGTGAGCGGCGCCACACCCGACTGACCCATATCGGAGGTACTGCTGTGAGCATCGAGAGCCCGGTCCGCACGACGATGTCCGGCCGGGTCGCGGAGTTCGGCGCAGCGTTGACCTACGCCGACATCCCGGCCGAGGTCCTCGACCGCGCACGTCATCTCGTCCTCGACGCCGTCGGGCTCGCGTTCGCCTCGACGGCCTACGGCTACCCGGCCGTGGCCCGCGATGCGTTGTCCGCGTTGACGGAGGGTGGCCATCCCGTCATCGGCATGCCCGACCGGCTCGACCCGCGCGACGCCGCCGTCCTCAACGGGGTGCTGATCCACGGCCTCGACTTCGACGACACCCACATTCCCGCGGTCACGCACGTGACGGCCGCGGCGCTGCCGGCCGCGCTGTCGGCTGCGACGGTCGCGGGTGCGTCGACGCGCGACCTGCTCACCGCCTACGTGCTGGCCGTGGAGGTGTCGGCGCGCGTCGGGATCGGCGGGTCGCCCGGGTTCCACGACGTCGGCTACCACCCCACCGGTGTCGCCGGGGCGTTCGGTGCGGCGGTGGCCGCGGGCAAGCTCGGTGGTCTCGACGCCGACGGGCTCGTCGCCGCGCAGGGCATCGTCGGTTCGATGGCCGCGGGGGTCATGGAGTTCCTGCAGGACGGGTCGTGGACCAAGCGTCAGCACCCGGGGTGGGCGGCGATGTCGGGCATCACGGCGGCGAGCTTCGCCCGTTTCGGCTGGGTCGGCCCGCCCGCGGTCTACGAGGGCCGGTTCGGCCTCTACAACACCCACCTCACCGGTCGGGAGACCGATCCGGGGGCTGTCGCGGCGGGGCTGGGCGCCGAGTGGGAGCTGATGCGCACGGCGGTCAAGCCCTACCCGATCTGCCATTTCATCCACGCCTTCGCCGACGCCGCGCTCGACCTGCGCGCCGAGCACGGTCTGCGCGTCGCCGACATCGCCGCGATCCGCTGCCGCATCCATCCGGTGCCGGGCAAGGTCGTGTGCGAGCCGCCCGAGGCGAAGTGGGAGCCCCGCAGCGACTACGACGCCAAGTTCAGCCTCCCGTTCGTGGTGTCGGCGGCGCTGTCGCGCGGTCGGTTCGGGCTGGCCGAGCTGGCCGACGAGGCGTTGGCCGACAGGGAGATCCTCGACCTGGCCCGCAAGGTCACCGTCACCCCCGACGACGAGAGCGCGTTCCCGCGCGCCTACTCCGGCTACGTCGAGATCGAGCTGACCGACGGCCGCGTGCTGACCCGTCGCGAACAGGTGAACCGCGGCCACGACGAACGCCCGCTGACCAACGACGAGATCGCCGCCAAGTACGCATCCTGCATGGCCCTCGTGACGGATGCCGAGACCGCCGACCGCGTCCGCGCCGCCGTGCTGGGCCTCGGCACCGACGACGGTTCCGCCCGCGACTTCGCGGAGGCCCTCCGTGGCTGACGGCTGCTCCGCCGGCATCTTCCTCACCCACCAGCGACACCCCGGCAAGGACGCACGGGCCGCCCTCGACGAGCAGCTGACCCTGGTCCGCGCGACCCGCGACCTCGGCTACGACTCCGTCTTCGCCGGTCAGCACCATCTCGCGGAGTCGTTGGCGCACATCCAGCCGCTGCCGTGGCTGGCCCGGCTCGCCGCCGAGGCCGGCGACATGCGCGTCGGTATCGGCATCCACCTGCTCGCGTTGCACAACCCCGTCGACACCGCCGAGAACTACGCGAGTCTCGACATCGTCTGCGGCGGGCGGCTCGTGTTCGGTGTCGGCCTGGGTTATCGCGACCTCGAGTACGACGCCTTCGGCATCGGCCGCGGGGGCCGGGTGCACCGGTTCGAGGAGAACATGCGGATCGTCGAGGCACTGTGGGCGGGGGAGGAGGTCCACGCGGACCTGCCCTGGTGCAAGTTGGACGGTGTCCGGGCCACGATGCGGCCGGTCGGGACGCCGCCGATCTGGATGGCCGCGAACAGTGACAAGGCCGTGCGCCGCGCCGCCCGGCTCTCGGACACCTGGATGATCAACCCGCACGCCACCGCCGCGACCGTCCGTCGGCAGCTGGAGATCTTCGCCGCCGAAAGGGCGGCCGGCGGCCGTGGGCCCGTCACCGAACTGCCGTTGATGCGTGAGATCTTCTGCGCCCCGACCCGGGAGAAGGCCGTCGAGCTCGCGAGCCCGCACCTGGCCGGGAAGTACTCGGTGTACGCCGACTGGGGCCAGGACAAGGTCATGCCCGACAAGGAGTCCTTCCGCGCCGCCTACGACGAGCTCGCGGACGACCGCTTCGTCATCGGCACCCCCGACGACTGCCTCGAGGCCCTGCTGCCGTGGCGCGAGCTGGGTGTCGACCACTTCCTCTTCCGCACCGACTGGGCTGGAATGCCCGTCACCGACGCACTGAGCTCGATCGAACTGCTCGCCAAGGAAGTCGTCCCCGCCCTGCGTGCCTCTGCTCCGGGTGCTTCTGCGAAAGGCAACTGACATGGACTTCGGAGTCTTCATCCCGATCGGTAACAACGGCTGGTTGATCTCGGAGAACGCCCCGCAGTACATGCCGACGTTCGACCTCAACAAACGCATCGTCCAGGAAGCCGAACGGCAAGGATTCGCCTTCGCGCTCTCGATGATCAAGCTGCGCGGGTTCGGCGGGAAGACCGAGTTCTGGGACCACAACCTCGAGTCGTTCACGCTCATGGCGGGCCTCGCCGCCGTCACCGAACGCATCAAGCTCTACGCCTCGACCGCCGTCCTCACGTTGCCACCCGCCCTGGTGGCGCGCATGGCGTCGACAATCGACTCCATCGCCCCCGGCCGCTTCGGCATCAACATCGTGTCCGGCTGGGCGTCCGGCGAGTACGAACAGATGGGACTCTGGCCCGGCGACGAGTACTTCGGGCAGCGCTACGACTACTCCACCGAATACGTGACCGTCCTGCGCGACCTGTTCGAGAAGGGCCGCTGCGACCTCGACGGCCAGTTCTTCACGATGAAGGACTGCGTCCTCTCCCCGCGGCCCTCCGCGCACGTCGACATCGTGTGCGCCGGACAGTCCGAACGCGGGATGCGGTTCTGCGCCGAACACGGCGACTACAACTTCATCCTCAACCCCGGCGTCAACGACCCCGAGACCTACCGCGAACCCACCCAGCGCCTCGCCCGGTTCGCCGCCGACGCAGGCCGCGACGTCGGCTCCCTGCCGCTGTTCATGGCGATCATGGCCGACACCGACGAGGAGGCCCAGGCCAAATGGGCCTCCTACAACGCCGGTGCCGACGCGGCCGCGCTCGGCTACATGTCCGACGAGGGCAGCAAGGACGTCTCCGCCGACGACTCCGGCACCGCCCGGACGATCAACCTCCCCGAGGGCGCGATCAACTTCAACATGGCGACGCTCGTCGGCTCGCCGGAGACCATCGCCCGGCAGATCGATCTCGTCGCCGCGATGGACGGGGTGCGGGGGATGATGTTCACCTTCGACGACTTCGAGAAGGGCGTGCACGACTTCGGCGAGAAGGTCATGCCGCTGGTCGGCTGACGCGCCGGCTGCCGACCCTTTACGAACGAACGGC
>NZ_BJVJ01000083.1 GCF_007989085.1 Pseudonocardia sulfidoxydans NBRC 16205
CTGGCCTGATCGGCGGGCCCCGCCGCAACCCTTCGCCAGCGAATGCCGACGACGGCTCACGGGCGTAGCGTCCTCGTCTCATGACGGCGGAGGACGTGCGGCCCGCGACGCAGCGCAGCGGGGTGTTCCGGATCAAGAGCGTCGAGCAGTCCATGAAGGACACCGACGACCCGGACAGCAAGTTGCGCAAGGACCTCGGGACCTGGGACCTGATCGTCTTCGGCGTCGCCGTCGTCGTCGGAGCGGGCATCTTCACGATCACCGCGAGCACCGCCGGCAACGTCGCGGGGCCGTCGGTGTCGATCGCGTTCGTGATCGCCGCGGTGGCCTGCGGGCTGGCGGCGCTGTGCTACGCGGAGTTCGCGTCGACGGTGCCTGTCGCGGGCAGCGCCTACACGTTCTCCTACGCCACGTTCGGCGAGATCGTCGCCTGGATCATCGGCTGGGACCTGATCCTCGAGCTGGCGGTGGGCAGTGCCGTCGTCGCGAAGGGCTGGTCGAAGTACCTCGACCAGACGCTCGGGCAGTTCGGGCTCGACGTGCCGACGCAGTTCTCCCTCGGCGGGGCGTTCACCTTCGACTGGGGCGCGCTGCTGCTGGTCGTCGTCCTGACGACGCTGCTCGCGCTGGGCACCAAGCTCTCCAGCCGGGTCAGCCTCGTGTTCACGACGATCAAGGTCGCCATCGTGCTGCTGGTGATCATCGTCGGCATCGGGTACGTCAAGGCCGCCAACTACACGCCGTTCGTCCCGCCCGCTGCGCCCGCCGAGCCGGGCGAGAGCGGGCTGACCCAGTCGCTGCTGTCGCTGTTCGGGGGCGCCGGGAGCAGCAACTTCGGCATCTACGGGCTGCTGGCGGCGGCGTCGGTCGTGTTCTTCGCGTTCATCGGGTTCGACGTCGTCGCCACCACGGCGGAGGAGACGAGGAACCCGCAGAAGTCGCTGCCGCGCGGCATCCTCGGCTCGCTCGCCATCGTGACGGTGCTCTACGTGGGCGTCTCCCTCGTCCTGACCGGCATGGTCAAGTACACCCAGCTCGCCGACAAGCCCGACGGCACGCAGGCCACCCTCGCGACGGCGTTCTCCGACGTCGGCGTCGACTGGGCGGCGACGGTCATCGCCGTCGGCGCGCTCGCCGGCCTCACGACCGTCGTCATGGTGCTGATGCTCGGCCAGGTCCGGATCATCTACGCGATGGGCCGCGACAACCTGCTCCCGCGGTCGCTGGCGCGCACCGGCTCACGTGGCACGCCGACGCGGGCGACCCTCATCGTCGGCGGGCTCGTGGCCGTCGGCGCGACGTTCTTCCCGGCGGGCGACCTCGAACAGATGGTCAACATCGGCACGCTGTTCGCGTTCGTGCTCGTCGCGATCGGGGTGATCATCCTGCGCCGCACCCGGCCCGACCTGGAGCGCTCGTTCCGCACACCGCTGGTGCCGCTGGTGCCGGTCCTCGCGGTCCTGGCGTGCGTGTGGCTGATGCTGAACCTGTCGGTCGAGACGTGGATCCGGTTCGTCGTGTGGATGATCATCGGTGTCGTCGTCTACGTCGCCTACGGGCGCACGCACTCCCGGGTGCGCAAGGAGCAGGAGGCGGAGAAGGGCTAAAGGGTCCCGGTCAGCGCCTGCAGGCCCAGGCTCGCCCCGGCCACCGCGACCCACAGCAGCCCACCGAGCAGCAGCGGCCGCGCGCCCGCGCCGCGGATCTCGGCGGGCCGCAGGGTCAGTCCGACCCCGGCCAGCGCGACGGTGATCAGGAAGGTCCCGATCAGCGACAACGTCGGGTGCCACGCGTCGGGGATCAACCCGAGCGAGCACAGCGCCGCCGCGGCGAGGAAGCCGATCAGGAACAGCGGGACGACGCGTCGCCATGGCACGTCGCGGAGGCTGCGCGCAGAACCGCCCGGCTCCGACCCCGTGGAGCGGCGGGCCGTCCAGAACGCCAGCGCCAGCACGATCGGGACCAGCCACAGGGTGCGCGTCAGCTTCACGACGATCGCGTACGACGACGCGTCCCCGCCGTAGGACAGCGCCGACGCGACGACCGACGACGTGTCGTTGACGGCCGTTCCGGCCCACAGGCCGAACGCCTGGTCGCTCATGCCCATCAGATGCCCGAGTGCGGGGAAGGTGAGGACGGCGACCACGTTGAAGACGAAGATCGTACCCATTGCGTAGGCGATCTCGTGGCGCTTGGCGTCGATGACGGCGGTGGTGGCCGCGATGGCCGAGGCGCCGCAGATGCCGGTGCCGACGGAGATCAGGATCCGGGTCCCGCCGCCGACGCCCAGGGCGCGGCCGAGCAGCCAGCCACCGCCCAGCGCGACGGCGAGCGTGCCGACCATGACCGGGAGCGACCCGGCCCCGACCTGCACGACCTGTTGCAGCGAGAGTCCGGTGCCGAGCACGACGATCGACAGCTGGAGCACGGGCTTGGCGGCGACGTCGATCCCCGGGACGAGCCGGTCGCCGGGCTTGACCAGCACCCCGGCCGCGGCGCCGAGGACGATCGCGAACACCGGCCCGCCGACGACCGGCACCAGCCGGCCGAGTGCCGTCGCGAGCACCGCGACGGCGACGGCCAGTGCGAGGCCGGGGGCGGTCCGGCGGCCCTTGCGCGTTCCCGCGTCGAGCCAGGCGGGCTTCGGCCAGTGCCACGCGTTCCCGGAGTGGTTCGCCCAGGTGCTCATCCGCCCCCCGATGCCGCTGCCGCCGCTGTCCGTACAACCTGTCCGTTGGGTAGGACAGGGTGCGGTAAATGTATGGACATTAGCGTACGGCAGGTCGATCGGCCGAGTGAAGGGGGAAGAACACGTCACCGGAGGCGGCGCCCTGCTCGGGCCTCGACGACAACGGCCCGTACCGCGAGGTGCGGTACGGGCCGTGCTTCGGGGACGGTGTGCGTCAGCCGGTGCTGTCGGGCGCGTCGATCCGATAGCCGGAGAACTTGTCGCGCAACGTCTTCTTCGAGAACTTGCCCACCGACGTCTTCGGCACCTCGTCGATGATCTCGACCGCGTCGGGCAGCCACCACTTCGCCACCCGCGGCTCCAGGAACGCCACCAGCTCGTCCTTGGTCACCGACTGCCCCGGCTTCACGACGATGCACGCCAGCGGCCGCTCCACCCACTTCTCGTGGGGGATCGCGATGACCGCGGCCTCGGCGACCGCCGGGTGGGCCATGATCTCGTTCTCCAGCTCGACCGACGAGATCCACTCACCACCCGACTTGATCAGGTCCTTCGTGCGGTCGACGAGCCGGAAGCTGCCGTAGCGGTCGACACTCGCGACGTCGCCGGTACGCAGCCAGCCGTCCTCGGTGAACTGCGCGCCGCCACCCTCGCCGCGGTAGTACTCCGACGCGATCCACGGCCCGGCGGCCTGCACCTCGCCGGTCGCGGTGTCGTCCCAGGGCTGCTCCTCGCCGGTCTCCGGGTCGACGATCCGCAGCTCGACCAGCGGCACCGGGTGGCCCTGGCGGGCACGCATGTCGGCACGGCCGTCCTCGTCGAGCTCGTCGTGGTGCGAGCGGGCGGTGCCCGTGGTGGCGATCGGGCTGGTCTCGGTCATGCCCCAGGCCTGGAACATGGGGACGCCGATGGCCTCGCGGTAGGCCTCCGACAGCGACCGCGGCACCGCCGAACCGCCGCACAGGATCGTCCGCAGCGACGACAGGTCGTGCTCGCCCAGCTTCGGAAGTGCACCCATCCAAATGGTGGGGACGCCACCGGTGACGGTGACCTTCTCCGACGCCAGCAGCTCCAGAATGGCGTCCGGGGTCATGTTCGGGCCGGGGAAGACGGTGTCCGCGCCGGCCATCAGGATGCCGTACGGCAGGCCCCAGGCGTTGGCGTGGAACATCGGCACGACCGGCATGACGACGTCGCGCTCCGACAGCGCGGGCCCGTCGGTGGTGAGGGTGAAGAACGAGTGCAGCACCGACGACCGGTGCGAGTAGACGACACCCTTCGGGTTGCCGGTGGTGCCGGAGGTGTAGCACATCGCCGCGGCGGTGTTCTCGTCGTCGACGCGGAAACGGCCCTCGAACGGCTCCGACGCCGCGAGGAGCTCCTCGTAGTCGAGGAAGCGCTCGTCGTCGGGGACGGCGTGGTCGGCGCCGTCGTCGATGACGACGTAGCGCCGCACCGTCGGCATCTTGTCGATCAGCGGGAGCAGCAGCGGGAGCAGCGAACGGTCGACGAAGACGACCTCGTCGGCGGCGTGCTCGGCGATGTAGACGAGCTGCTCGGGGAAGAGCCGGATGTTCAGCGTGTGGAGCACGCGGCCCGTGCACGGCGCCGCCAGGTACAGCTCGAGGTGGCGGGCGGTGTTCCAGCAGAAGGTGCCGACGCGGCCGTCGGCACTCACGCCGAGCGTGTCCAGCGCGGTGGCGAGCCTGCGCACCCGGACCGCCCACTCCGCGATCGTGGTGCGGGTGCGGCCGGTGACGGTGGCGGTCACGATCGTCTTGTGCCCGAACAACTGCTCGGCGCGATGGAAGACGTGGGGCAAGGAGAGCGGCCTGTCCTGCATGAGCCCGCGCATGGAACCTCCTGACGGCGCATCCGGCGGCCTCGGTGCCACCATCGCCAGCACGGTACCGGGCCCGGGCGGATCGGACATCGGCCCACGATCGTCGCCCTGCCGTCCTCCTCGGGTGCCCGCGTCGTTCGACGGGCCCGCGGCGCGCGCACCAGTAGGATCGTCGGCCATGACCCCGGACCGCCTCGCCGGCGCCACCGTGTGCCTCGACGTGGGCTCGGCCTGGACGAAGGCCGTGCTGGTCCGGTCGGACGGGGCGATCCACGGCTTCGCCGAGCACCCGACGACGACCGCCGACGTCCT
The DNA here is from genome assembly GCF_007989085.1 of Pseudonocardia sulfidoxydans NBRC 16205. GTDB lineage: Bacteria > Actinomycetota > Actinomycetes > Mycobacteriales > Pseudonocardiaceae > Pseudonocardia > Pseudonocardia sulfidoxydans. Next base: position 4,845 of record NZ_BJVJ01000083.1, read on the forward strand.
CGCGGGTGTTGACGCGGCCGTGGGCGCGGTGACCGCGGCGGCCCGGACGGGCGAGGAGCCGACGGTGCTGGCGTCGTCGTCGGCGGGTGGCGGGCTGCGGCTCGTCGTCATCGGTACCGAGGGCCTGGCCGCGACGGAGGCCGGGCACCGCGTCGCGCGCTCGGCCGGGGCGCGCGTGGTGCACGTGCACGTGGGCGCGCTGAGCGCGGAGGACGTGCGCGTCGTGCGGGGGCACCGGCCGGGCGCCCTGCTGCTGATGGGCGGGGTCGACGGCGACGACCCGTCGGTCCTGCTGCACAACGCCGGCCGGCTCGCCAGGGCCCGCGTGCGGTACCCGATCGTGCTGGCGGGCAACGCCGCCGCCCGCGACGACGCGCACGCGCTGCTGCGTGCGACGGGCCGCACGGTCGTCGTGTGCGACAACGTCGCCCCCGAGGTGGGGACGGTCGTGGCCGAGCCGGCGCGGCGGGCCGTCGCCGACGTCTTCGCCGGGCACGTCATCGGGGCGCGTGGGCCGTCGGCCGCCCCGCGGTTCCGGCGGATGGTGCAGCTCGCGACGCCCGACGCGGTGTCGCGCGGCGCCGCCGAGCTGGCCCGCGTCACCGGCGGGCGGGTGCTGCTGGTCGACGTCGGGTCGGCGACGACGGCGGTGCACCTCGCCGGTCCGGACGGCGAGGCGCGCTGCACCGTCGAGGGGGATCTGGGCATGCGCAGCGCCGCCCAGGGCGTGTTGACCGAGGGGCAGGCCGAGGGTCTCGTCGACCCGGTGGAGGCCGACCTGCTGGCCCCGGCCGTCGAACGGATGGCGGCCGAGCCCGGGTGGGTTCCCGACGATGCGGGCGGGGCCGCCGAGGACCGTCGTATCGCGGCGCTCGCGGCGGCCGTCGCGGTGCGCAGGCACCTGGCGGCGGGCCCGCCCGACGTCGGGGCCGCGGACGTCGTGGTCCTCTCGGGTGGGGTGTTCCGCCAGCGTGACCACGGGGGGCTGCGCGCGGTCGTCGCGACGTTGCGGGCCGACCGTGCACTGGCGCCGGTGCTCGACGGCGCGCGGATCGTCGTCGACAACGACATCGTTCTGGGGCCGGCGGGCCTGCTCGCGGCCGACGGCAGGGTCGACCTGGCCGAGGCGTTGCTGCAGGACCACGTGCTGGGCTGAGTCCCGGCCCCCCTCCGCGTCGACGGCGTTCCCCTGCCGGGCGCGCTGACCCCGGGGACGCCCGGTGCGGCGTGGGAAGCGTCACGGGTGGGCGAGGCCGTTCCCCGCGTTCGACGTGTTGACACTTGGTGCGCCGTTCTGAATAGATAGCGAACATGGAATCCCGTTCCGTTCCTGACAGCGTGATCGATCGCGCGTTGAACGTGCTGGAACACCTCGTGACGCGGGGCCAGCCCGAGCAGCTCGCCGACATCGCGGCGCAGACGGCGATCCCCAAGGGCACCCTGCACCGGATCCTGCAGACGCTGCAGGCCCGTGGGTACGTCGCCCAGGAGCGCGACGGTCGCTACGCCGCGGGCATCCGCTGCTTCGAGCTGGGCAGCCTGTGGGCCCAGAACCTCGACATGCGCATGGTCGCCGCGCCGCACCTGCTCGCGCTGAACGAGGACACCAAGGAGACCGTGCACCTGGGTGTGTACGAGCAGGGCGACGTCATCTACATCGACAAGCTCGAGAGCCCGCACCAGGTGGTCGCCCGCACCTACGTCGGCAGACGGTGCCCGGCCACCTGCGTCGCCACCGGGCGCGTGCTGCTGGCCTACAGCGACGCCTACGAGATCGACCGCGTGCTCGCAGAGCCCCTGCCGGCCTACACCGAGGATTCGATCACCGACGCCACCGAGCTCCGCGACCTGCTCGCGGAGGTCCGCCGCACCGGCTACGCCGTCAACCACGGCAGCTACCGCCACGAGGTGGGCGGGATCGCCGGGCCCGTCCGTGACTACACCGGCCGCGTCGTCGCCTCGGTCGGACTGTGCATGCCGGAGCACCGCTTCGGCCCCGAGCGGTTCGACGACCTGAGGAGCCGGGTACTGGCCGCGGCAGCGGCGGTGACCACGGCGCTCGGAGGCGCCGTCCTCGCCCCTGCCACGAACCAGGACGGGTGACCCGTGGTCCGGACCCCTGCCGCGGCGCAGCGTCCGCTGAGCAGACGCGGTTTCCTCGGCGCAGCTGCCGCGCTCGGCGCCGGGCTGACCCTCAGCGGCTGCGGCGGCGGGAACGCGGCGCCCCCCGGCGGGGTGAGCGTCCTGGCGTTCCAGCCGCCGTCGCTGGGCGCGTTCCTCCCGGCGATCATCATGGCGCGCGGCATCGACCGCGACCACGGGTTGCCGATCCGGTTCAGCTTCACGACCCCGGACAACTACAACACCGAGTTCTTCGCCGGCCACCACGACGTCGGCGGTAGTGCGGCGCTGCTCTCCGAAGCGCTCCGCACCGAACGTCAGGTCGACGTGACCTACCTGTTCAACCTGTTCGACTACTTCTCCGCGGTGGTGACCTCGGATCCGGGCATCCGCAGTCTGACCGACCTGCCCGGCAGACGGCTCGCCGCCGCGACCGGGACGACCAACCACGCGATGTTCGAGTGGTTCGCCCGCCGCAACGGGCTCGACCTCGATGAGGTCGAGCTGATGAACCAGACCCCTGCCGGGCTCTCGACCATGGCGTTGATCGGCAGGACCGACGCGACCGAGATCTGGGAGCCCGCCTACACCTCGCTGCGGGCGCGCAAGCCGGACATTCGCGCGATCGACATCGGCCTGGACAACTGGAAGTCGGAGTTCGGCACCGACGTCATCCCGTACCTCGGCCTGGCGGCGCGCGGCGAATGGGCTGCCGCGCACCCCGACGAGGCCAGGACCCTGTTCGCCATCTACCGCGACGCCGCGCAGTACACGACCACGCAGCCCGCCGACGCCGCGGCCGTCATCGCCGCCGCCTCGCCGAACGGCAAGGCGGCGACGCTGCAGAAGCTCATCGAGGACCCGACCCGGCTGAAGCTGCACGTCGCACCGGCCGCGTCGATGGTCCGTGACATCGCGGCGGTGTTCGACGCCGGGCGCAGCACCGGTTACCTGACGCGGACGCCACCGGATTCCATCGTCTACAAGGGGCTTTCATGACCTCGCCGAAGACCGGCAGTGCAGTGTCCTCGTCGGGATCCGAGCCCGGGAGACCGCCGTTGTGGCGACGGCTGGCCGACCCGAAGATCCTCGTCCTGATCGTCGGGTTCCTGGTGGTCTGGCAGCTGGCATCGATGGTGACCGAGCCGTACACCGTGCCGCGGATCGGTGACGTGCTCGCGGCCATGGGCACCACGCTCTCGACGCCCGACGAGCTGGCGAACCTGCTGACCACGCTGGCGCGGGTCGGGGTGGGTCTCGTCGTCTCCTTCGCGGTCGGCCTCGGTGTCGGGCTGCTGGCGGGGACGTTCCCGGCCGCCGGTGGCTACCTGCTGCCGATCGTGCGGTTCGTCCAGGGAATTCCGTCGCTGTCCTGGGTGATCATCGCCGTGATCTGGTTCGCCGACGTCGAGACCAGGGTGCTGTTCGTCATGGTGCTGGTGACGCTGCCGGGCTTCGCGTTGCAGACCTACGACTCCTATCGGGCGATCCCGCCGGAGCTGCGCGACATGGCCCGCTCGTTCCGGCCCACCGCGCTCTCGATGTTCCGTGAGGTCACGCTGCCCGCGATCACGCCAGGCCTGTTCACCGCCTGGAAGGTCAACCTCGGGCTCGGGATCCGCATGGTGCTGATCGCCGAGCTCGTCGGCGCGACCGTCGGTGTCGGGGCGCAGCTGCTGTCCGCGCAGCAGCTGTTCGACATGGCCTCGGTCGTCTCCTGGACGCTGCTGCTCGCCTTCTGCGTGTTGCTGCTGCAGGCCCTGATCGACGCGATCGAGGCATCGGCGCTGCGCTACCGGGGCGCCGGGCGGGCAGCGGCCCGGCGCAGGCCCGCTCCGTCCGCGCCCGCCGCTGCGAAGGGATGACCCCATGACCGCGTCCACCACCGGTCCCGACACCGTGATCGCCTTCGACCACGTGTCCAAGACCTTCCCCGGGCACAGCGCCATCAGCGATCTCGACTTCAGGATCGGCCGCGGTGAGCTCGTCTCCGTCGTGGGGGTCACCGGGTGCGGGAAGTCGACCATGTTCAACCTGACGCTCGGGCTGTTCCCGCCCACCGCGGGCGTCGTCCGCGTCCAGGACCACGACCCGCACCGCGACTTCGAGTGGTTCCGCAAGCGCGTCGCCGTCGTGTTCCAGGACGCGCGCCTGCTGCCCTGGCGGACGGCGCTGCAGAACGTCTGCATCGGCATGAAGTTCGCCGGCGTCCCCAAACCGACCTGGGACGCCACCGCGCGCGACTGGCTCGCCCGGCTCGGGCTGGCAGGCCGCGAGGACGCCTACCCGCACCAGCTCTCCGGCGGGCAGCGCCAGCGGGTCTCCCTCGCCCGGGCCTTCGCCGTCGACCCCGAGCTGATCCTGTGCGACGAGTCGTTCTCCGCGCTCGACGAGATCACGGCGCAGACGTTGCGCGCCGAGTTCGTCGAGCTGGTCCGGGCCGGGGGCAAGACCGGCGTCGTGATCACCCACAACATCGGCGAGGCGCTCTCGCTCGGCAACCGCGTCCTCGTGCTGCGCCCGCCCGGCCACCTCGCCGACGACGTGCTCCTGCCGACCGACGCCACGCCGGAGGAGACCGCCGCACTGCGCGCACGGGTGCTGCGCGCGATGAATCCTTCCGCCGAACTCGACCCCGGCGCCGCAGCGGCGCCGAACACCGACATCGCACAGGCGGGAGCCCAGTGACAGCGACCGGACGGATCGTCCTCGCCCACGAGAGACACGACGGCGGCGGCGGCGGAGCCGCGCCGGTGGTGCTCATGCACAGCCTGGGCGCCGACGGCCGCATGTGGGACGCGGTGGTCGAGCGGCTGCGCCCGGGCCGGGACCTCGTCGTGCCGGACTCGCGCGGCCACGGCCGCTCGCCCGGGGGGCTCACCGTCTCCGTCGAGGGCTGGGTCGAGGACCTCGACGCCCTGCTGGCCGAGCTCGCCATCGACACGGTGTCCCTGGTCGGGGTGTCGCTGGGCGGCATCCAGGCCGTCGCCTTCGCGGCGGCCCACCCCGGACGTGTCCGGTCGCTCGTGGTCGCCGACAGCTTCGTCGAGCTCGCCCCCGACGTCGCGGCGACGAAGATCGCCCAGCTCGCGGGGCAGGCCGACACCCTGCCGATGGCCGAGGTCGCCGACCGCTACGTCGCCGACACCTTCGCCGACCCGGTCCCGCCCGGTGCCGAGACCGTCCGCCGGGCCATCGCCGCGATGACACCCGGCGACTACGCTGCCGCTGTCCGGGCCTGCTTCGGTGTCCGCATCACCCACCTGCTTCCCCGCGTCGCGGCACCGACGTTGGTGCTGTGGGGCGACCGGGACGCGAAGACGCCCCGAGCCCTGTCGGAGACCATCCGCGACGGGATCGCCGGTGCGCGCCTCGCGGTCGTCCCCGACGCCGGGCACCTGTCCAACATCGACAACCCGGGCGCGTTCGCGCGTCTTGCCGCCGAGTTCCTCGACGAATCGGTCACGGGGAAAGGAGAACACCGGCATGGGTAGTACCCACGAGGTCACCGTCGACGTGAACGGCCGGAGCCGGCGGGCCACCGTCGCCGCCCGCACCAGCCTCGCCGACTTCCTGCGCGACGAGCTGAACCTGACGGGGACCCATCTCGGGTGCGAGCACGGCGTCTGCGGTGCCTGCACCGTCCTCCTCAACGGCACGCCGGTCCGCTCCTGCATCATGCTGGCCGCGCAGGCCGACGGCGAGAGCGTCACCACGATCGAGGGCCTGTCCGACGAGCACGGGAACCTCAACCCCGTCCAGGAGGCGTTCTGCCGCTCCCACGCCCTGCAGTGCGGGTTCTGCACGCCGGGCATGGTGCTGGCCGTCCAGTCCCTCGTCGACACGGTCGAGGAACCGACCCGCGAGGACATCGACGAGGCCATCGGCGGCAACATCTGCCGCTGCACGGGATACGTGCAGATCCGCGAGGCCGCGCGCAGCGCGGTCGAGGAGGCCCGGTGCGCCCGCGCCGCGACGGGCGCCGGGGGTGCCCGGTGACGGCCACCCCGAGCGCGCCGGCCGCCGCGGCTCCCGACGCGCACCGCTACCTCTCGCAGGAGGCCGGGGTGCGGGAGGACCGGCGGTTCGTCGCCGGCCGCGGGCGCTACGTCGCCGACGTCACCCCGCCGGGCACGCTGCACGTCGGGCTGGTCACCAGCCCGCACCCGCACGCCCGGATCGTCGACATCGACGTGGCGGAGGCGCTGGCCCTCCCCGGTGTCGTCGCCGTACTGACCGGCGCCGAGCTGGCGAAGTCCACCGAGCCGCTGCGCCAGTACCTCGACGTGCCGGAGGTGCAGTGGCGCCCCCTGGCCGTCGACGCCACGCGCTACGCGGGGGAGTGGGTCGCCGCGGTGGTCGCGGAGTCCCGGGCGCTGGCCGAGGACGGCGCCGAGCTGGTGGTCGTCGACTACGAGCCGCTCCCGCACGTCATGGACCCCGAGGTCGCCGCGCGTGCCGACGCCCCGCTGGTGCACCCCACACACGGGACGAACGTGATGGCCCACCGGGAGTTCGCGTGGGGCGACGTCGCCGGTGGCCGGGCGCGGGCCGGTGCCACGACGACGGTGCGCACCCGCTGGAACCGCAACTCGACCGTCCCGCTGGAGACGTTCGGCGTCGTCGCGGCCTGGGACCCGCACCGCGAGCTCCTCGACGTCTGGGCCTCGATCCAGATGCCGCAGTTCCCCGACCAGCTGGCGGGCGCACTGCGGATCCCGACGAACCAGGTGCGCGTGCACTTCGACATCGACGTCGGCGGCAGCTACGGCGTCAAGCGCGGGATCAAGCACGGCGTGCTCGCCGGCTTCCTGGCCCGCCGGCTGGGCGCGCCGGTGAAGCTGATCGAGGACCGCAGCGAGAACATGCACGGCGGCGACTTCCACGGCCCCGACCGCGTCTTCGAGGTCGAGCTCGCCTACACCGCCGACGGCGAGTTCACCCACCTGCGGATCGACGTGATCGACGACGAGGGCGCCTACCCCGGCCGGTCGCCGCTGCAGCTGGCCAAGCCGATCGGCGCGATCGTCGGCCCGTACCGGATCCCGAGCGTCGAGTACAACGCCACCGCCGTGACGACGAACAAGACCGGTCAGGTCGCCGTCCGCGGCTTCGGCCAGTCGCCGACCAACTACGCCATCGAGGCCGCGGTCGACGCGGCGGCCCGCGACCTCGGGATGGACCGGCTGGAGCTGCGCCGTCGCAACTTCATCCAGCCCGAGGAGTTCCCGTACCGCATCCCGAGCGGTACCGAGTACGACTCGGGCGACTACCCGGCCGTCGTCGACAAGGCGGTCCGGGCGGCCGACCTCCCGGCGCTGATCGAGCGGCGGGACGCGGTCCGGGCCGAGGGTGGGCTCGCGGGTATCGGGTTCGCCGCGTGTCTGGAGCCCAGCGGCGGCAACGCGATCTTCGAGAACGTCATGAACCCGCGCAACGACAAGACCACCTTCCCCGAGGGGTGCCGGATCCGGGTCGACGGCGAGGGCGCGGTCACCGCGGTCGTCTCGATCTCCTCGGCGGGCCAGTCCCACGACACGATGGTCGCCACGCTCGTCGGCGAGGAGCTCGGCGTCGACCCGGCCGGGATCACCGTGCTGCGCGCCGACTCGCTCGCGGGCTTCCCGTCGCAGAGCCCCGTCGGCAGCCGGATGGCCATCGTGCTCGGTCAGGCGATCCGCGGCGCCGCCGACGAGCTGAAGGCGCGGCTGTGTGCCATCGGCGCCCACCAGCTCGGTCTCGCGCCCGACGAGGTCCGCTACGACCGGGGCTCGGTCGTCGCGCACGCCGACCCCGACGCGGCCGTCGGCTGGCGCGACCTGGTCGCGATCGCCCACCGCAAGCAGCACCTGCTCCCGCCCGGCGCCTCGCCGGGGCTCGAGGTCGTCCACGTCGCCCACACCCCGCGGTCGGGCACGCTCGCCGAGCCGGACGGCACGGTCCAGCTCTACCCGTGCTACTCCTTCGAGGTCCACGTGGTGCTCGCCGAGATCGACCCCGGGACGGCGAAGGTCGAGCTGCGCGACTACGTCATCGGCCACGACTGCGGCACGGTGCTCAACCCCGAGGTCGTGCGCGGCATGGTCTACGGGGGAACGGCGCACGGCATCGGCGTCGCCCTCTACGAGCAGTTCGCCTTCAACCCCGACGGCCAGCCGCTCACCCAGTCGTTCATCGACTACCTGCTGCCCAGCGCCCACGAGGTGCCCGACATCGTCGACGTCGAGCACTGCACACCCTCGCCCTACACGACGTTCGGGCAGAAGGGCGCGGGCGAGGCCGGCTACATGGGAGCGCCCGCGGCCGTCGCGGGCGCGGTGAACGACGCGCTCACCGCGCGGGGTGCCGCCCCCGTCCACTCCCTGCCCATCACCCCCAGCGACATCTGGTCGGCCCTGCGCGCGACCCGCGAGGAAGGACCCCAATGACCGTCGTCATCGACTCCCACGCCCACCTCGTCCCCCGGTCCCTGCTGGCGGACCTGCACAGCGGCGCGGTCCGGTTCCCGTCGATCGAGGTGACCGCGCACGAGGAGACGTTCCGCGTCGCGTTCGGGGGCGGGGCGCCCACCCGTCCCGTCGCACCCGGCCTCACCGACAACGCCCGCCGGCTCGCCTGGCTCACCGACAACGGCATCGACCTGCAGGTCACCGGCGGCTGGCTGGACATCTTCGGCTACGACCTGCCCGCCGACGAGGGCGCCGACTGGGCGGAGGTCCTCACCGACGGGCTGCGCGCCGCGGCCGTGCCGGAGCGCCAGGTCGTCCTCGGGACCGTGCCGCTGCAGGACGCGGCCCGCGCCGCCACCGCCCTGCGCGCCCAGCGTGCCGCCGGGCTGCCCGGTGTCATGATCGCGACGCGCGCGGGCGCGACCGAGCTGGCCGACGACGCGCTGCGCCCGTTCTGGGAAGCGGCCGACGAGACCGGTGCCGTCGTGTTCCTGCACCCCGGGTTCGCCGGCGCGAGCCCCCGCTACCAGGATTTCGGCCTGGTCAACGGACTGGCCCGGCTCGAGGACACCACGGTCGCGCTGGCCCGGATGCTCTACGCGGGCATCCCCGCGCGCTACCCGGGCGCCCGGATCGTCGTGGCGCACGCGGGCGCGGCGCTGCCGTACGTGCTCGGGCGGCTGGTGCGCAACCACCTCCTGCACCCGGACGCCACCCGCGACCCGCTCGAGTCGTTCGCCCACCTCTACTTCGACAGCGTCGTCTTCGACTCCGACGCGCTGCGCTTCCTCGTCGAGAAGGCCGGTCCGGAGCGGGTGCTGATGGGCTCGGACTACCCGTTCCCGATCGGGGACCTCGAACCCGGCGCCGTCGTCGACGCCGCGAAGCTGCCCGACGCGCAGCGCGTCATGCTCACCGGCGAGAACGCACGGCGGCTGTTCCTGGGCGACGGCTCGTGAAGCCGATCGACTTCCACCTCCACCGCCCGACCACCCTGGCGGAGGCGATCGCCCTGCTCGCCGAGCACGGCGACGACGCGAAAGTGCTCGCCGGCGGGCAGAGCCTGCTGCCGCTGCTGAACTTCCGGCTGGCCCGCCCCGAACACGTCGTCGACCTCGGCCGGCTGACCACGCTGCGCACGACCCGCCGCACCACGGACGGGCTGACGCTCGGTGCGATGGTCACCTACGCCCGCGCCGAGGCCTCCCGCGCGGTCGCGGAGGACGCGCCGCTGCTCGCGGCGGCGCTCCCGTTCGTCGCGCACAAACCGGTCCGGGCGCGGGGCACCGTCGGCGGCAGCATCGCGCACGGCGACCCGGCGGCCGAGCTCCCCGCGGTGATCCGTGCGCTCGACGCCGTCATGGTCGCGGCCGGGCCGCGCGGGGTCCGCCGGATCCCCGCCGCCGAGTTCTTCGTCGGCAACCTGGTGACGGCCCTGGAGGTCGACGAGATCCTCACCGGCATCGACGTCGCCCGCCCGGCCCGCGGCACCGGGGCGGCGTTCACCGAGGTGGGCCGCCGGCAGGGCGACTTCGCTCTCGTCGGCGCGGGGGCCCAGGTCACCGTGGCCGACGGCGTGGTCGTCGACGTCCGCATCGCCCTCACCGGCATCGCCGGCGTGCCGCACCGCGCCACCGAGGCCGAGACCCTGCTGACCGGCGTGCCACCGGCCGACCTCGACCTCGACGCGGCGGCCGACGCCACCCGCGCGGTCATCGCCCCCAGCGGCGATCTGCACGCCACCGCCGACTACCGCCGCGACGTCGCCGGCGTGCTGCTGGGACGCGTCGTCGCCACCGCGGTCGAACGCGCGACCGGCCACGCCCACCGCGCGGCCTGAGAGGACACCATGATCTACGAGCTCCGCGAGTACGTGGCCCACGAGAACGCGGTGGAGCAGCTCCACGCCCGCTTCGCCGACCACACGCTGTCGCTGTTCGCCGAACACGGCATCGAGCCGCTCGGCTTCTGGACCGACCGCGACGACCCGGCCCGGATCGTCTACCTCCTCCGGTTCGACGACGCAGCCGCGCAGCGGCGGGCCTGGGCCGCCTTCCAGGACGACCCGCGCTGGCAGCAGGTCAAGAAGGCGTCGGAGAAGGACGGTCCCATCGTGGCCGACATGCTCAGCCGCACCCTCGAGCCGGTCTCCTACTGGAGTGCCCCGTGATGCATCTCGACCACCAGTTCCGTGTCCCGCTGCCCGTCGACCAGACCTGGACGATCCTCACCGACCTCCCGACGGTCGCCCGGTGCCTGCCCGGGGCCCACCTCGACTCGGCCGTCGACGGCCGCTACGACGGGGGGCTCGCGACCCGGATCGGACCGATCAGCGCGAAGTACCGCGGCACGGCGACGTTCGTCGAGCTCGACGAGGTCGACCACCGGGCCGTGATCGAGGCCCGTGGCCGCGAGGAGAAGGGCAGCGGCACCGCCACCGCGGTCATCACGATGCTCCTCAAGCCCGAGGGCGACTCGACGCTCGTCGAGGTCACGACGGAGCTGGCGATCAGCGGGCGGGCCGCGCAGTTCGGGCGCAGCCTGCTCGCCGACGTGAGCGCGACGATGCTCACCGAGTTCGTGCGCAGGCTCGAGCGCATGATCGCGGCCGGTGAGCACACGGCGCCGGCCCAGACCGCGGCCCCGGCGCAGGGCTCCGCGACGGCGACGGCGCCGGCGCAGATCCCGGCGGGGGCCGCCGCCGACGACGACCAGCTCGACGCCGTCCGGCTGGTCGTGCTGCCGATGCTCAAGCGCGCCGCCGGACCGCTCGCCGGTGCCGCGGCCGGTCTCCTGGTCGGGCTCGTGCTCGGCCGCTCCACCGGCCGACGGCGGCACGGGGAGTTCCATCCACGAAGGAGTGATTCATGACGACATTCGTGCTCGTGCACGGCGCGTGGTGCACCGGTGACATCTGGGCGGAGGTGGCGGCGACGTTGCGGACGAACGGCCATCGCGTCGAGGTGGCCGAGCTGCCCAGCACCGGACCGCGCCCCGACGGCCTCGGCGACCTCGCCGCCGACGCCGCCCACCTCCGAGACCTGCTCGACGACCTCGACGACGTCAACGACGTCGTGCTCGTGGCGCACTCCTACGGCGGTTTCCCCGTGACGGAGGTCGCCGACCACCCGGCCATCCGGCACACGGTCTACCTCGCCGCGTTCTGGCCGAAGGCCACCGAGTCCCTGCTGCAGATCCGGTCCGCGCACCCCGAGGCGTGGCTGGACGTGCGTGACGACGGCACGATCGCCGTCACCGACGACGAGGCGATCGCCCGCGCGGTCCTGGCCGCGGACCTGTCGCCCGAGGAGTTCGCGCCGCTGCGGAAGGGCCTGCAGCTGCAGTCGGCCGCCAGCTTCGCCGCCGGCGCCACCCCACCCGCCCGCGACCACGGCACGACCTACGTCGTGTGCCTGCAGGACCGGGCGATCCACCTCGCCGACCAGCGCCGCATGTCCGCGGCGGCCGATCGCGTCGTCGACCTCGACGCCGCGCACATGGCGATGGTCTCCGAACCCGGCGCCGTCGGCTCCGTCCTGCTCGACCTCGTCTGACCCCGCACGTCCTCATCTCAACGTGGAGACCCCCAGCATGAGCACATCGGCGAGCACGTCGACGGCAGCGACGACGACGCCCCCACCCCCCACCGCCGTGCAGCGTCGGCGGGCCGCGGCGGCCAGCTTCATCGGCGCCACGGTCGAGTTCTACGACTTCTTCCTGTACGGCACCGCGGCCGCGCTCGTGTTCGGGCCGCAGTTCTTCCCGTCGTTCTCCGCCACCGCCGGCACCCTCGCGGCGCTCGGGACGTTCCTCGCCGGGTTCGTCGCCCGGCCGATCGGTGGCGTCGTGATGGGCCACTACGGCGACCGCATCGGCCGTCGCGCCATGCTCGTGGTCTCCCTGATGGTCGTCGGTGTCACCACCATCGGCATCGGGGTGCTGCCCACCTACGCCCAGATCGGGGTCTGGGCACCGATCGGGCTCGTGGTGCTGCGGCTGCTGCAGGGCCTCGCCCTCGGCGGGGAGTGGAGCGGCGCGGTGCTCATGTCGGTCGAGCACGCCCCACCCGGCAGGCGGGGGCTCTACGGGGTGTTCCCGCTGATGGGAGCGCCCGGCGGGCTCCTGCTGGGCAACATCGCCTTCCTGCTCACCAGCGGCCTCGCCGGGCCCGCGTTCACCGAGTGGGCGTGGCGGATCCCGTTCCTGGCCAGCGCCGTCCTCATCGGGGTCGGTTTCTTCCTGCGCCTGCGGGTCTCGGAGAGCCCGGCGTTCGCGGAGCTCGCCCGCGAGCGCGACCGCAGCTCACGGCCGCTGCTGGAGGTGCTGCGCCACCACCCGCGCGCCGTCCTCGTCGGTGCGGGCCTGCCGTTGGCCGGCGTCATGTCGTTCTACATCTTCGCGGTCCACATGCTCACCTACATGACCACGACGGTGCAGCTCAGCCGCCTGGCCGCGCTGATCGCGGTACTCGCGGCCACGGTCGCGTGCCTGATCGGGATGTTCGCCACCGGGCCGCTGTCGGACCGGTTCGGGGCGCGTCGGGTACTGATCGCGGGGCTGATCTGGCTGGCGGTCGCCGCGGCGATCGGGGTGCCGCTCATCGACACCGGCGTCCCCGCCGCCTACCTGCCGGCGATGGTGCTGCTGGGGATCGGCAGCGGAGCCGCCTACGGGCCGATCGGGACGATGATCAGTGCCCTGTTCCCGGCCCGGGTGCGGTTCAGTGGTTCGTCGATGAGCTACCAGATCGCGACGCTCGTCGGCGGAGCACCCGCGCCCCTGATCGCGGCGGCGCTGGTCGCGGCCACGGGAACGTCGATGGTCGTCGGGATCTACATCGTGGTCGTGGTGCTGGTCGCGCTGACCGCCACCCTGGCGTTCACCCGGGTCGTGCCGACGTCCTGACCCGCCCGCGAACCGCTACCGCAGTGGTTCGCGAGGACCGGTGCGACCGGGCACCGCCGTGCCCGGTCGCACCGGCCGGCCCGTGAGCGAGCCGACACCGGCCCGTCGGGGCGCGAGTTGACACCGGGCGTCTCCGGCGACGAAGCTGGACGACGCGATCGCTGAGTCGGTGTCGAGGGGCGCTGCGACGGACCCGTGTCCGCCACGCTCGACCACCGGGCCATTGCTGAACGAAAGGGCGCCTCACTCGTCGGAGGAGGCCGCCCGCATGACGTCCTCCTCCGCCGCGGCGTCGCGGATCGCACACGCCGCTCCCACCGCACCCAGGACGGAACACCGCCGCACCCACGCGGCACACGAGGAGGACTGACCACCCGATGAGCGTGACCGACACGACGACGACGGACCCCGGAGCGCGGCGCCAGGAGCGCAACGGCCTGGAGTTCGCCATCGCCGATCTGGAGCTTGCCGACTTCGGGCGCAAGGAGCTGCGGCTCGCCGAGCACGAGATGCCCGGCCTCATGGCGCTGCGCCGTGAGTACGCCGACACCCAGCCGCTGCGCGGCGCCCGCATCGCCGGCTCCCTGCACATGACCGTGCAGACCGCGGTGCTGATCGAGACCCTGACCGCGCTGGGCGCCGACGTCCGCTGGGTCAGCTGCAACATCTTCTCCACCCAGGACCACGCCGCGGCCGCGACCGTCGTCGGCCCCACCGGCACCGTCGAGGCGCCCGCCGGCGTGCCCGTCTTCGCCTGGAAGGGCGAGACGCTGCAGGAGTACTGGTGGTGCACGGAGCAGCTGTTCAAGTTCCGTGACGACAACGGCCAGGTCATCGGCCCGAACATGATCCTCGACGACGGCGGCGACGCCACCCTGCTCGTGCACAAGGGCGTCGAGTTCGAGAAGACCGGCGCCGTCCCCACCGTCGACGACGACGACCTCACCGTCGCCGACGAGTACCGCATCATCCTCGACGCCCTGCGCCGCAGCCTGGCCGCCGACGGCCAGTACTGGACGCGCGTGGCCGCCGACATCCGCGGCGTCACCGAGGAGACCACCACGGGTGTGCACCGGCTCTACCAGCTCGCCGAGCAGGAGCTGCTGCTGTTCCCGGCGATCAACGTCAACGACTCGGTCACCAAGAGCAAGTTCGACAACAAGTACGGCATCCGCCACTCGCTGGTCGACGGGCTCAACCGCGGCACCGACGTCCTCATCGGCGGCAAGGTCGCCGTCGTCGCCGGCTACGGCGACGTGGGCAAGGGCTCAGCCGAGGCGCTGGCCGGGCAGGGCGCCCGCGTCATCGTCGCTGAGGTCGACCCGATCTGCGCGCTGCAGGCGCTGCTCGAGGGCTACCAGGTCGCGCGGCTGGAGGACGTCATCGGCCGCGCCGACATCGTCATCACCACGACGGGCAACAAGGACATCGTCACCGTCGAGCTGCTCACGAAGATGAAGCACCAGGCGATCCTGGGCAACGTCGGGCACTTCGACAACGAGATCGACATGGCCGGCCTCGCCCGAATCCCGGGCATCAAGAAGGTCAACATCAAGCCGCAGGTCGACGAGTGGATCTTCCCCGACGGGCACACCATCCTCGTGCTGTCCGAGGGCCGGCTGATGAACCTGGGCAACGCGACGGGCCACCCGTCGTTCGTGATGAGCAACAGCTTCGCCAACCAGGTCATCGCGCAGATCGAGCTGTACACCAAGCACGAGGAGTACAACAAGGACGTCTACCGGCTGCCGAAGATCCTCGACGAGAAGGTCGCGAAGATCCACGTCGAGGCCCTGGGCGGGGAGCTGACCACGCTCACCAAGGACCAGGCCGAGTACATCGGTGTCGACGTCGAGGGCCCGTTCAAGCCCGAGCACTACCGCTACTGATCGGCGCCGCGAGGTGACCGCCGGGGCCGTGCCCACCACGTCGGGCGACGGCTGGACGTACTGCGCCCAGGGCCACAAGCACTGGGGGATTCACGGTGCGGCCGGCCTGCTCGCCCGGCACCGCGACCCCGGCGGCACCGAATGGGTGCTGCTGCAGCACCGCGCCTCCTGGAGCCACCACGGCGGCACCTGGGGCATTCCCGGCGGGGCCCGTGACCTCGGCGAGCCGGCCGAGGCCGCGGCCCGCCGGGAGGTCACCGAGGAGTCCGACCTCGACGTCACCGCCATCACCGCCGCCGGCGAGTTCGTCGACGACCACGGCGGCTGGACCTACACCACCGTCGCCCTGTGGCTGCCCGCTCTCGTCCCCGTCGCCGTCCGCGGCCTGGAGAGCGACGAGTTCGCCTGGACACCTGTCCGCGACCTCGACCACGCCCCCCTGCACCCCGGGTTCGCGGCGAGCTGGCCCGCGGTCCGGACGCTCTGACCCTGTGAGCGGCAATAGTCGCTATAGCGACTATTGCCACTCACGACCCCTGACGTGCGGTGGGCGGGATCGTCGTCGTGCCTCGCCCGGTACGGTCCGCGGCGTGGGACGGCTGATCGTCATCGAAGGGCTCGACGGGGCCGGCAAGCGGACCTTGACCGACGGGTTGTGCGCCGCCCTGGCCGCGCAGGGCGCGTCGACGGCCCGGCTCGCGTTCCCGCGCTACGACGACGACGTCCACGCCGAGCTGGCCCGCGACGCCCTCTACGGGCGGCTCGGCGACCTGTCGGACTCCGTCCACGGCATGGCCGTGCTGTTCGCGCTCGACCGGCGCGCCGCGATCCCGGTGATCTGCGACCTGCTCGCGGCGAACGACGTCGTGATCGTCGACCGCTACGTCGCCTCCAACGCCGCCTACAACGCCGCACGACTGCACCAGGACGCGTCCGGCGAGATCGTCGAATGGGTACGTGCGCTGGAGATCGAGCGGTTCGGCCTGCCCGTCCCGGACCTCCAGCTGTTCCTCTCCGTCCCCCGCGCGATCGCCGCCGAGCGTGCCGTCGGCCGCGCGCAGACCGAAGCCGGCCGTGAGCGCGACCGCTACGAGTCCGACGACGACCTCCAGGCCCGCACCGGCGCCGTCTACGCCCGGCTCGCGGCGACGTCGTGGCTCTCGGAGTGGGCGGTCGTCGACGGCACCGCCCGAGTCGACGCCGCCGCCCTCGCCGCCCGCGTCACCGGGCGCGAGCCGAGCCCCTGACCGGCGTGTCGCAGGGTGATGGGATGCTGCGCACATGAAGTCGCGCGTTCTGGTGGTCGACGACGACCCGGCACTGGCCGAGATGCTGACCATCGTTCTGCGCGGGGAGGGCTTCGACACCGCCGTCGTCGGCGACGGGACGAAAGCGCTGCCCGCCGTCCGCGAACTGCGGCCCGACGTCGTACTGCTCGACCTCATGCTGCCCGGCATGAACGGCATCGACGTCTGCCGCGCCATCCGGTCGGAGTCCGGCGTGCCGATCGTGATGCTCACGGCCAAGAGCGACACCGTCGACATCGTGCTCGGGCTGGAGTCCGGCGCCGACGACTACGTCGTGAAGCCGTTCAAGCCCAAGGAGCTCGTCGCCCGCATCCGCGCCCGCGTGCGCCGGGTCGAGAACGAGCCCGCCGAACAGCTCTCCATCGGCGACGTCGACATCGACGTCCCCGCCCACCAGGTCACCCGCGGCGGGGCGCCCATCGCGCTGACGCCGCTGGAGTTCGACCTGCTCGTCGCGCTGGCGCGCAAGCCGCGGCAGGTGTTCACCCGCGAGGTGCTGCTCGAACAGGTGTGGGGCTACCGGCACGCCGCCGACACCCGGCTGGTCAACGTGCACGTCCAGCGCCTGCGCTCCAAGGTGGAACGCGACCCGGAACACCCCGAGGTCGTCCTGACGGTGCGTGGCGTCGGGTACAAGGCCGGCCCGCCGTGATCGCCCGGCCCCGGCCGTGGGACTGATCGACGCCGCCCGCGCCACCGCCGGGATGCTCGGCAGGGCCGGGCGCAGGATCGGGCGGACGGGCCCGGGACAACGGGTCGGCGCCGTCGTCCACGCCACCGGGCTGGGCGTCGTCGAGGTCCGCAACGCCTTCGCCGCGGCCTGGCGGCGCTCGCTGCAGTTGCGCGTCGCCATGTCGACGCTCGCCCTGTCGACCGCGGTCGTCCTCGTCCTCGGCCTCGTGCTGCAGACCCAGATCGCGGACCGTCTCGTCCAGGGGAAGTTCGACGCCGCCGTCGCCCAGACCGAAGCCGCCCGCGGCGTCCTCGAACGCGACCTCTCCGGGGTCGACCCCGACCGCGAGGGCGCCCAGGCGACGCTGACCAACGCGCTCGAGCAGCTCACCAACTCCAGCATCGCCGACCAGCCCGGATCGCCCACCGCCGGTGAGTTCCGGGCCGTCCTGACCACCGGCGACACCCCCGGCGCGTCCGGAGCGCCCGTGTCGGCCGGCACCGTCGCCGACATCCCCGCCGACATCGCCGCAGCCGTCGCCGCGGGCGGGCTCGCGCGCAAGTACGTCACCGTCGGCGACACCCCGACGCTGATCATCGGCCAGCCCGTCACCACCGCGGGCCGCGACCTGCAGTTCTATCTGCTCTTCCCGCTCGACGCCGAGAAGCGGACGCTCGGGCTCGTGCAGTCGACGCTCATCGTCTCCGGGCTCGTACTGATCATCCTGCTCGCGGCCATCACGAGCCTGGTGACGCGGCAGGTCGTGCGCCCGGTGCGGCAGGCCGCGGAGGTCGCCGAACGGTTCGCCGACGGGCACCTCGACGAGCGCATGCCCGTCCGCGGCGACGACGAGATGGCGCGGCTCGGCGAGTCCTACAACGAGATGGCCTCCAGCATCCAGAGCCAGATCCGCCAGCTCGAGGAGTTCGGAGCACTGCAGCGCCGCTTCACCTCCGACGTCTCCCACGAGCTGCGCACCCCCCTCACGACGGTCCGCATGGCCGCCGACGTCCTCTACGCCTCCCGCGACGAGCTCCTCCCCGCCCTGCGCCGCAGCTCGGAGCTGCTGGTCACCGAGCTCGACCGCTTCGAGGCCCTGCTCGCCGACCTGCTCGAGATCAGCCGCCTCGACGCCGGCGTCGCCGAGCTCGGCGCCGAACGGCTCGACATGCACCATGTCGTGTCCCGGGCGGTCGAGGCCGTCCGCGGGCTCGCCGAGGAGAGCGGCACCCCGCTCGTGCTCGACCTGCCCACCGACGTGATGGCCGAGGTCGACTCCCGGCGCGTCGAGCGGATCGTGCGCAACCTCGTCGCCAACGCCCTCGACCACGGCGAGGGCCGCCCCGTCGAGGTGACCCTGCGCGGCGACGCGGTCGGTGTCGCCGTCGCGGTGCGCGACCACGGTGTCGGGCTGCGCCCCGGCGAGGCCGGCCTTGTGTTCAACCGGTTCTGCC
>NZ_BJVJ01000084.1 GCF_007989085.1 Pseudonocardia sulfidoxydans NBRC 16205
CCGTTCGTGCAAACCCTGGGGACGGGGCTGCGTCAGCAGGCGGACCAGGCGCCGTCGACGGGGAGCAGCACGCCGTTGACGTAGCGGGCGACGTCGGAGATCAGGTAGGCGGCGGCGCCGGCGATGTCGGAGACCTCGCCGTGGTCGCCCGCGGGGACCCGGTTCTCCAACCAGGAACGCTGCTCGGAGTTGCCGAGGCGGTCGGCGGTCATCGGGGTGGCGATGATGCCGGGGGCGATGGCGTTGACCCGGATGTTCGAGGACGCGAGCTCCACCGCGGCCGCCCGCACGAGCCCGGCGATGCCCGCCTTGGCCGCGACGTAGTGCGGCTGCCCGCCCACGGCGTGGGTGGCGGTCACCGACGCGATGGCGACGACCGCGCCCGGCTTGCCCGCGGCGAGCCAGCGCCGGGCGCAGCCGCGGATGCCCAGGAACGTGCCGCGCACGTGCACGTTCATCATCCGGTCCCACTCCTCGACCTCGAGGTCGACGATGGGGGCGCGGCTGCGGAACCCGGCGCAGTTCACGAGCGCGTCGATCGGTCCGGCCTCGTCGAGGACCCGGTCCCAGGCGTGCTCGTCGGCGGCGTCGAGCTCGAGGATGCCGTCGGCGGGCTTGAGGTCGGCGCCGACGACGTCCCAGCCCTGCCCGCGCAGCAGCGCCGCGGTGCCCGCGCCGATGCCCGACGCGGCCCCGGTGATGAGTACCGTGCTCACTTCGCTCCCTGTCCGGCGTCGACCCGCAGTACGGTGCCGGTGATCTGGTCGGCGTTGTCGGAGGCCAGGAACAGCACCGCGTCGGTGATGTTCTGCGCCTCGGTGCGCCACTTCTCGCCGGGCATGTTGCCGGCGGCGGAGAACATCTCGAAGGCGGCGTCGGGGGTCATGTCGACCTCGCCGGCGAGCCCGGACACCATCCCGGAGCCGCGGCCCTCGCCGGGCCTGATCGTCGCCGGGGCGATGCAGTTGACGTTGATGTCGAACTCCGACAGCTCGAACGCCCACGCCGTGGTGAGGCCTTCCATGGCGTGCTTGGCCGCGACGTAGTGCGACAGCATCGCGTGCCCGGACCCGGTGACGCCGGAGGAGATGTTGACGATCTTCCCGGCGCGGCGGCCGATCATCTGCGGCACCACGAACTTGGCGACGTACATGTGCCCCTTGACGATCGTGTCGATCACGGCGTCCATGACGTGGGGGCGCATGTCCTTGATGGAGTCGAGCGCGGCGACGCCCGCGTTGCAGACGAGCACGTCGATGCGGTTGTCGAAGAACCCGAGCGCCTTGGCGACGGCGGCCTCGACCTGGTCGACGTCGCGGATGTCGCAGGGGAGCGCGATGGCGCGGCCGCCGCGGGCCTCGACCTCCTCGACGGTCTCGGT
This sequence comes from Pseudonocardia sulfidoxydans NBRC 16205, assembly GCF_007989085.1. Classification (GTDB taxonomy): domain Bacteria; phylum Actinomycetota; class Actinomycetes; order Mycobacteriales; family Pseudonocardiaceae; genus Pseudonocardia; species Pseudonocardia sulfidoxydans. The sequence continues at coordinate 1,382 of NZ_BJVJ01000084.1, forward strand.
GAGCATCGCCTCGGTCGCGAGGGGGTAGATGTCGGGGATCGGGTCGGTGATGTCGAGCGCCGCGACGTTCGCGCCGGCGTCGGCGAAGGCGCGGGCGTGGCTCGCGCCCTGGCCCTTGCCGGCGCCGGTGATCAGGACGTTCTTGCCTTCGAGGCCGCGCAGCACTGCGGGCATCGGCACCTCCGTGTGGTTCTTTGCAGGGGATCAGTGAGCGGCGTGCCGCGTCGCGACCTCACCGGCGCCGCCGTGTGAAGCCGCCCAGCACACCGAGTCGACGATCATCGAGTAGCCGGTGCAGCGGCAGAGGTTGCCCTCGATGCCCTCGCGCACCTCGTCCTCGTCGGGGTCGGGGTTCTCCAGCAGCAGGCCGGTGGCGGCCATGACCATGCCGGGGGTGCAGTAGCCGCACTGCAGGCCGTGGCACTGCTGGAAGCCCTGTTGCACCGGCGACATCTCGCCGTCGGCGGCGAGACCTTCGACGGTGAGGACGTCGGCGCCGTCGGCGGCCACGGCCAGCACCGAGCAGGACTTCACGGTCTGCCCGTTCAGCATGACGGTGCAGGCCCCGCAGTTGGAGGTGTCGCAGCCGACGTGCGTGCCGGTCAGGTTGCGCACCTCGCGCAGGTAGTGCACGAGCAGCAGCCGGGCCTCGACCTCGTCCTCGCTCGTCGCGCCGTTGACGGTGACGCTGATCTTGTGGTGGGACATGTCAGCTCGCCTTCTCTGCCAGGATGCGCCAGACCTTCTGCGGCGTGCAGGGCATCTCGACGTCGCGGACCCCGAGATGGCCCAGCGCGTCGACGACCGCGTTGACGACGGCCTGCGGCGCCGCGGTGGCCCCGGACTCGCCGAGGCCCTTGGCGCCCAACGGGTTGAAGCTCGTCTTCGTGACGACGTGGTCGGTCTCGTAGCGGGGCAGGTCCATCGCCGACGGCAGCGTGTAGTCGACGAGCGTGCCCGACGCGGGCTGCCCGTCGTCGCCGTAGCGGACCTCCTCGATCAGGGCCTGCGCGATGCCCTGGGCGACACCGCCGTGGATCTGGCCCGTCGCCATCAAGGGGTTGATGACGGTGCCGCAGTCGTCGACGGCGACGTAGCGGGCGATCTTCACGAAGCCGGTGTCGCGGTCGACCTCGACGACGCAGCAGTGCGCGCCCGACGGGTAGGAGAGGTTCTTCGGCTCGAAGTAGGCGGTCTCGTTCAGGCCGAGGTCGAAGCCGTCGGGCAGCAGGTGCGGCTTGAACGAGCGGACGGCGACCTCGGCCATCGTGACCCCCTGGTCGGGGGCGCCCTTCACGCTGAAGCGGCCGTCGGCGAGCTCCAGGTCGGCCTCGTCGGCCTCCAGCATGTGGGCGGCGATCGTCAGCGCCTTGGCGCGCACCTTGCCCGCGGCCTGGAACACCGCCGAGCCGCCGACGGGCGCGCCACGGCTGCCCATCGTGCCGATGCCCTCCTGCACGGTGGCGGTGTCGCCGTGGACGAGGCTGATGTGGTCGAACGGGATCGAGAGCTCGTCGGCGACGATCTGGGCGAACGCGGTCTGGTGGCCCTGCCCGTGCGGGCTGGTCCCGACCTTGATCACCGCGGAGCCGTCGGTGTTGAGCCGGATGTTGGCCGACTCCCAGCCGCCGACGTAGCCGAACTGCTCGAACAGCGGCGTCGGCCCGAAGCCGCCCATCTCGACGAACGTGGAGAACCCGATGCCCAGCAACGGCGCCGTGGGGTCGTCGCGGCGGGCGGCCTGGTCGGCGCGCAGCGCGGCGTAGTCGATCGTGGTGAGGAGCTTGTCGAGCGCGCCGGGGAAGTCGGCCTCGTCGTAGACGATGCCCTCGAACTGGGTCGCGAACGGCATCTCGCCGGGCTGGACGAAGTTGCGCCGGCGGACGTCCAGGGGGTCGAGTCCCAGCTCGGCGGCCACGTGGTCGACGACCCGCTCGATCATGAACGACGCCTCGGGTCGCCCGGCGCCGCGGTAGGACCCGACCGGCGTGGTGTTGGTGACGACGGACCGGAAGCTCGGCGCGATGACGGGGATCTTGTAGCAGCCGCCGGACATGAACGACGTGAGCGTCGGCAGGCCGATGCCGGTGGCGTCGGGCCAGCCGCCGCAGTCCTGGGTGATCCGCACGCGCAGCGCCAGGAGCGTCCCGTCGTCGTCGAAGCCGACCTCGACGTCGTGGGACTGGGCCCGCCCGTGGACCATCGAGACCATGTTCTCGCTGCGCGTCTCGACGAACTTCACCGGACGCCGCAGCCGCTTCGACAGCTCCGCGGTGAGGATGAACTCGGGGTAGCAGGACGCCTTGGCGCCGAACCCGCCGCCGACGTCGGGTGCGACGACCCGCACCTCCTGCTGGGACAGGCCGAACATCGCGGCCAGTTCGTTGCGCGAGTGGTGCGGGGTCTGCGTGGTGGCCCAGAGCGTGAGGCCCGACGCCTGCCAGTCAGCCAGGCACACCGTGGGCTCCATGGGGACCGCGGCGCAGCGCTGGTTCTTCAGGTGGATCGCGAGCCGGTGCGGGGCGGCGGCCAGCTCGGCCTCGGCGTCGGTGGCCGAGAGGACCTGCTCCAGGACGACGTTGGAGTCGAGCCCGTCGAGGATCGGGGTGGCGCCCTCGGCCGTCGCGGCCTCGATGCTCGCCATGACCGGTAGTTCCTCGTACTCGACGAGGACGGCCTCGGCGGCGTCGGCGGCGGCGTAGCGGTCGGCCGCGACGACCACGGCCACGGGCTCGCCGACGAAGTGGACCTTGCCGCGGGCCAGGCACGGCCGCTCCATACCGGGGACCGAGCGGTTGGGCGGGAGGCCTTCCAGGTCGGCGTTGGTCCAGACGCCCAGGACGCCGGGCTTGGCCACGGCCTCGCTCGTGTCGATCGAGACGATCCTCGCGTGGGCGAGGTAGCTGCGCACGTAGACCATGTGGACGGTGCCGGGGAGCCGGATGTCGTCGACATAGGTGCCGCGCCCGGTGAGCAGAGCCGGGTCCTCCTTGCGGACGACCGCCGCGCCGACCATCGATCCCATGGGACCTCCTCGTCCTCGACCGCTCGCGAAGAGCGTGTCGGCCGCGGCCCGTGGCGTGGTCGCGATCACGACGTTAGGAACCTAACGCCGTCCACGGCGGGGTCGCAAGGGCGGGCACCGTTCCGTCAGCGGGTGCGGGTCGGGGCCCAGCGCCCGGCCCGCACCAGCGGAAGCGTCCGGTGCGGGATGCGTTGCGTCAGCGCCATCTGCGACCGGGTCCGCACCACCCCGGGCACGGCGATCAGCCGCTGGATGACGTGCTCCAGCTCCGTCGTGTCCCGGGCCACCACATGGCACACCAGGTCGCCGTCGCCGGTGACGGTGTAGGCCTCGATGACCTCGGGGATCGCGGTGAGGTCCTCGACCACGGAGTCCAGGTAACCCTGCGTCAGGTCGAGATGGACGAACGCCAGCATCGAGTAGCCGAACGCGCGCGGCTCGACCGACGGCGCCAGACCCGAGATCACCCCCGCCTCCTGCAGCCGCAGGAACCGTGCCGCGACCGTCCCACGGGCCACACCGAGGGTGCGCGCGTGCTCGCGCAGCCCGGCGCGCGGGTGTTCCAGCAGCAGCTGCAGCAGCGACCGGTCCAGCTCGTCGAGGGTCATGGTCCGTTGGCCTCCTCGGTGTGGTTCTCGCCGGGCGCGACTGTACCGATGGCCCAGTGAACCCGTATTGATGCTGGACGGATGCCCGGTCGGTTCTTAGCGTCGCGCCATCGCGACCTGCCTGGAGGCACTGTGACGATCGTCGAACCCGGCCCGGTCATCGTCGCGCCCACGCGCGCGTACTCACTCGATGACCGCTACGTCGCCGAGGACGGCGTCGTCCACATGACCGGCGTCCAGGCGCTGGTCCGGCTGCTGTTCCAGCAGCGCCGCCACGACCGCGCCGCCGGCCTCGACACCCGCATGTTCGTCTCCGGCTACGAAGGCTCCCCGCTCGGCGGCTTCGACCTCGAGCTGGGCCGTCGGAAGAAGCTCCTCGACGAGCACGGCGTCGTCTTCACCCCGGGCCTCAACGAGGAGTCCGCCGCCACCGCCGTGCAGGGCTCCCAGCTCGCCGCCATCGCGGGCGGGCTGCGCCACGACGGCGTCACCGGCTTCTGGTACGGCAAGGCCCCCGGCCTCGACCGGGCCAGCGACGCCATCCGCCACGCCAACCTCATGGGCACGAACCGCACCGGCGGCGTGCTCGCCGTCGTCGGCGACGACCCGGCGGCGAAGTCGTCGAGCGTGCCCTGCACGTCGGAGATGACGTTCGCCGACCTCGCCGTCCCGACGCTCTACCCGGCCGACCCCACGGAGGTCGTCACCCTGGGGCTGCACGGCGTCGCGCTGTCGCGGGCCAGCGGGCTGTGGGCCGGAATGAAGATGACGACGGCCGTCGCCGACGGATCGTCCACAGTGCACGCGGCCGACTTCGGCGCCGTCCGGCCGGTGATGCCCTCGGCCACCGACTTCCGGCACACCGTCACCGGCCGCCTGCTGCAACCCACCCTCGGCCCGCTGGAGCGCGACCTGCACGGCGCCCGCACCGAGGCGGCCCTGCGCTACGCCGCCGCCAACGGCCTCAACCGCATCCCCGTCCGGACCGGCGACGACCGCATCGGCATCGTCGCCGCCGGCAAGACCTGGCTCGACCTGCGCCACGCCCTCGACGTCCTCGGCCTCCACGACGACGAGCTCCGCCGCCGCGGCGTCCGGCTGCTCAAGCTGGGCATGGTCCACCCCGTCGAACCCGGCATCGTCGCCGAGTTCGCGTCGGGCCTGCGCGAGATCGTCGTCGTCGAGGAGAAGCGCGCGTTCCTCGAGACCGCGATCAAGGACGTCCTCTACGGCTCCGCGAACGCGCCGATGGTGCGCGGCAAGTCGCTGTTCCCGCCGCACGGCGAGCTCGGCGCCGACGACGTCGCCGCCGGCCTCGCGACCGTCCTCGCCGACCTGCCGTCCGTGATCGCCTGGCAGGAGGCGCGCCGACCCGCGCCGCGCGGGCCCGTCATGCTCCCGCTCGCCGCCACCCGCACGCCCTACTTCTGCTCCGGCTGCCCGCACAACACCTCGACCGCCCCGCCCGAGGACTCACTGCTCGCCGCCGGCATCGGCTGCCACACCATGGTGCTGCTGATGGACCCGGCGCAGGTCGGGGAGGTCGTCGGCCTCACGCAGATGGGCGGTGAGGGCACCCAGTGGATCGGGATGGCGCCGTTCGTCGAGGCCTCGCACCTCGTGCAGAACCTGGGCGACGGCACCTTCCACCACTCCGGGTCGCTCGCGATCCGCGCGGCCGTCGCGGCGGGGGTGAACATCACCTACAAGCTGCTGCACAACGGGACCGTCGCCATGACCGGCGGGCAGGACGCCGTCGGCGCGCTCGGGGTCCCGGCCATCACACGGCTGCTCGCCGTCGAGGGGGTGGCGCGGACGATCGTCACCACCGACGACGTCTCCCGGTACCGCGGCGTCACGCTGGCCGGCGGCGTCGAGGTCTGGCACCGCGACCGGCTGGAGGAGGCGCAGCGCGTCCTCGCCGGGACCCCGGGCGTCACCGTCCTCATCCACGACCAGGAGTGCGCCGCCGAGAAGCGCCGCAAGCGCAAGCGCGGCAAGGCATCCACCCCGTCGACGCGCGTGATGATCAACGAACGTGTCTGCGAGGGGTGCGGCGACTGCGGGCAGAAGTCCAACTGCCTGTCGGTGCAGCCCGTCGACACCGAGTTCGGGCGCAAGACCCAGATCGACCAGTCGTCGTGCAACCTCGACTTCTCCTGCCTCGACGGGGACTGCCCGTCGTTCCTGTCGGTCGTGCCGGGGTCCGTGTCGTTCGAGCAGGCGCCACACCTCGCTGCCGCTGCCCTTCGCGATCCCGTCCCGTGCGGGCGCACCGATGTCACCGTGCGGCTCGCCGGCGTCGGCGGGACGGGTGTCGTCACCGTCTCGGCCATCCTCGCGACCGCGGCGGTCATCGCCGGGCGTGAGGTCCGGGGACTCGACCAGACCGGGCTCGCGCAGAAGGGCGGCGCGGTCGTCTCGGACCTGCGGATCTCTGCTTCGGGGCTCGACGGACCGGGGAAGCTCGGCGCGCGGGAGTGCGACCTCTACCTCGGCGCCGACCTCCTCGTCGCCGCCGACAAGACCCAGCTCGCGGTCACCGACCCGTCGCGCACCGTCGCCGTCGTGTCGACGACCCAGGTCCCGACCGGCGCCATGGTTACCGACCCGACCGTCGCGTTCCCGCAGGTCGACGCCGTCGTCCGGCGGATCACCGACAGCGTCCGCGCCGGCACCTACCTCGACGCCCGCGGCCTGTCCGAGCGGCTCTTCGGCGAGGACCAGTACGCCAACATGATCCTCCTCGGCGCCGGCTACCAGATGGGCGCGCTGCCCGTCCCCGCCGCCGCGATCGAGCGGGCCATCGAGCTCAACGGCGCCGCCGTCGCCACCAACATCCAGGCCTTCCGACGGGGCCGGCAGGCCGTCGCCGACCCCGCGGCGCTGGACCGGGTGCTCTCGCCTGCCGCTGCGGCGGCGCCGACCGACCTCGCGGGGATCGTCGCGACCCGGGTCGAGGAGCTCACCGCCTACCAGTCCGCCGCCTACGCCGCGTCCTACACCGACCTGGTGGAACGGGTGCGCGTCGCCGAGGACGCCGCCGTCCCCGGCTCGACCGCGCTCGCGTCGGCTGTGGCGGTCAACCTCCACAAGCTGATGGCCTACAAGGACGAGTACGAGGTCGCGCGGCTGAGCCTCGACCCGGCACTGGCTGCGTCCGTGGAGAAGCAGTTCGGCGAGGGCGCGAAGGTCGCGTACAAGCTGCACCCGCCCGTCCTGCGCGCGCTGGGGATGAACCGCAAGATCGCCCTGCGCCGCACCGCCGGGCCCGCGTTCCGCACGCTGCGCGCCATGCGGCGCCTGCGCGGCACCAGGTTCGACCCCTTCGGCCTGGCCGAGGTCCGCCGCGTCGAGCGCTCGCTGATCACCGAGTACCGGACGGTCGTCGAGGACCTGCTGAACTCCCTGTCGGTCGACTCGCTCCCGCGCGCCGTCGAGATCGCGAACCTCCCCGACATGGTCCGCGGCTACGAGGACATCAAGCTCGCGTCCGTCGCGCGGTACCGGGAGGCGCTGGCGGCCCGCTCCCTGTGAACAGCGGCGCTCCGCGCCCTGTGAGTGGCAATAGTCGCTATAGCGACTATTGCCACTCACGACGGTGCGAGCGGTAGCGTCGGTAGGACTCTCACGACGGTGTGACGGAGGTGCGCGTGGACGAGGTCGATCTGGTCGTCGTCGGATTCGGCGGAGCGGGCGCGGCGGCGGCCATCACCGCGCACGACGCCGGGGCCCGCGTCGTGGTGCTGGAGAAGCAGGCCGACGGCGCCCACACCCCGAGCACGCGCATGTCCGGCGGGCTCGTCATGGCCGTCGACACCGCAGCCGACGGCGCCGCCTACCTCGACGCCTGCGCCGGCGGCATGATCCCCGCCGACGTCACCGCCGCCTGGGCCGACTCGGCCACCGACGTCCTCGACTGGCTGGGCAAGACCGCCGGGCTGACGTTCTCGCGCATCAACACCGCCGAGCACCCCGACCTCCCGGGCGCCTCCGGGGTCGGCGTGTACCAGCCGGGCGAGGCCGCGTTCCGGCTCGACCCGTCGGCCGGCGGGGGTGACGCGCTCTTCGCCGCCGTCGCCGCCGCCGTCCACTCGCGGGAGATCGAGATCCGCTGGTCGACGCCCGCGCAGCGGTTGGTCGTCGAGGACGGCCGGGTCGTCGGGGTCTCCACGGCGGCCGGTGAGATCCGGGCCCGGCACGGCGTCGTCCTCGCCTGCGGCGGGTACGAGTTCGACGAGAACCTCAAGCGCGACAACCTCCGCGCCTACCCCGTGCACTTCTACGGCAACCCCGGCAACACCGGCGACGGCGTCCGCATGGCCCAGGCCGCCGGTGCCGGGCTGTGGCACATGAACACGATGATCGGGCGCGCGATCGGGCACTTCCCGCTCGACACCGCCGACGGTGGCTGGCTCAACTTCATCATCAACATCGACCCACCGGGGCACGTCATCGTCGACAAGCGCGGTTCTCGCTATGCCGACGAGACGATGCAGGCCCAGCTGCTGCACGGCTTCTACTACGAGATGCTGCGCTACGACTACGACCGCGCCGAGTACAGCCGCATCCCCAGCTGGTGGGTCTTCGACGAACGCCGCCGCGCCGCGGGCCCGCTGACGTTGTCGCACATCGGAGCCGTGAAGGTCGGCCTCTACGACTGGAGTCCGGACAACTCCGCCGAGATCGACCGCGGCTGGATCGCGCGCGGCGACACCGTCGCGCAGGCCGCGGCGGCGGCGGGGATGGACGACCCTGATGCGTTGGCGCGCACCGTCGCCGAGTACAACGAGGCCTGCGCGTCGGGTGTCGACGCGCTGGGCCGTGCCGCCGAGACCCTCGTCCCGCTCGACTCCCCGCCCTACTACTGCGTGCCGCTCTACCCAGGTGGGTCCAACACGTGCGGCGGGCCGGTCCGCGACGCCGGCGGGCGCGTCCTCGACCCCTACGACGTGCCGGTCCCCGGGCTGTACGCCGCGGGGGAGCTGGGCCAGCCCGTCGGCATGCTGTACCCGGCCGACGGCGCCAACCTCTCCGAGGCCTTCTGCTTCGGCCGCATCGCGGCGCGGACGGCGCTGGGCTCCTGATCTTTTCGAACGAACGGCACAGTCGCGCAATTCAGTTGCGGGACTGTGCCGTTCGTTCGGAGTACAACGAGCTCAGCCGCCCTTGATCGCGCGCCAGTCGCCTCGGGGTGGGGCGTCGGCCTCGGGGTCGTTCACGTCGAACGGGCCCATGCTGACGATGTAGAACTCGCAGCCCTCGGGCCCGGCCGACTCGGAGCCGTAGGCGGTGCCGCCCTTGACCCAGCGGATGTCGCCGGGACGGTAGGTCCCTTCACCCTCCACCGAGAACTCGCCCTGCGTGATGATGTAGATCGTGTCCGACGGGTGCCAGTGCGAGGGCGCCTTGTAGTCGGGGGCGAAGCGGGTGAGCATGAACGTGTGCCCGGACTCCGGGTCGATGAGCGGCTTGACCGCGGCGCCGGGTGGGATGAACCCGGTCTCGTCGACGTAGTCCATCCAGTCCTGGTCGTCGACGTGGATGACCTGCATCTGATCCAGCGGGTTCGTGGCCATGATCTGCTCCCAGCGTCGTCCGAGCCGTGCGTGGTGGTGTGATCCAGCTCAAGCGAAACAAGGGACATTATTGACATTGATTCGCGACCGGGGCAACCGCCGCGGCCGCGACCGTGTGCACGTCACTCACGAGGTCTCGGAGAACCAGCCCGACGGTGTCAGCGGGGCCTGGGAGGCCAGGCGGGGGGCGTACTGGTCCAGGAACACCCGGGCCGTCAGCTCACGACGGCTGCGCACCCCCACCTTGTCGAAGATCGACTTGAGATGGTCCTGCACCGTGTAGGCCGACAGGTGCAAGGTTCTCGCGATCTCCGCGGTGTCGACGCCACGCAGCACCAGCGCCACGACGTCCTGCTCCCGCGCGGTCAACCCGAACGCGGCGACGACCAGCGGCACGATCTCCGGCGGCCGGGCCTCCTCGATCGTGACGACGACGTCGGTCCCGGAACCGTTGCGCGACACCAGCGGTGAGGCGTGCACAACCACCCAGCGGCCCGACCGGGTGCGCAGCCGCGACCGCGGGGTCAGCGCGGTCTCGCCGAGCGCGAACCGGCGGGCGGCGCCGACGAGGGCCCGGACCGCGAACGGCAGCGGATCGTCGCCGATCGCGCCGCCACCGAGATCGTCGACGTGCGCGGCGGCGGCGAGGTTGGCCTGCACGACCTCGCCCGCGGAGTCGACGACCACCACGCCCGGCCCGTCGACACCCATGATCGCGGGGTCGGCGGCGTTGGTGAGCAACGCCGTCCGGTAGCCGACCGCGAACGCCGAGGCGACGCTGCTGACGAACTCGTGCTCCGCCACCGTGAACGCCGAGTTCGGGCCCTCGCGGAACAGCGCGAACAACCCCCACGTGACGCCGTCGGCGCGGCAGCCGGCGCGCAGCTCGTCGTCGAACCCGTAGGTGGGGTGGAAGAACTCGGTGAACCGTCGCGAGCGGTGCGGCTCGCCGTCGGTCTCGTGACGGGTCGACGCCACGCCGCCGGGACGGCGCATGACGTCACGGAAGTCGTAGAGGTCGGGCGCCTCGTACTCGTGGTAGGCCCACTGGTCGTCCTCGTTGTTCGTCAGGCCGCCCCACTTCACCGTCGCGGTGACGATCTCCGTCGCGGGGTCGACCGTGCCGATGCACGCCGCGCTGAACGGCATCGCCGTACGCAGCACCTCGACGGCGGCGGTGGCGAACGTCGGCAGGTCGAGGCCGGCCGTGGCGAGCGCCTGGATGCGGGCGCGGGTCCGTTCGGCCGAGGGAGCGGGCATGCGCCCAGTGTGCAAGGGGGCGTCCGGTCGCGGTACCCCAGAACTCTGGGGGTGAGGGTCCCCGGGCATCTGGGATACCCGCGCTGCCGACGCGGCCGCAGTGTTTCCGCCATGACGACGACGACCGCGAACGCCGTGCGCCGCATCAACCCCACCAGCTGGAACGCCGCCTTCGGCTACGACCAGGCGCAGCTGCGGCCCACCCCGGCCCACGTGCTCACCCTCGCCGGGCAGGGGCCCGTGGACGAGCACGGCGCCCTCGTCCACGAGGACGACGTCACCGCGCAGCTCGCACTGACCATGGCCAACGTCGAGGCCGTCCTCGCCCGCGGCGGCATGGACCTCGGCGACGTCCTGAAGCTGACGATCTACGCCGTCGACGTCGACGCCGTCCTCGCCGGCTACGGCGCCATCACCGAGCGCCTCGCCGCGTTCGGCGCCTCCCCGCCCGCCACGTTGCTCGGCGTCACCCGCCTCGCGATCCCCGGCATGGCCGTCGAGATCGACGCCGTCGCCGCCCGCTGAACCCGTTACCGCACAAGGAGACCCGACATGACCACCTTCGTCGACGCCGACCTCGCCGCCATCGCCGGCCCCGTCCTCGCCCCGTCCGATCCCGGCTACGCCGAGGAGGTGTCCGGGTTCAACGTCGCGATCCGCGCGTCGCCGGCGTTGGTCGTCGGGGCCACGAGCACCGACGACGTCGCCGCCGCCGTCCGGTTCGCCGCGCGCACCGGGCACCGGGTTGCGGTGCAGGCCACCGGGCACGGACTCAACGACGCCCTGGACGGCACCGTCCTCGTCTCGACCCGGCGCATGGCCGGTGTGGCCGTCGACCCGGCCGCCCGCACCGCCCGGGTCCAGGCCGGCGCGATCTGGCGGCAGGTCATCGACGCGGCTGCCCCGCACGGGCTGGCCCCGCTGAACGGGTCGGCGTCCGGGGTCGGGGTCGTCGGCTACACGACGGGCGGCGGCATCGGCCCGATGGCCCGGCGGTTCGGGTTCGCCGCCGACCACGTGCAGCGCTTCACGATCGTCACCGCCGACGGCGTCGCCCGCCCCGTCGACGAGGGCACCGAACCCGACCTGTTCTGGGCCGTCCGCGGCGGCAAGGCCAACCTCGGGATCGTCACCGAGATGGAGTTCGGGCTGGTGCCCGTCGCCCGGTTTTACGGCGGCGGCGTCTTCTTCCCCGCCGACGCGGCGGCCGCCGTCCTGCACGCCTGGCGCACCTGGGCGCCGACACTTCCCGACGACGCGAGCACCTCGGTCGCGCTGCTGCAGATGCCGCCCGACCCGGCGCTGCCCGAGCCGCTTCGCGGACGCTACGTCGTCCACCTGCGGTTCTGTCACCTCGGGACGCCTCACGAGGGCGAGCGGCTGCTCGCCCCGATGCGCGCGGTCGCGCCGGCGCTGATGGAGGTCGTCGCGGAGATGCCCTACGCCGCGATCGACGCCGTCCACATGGACCCGACGACCCCCATGCCCGTCCGCGACCGCGGGATCGCGCTCGGCTCCCTGCCGGCCGAGGCCGTCGACGCGCTGCTCGCGCAGGCCGGGCCCGATGCGGGGTCGCCGCTGACGATGGTCGAGCTCCGGCTGCTGGGTGGCACGATCGCCCGGGAGCCGTTGTCGCCCAACGCCGTCTCGGGGCGGGGGGCCGCGTTCGCCGGCTACGCACTGGGTGTACTCGCCGGGCCGGCGGCCGCGGCGATCCCGGCGGCGGCCGACGGGATCGCGAGCGCGTTGTCGCCCTGGGCGGCGGGGGAGGGTCTGCTCAACTTCCTGGGCCCGGCCGACGCGGAGCACGTCGCGCGGCAGTGGGGCAGCCACACCCGTGACCGCCTCCTGCGCATCGCCCGCCGCCACGACCCCGCCGGCCTCTTCGCGACGAACGTGCCCCTGCCCTCGTGACCCTGTGAGTGGCGATAGTCGCTATAGCGACTATCGCCACTCACGAGGGCTGGGTCGCCTGCCCACACCGGGTCGCCTGCCCGCACCGGGCCGAGGACAGCAGCGCGGTGTGCGGACAGGAGCGCGGTTGCGGACCGATTGTCGCAGGTCAGGCATTGTGAGCGGTAATAGTCGCTATAGCGACTATTACCGCTCACAGGGGCGTCAGGGGCGTCAGGGTGGTCAGGGGCGGGCGGCGGGCTCCTGGCGGGGGACCCAGACCCAGTCGATCTCCGGACGGTTCTCGATCACCCCGGCGTGGACGCGGCGCTCGGCGAACTGCCAGCCCTCCCGGGTGTGGGCGAGGACGTCGACGTAGCGCAGGTGCGCCCGCCACTGCCGCCCCTCCCACTCCTCGTGGGAGGCGGTCACGTAGGTGACGGCGGCGGCGCGGTCGGGGTCGGCGGGGTCGAAGGTGACCCGGCTCTGCCCCAGCTGGTGATGGGTCCGGCGGAACTGCGCCTGACCCCCGGCGATCCTGTCGCGGACCGCGTCCCGCCCGGACACGAGCCCGCCACGGCCGGGGCCGTAGTCGGTCACGCAGTCGGGGGTGAACAGGGCGGCGACGGCGTCGATGTCGTACTCGTCGACCCGCTCGCAGTACAGGGCCATCAGGTCGCCGATGGCCACCCGGTCCTCGATGCGCATCGTCAGGCCTCCTTCAACACGGGCAGGACCCGCTCGCCGAAGGTGGCGAGCCGGGTGAGCTGGACGTCCAGGTCGGGTTCGGGGAACAGCACGCGCAGGACGAGGTGCACGTTCGCCCAGTCGCGCAGGCCGTCGAGGACCGCGCGGAGGCCGGCGACGACGTCGTCGACACCGCCTGCGACCTGGATGTACTCCGATATCGAGCCGAGGGCGAGGCCGGTCGACCCGGACGGGTCGCCGACCAGGCCCGCGTACACCGGGCGGCCCGCCTGGATCGACTCGTACACGAGCTGCTGCGCTTCGAACCCCGTGCGGGCCGACGCGGCGCCGCCGCCGGGGGCGTCGAGCACGCAGGTGACGTTCACGGCCCGGGTGAACGAGGCGTCGGCCGGGTCGCGGACGGAGGCGAGCTGCGCGGACGCGTCGTCGACGATGTGCGGGGCACCCCGTCCGACGAGGTGTCCGTCGGCGATGCGCCCGGCCCGGGCGAGGGCCGTGGCGGCGTACCCGCCGAGCCAGATCGGGATCGGGCGGGTGGGGGTGGGGGTGACGCGGACGTCGTGAAGATCGAGAGCCGGCGCGGAGAACGGCTCCCCGGTCCACGCATCGCGCAGGGCGCCGACCAGCGCATCCAGGCGTGCGCCACGGGTCCTCGGGGAAACCCCGAACGCCCTGTACTCGTGCTCCGCGTACCCCAGCCCGAGCCCGAGGACGAGCCGCCCACCCGACAGCCGGTCGACGACGACCGCGTCCTCGGCCAGCCGCAACGGGTGCTGCAGCGGCGCGAGGACGAGCCCGGTGCCCAGCTCGATTCGTGAGGTGGCGGGAGCGAGCGCGGCCAGCAACGTCAGCGGCGACGGGAGGTAGCCGTCGGGAAGCCCGTGGTGCTCGGTCACCCAGAACGAGTCGAAGCCCGCCTCTTCCGCGGCGACGGCGAGGGGGACCGCGTCGCGGTAGTCGCTGCCCTGCCCGGTGTAGAGCCCGATGCCGATACGCAGGTTCACCCGAGCACGTCCCCGAGCCGGGCCCGCCAGACGCCGAGGTCGACGTAGTCGCGGAACGCCGTGATCAGGCCGCTGACCGGGTCGATCTCCACGACGCCGTTGCACTCGATCGCGTACTCGCGACCGTCGATCCGGAAGCGGTCGACCCGCTCCAGCCACGCCCGGGTCGGCGCGTAGCTGGCGGTGACGATCTCCCATTCGACGTACTCGGCCCGGTTCAGGATGGGCGCGAGCAGGGCTTTGATCTGAGAAGGCCCGACCGCCGGCGGGTGCGGCATGTTCGCGTACGTCGCGTCCGGAGCGAAGCAGGCCGCGGCGGCGTCGGGGTCTCCGGCGCCGACCGCGGCGAGGAACCGCTCCACGATCTCCCGGGAGCTCACCCGCCGAAGACGACCGGGTACGACGAGAAGTGGTCGCGCGCCGAGTGCGGGTCGCGCTGCGGCGCCTTGTCGGGGTCGGGACGGCCACCGGCGCCGAGGAGCGCGTCGAGCATCAGCGTGACGGTCCCGAGGACCTGGTCGTGGGCGTCGTCAGCAGAAGGTCCCGAGGGAACGCCGCCCGCCAGCTCCGTCCCGATGCACGCGTGCATCCCGCCGCCGAACGCGTGCCCCCAGCGCGGCACCTCGGCGGGGATCTCGCGCAGCGGGTCGAAGACGTCGGGGCGGTCGAACACGGACGGGTCGCGGTTGGCGGCGGCCAGGTCGAGGACGACGGACGAGCCCTCCGGGATCTCGGTCCCGCCCTTCAACGTGATCGTCGTGAGTGCGCGCCGCTGGGCGACGGGGCTCGCCGGGTGCAGCCGCAGCGTCTCGTAGACGCACGCCTGCAGGATCGCCGGGTCCCTGCGCGCCGCGGCGGCGGCCTCCGGGTCCCGGGCGGCCCAGGCGAAGTAGTCGTCGGCGGCGTGGGTGAAGGCGTCGGCGGTGGAGTGCGAGCCGGCCTGCAGGTAGAAGGCACATTCACGACGCAGGATGTCGTCGTCGATGTCGAGCTCGTCCCAGTTGCGCAGCAGCGCGGTGAGGACGTCGCGGGGCAGGTCGTCCTCGGTGATCTCGCCGGCCTCGAGCTGCGCGAGCAGTGCGCGGCGGCGCGCGATGGAGGGCTGCAGGAACGTGGTGTCGAAGTCGTCGAGGGCCTGCTGGACCTCGGCGCGCACGACCTCGGGGTCGCGGGTGGTGTGCACGAGCGTCGCGCCCTCGGAGAACTTCTTCGCGAAGCGGTAGAGCGCGTCGGTCTCCTCGATCGAACCCGTCGGCTGGTCGAGTCCGGCGACCATCGCGGTGAGGTTCATGATCGTGCGGTACCCGAGTTCCTGCAGGTCGGCATACCCGCGCTCGACGAACGGCGCGAGGGTGTCGCGCACGACGTCACGCAGGAAGGCCTTCTCCCAGTATCGGAAGGTGCCACGCCGGAAAAGTCGGTTCTCGACGCGGCGCCGCTTGCGGTGGTCGGATCCGTGCAGCACGAGCAGGCAGTCGGCCATGACGACGCCACCGGCGTCGTACAGCGACTGCTGCAGGTCGTGCTGCCGGAAGGCCTCACGGACGTCGGCAAAGCCGTCGAGGGTGATCGTCTGCATCGGCGTGTCCCTGTCCGGTGGTTCGGCGTGATACTTCTAACGACGCTATCAAGCGACAATGGGGTCGTCCAGGCTCCGAGAACGGAGGCCGCCGTGGAGTTCGGCGTACTGATGATGGACGCGGTGACCTCCCGTGCGCAGTGGCGCGACCGGGTGCGGCGCATGGAGGACGACGGCGTCTCGACGCTGCAGGTGTCCGACCACTTCGACCGTTCCCCGGTCAGCCCGCTCCTCGCGCTGGCGGCCGCGGCGCAGGTCACGAGCCGGATCCGGCTCGGAACGCTGGTGCTCAACAACGACTTCCGGCAGCCGGCCGTGCTGGCCAAGGAGATCGCGTCGCTGTCGGTGCTGTGCGACGGGCGCCTCGAGATCGGTGTCGGGGCGGGCTGGATGGACGACGACTACGAGGTCTCCGGCATCGTCCGCGAGCCCGCGGGGCGGCGCATCGACCGGCTCGGCGGGACCCTGGAGCTGCTGCGGGCCCTCTCGGACGGTGGGCCCGTGGACCTCGACGCCCCCGGTGTCGCCGTCCGCGACCTGCGCAACGTCCCGGCGACGGCGACGACACCCCGGCTGTTCGTCGGCGGTGGCGGACGCCGTGTGCTGACGCTGGCCGGGCGGACCGCCGACGTCGTCGGGATCAACTTCGACGTCCGCGAAGGGAAGCTCGGAACGCACGCGACGGCGTCGGCCTCGACGGACGCGACCGACGAGAAGGTCGGCTGGGTGCGCGCCGCGGCCGGGGGCCGCGAACCGCTGCTGCACCTGGTCGCGTACTGGTCGGAGGTCACCGAGGACCCGCAGGCCGCGGCCGCGCGCCGGATCGCGGCGCTCGGGCTCGACCTCTCCCCGGACCAGCTGCTCGCCTCCCCGCACGCGCTGATCGGGCCGAAGGGCATGGTCCTCGAACGGCTCGCCGAGCTGCGGGAACGCTGGGGATTCGGGTACGTCTCGTTCTACGAGCAGGACCTGCCGTCGATGCTGCCGGTGCTGGACCGCCTCGCGTGAGGTCGTGAGTGGCGATAGTCGCTACAGCGACTATCGCCACTCACAGGCGCCGGAGGCGCCACCACCGCGCCGGAGGCGCCGTCACCGCGCCGGAGGCGCCGGCCGGGTGGCGGAGGCGCCGCGGCCGTCGTTAGGGGGTTGACGCCGCTCCGTCGGCGTTAGAAGGTCTGGTGACTCCGCTCACCTCCTCGAAAGGCGGTCACCGTGACCGAGACCTACGAGGCCGACGTCGTCGTCCTCGGCACCGGTCCCGCCGGCATGGCAGCCGTGTCCGCGGCCGCCGCGGAGGGCGCGCAGGTCGTCGCGGTCGAGGCCATGGACCACATCGGCGGCAACGCCGTCTGGTCCACCGGCTACCTGGCCTTCGTGAACTCGGGGATGCAGGCCGAGCAGGGGATCGTCGACAGCGAGGAGACCTTCGTCGCCGACGCCCGGCACATGGTCGACCTCGCACGCGACCAGTTCGGTATCGAGTGGGACGAGGCGCTGGTGCGGCTCTACGCCCGCGAGTCGGCCGAGACCTACCGGATCCTGACCGAGCGGGGAGTCCGGTTCAGCCGGTTCATCCCGCGACCCAAGCAGCACAGCGTCGACCGGATGGCGGCCGTCGAGGACACCTGGATGATCGGCCGGGCGTTCCAGCCGGACTTCGAGCGCGACAACGTCACCACGCTCTACCGGACGCTCGCCGACCGGCTCGTCGTCACCGACGGCCGGGTCACGGGCGTGCTGGCCCACCGCTCGGACGACCCGGACGCGACCATCGAGATCGCCGCGCGCAACGGCGTCGTGCTCGCCACCGGCGGCTACCAGTCCAACCCGGAGCTGCGGCGCCGCTACCAGCCGGAGTTCGTGGCGCGGGCCCCCTACCTGGGTGTCGACTCGTGCCGCGGCGCCGGGCACCTCATGGGCCAGGCCGTCGGCGGCGACCTGATCAACATGACGTTCGTGCCGCCACTGGTGATCGTGTCGTCGTCGGTCGTGGAGGACGCGATCGCGGTCAACGAGTCGGGGGAGCGGTTCCACGACGAGGCCGGCCCCTACGAGGAGCGCGTCGAGAAGCTGCATGCCCAGCCAGGCCGGCGCGCCTGGTACGTGGTCGACTCGGTCGTCGCGAAGGAGAAGGACGGCCTGATCGGGCAGATGCCCGAGCCGGCCGTGCAGGCCGACACCCTCGACGGGCTGGCCGCGACGATCGGGGTGCCGGCCGAGGCGTTGCGCGCCACCGTCGACCGCTGGAACGCCTTCCTCGACACCGGCGCCGACGTCGACCCCGACCACGGCCGCGTCGTCCTGCCGCCGAACCGCCGGAAGTGCGCGACCGGGCCGTTCACCGCCGTCCCCATGATCGAGGGCGTCAACTTCTGCTGCGGCGGCTTCCGCACCACCACCGACATGCAGGTCGTCGACGTGTTCGGGGCCCCCGTCCCGGGGCTGTTCGCGGGCGGCGACTGCGTCGGCGGGCTCAACCCCGTCTCCGATCTCGGCGGGATCCACATCTGCGGCGGGCTGACGCTCGGCCGCATCGCGGGACGGGCCGTCGCGCGCGGCGTCGACGACCGCAGCGACCACGGCAGCGTCATGCACGCCGGCATGCCGAGCATGCTCGACACCCGCATCGCGCTGGTACACCTGGAGCCCGCCGTGGAGAACCACGCCGCGGGCAACGTCCCCTGAGCCGGGCGGGTCCCACCGTCGTGACCCGCCCACCCACCACCACGAGGAGCGCCATGTCGGTCGGAGTCTTGTTCACCCAGGGGCTCGTCACGGGCGACCCGCACACCGTCCTCGGCGAGATCCTCCAGCAGGCCGAGGCCGCCGACCGGCTCGGCTTCTCGCACGCCCTCACCACCGAGCACAAGTACTCCGACGAGTACTTCGGATCGCCGCTGCACCTGTCGTTCGCGATCGCCGCGCGCACGCAGCGCGTCAAGGTCGGCACCGCCATCGCGATCGCGCCGCTCTACAACCCGATCGAGCTCGCCCAGGACTCCGCGATGCTCGACCAGCTCTCCGGCGGCCGCGCCTGGCTGGGGCTCGGCGTCGGCTACATGCCCGTCGACTACTCGACCGTCGGTGTCTCCTGGGACGACCGCGCCCAGCGTTTCGACGAGACCGTCCGCATCCTGCGCGAGGCCCACACCAGCGACCGGTTCTCGTTCGCCGACGAGGTCTACTCGTTCGAGGACGTGTCCGTGATCCCGCGACCCGTCCAGCCCACGGGCGTGCCGCTGCACCTCGCCGCGTGGACACCCGGCGGCATCCGTCGTGCCGGGCGGCTCGCCGACGGCTGGATCACCAACGCGCTCATGTCGCTCGACACCATGACCGCGATGGCCGGGCAGTACCGGGAGGCCGCCGCGGCCGGGGGGCGCGACCCGCACGTCACGTCGATCCGTTTCTGCTGGCCCTACCGCGACCGCGAGGCCGCGCTGGAGAAGTTCGGCGACACCGCGCTCGCCATGGCCCGCACCCTGTTCGACTACGGCGCCATCACCGACCTGCCCGGCGTCACGTCGTCGGACCAGATCACGCTCGAGGAGTTCGTCCGCGACCGCTTCGTGTTCGGCACACCCGACGAGTGCGTCGACACCATCGGCCGCTTCCGCGACCAGGCCGGCGTCGACGACTTCCTGATGATCTTCCGGTACCCGACCGGCCCCGACAACGCCGCCGTCCTGGAGGCCATGGAGCTGTTCGGGACCGAGGTGCTGCCGCAGCTCGACCCCGCCGTCGACACCGCCGTGGT
Source organism: Pseudonocardia sulfidoxydans NBRC 16205 (assembly GCF_007989085.1). Lineage (GTDB taxonomy): Bacteria > Actinomycetota > Actinomycetes > Mycobacteriales > Pseudonocardiaceae > Pseudonocardia > Pseudonocardia sulfidoxydans. Next base: position 20,795 of record NZ_BJVJ01000084.1, read on the forward strand.
CCAGGCATGATCGCTCGTCCGCTGCGGGTCGGGGTCGTCGGCGCCAGCTACGCCTCCGGCACGCACCTGCCCGTCTACGCCGAGCTCGCCGAGGCCGGCATCGTCGAGCTCGTCGCCGTCGCGACCGCGCACCTCGAGACCGCCGACGCCGTCGCCGCCAAGTTCGACATCCCGCACGCCCACGTCGGCTTCGAGGCGCTCTGCAACGACCCTGACGTCGACCTCGTCGACGTCGCCACCCGGCCCAGCCGGCACCGTCCGATGGCCCTGGCGGCGATCGCGGCGGGCAAGCACGTGCTGTGCGAGGCACCCCTCGCCCCGACCGTGGACGACGGGCTCGCCATGGCCCGCGCCGCCGCCGACGCCGGGGTGTGCGGGGTCGTCGACATGCAGTCGCGGTTCCGGCCCGGCATCGCCGAGCTCCGCCGGCTCGTCCTCGACGGCTACGTCGGGCGCGTCGACAACGTCGCGGCCCAAGCCTTCTACCCGACGTTCACCACGCCCGCGGCGGTCGCGTCGTCGGGCTGGTGCGCCGACGCGACCGACGGCGCCAGCTCGCTGCGCGTCCACGGCCTGCACACCACCGACGTCCTGCGCTGGACGTTCGGGGAGCTCACCAACGTCACCGGCACCGCCGCTACCCGCCAGCCGACCTGGCCCCGCGAGGAAGGCCCCATCCCCGCGACGAGCGTCGACAGCGCCGCCTACACCGCCCGGACCGCCGACGGCGCCGTCGTGTCCGTCCACACCTCGTGGGTCGCGCCCTTCGGCGCCGGCTGGCGGCTCGTCGTCCACGGCTCGGAGGGCGTGCTCGTCGCCGAGGCCGCAGGCCACACCGGGCACTTCCCCGTCGGGCTGCGCGGCGCCCGGCGCGGCGACGACGGCCCGCGCACGCTCCTGCCCGCCGAGGGCGGCCCGACCGAACCCTTCGCCCTGCTCGTCCGCGCGCTCGCGATGGGCGACACCGACGACATCCCGACGTTCGACGACGGCGTCGCGGCCCTGCGCGTGGCAGCGGCCGTCGACGGTCTCGACGAACCCGCACCCACCACCACATCGGAGGAGCCATGACCGCAGTGACCGAGGAGGCGGCCGGCCCGACGATCGTCCTCGACACCTTCGCCGACGCCAAGGACGCCTACCGCAGCAAGGACCTGCGCCAGGCGCTCTACGACGAGGGCGAGGTCGTCATGGACGGCGTCCTGGTCAACCTGCACGGGCGCGAGCACCGCGACCGGCGCCGCGTCGAGAACCGGATGTTCCGTCGCGACGTCTTCGAGCGCTACGAACGCGACCTCTTCCCCGCGGTGACCGAGCAGACCCTCGTGCCGTACCTCGAGACCGGCCGCGTCGACCTCGTGCACCTCGGCCACGAGCTGATGCTCAACCTCTCCGCCCTCACCGCCGGCATCGACCGCCCCCTCGGCACCACCGAGGAGACGACCCGGCTCTACGACTACAACGCCAAGTTCATCGAGGGCGCCACCATGGCGCACTACACCGGTGACAAGGCGGCGCTGTCCCGCGACATCGCGCAGGCACTCGAGGACTGGGACACCGAGTTCCTGGCACCGTCCTGGGCGCTGCGGGAGGACCTGCTCGCCCGCGAGGCCGCAGGGGAGGACGTCGACGTCCCCCACGACGTGCTCGCCACCCTGCTCCGCCACCGCGACGAGCTGGAACTGCCCCGCCACGTCATCCGCCGGGAGGTCGCGTTCTTCCTGCTCGCCGGCGCCCACACCAGCGCGACGGCGTTCGTCCGCTCGATCGACCACATCCTCGGCTGGCTCGACCAGCACCCGTCCGACATCTCCCGGGTCCGCGACGACGCACTGTTCGTGCAGCGCTGCATCCACGAGACCGTGCGGCTCAACCCGTCCAGCCCGACCGGCCGGCGCATCGCCCTGGCCGACGTGACCCTGAAGTCGGGGCTGCACATCCCCGAGGGCGCCACCGTCGTCATCGACCTGCAGGCGATCAACCGCGACCCCGCCTTCCTCGGCCCCGACGCCGCCGACTTCGACCCCACCCGCACCATGCCCCAGGGGGTCGCACCCTTCGGGCTGAGCTTCGGCGGGGGCATGCACGTCTGTATCGGGCAGGACCTCGCCGCCGGCGTCGTCGCGGGTTCCGCCACCGATCCCGACGACCACCTCTACGGCCTGGTCACCGGGGCCGTGCGGCACATGTTCGGCGTCGGTGTGCGTCGCGACCCCGACAACCCGCCCCAGCGCGACGCCGCGACCGTCCGCCCATACTGGGGCACCTACCCCGTCCTGTTGGGAGGCTGATCATGACCTACCGCATCAGCGTCGACAGCGACGTGTGCATGAGCTCGGGTAAGTGCGTCGCCGACGCTCCCGAGGTGTTCCGCTTCGACGACGACGAGATCGCCGAGCTGGTCCCGGGCGCGACGCAGCCCTCCGACGACCGGATCCTCGACCTCGCCCGCGCCTGCCCGGCCGGCGCGCTGGTCGTCACGGACGCCGAGTCGGGCGAGGAGATCGACGTCGGCTGACCCCCCGCTCGCGAGGCCCGGCGCTCGGCCGGGGGTGTTGCACGAACGGCACAGTCGCGCCATTCAGTTGCGCCACTGTGCCGTTCGTGCAACCGGGGTGTGAGAGAGGCGGGTTGCGCGAACAGCCCGTCGAAGCAATTGAGTTGCGCGACTGTGCCGTTCGTCCGGTCGGCGTCG
>NZ_BJVJ01000085.1 GCF_007989085.1 Pseudonocardia sulfidoxydans NBRC 16205
CTGGCGTGCGTGTGCTGGTGGGTGTCGCTGGCTCGTTGGCGCGGCGTGGGTTCTGCTGGCGTGCGTGAGTCGGTGGGTGCCGCGCTGGCTCGTCGGCGCGGCGCGGGTTCGGCTGGAGCCGCGCGCGTTGGTGGGGCGCCGCGCGGCCTGCAGGTGCGGTGTCGATCGCGAAAGCTGTGTGCTGATGCGCAACGGTGCGCGCTGGGGTTGCGCAGTCGGACCGAGGCGTCCCGCGCGCGTGCTACCTGGGTGCGACCCTCATCGCCGCGTGGGTGAGTCCCGCACCGTCATGATCACCGAGACTGGCGCCTGAGCGTCACCTGCGTCGCCTCACCGCCAGACACGGCGATCACCCGCTCAGAGGCCCGGTCCCGGCCTGGCTCGGCTGTGGGCCTGGCTCGGCTGTGGGCCCGGCCCCACATCGAGCCCCGGCATCGAGCCCGATCGCAGCGAGCCCGACCCCGTCCGGGACGCGCCGGCGGTGGTACGGCCTGTCCTTGTCGGGTCGAACCCCCGACATGCGAAGGGCGGCCCCACCGTGGTGGGGCCGCCCTTCGCGGAAGCGTCGTGGCGTCAGCCGCGCGCGACCTTGCCGGCCTTCAGGCACGAGGTGCACACGTTCTGGCGGCGGCGGTTGCCGCCGTCGTCGCGGGTGCGCACGGTCTGGATGTTCGGGTTCCAGCGGCGGTGGGTGCGGCGGTGCGAGTGCGAGACGGACATGCCGAAGCCCGGACCCTTGCCACAGACGTCGCAGACGGCAGCCACGTCGATCACTCCTGGCAGTAGACGAGATGTTCTGGTCACGGAGGCCGCCGAGATTTCACGCAGCAGTACCCCGCAGGTTCGTCCAAGAGTACCCAGCCCGCCCGACACACCGCACACCGCCCGGTCGCTACCCTCGCGGACGTGCCCCCGATGATCGACGCGGCCCTGCTCAGCCGGTGGACCGTGGAGTCGGCGGCCGGTCTCGAACGGCGCTGCGCGGAGATCGACGACATCAACGTCTTCCCGGTGGCCGACGGCGACACCGGCACCAACATGTTGCTGACGATGCGCGCGGCGGGCGACGAGCTGCGGCGTCGTTACCGGGAGGACAGCGGGCCGTTGGCGCCGGGCAGTCCGGGGTGCGCGGAGGCGGCGGCGGCGCTGGCGCGGGGCGCGCTCGTCGGGGCGAGGGGCAACTCGGGGGTGATCCTGTCGCAGGTGCTGCGCGGGTTCGCCGAGGCGATCGGGGAGGCGCAGGGCGCGGTCGACGCGGGGGTGCTGCGGGCAGCGCTGGGCCGCGCGCACCGGTTGGCCCGGGCGGCGGTGGCCCGGCCGCGCGAGGGCACGGTGCTGAGCGTGTTGTCGGCGGCGGCGTCCGCGGCGGCGTCCGACGGGTCCGACCTGCCGGCCGATGTGGCGGCGTCGGCGGCGTCTGCGGCTGCGGAGGCGTTGCGCGCCACCACTTCTCAGCTGCCGGAGCTGGCCCGGGCCGGGGTGGTCGACGCCGGGGGGTACGGGCTGCTGGTCGTGCTGGACGCGCTCGTGACGGCGCTGGGCCGCCCTGCCGAGCAGGCCCCGTCGCCACCTCCGCCGCCGCGTACCCGGACCGCCCGTGGTGCCGAGGCGTTGACGACGGACCGGGAGAGCGGTTCGGACCGGTTCTCCTACGAGGTGATGTTCCTGCTCGACGGCACCGACGACGCCCGGGTGACCGCGTTGCGCGCGGAGCTGGGTGCGGTCGGCGACTCGGTGGCGGTCGTGGGCGACGGCGCCCCGGGCGGGACGGGGCTGTGGAACGTCCACGTGCATTGCAACGACGTCGGCGCGGCGGTCGAGGCGGGCATCGAGGCGGGCCGGCCGCACCGGGTGACGGTGATGCGGTTCGCCGACCAGGCCGGGGCGGCGGCCGGGGACACCCGGTTCACGCGCGACCGCGCGGTGCTGATGGTGGTGGCGGCGCCGGAGGTGGCGGAGCTGGCGCGGGAGTCGGGTGCCGACGTCGTCGACGCCGCGGACTCGGCCCCGCACGCCGACGACCTCGCGGCGGCGCTGGCCGGGACGCGGGCGCGGCACGTGGTGCTGCTGCCGGGCGACCCCGATCTGACGGGTCACGCGGAGCGGGCGGCGTCGGCGGCGCGGCGGTCGGGCCAGGAGGTCGTCGTGATCCCGACGTCGTCGGTGCTGCAGGGGCTGTCGGCGCTCGCGGTGCACGACGTGGCGCGCCGTCCCGGTGACGACGTCGTCGCCATGGCCGAGGCCGCGGCGGGCACCCGGACGGCGGGGCTGCTCGTCGCGGAGTCGGAGGCGTTGACGTGGGTGGGCCGCTGCTCGCCCGGTGACGTGCTCGGGATCAGCGACGGGGAGGTCGTCCTGATCGCCCCCGACCTTTCCGTCGGTGCGCTGTGGTTGGCTCACCGCATGCTGACGGCGGGGGGTGAGCTCGTGACGGCGCTGCTGGGTGCCGAGGCGGATGTGGAGCTGGGCGAGCACCTGGCCGAGGACCTGCGCCGCACCCACCCGGAGGTCGACGTGGTGGTGTACCGCGGCGGGCAGATCGACTTCCCGCTGGTCCTGGGGGTGGAATGACCCTGCGGATCGCCGAGCCGAAGAGCGGCGGGGTCGACATGGACACCCCGCTCGACGGGCCCCTGGGTAAGAAGGCGGCGGAGGCCCTGGCCACGCGGCTCGACCTGCACACGGTGGGCGACCTGGTGCGTCACTACCCGCGGCGCTACGTCGACCGCGGGAAGCTGTCCGACATCTCGGGCCTGGAGCTGGGCGAGCACGTCACGGTCGTCGCGAAGGTCGAGAAGGCCACGTTGCGGGAGATGCGCAGCCGCCGCGGGAAGCTGCTGAACGTCGTGATCCGCGACGACCGCGGGGGCCGGTTGTCGTGCACGTTCTTCAACGGCTACAAGGTCTCCCACGTCCTCACCCCGGGTGTGCGGGCGTTGTTCTCCGGCAAGGTCGGGGTCTTCCAGAGCCAGCTGCAGCTCACCCACCCGGAGTTCGAGCCGCTGGAGGAGGGCGAGGACATCCGGCCGTTCGTGTCGGTGTATCCGGCGGTCGACAAGCTGAACTCCTGGGACATCGCCCGCTGTGTGCGCCAGGTGCTCGATCTGCTCGACGACCCGACCGATCCGCTGCCCGGCGACATCCGGAAGCGGGAGAAGCTGCCCGAGCTGGGGCGGGCGTTGCGGCGCATCCACCTGCCGGAGTCGGAGGCCGACCATCACGCGGCCCGCGCCCGGCTGGTGTGGGACGAGGCGCTGGGTGTGCAGCTCGCGCTGGCGGTGCGCAGGGTGCACGCCACGGAGCGGCCGGCGGCGGCGAGCCCGCCGCGGTCAGGCGGCATCCTCGACGCGTTCGACGCGAACCTGCCGTTCGAGCTGACCGCGGGGCAGCGCGCCGTCGGCGCGGAGATCGCGGCCGATCTCGCGCGCGAGGTGCCGATGAACAGGCTCGTGCAGGGCGACGTCGGTGCCGGCAAGACCATCGTGGCGCTGCGGGCCATGCTGCAGGTCGTCGACGGTGGGCGGCAGGCCGCGATGCTCGCCCCCACCGAGGTCCTGGCCGCGCAGCACGCCCGCTCGTTGCGCGGCATGCTCGGCCCGCTGGGTCGCGAGGGCGAGCTCGACGGCGCCGAGAACGCCACCCGCGTCACGCTGCTCACGGGGTCCATGGGAGCGGCGGCGAGGCGGCAGGCGATGCTCGACGTGCAGTCGGGTGCGGCGGGGATCGTCGTCGGCACGCACGCGCTGATCCAGGACAAGGTGGGCTTCGCCGACCTGGGCCTGGTGGTGGTCGACGAGCAGCACCGCTTCGGCGTCGAGCAGCGCGACGCGTTGCGCGGCCGCGGCGAGCGCACCCCGCACATGCTGGTCATGACGGCCACGCCCATCCCGCGCACTGTCGCGATGACGGTCTACGGCGATCTGGAGGTCTCGGCGCTCACCGAGCTGCCGCGCGGGCGGTCGCCGATCAGCACCACGGTCGTCCCGGCGGGGGAGAAGCCCGCCTGGCTGGAACGCGTGTGGGAGCGCATCCGCGAGGAGGTCGCGGCCGGGCACCAGTGCTACGTCGTGTGCCCGCGCGTCGGCGGGGAGACGGGCAAGGGCAGCGGCCTCGAGGACACCGGCCTGGTCGACTTCGACGACCCCGACATCGGAGCCGATTCCGACGACGGCGCCCGTCGCCCCCCGCTCGCCGTGCTCGAGGTCGCGCCCCAGCTCGCCGACGGCCCGCTGTCCGGGCTGCGGCTGGGCATCCTGCACGGCAAGCTCCCCGCCGAGGAGAAGGACGCCACGATGCGCTCCTTCGAGGCAGGGGAGATCGACGTCCTGGTCGCGACGACGGTCATCGAGGTCGGTGTCGACGTCCCCAACTCGACCGGCATGATCATCCTCGACGCCGACCGGTTCGGGCTCTCGCAGCTGCACCAGCTGCGCGGTCGCGTCGGCCGGGGGCAGGCACCGGGAGTGTGCCTGCTGGTCACCGACATGCCGGCCGGCACCACCGCCCGCGACCGGCTCGACGCGATCGCCTCCACCACCGACGGGTTCGAGCTCGCCAAGCTCGACCTGGAGCTGCGCCGTGAGGGCGACGTGCTGGGCTCGCTGCAGTCGGGCAAACGGTCGACGCTGAAGCTGCTGTCGCTGCTGCGCCACGAGACCGTCATCGAGAAGGCGCGGGTCTACGCCACCGACATCGTCGCCCACGACCCCGAGCTGTCCGAGCACCCCGGGCTGCGCACGCTGGCGCGGCAGGTCGTCGGCGACGACGAGCAGGCCGAGTACCTGTCCAAGGTCTGAGAGCTGCTCAGGCGGGCAGCTGCCCCCGGGCCTCCGACTCGAGGGCCGCCACCGCCGTCTTCGGCAGATGGATGACGCCCGCCCGGTCGAGCCGGCCCAGCTCGGAACGGGCCTTCGCGTAGGCGGCGAGCCGTTCGGGCTCGCTGTCGGAGTCCCGCGCCGTCGTCAGCAGCTTGATGATCCGTTCGACGCTGCCGCGTTCCTCCGACGACAGGTTCGACAGCCGGATGCGCTCCGCCGCGTCGATCGCCGCACGCCAGGCGCGGTCGGCGCGCTCGACGGCCGCGACGAACTGTGTCGCGTGCGGGTCGGGCGGACGGTTGTCGGTCTCCAGGGCCTGTGCCTCGGCGAACGCGTCGACGAACCGCGCCGTGCTGGGGACGCTCACGTCGCACAGCGCCGGCAGCCGCAGGACGGCCATCGGGTCGCACTCGAACGCCGCGTAGTGCTCGCGCAGCGCGTCGAACCGGGTCTTCGCGGCCTGCCACGGTGGCGGTTCGGGGCGGCGCGGGGGCGGGGCGGTCGGCCGGAGACGGTGCGGTGCCGCCCGGGCGGCCTGCGCGGCGAGCTGACGCTGGCGGTTGCGGTGCGACGTCGCGATGACGCTCACCAGGATCAGCAACGGGAAGATCATTCCGCCCGTGACCCAGCCCATCAGCAGCAGCGGCGGCGCGGCCATGATCAGCAGGAACGGCAGCAGGAGCAGGAACGGTGGGGCGGCGTGGCCACGGCCGGCAGACGCGTACGCGGGCGGGCCCTGCAGCGGGCCGGCCCCGGGGCGGCCGTGGAAACCATGCCGGTGCGGGGACCCGCCGGGGCCTCGGCGTCGTCGTCCCGGTGGCGGCACGGACCTGGCCGCCCACCCTGCCCGCGCGCGAGACCGTCCCATGCCTCCTTGGTACCCGAACCGGTGGCGTCCGCGCATCGTCGTGCCGGGGAATCGACGCCCGATCCGCTGCTCCGAGCGGGTATCGCGGCAGATCGCGAGGTTCGCCCGGTCGGCCGCCGCCCTCAGCACCCTCTCAGCCCGTAGGGGTGGGGTGCCCCCGGCGAGCCCCACCGGCGCGCAACCTCACGGTTGTTTTGTGCGCTGGGGGCAGCAGTGGGGTTGCGCGCGGTGGTCCGGCGGGGCGCCGACATCGGCACCCGGGGGTCGGGGCGTCGGTTGCGCGCGGTCGTGAGACAGGGCGCCGACATTTGCACCGGGGCCCGAGCCGGGCCCTGCCGGGCGACAAGCACACGTGGGGAACGCCGGCCGCGACCGGCGGCGACGGCCCGACCGGCGGTCGCGTGAGACGATCTCGTCCGCATCCGGGGCGTCACAGCGTCCGGATGTGTCGTGGTCCCCCCACCCCAGGGAGTCTGATGTTCGGCAAGGTGTTGGTCGCCAACCGTGGCGAGATCGCGATCCGGGCGTTCCGGGCAGCGTACGAGCTCGGTGTCGCCACGGTGGCGGTCTACCCGTACGAGGACCGGAACTCGCTGCATCGCGCGAAGGCCGACGAGTCGTACCAGATCGGCGAGCGCGGTCACCCGGTGCGGGCGTACCTGTCGGTCGACGAGGTGGTGGCGGCGGCGCAGCGTGCGGGTGCCGACGCGATCTATCCCGGTTACGGCTTCCTGTCGGAGAACCCCGACCTGGCGGAGGCGTGCGAGGCGGGGGGGATCACGTTCGTGGGCCCTCCCGCGGACGTGTTGCACCTGACGGGCAACAAGGCTCGTGCGGTCGCGGCGGCGCGTGAGGCCGGTGTGGCGGTGCTGAACTCCAGCGAGCCGGGTACCGACGTGGATGCGCTGGTCGCGGCGGCCGACGAGATCGGGTTCCCGGTGTTCGTGAAGGCCGTCGCGGGTGGTGGCGGGCGCGGGATGCGCCGGGTGGCGGAGCCGGGTGATCTGCGGGACGCGATCGAGGCCGCGATGCGTGAGGCGGAGTCGGCGTTCGGGGACGCGACGGTGTTCCTGGAGCAGGCCGTGGTGAACCCGCGGCACATCGAGGTGCAGATCCTCGCCGACGCCGAGGGCAACGTCGTGCACCTCTACGAGCGGGACTGCTCGGTGCAGCGGCGCCACCAGAAGGTCATCGAGATCGCGCCGGCGCCGAACCTGGACCCGGAGCTGCGGGACCGGATCTGTGCCGACGCGGTGGCGTTCGCCCGCCACATCGGTTATGTCAACGCGGGCACGGTCGAGTTCCTGCTCGACGAGCGCGGCAACCACGTGTTCATCGAGATGAATCCGCGCATCCAGGTGGAGCACACGGTGACCGAGCAGGTCACCGACCGGGACCTGGTGATCGCGCAGTTGCGGATCGCGTCGGGGGCGACGTTGCCGTCGCTGCGGCTGACCCAGGACCAGGTGCAGCTGCGGGGGGCGGCGCTGCAGTGCCGGGTCACGACGGAGGATCCGGCCAACGGGTTCCGCCCGGACACCGGGACGATCTCCGCCTACCGCTCGCCGGGTGGTCCGGGTGTGCGTCTGGACGGCGGCACGACGCACACGGGCGCCGAGGTCAGCGCGCATTTCGACTCGATGCTGGTGAAGTTGACCTGTCACGGGCACGACTTCTCCAACGCGGTGCGCCGGGCGCGGCGGGCGATCGCGGAGTTCCGGATCCGGGGGGTGTCGTCGAACCTGCCGTTCCTGGCTGCGGTGCTCAACGACGAGGACTTCCAGCAGGGCAAGGTCACGACGAGTTTCATCGAGGACCGCCCGCACCTGCTGAACGCGCGGCCGTCGGCGGACCGCGGGACGCGGCTGCTGAACTACCTGGCCGACGTGACCGTCAACAAGCCGAACGGGCCGCGCCCGAAGGTGGTCGAGCCGGCGGACAAGCTCCCGACGGTCGACCTGAGGGCGGCTGCTCCCGACGGTTCGCGCCAGCTGCTGGCCGAGCTGGGTCCGGAGGGTTTCGCGGCGCGGTTGCGCGCGCAGACGGCGGTGGCGGTGACGGACACGACGTTCCGTGATGCGCACCAGTCGTTGCTGGCGACGCGGGTGCGGACGAAGGACCTGCTGGCGGTCGCACCCTACGTGGCGCGGTCGGTGCCGCAGCTGTTGTCGCTGGAGTGCTGGGGCGGCGCGACCTACGACGTGGCGCTGCGGTTCCTGGCGGAGGATCCGTGGGAGCGGCTGGCGGCGCTGCGGGAGGCGGTGCCCAACCTGTGTACGCAGATGCTGCTGCGCGGGCGCAACACCGTCGGTTACACGCCGTACCCGACGGAGGTGACCGACGCGTTCGTCGCGGAGGCCGCCGAGACGGGGATGGACATCTTCCGGATCTTCGACGCGCTCAACGACGTCGAGCAGATGCGTCCGGCGATCGCCGCGGTCCGCGAGACCGGGACGAGCGTCGCAGAGGTGGCGCTCTGCTACACCGCGGACCTGTCGGACCCGGGCGAGACGCTCTACACGCTGGACTACTACCTGCGGCTGGCCGAGCAGATCGTCGACGCGGGTGCGCACGTGCTGGCGATCAAGGACATGGCGGGTCTGCTGCGCCCGCCGGCGGCCCGGACGCTGGTGACGGCGTTGCGGGAGCGGTTCGACCTGCCGGTGCACCTGCACACCCACGACACCGCGGGCGGCCAGCTGGCCACGTTGATGGCGGCGATCGACGCGGGTGTCGACGCGGTGGACGCGGCTGTCGCGTCGATGGCGGGCACGACGAGCCAGCCGTCGCTGAGCGCGCTGGTCGCGGCCACCGACCACAGCGACCGCGAGACCGGCCTGTCGCTGCAGGCGGTCGGCGACCTGGAGCCGTACTGGGAGGCCGTCCGCAAGGTCTACGCGCCGTTCGAGTCGGGGCTGGCCAGCCCGACGGGCCGGGTCTACCACCACGAGATCCCGGGCGGTCAGCTGTCGAATCTGCGCCAGCAGGCGATCGCGCTGGGCCTGGGCGACCGGTTCGAGCTGATCGAGGACTGCTACGCCGCCGCCGACCGGATGCTGGGCCGGCTGGTGAAGGTGACGCCGTCGTCGAAGGTCGTGGGTGACCTGGCGCTGCACCTGGTCGGCGCGGGTGTCGACCCGGCCGACTTCGAGTCCGACCCGGCCAAGTTCGACGTGCCGGACTCGGTGATCGGGTTCCTGCGCGGCGAGCTGGGCGACCCGCCCGGCGGCTGGCCCGAGCCGTTCCGCACCCGCGCGCTGGAGGGCCGCAAGCCCGAGCACGGCCCGGCCGACCTGTCGATCGACGACCGTCGTGGGCTGCGCGAGGAGCGTCGCCGGACGCTGAACCGGCTGCTGTTCCCCGGCCCGACGAAGGAGTTCGAGACTCACCGCGAGGACTTCGGCGACACGAGCGTGTTGTCGTCGAAGGACTACTTCTACGGTCTCGAGCCCGAGATCGAGCACTCGGCGGCGATCGACCGGGGCGTCGACCTGATCATCGAGCTGGAGGCGATCTCCGAGCCCGACGAGCGCGGCATCCGCACCGTCCTGACCACGCTCAACGGCCAGCTGCGGCCGGTGTCGGTGCGCGACCGCGCGGTGGCCACCGACGTGAAGGCCGCGGAGAAGGCCGAGCGTGGCAACGACCGCCACGTCGCGGCACCGTTCGCCGGTGTGGTGACGCTGCAGGTCGGCGAGGGCGACAAGGTCGACGCGGGCCAGACCGTCGCGACGATCGAGGCCATGAAGATGGAGGCGTCGATCACCGCGCAGAAGGCGGGCACCGTCGGGCGGCTCGCGATCGGCAAGGTCCAGCAGGTCGAGGGCGGGGATCTCCTGCTGGAGCTCTCCTGACGTGACGCGGATCATCGCCGGCCGGGCCGGGGGGCGGCGCCTCGTCGTGCCGCCCCGCGGTACCCGGCCGACGTCGGACCGGGTGCGTGAGGCGTTGTTCAGCGCGCTCGACGCCGACCCGGGCCTCGACGGCGCCCGGGTGCTCGACCTCTGCGCGGGGTCGGGCGCCCTGGGCCTAGAGGCGCTCTCGCGTGGGGCGGCGCACGCGCTGTTCGTCGAGTCGGACAAGAGGGCCGCGAACGTGGTGCGGCGCAACGTCTCCGAGTTGGGGCTCGGGGGGGAGGTCGTCGCCGCGACGGTCGCGTCCGCGCTGGCCGGGGCTGCGCGCGGACCCTTCGACGTCGTCCTCGTCGACCCGCCCTATGCGGTCCCCGACGACGAGATCGCGGGCTGGCTCACGGCCGCGGCGCGGGGCGGGTGGCTCGCCGAGGAGACGGTCGTCGTCGTCGAGCGTGACGCCCGGTCGGGTGCTTTCGGCTGGCCGGACGGCTTCGAGTGCGTGCGTGAGAGGCGTTACGGGGACACGGTGCTCCACGTCGGGGTCCGGTACGGTCCGGCATCGTGATCTCCCCGACGCTGGTCGTGCGATGAGGCGCGCCGTCTGTCCCGGTTCGTTCGACCCGGTCACCCTGGGCCATCTCGACATCGTCGCGCGGGCCTCGGGTCTGTTCGACGAGGTCGTGGTCGCGGTGTTGATCAACAAGCGCAAGCAGGGGCTGTTCACCGTCGAGGAGCGCATGGAGATGCTGCGCGAGACGACGGCCGACCTGCCCAACATCCGTGTCGACGCGTTCCACGGCCTGCTCGTGGACTACTGCACGGCCAACGACGTGCGGGCGATCGTCAAGGGCCTGCGCGCGGTCACGGACTTCGACTACGAGCTGCAGATGGCGCAGATGAACCAGCGTCTCTCCGGCATCGACACCCTCTTCATGTCGACGACGCCGGAGTTCAGCTTCCTGTCCAGCTCGCTGGTCAAGGAGGTCGCGACCTACGGCGGCGACGTGGCGCACCTGCTCCCGCCGACCGTGCATCAGCAGTTGCTGGACAGGCTCGCCGAGCGCGCCTGAGCGGCGGGGCGGACATCCGTACCCGATCGCGTTGGCGCGCAACCACACTTCACCCGGTCGGAACTTGACACGCGGAGCAGCGGCAATACGGCGTCCGGCGGTGTCGTGATGCGAGGATGCGAACCGTGTACCGGGTCTTCGAGTCGCTCGACGCGTTGGTGACGGTCGTCGAGGAGGCGCGCAGCCTCCCGATGACGGCCAACTGCGTGGTGCCGCGTGGTGACGTCCTCGAACTGCTCGACGACGTCCGGGAGGCGATCCCCGGCGAGCTCGACGACGCCCAGGACGTCCTCGACCGTCGCGACGAGATCGTCTCGGAGGCCCAGCAGGAGGCCGACGAGACGCGCAGCTCGGCCACCGAGGAGGCCGAGCGGCTGCTCGCCGAGGCCCGCGAGGAGGCCGACCGCCTCGTCTCGGCCGCTCGCGAGGAGGCCGAGCAGACCGTCGCCCAGGCCCGTCACGAGGCCGAGCGCGCCGTGTCGGAGGGCAGGCGCATCCACGCCGAGACCACCGACCGGGCCCGCGCCGAGGCCGAGCGGCTCGCCGAGGCCGGGCGCGCCGCGCACGACCGCTACATCGCCGACGGGCAGGCCGAGCAGGCCCGCCTCGTCTCGCAGTCCGACGTCGTGCAGGCGGCACGGGCGGAGGCGGCGCGGATCGTCGACACCGCCGACGGCGAGGCAGACCGGCTGCGCCGGGAGTGCGACGGCTACGTCGACGCCAAGCTCGCCGAGTTCGAGGACAGCCTCACGAAGGCGCTGCGCACGGTCAGCCGGGGCCGCACCCAGATCTGGCGCAGCGGGTCTCCCAACGGCACGCCCGCGCCGTCGCTCGGCCGCAACGGTTCGGGTCCTGCGTCCGGCCTGAGCGGCACCGGCATGGACCTGATCGACTAGCACGTCCGCGTGTCGTGGTCGGGCGGGCTATCCTCGTTCCGGTCATGAAGAACAACGACACCAGGCCCGCCAAGCACGAGCCGCAGAGCCCCTGGGCGTTCAGCACCCGGGAGCTCGGCCGGCGCGCGGGCACCATGCGCACCGTGTCCCGCGAGATCCCGGCCCCGGCCCCGGCCGAGGGCGTCATCGGCCTCGAGGGGGTCCTGGAGGTCCCCCCGGGCAGCCCCGTCGTCCTCGACCTGTCGCTCGAGGCGGTCAGTGAGGGCGTCTACGTCTCGGGCACCGTGTCCGCTCGGGTGGCCGGCGAGTGCTCCCGGTGTCTCGACGAGCTCTCCGACGACCTGCACATCCGTATCGGCGAGCTGTTCGCCTACCCGGACAGCGTCACCGAGGAGACCACCGACGCCGACGAGATACCGCGTCTGGTCGACGAGTGGCTCGACGTCGAGCAGACGGTCCGCGACGCGGTCGGCATCACGCTGCCACTCGCCCCGCTGTGCAGGGACGACTGCCCCGGCCTGTGCCCGGAGTGCGGTGGTCGGAAGGCCGATCTCGGCGCGGATCACGGGCATGAGACACTTGACCCTCGTTGGTCGGCGCTGCGCGAGCGGATGTCGTCGGACTGACTGCTCAGGCCCGCCTGATGCACCCCTTCACGTACTACTGAGGAGAACTGCCGTGGCCGTACCCAAGCGCCGGATGTCGCGGTCCAACACGCGCTCTCGCCGGGCGCAGTGGAAGGCCACCGCGCCGACCCTCGTCGCCTGCTCCAACCGGGCCTGCAAGGAGCTCAAGCCGCCGCACGTGGCCTGCCCCACCTGCGGAACCTACGACGGCCGCCAGGTCGTCACCCCGGCCTGATCGCACCGCGTTGGCGGGCAAGGGAGTACAGGGGGCCGTGGAGGACCACGGCCCCCTGCTTCGTGCGCTGGGCGTCGAGCTCGAACCCGATCTGCTGACGCTCGCCCTCACCCATCGGTCGTACGCCTACGAGAACGGCGGGCTACCCACCAACGAGCGCCTGGAGTTCCTGGGCGACTCGGTGCTGAGCATCGTCGTCACCGAACGGCTCTACCTCGACCACCCGGACCTCCCCGAGGGTCAGCTCGCGAAACTGCGGGCGAGCGTCGTCAACATGAATGCCCTGGCCGGGGTAGCGGCCGGGCTGGTGCCCGGCGGGCTGGGCGCGCACCTGTTCCTCGGCCGCGGTGAGGAGCTCACCGGTGGCCGCTCGAAAACCAGCATCCTGGCCGACGCCACCGAGGCCCTGATCGGCGCCGTCTACCTGCAGCACGGGCTGGAGCCGTCGCGCGACGTCATCCACCGGCTCTTCGACGAGCTGCTGCGCAACGCGCCGCTGCTGGGCGCGGGGTTGGACTGGAAGACGTCGCTGCAGGAGCTCACCGCCGCCGCGGAGCTGGGCGTCCCGGAGTACCGGATCACCGAGGACGGGCCCGACCACCTGAAGACGTTCACGGCCACGGCCGTCGTCGGCGGGCGGGAGCTGGGCTCGGGCGACGGGCGCACCAAGAAGGAGGCCGAGCAGAAGGCCGCCGCGCTCGCGTGGCGGACGCTGTCGGCCGAGGACGCCGCGGCCGACGGGTCCGTCGGCTCGGTCGTCTGACCCCGGCCCGCGCGTGCCCGAGCTTCCCGAGGTCGAGGTCGTCCGTCGTGGCCTGCACGATCACGTCGTCGGCCGGCGCATCGCCACCGTCACCGTGGCGCACCCGCGGTCGATCCGCCGCCACGCCGCCGGTGCCGCCGACTTCACGGGCCGCCTCGCCGGCCGCGTGATCGGGGCCGCGCAGCGCCGCGGCAAGTACCTGTGGCTGGAGCTGGTCGACGCCCCGGCGTCGGTGGCGACGGCAGGCGACGACGCTGTTCTCGCCCACCTCGGCATGAGCGGGCAGATGCTCGTCGAGAGCCACGACAGCCCCGACGAGAAGCATCTGCGGGTGCGCGTCACGTTCGACGACGACGGCCCCGAGCTGCGGTTCGTCGACCAGCGGACGTTCGGTGGGCTGTCGGCGCACCCGCTCGCGCCCGCCGCCGCCGGCGGGCTGCTGCCCGAACCGGTCGCCCACATCGCGCGCGACCCCATGGACCCGGAGTTCACCCTCGACGACGCCGTCGCCGGCATCCGGCGCCGCCGCACCGGCCTCAAACGGGCCCTGCTCGACCAGACCGTCGTCTCCGGGATCGGCAACATCTACGCCGACGAGGCGCTGTGGCGGGCGAAGCTGCACTGGGCCCGCCCGACCGAGACGCTCACCCGGGCGCAGGGCCGGGCCGTGCTCACCGCCGCGTCCGAGGTCATGGACGCCGCGCTCGCGCAGGGCGGCACGTCGTTCGACGCGCTGTACGTCGACGTCAACGGCGCCTCCGGCTACTTCGACCGTTCGTTGGACGCCTACGGGCAGGTCGACAAGCCGTGCCGGCGCTGCGGCACCCCGATCCGGCGCGACCCGTTCATGAACCGGTCGTCGTTCTCGTGCCCGCGCTGCCAGCCCCGCCCGCGCAACGCGCACGTGTGATCAGAGCCAGCCGCGCCGCTTGAAGATCACGTACAGGATGACGCCGAGCAGCAGCATCAGCCCGATCGCCATCGGATAGCCCCACCACCAGTCCAGCTCCGGCATGTGGGTGAAGTTCATGCCGTAGATGCCGGCGACGAGCGTCGGGGCGAACAGGATCGCCGCCCACGACGACACCCGCTTCATCTGCTCGTTCTGCACGTAGCCGGCCTCGGTCAGCCGCGTCATCTCGTCGTTCTGGCGCTGCGCCACCAGCGTCGAGTTGACCGTCAGGATGTTCGCGAGCAGCTGGCGGAACCCGTCGGTGCGCTCCAGGACCCGCAGCGCGTGGTCGGCGACGTCACGCAGCGCCCGGCGCAGCTCCGGGTCGGTGTCGGTGCCGGTCTTGGAGAACCGGAAGCGCAGCTCCCCGAGCAGTTCCCGCAGCGGCTCCACCGCACGCTGGAACGCGATCACCTCGCGGGTGAGCTGGTAGATGCGCCGCGACGCCATCGGGTCGCCGTCGAAGACCTGGACCTCGATCTGGTCGATGTCGTCCTGCAGGCCGTCGAGCACGGGTCCGTAGTCGTCGACGACCTTGTCCAGCACCGCGTAGAGCACCGCGAACGGGCCGTGCGCCAGCAGCTCCGGGTCCTCCTCCAGCCGGTGCCGCACCTCGGCGAGGTCGGGCTCGTCGGCGTGGCGGACCGTCACCACGAAGTCCTGGCCGAGGAACAGGTGGATCTCGCCGAGCTCGACGACCTCCACCGGGTCGACGTAGCGGGCCGGGCGCAGCACCACGAAGACGGTGTCGTCGTAGCGTTCGAGCTTGGGCCGCTGATGGGCGTGCACCGTGTCCTCGACGGCGAGGTCGTGCAGCCCGAACTCCTTCGCGACGGAGCTGATCTCCTCCTCCGTCGGCCGCAGCAGCCCGATCCAGCCGAAGCTGCGGCCGTCGGGACAGCGGCGCAGGGCGGCGTAGGTCTGGTCGAGCGAGCCCGGCTCGGCCTCCCGCTTCCCGTCCACGTAGACGGCGTTGTCGACGACCGTCACACCCGGCTCCTTCCCATGGTGTGCAGCGTACGCAGCCGCCCCGCGCGGGTCCTGACGCAGAATGGCGCGGTGAACCCAGGGGTGCGTGTCCTCGTCGTCGACGACGACCCGCAGATCCTGCGCGCCCTGCGGATCAACCTGACCGCCCACGGGTACGACGTCGCCCTCGCCGACACCGGCGGCGCCGCCCTGCGCGCCGCCGCCGACGCCACGCCCGACGTCGTCGTCCTCGACCTGGGGCTGCCCGACCTGGACGGCACCGAGGTCGTCGAAGGGCTGCGCGGCTGGAGCACGGTGCCGATCGTGGTGCTCTCCGCGCGCACCGACTCGGGGGACAAGGTCCGTGCCCTCGATGCCGGCGCCGACGACTACGTCACCAAGCCCTTCGGGATGGCCGAGCTGCTGGCGAGGCTGCGCGCCGCGGTGCGCCGGGCCGCGGTGTCGGCGGCCCCCGACGGGGAGGCCGTGGTCGACACCGCCGCGTTCCGGGTGGACCTCGTCGCCAAACAGGTGCTCCGCCACGGCCGGGCCGTGCACCTGACTCCGACGGAGTGGGGCATCCTCGAGATGCTCGCCCGTCACCCCGGCCGGCTGGTGGCGCAGCGCGACATCCTCCGCGAGGTCTGGGGCCCCGAGTACGCGACGGAGACCAACTACCTGCGCGTCTACCTGGCGCAGCTGCGTCGCAAACTGGAACCGGAGCCATCCCGGCCCCGCCACCTGCTGACGGAACCGGGTATGGGCTACCGCCTGCAGCCCTGATCCGGTGCGGGAAAGCGACGAGTTCGTCGCCCTACGCACCCGATCGACGACCTCCGCCCGGTCGTGGAGGTCGTGCCAGGTGAAGCGCAGGACGGTCCAGCCTGCTGCGACCACGTCGTTGCCCTTGCGGCGGTCGGCGCGGAGGCGGGTGAGGTCCGAGTGCCAGGCCCAGCCGTCGACCTCGATCGCCACCTTCTGCGCCGGGAACACCAGGTCGATCCGGTAGGGCCCGACCGCGTACCCGAGCACCCAGCCGCGGATCCGGGCTCGTCGCAGGATGCCGACGAGGAGACGTTCCGCCGCCGACCCACCGCCCTCCGCCGCTGCCGCCAGGAGCCCGTCCCCGCCCCACAGCCACGCCGCGCGGACGCGCACCTCGTCGGTGACGCGGAACCCGGCAGCCAGATGGACGCCCGGGTAGAGCCGGTCCCAGGACCTGCCCGCCGCCCTGCGCTGCAGCGTCCGCGGCGAGACGCCGCACGCCGTGGCCTGCCATACGGCGACGAGGCCACCCCGGCGCAGGAGGAGGTTGGCGAGCACAGGCCAGGACCCTGGCCGACGTCACGAACAAGGGAGGCCGAACACCCGAAAGCGTTCACACCCGCGATCCGGTGCGAGAAGCGACGGATACGTCGCCCCACGCACCGGATCAGGGGGCTATCGGCCGAAGTCCTGGGTCCAGTACATCGCCGAGCCTGCCAGGCCTACGCCGATCGTCGTCAAGCCGCAGTCCAGGATGTTGCGGCGGTGACCGGGAGAGTTCATCCAGTCGTCCACGACCTCCTGCGCCGACCGCTGGCCCTGGGCGATGTTCTCCGCCCCCGGCGACGAGTACCCCTCGGCCCTGATGCGCTGGTCGAAGGTGCGGCCGTCCTGGCTGTCGTGGTCGAAGTAGCCGTTGGCCGCCATGTCGGCGCTGTGCTTCTGCGCCGCCGCGGTGAGCCGCGAGTCCACCGTGAGGGCGCCGCAGCCGTTCGCGGCACGTTGCTGGTTGGTGAGGGCCACGACCTGTGCTGCGGGTCCGCCGGAAACTGGGGGAGCGTCGGCGGAGGGTTTGCGGGGAGCGGTCGTGGTCGTCGGGGGAGCGGGCTTGCTGGTGGTGCGGGGAGCGACGGTCACCGTGGAACTGCCCGGCGGAGCGTCGGTCCGGGGACTGAGGGCCGGTGGGCCCTCGGTCGTCGTCACGGCCGGTGGGGAGGGATCCGGCAGCGACGACTGCAACGTGGTCGTCGTCGGTGGGGTGTACGCGGGGAGCGGGGCGTCGTCGGACATGCCCAGCACCGACGCGAGCCCGGCGGGCATCGCGGTGGCGCCGACCAGCGTCCCGAGACCTGCGAGCAACGCACCGACGGTCAGGGCGATCAGCAGCGGACCGCCGCGCCTTCCCGTCAGTCGAGTCACGACCGGGTAACGTACCAGCACTGTGAGTATCAACGAGGGCTCCGCCGTTCGGCTCACGGCGTGGGTGCACGGGGCCGTACAGGGCGTCGGTTTCCGCTGGTGGACGCGCTCGCGTGCGCTGGAGATCGGGCTCGTGGGCGAGGCCCGGAACCTCCCGGACGGGCGAGTCGCCGTCGTCGCGGAGGGTGATCAGGGACGGTGCGAGCAGTTGCTGGCGCTGCTGCGCAGCAACCAGACGCCGGGGCGGGTCGACGACGTCGTGACGCAGTGGGGCGACGCGCGGGGTGGCTGGGCCGGATTCCGCGAGGCGTGACCCCGGTAGCCTTCCCCGACCCCCGCCTTACTGGAGACCCCGCCTTACTGGAGACGCTGCCCGTGCACCTCAAGAGCCTGACGCTGAAGGGCTTCAAGTCCTTCGCCTCGGCCACGACGCTGCGCCTCGAACCGGGCATCACCTGCGTCGTCGGGCCCAACGGGTCGGGCAAGTCCAACGTCGTCGACGCCATCAGCTGGGTACTGGGCGAGCAGGGCGCGAAGGCGTTGCGCGGCGGGAAGATGGAGGACGTCATCTTCGCCGGCACGTCCGGCCGCGCGCCGCTGGGCCGCGCCGAGGTGACCCTGACGATCGACAACTCCGACGGCGCCCTGCCCATCGACTACTCCGAGGTGTCGATCACGCGGCGGATGTTCCGCGACGGCGCCGGCGAGTACGAGATCAACGGCGACCGCGCCCGGCTGCTCGACGTGCAGGAGCTGCTGTCGGACTCGGGCATCGGCCGGGAGATGCACGTCATCGTCGGTCAGGGCCAGCTCGACGGGGTGTTGCAGTCCAAGCCGGAGGACCGCCGCGCCTACATCGAGGAGGCGGCGGGCGTCCTCAAGCACCGCAAGCGCAAGGAGAAGGCGCTCCGCAAGCTCGACGCGATGCAGGCCAACCTGACGCGGCTCACCGACCTGACCGCGGAGCTGCGTCGCCAGCTCAAGCCGCTGGGCCGGCAGGCCGAGATCGCGCGCCGGGCGCAGACCGTGCAGTCGGAGCTGCGCGACGCCCGGCTGCGGATCGCCGCCGACGACCTCGTCGCGCTGCGTGACGCGCTGGCCCGTGAGGAGGCCGACGAGAACGCCGCCAGGGCGCGGCGTGCGGAGGTCGAGGAGGAGCTGCGGGTCGCGCGGGAGACGCAGGCTGAACTCGAGGAGACGCTCGCCGCGGACGCCCCTCGGCTCGCCGCTGCCCAGGACGTCTGGTACCGGCTCTCGGCGCTGGCCGAGCGGCTGCGGGGGACGGTCCGGCTCGCCCAGGAACGAGCCCGCCACCTCGCCGACACCGCGGCCGCCGAGCGCGCCCCCGGCCGTGACCCCGACCTGCTCGACGCCGAGGCCGACGAGATCGCCGCCGAGGAAGAGCTGCTCGTCGAGGGCGTCTCCGAGGCCCGCACGCGGCTCGCCGAGATCCTGGAGGAGCGCACCGAGCACGAGCGCACCCTGCAGGCCGCCGAACGCGCCCACCTGGCCGCGGTCCGCGCGCTGGCCGACCGTCGTGCCGGGATCGCGACCCTCGCGGGCAAGGCCGAGGCCCTGCGCACCGGCGCCGCCGCGACCGCCGACGAGATCGAACGGCTGTCCGAGGCGCTGGCCGAGGCGCAGGCCCGCACCGAGGAGGCCGCCGGCGAGCTGGAGGCCGCGCGGGAGAGCACCGGTGTGCTCGACGACGGCGACTCCGGCCTGGCCGAACGCCTCGCCGAGGCCGAGGCGGCCCGGGAGAGCGCGGCGGCGCGGGTCGCGGAGCTGGTGGCGCGCGAGCGTGAGGTCGAGCAGCAGCGGGCGCACTGGCGGGCGCGGGTCGACGCGCTGTCGGTGGGCCTGGCGCGCAAGGACGGCACGGGCGCGCTCATCGGCGGCGACGGCGTGCTGGGCGCGGTGTCCGGGCTGCTGACCGTCGAGGCCTCGGCGCGGACGGCGATCGCCGCGGTCCTCGGTTCGCTCGCCGACGGTGTCGCCGTCGCCTCGCCCGCCGACGCGGTGGCGTCGCTGCGGTCCCTGCGCGCGACCGACTCGGGGAGCGCGGCGATGCTCGTGGGAGGCGCTTCCGTCGCCGCCACACAGGGCGAGCCGCCGGCCGGGCGCTGGGCCGCGTCGCTGGTGTCGGCCGCCGAACCCCTGACCGGGACCGTCGCCGCCCTGCTCGCCGACGTCGTCGTGGTCGACGACCTCGACGCCGCGCGGGCCGTCGTCGACACCCGGCCCGACCTGACCGCCGTGACCGTCGAGGGCGACGTGCTGTCCGCGACCCGCGCCCGCGGCGGCTCCGGGGCCGCGTCGTCCGCGCTCGACGTGCAGGCCGCCATCGACGCCGCCGTCGAGTCCCGGGAGGCCGTCGAACAGGAGCTCGCGCGGCTGCGCCCGGCCGTCGAGGGCGCGCGGGCGGAGGAGGCGGCCCGGTCGTCGGAGGTCGACGCGATGCGGGCCACGTTGCGCGAGGCGGAGGCCGGGCGGACCGCCGCGACGGCCCAGCTGTCGAGGCTCGAACAGGTCGTCGCGTCGGCGGAGGCCGAGGCCCGGCGGACGCGGGAACGTCGCGACGCCGTCGAGGCCCGCCGCTCCGACGCCCTGCTCGCGCTGGAGGCCGCCGAGCACCAGCTCTCGATCGCCGAGGACGAGCCCGTCGACGACGAACCCGACACCGAGGTCCGCGACGCCGCCGCCGACGCGCTCGCCCACGCCCGGTCGGAGGAGGTCGAGGCCCGCCTCGCGCTGCGCACCGCCGAGGAACGGGCCCGCGCCATCGCCGGGCGGGCCGAGTCGCTGCGGCGGCAGGCGTCGTCGGAACGACAGGCCCGCGCCCGCGCCGAGGCGGCCCGCGCCGATCGTGAACGCGGCGCCGCCGTCGCCGGGCTCGTCATCGACGCCGGTCAGACCGCCCTCGACCGCATCGACGCCTCCCTCGCCCTCGCCGCAGCCGAGCGCGACGAGATCGCCGCCGCCCGCGCCGGTCGCGAGGCCGCCCTCGCCGAGGCCCGCACCGCCACCATGCGCCTCACCGGGCTGCTGGAGAAGCTGACCGACACCGTGCACCGCGACGAGGTGCTGCGCGCCCAGTCGCGGCTGCGCCTGGAGCAGCTCACCGAGAAGGTGCTCGCCGACCACGGTCTCGGCGTCGACGACCTCGTGAACGAGTACGGGCCCCACGTGCCCGTCCCGCCGTCGGCGGCCGAGAGCGCCGAGTACGAGGCGGCCCGCGAACGCGGCGAGGACGTCGTCGCGCCCCCGCCGATGCCGTTCGACCGCGCCGCGCAGGAACGCCGCCTCAAGCGCGCCGAGAAGGACCTCTCGCTGCTGGGCAAGGTCAACCCGCTCGCGCTGGAGGAGTTCGCCGCGCTCGAGGAGCGCTACCGCTTCCTGTCCACGCAGCTCGAGGACCTCAAGAACACCCGCCGCGACCTGCTCACCGTCGTCCAGGAGGTCGACGACAAGATCCTCGAGGTCTTCGCCGCCGCCTACGCCGACGTCGCCCGCGAGTTCGAGACCGTCTTCGCGACGCTGTTCCCCGGCGGCGACGGCCGGCTCGTCCTCACCGACCCCGACGACCTGCTGACGACGGGCATCGAGGTCGAGGCCCGCCCACCCGGCAAGAAGGTCAAGCGGCTGTCGCTGCTCTCGGGTGGGGAGCGGTCGCTCACGGCGATGGCGCTGCTCGTCGCGATCTTCCGGGCCCGGCCCTCACCGTTCTACGTGCTCGACGAGATCGAGGCCGCCCTCGACGACGTCAACCTCCGCCGGCTCATCTCGCTGATGGAGGAGCTGCGCGCCACGAGCCAGCTCATCGTCATCACCCACCAGAAGCCGACGATGGAGGTCGCCGACGCGCTCTACGGCGTCTCCATGCGCGGCGACGGCATCACGACGGTCATCTCGCAACGGCTGCGCCCCGCATCGTGACGGTGACGGGGGCATGACAGGCTGACACGGTGACGACAACCCTCTGGATCGTCGTGGCCGTTGTCGCGGCAGTGCTGCTGATCGCGCTCGTCCTCGGGCTGGTGGTGAGCAAGCGCAGGCGCATCAGCCTGCGCGAGCCCGACCAGGTCGAGGGTGGCTCGACGACGGAGGTGAAGGCCCCCCCGAAGGGCGGGTCCTACCAGGCCAGCGGCGGGTTCAGCTTCTCCTCGGGCACCGCGACGGCCCCGAAGCCCGCGGAGACCCCCGACAAGGCTCCTGACGCGGCCCCGGAGAAGGTGACCGAGAAGGCGCCGGAGAAGCCCGCGGCCCCGGCCGCTCCCCGCACTCCGACCGCCGACGACGTCCAGACCCCGCCCGGCGGCATCCCCGCCGCGGGGACGGCCACCGAGGCCCGCACGCCCCCGGAAGGCTTCCCGGCGGTCCCGCTGGGAGCGCCCAACGAGGTCCCGACCCCGCCGCGCGGCACCCACGCCGTCACCGAGGCCCCGACGGCTCCCACGGAGGCCGAGCCGGACACGGCCCAGCCGGACTCGGCCCAGTCGGACACGAAGGCCGAGCCGACGAGCAAGGACGGTGCGCCGGCCGCCGCCGCGGGCGCTGCCGCGAGCACCGCCGCGCCGGCCGACGGGAAGGCCGCGGTCGACGGAAAGGCGCCGGCCGACGGGAAGGCGCCGGTCGACGGAAAGGCCCCGGTCGACGAGAAGCCGCCGGCCGAACCCGTCGCGACGGCGCCGCCCGCGCCCCCGGCCGACACCCCCGCCACCGTCGCGCCCGCCGCACCCACCGAGGAGATCGCCCCGACAGCCGGCCGCCTCGAGCGGCTCCGGGGGCAGCTGTCCCGGTCGCGGTCGGCGTTCGGGCAGAGCCTGCTGGGCCTGCTCGGCGCCGGTGAGCTCGACGAGGACTCCTGGGAGGACGTCGAGGCCACGCTCCTGCAGGCCGACCTCGGCCCGGAGATGACCGCCGAGCTCGTCGAGACGCTGCGCACCGAGATCGCGACCCGCGGCGTCCGCACCCCCGACCAGGCCCGCGCGCTGCTGCGCGACGTCCTCGGCAAGGCCCTCGACCCGAGCGTCGACCGCTCCGTCGCCGCCCTCCCGCACGACGGGCGTCCCGCGGTGCTGCTGGTCGTCGGCGTCAACGGCACCGGCAAGACCACGACCACGGGCAAGCTGGCCCGGGTCCTGGTCGCCGACGGCCGCCACGTCGTCCTCGGTGCCGCCGACACCTTCCGCGCCGCCGCCGCCGAGCAGCTCGCGACCTGGGGCGAGCGCGCCGGTGCGGCCGTCGTCCGCGGGCCCGAGGGCGGCGACCCGGCGAGCGTCGCGTTCGACGCCGTCAAGCGCGGCACCGCCGACGGCGCCGACGCCGTCCTGCTCGACACCGCGGGCCGCCTGCACACCAAGACCGGCCTGATGGACGAGCTGGGCAAGGTCAAGCGGGTCGTGGAGAAGCAGGCCGAGGTCGACGAGGTGCTGCTCGTCCTCGACGCCACGACCGGCCAGAACGGACTGACGCAGGCCCGGGTGTTCGGCGACGTCGTGAAGGTGACGGGCATCGTCCTCACCAAGCTCGACGGCACCGCGAAGGGCGGCATCGTCTTCCGGGTGCAGCGCGAGCTGGGGGTGCCGGTGAAGCTGGTGGGCCTCGGCGAGGGCCCCGACGACCTGGCCCCGTTCGAGCCCACCGCCTTCGTCGACGCCCTGTTGGCCTGACCCCACCCGCGCGCAACCTCACCGCTGTTCCGGCGCGAGAAAACAGCAGTGAGGTTGCG
>NZ_BJVJ01000086.1 GCF_007989085.1 Pseudonocardia sulfidoxydans NBRC 16205
CCCGGGCCCGCCGCGACGTGCGGTCCGGGTTCCGCCCCGGGATCGACGTCGACGACGACGTCCTGCACCGCATCCTCGCCTCCGCCCACGCCGCCCCCAGCGTCGGCCACTCGCAGCCCTGGGACTTCGTGGTGCTGCGCGACCGCGCCGTCCGCGAACGCGTCCGCGACCTCGTGCACCGCCACCGCGACGCCTACGCCGCGTCGCTGCCGCGGGCCCGGGCGGCGGCGTTCGCGTCGCTGCGGGTCGAGGCGATCCTGGAGACGCCGGTCAACGTCGTCGTCACCAGTGATCCGACGCGCGGCGGCCGGCACACTCTCGGCCGCTACGCCCAACCCCGCATGGGCACGTTCTCGACGGTCACGGCCGTGCAGAACCTGTGGCTCGCCGCCCGCGCCGAGGGTCTCGGCGTCGGCTGGGTCAGCTTCTTCGACGGTGACGGCGAGCGCGAGCTCGCTGCCCTGCTCGGGCTGCCCGCGCACGTCGAGGTCGTCGCCTATCTGTGTGTGGGGCACGTCGACGGGTTCGCCGACGTCCCCGAACTGGAACAGGCCGGGTGGTCGCGGCGGCGGCCGCTGCGCTGGGCCGTGCACCACGACGTCTACGGCCGCCGCGGACTGCCCGGGGAGGCACCGATGGACCTCGTCGACGAGACGGTCGCCGCGATCGAGCCCGCGTCGCAGGAGGCGCGCGGCGCGGCGCGGGAGCGGCTCGACCGGATGACCAAGCCGCGGGGCTCGCTGGGCCGCGTCGAGGACGTCGCCGTCACCCTCGCCGGGGTCGCTGACGCGTGTCCGCCGCCGCTGCCCGAGCCCGCCGTCGTCGCGGTGTTCGCCGGTGACCACGGCGTCCACGCCCAAGGGGTGACGCCGTGGCCGCAGGAGGTCACGGCGCAGATGGTCGGCAACTTCCTCGCCGGCGGGGCCGTCGTCAACGCGTTCGCCCGCCAGCTGGGCGCGGAGGTGTGCGTCGTCGACATCGGCGTGGCCGCCGACCTCGATCCGGTGCCGGGGCTGTTGCCGCGCAAGGTGTCCCGTGGTACCGCCGACATGACCACCGGGCCGGCGCTGACCCGGGAGCAGGCCCGCGCCGCGGTCGAGGTGGGCATCGAGACGGCCCGCGACCTCGTCGCCGCCGGCAACCGTTGCCTGCTCACCGGCGACATGGGCATCGCCAACACCACGGCCGCCGCCGCCTTGATCTGCGCGTTCACCGGTGCCGACCCGGAGGTCGCGACGGGCCGCGGCACCGGCGTCGACGACGACACCCTCGCCCGCAAGACCGACGTGGTGCGGGCGGCGCTCGACCGGCACCGCCCGGACCCGGCCGACCCGCTCGGGGTGCTCGCCGCGTTCGGCGGGCTCGAGCACGCGGGCCTCGCCGGGCTCGTCCTGGGCGCCGCGGCGCTGCGGGTGCCGGTGCTGCTCGACGGCGTCTCCGGCGGTGCGGCCGCGCTGGCTGCCGCGGCCTTCGCGCCCGCGGCTGTCGGATACTGCCTCGCCGGGCACCGCTCCGCCGAGCCCGGGCACACCCTCGCGCTCGCGTACCTGGGGCTGGACCCGTTGCTGGACATGGGGATGCGGCTGGGGGAGGGCACGGGCGCGCTGCTGGCCCTGCCCGTCGCCCAGGCCGCGGCCCGGGCGTTGCACGACGTCGCGACCTTCGACTCGGCCGGGGTCGTCGACAAGGACGCCTGAGGTCGTGAGTGGCGGTAGTCGCTACAGCGACTATCGCCACTCACAGGCTCCAGGAGTCCAGCGGGTCCGCGCGGGTCAGGGCCGGGTCGTCGGCGGCCAGGGTGCGGGCCGCGCCCGGTCCCGTCGCGCGTGTCTCGAACCGGACGGTGACCCGGCCGTGCCCCGCGCCCTGCACCCAGCCGTGCCCGTGCTCGGGGTGGGCGACGTCGTCGCCTGCCCGCCACGGCGCGGGTACGGCGGGAGCACGGTGCGGGAGCTCCGGCGGGCTCTCGGGAGGCGGCGGCGCCTCACCACCCGCCGCGACAGCCGTCCAGCCGTCCGCCGAGGCCACCGCGTCGAACAGCGCGGGCGGCGGGGAGTCGTCGAGACCCGAGAGCGACACCCCGATCAGCCGGATCCCGCCCTCGCCGACCGCGGTGCGCGCCAGCCGCTGCGCCACCGCGGTGAGCGTGCCCAGGTCGGTGCTCGGGTAGGCGGTGGTCTCCGACCGGCTCGACGTCGCGAAGTCGGCGGTGCGGGCCTTCACGGTGACGGTCCGCGCCGCCCGCCCCGACGCGACGAGGCGGCGGTGCGCGGCCTCGGCCATGCGGGCGACGGCGGCGTGCACGTCGGTCATCGTGGTCAGGTCGGTCTCGAACGTGGTCTCCGCGCTGACCTGCTTGGCCGCGCCGCGGGGCGCGACGGGGCGGTCGTCGACGCCGCGGGCCAGCCGGTGCAGCTCCGTCCCGACCGCGGAGCCGAGCACCCCGCCCACCTCACGGCCGTCCATCGCCGCGAACTGCCCGATCGTGGTGACGCCGAGCCGGTGCAGCGCCGCCTCCGACACCGGACCGATGCCCCACAGCGACCGCACCGGCAGCGGGTCGAGCACCGCGCGTTCCTCCTCGGGGGCGACGACACGCAACCCGTCGGGCTTGGCCAGCTCCGAGGCGATCTTGGCCAGCTGCTTGCCCGACCCCGCCCCGACCGACGCGGGCAGCCCCGTCCGCTCGCGCACCGCCGCGCGCAGCGCCGTGCCGAACTCGGTGACCTCCGCCGCGCCGGCCCCGGCCAGCGCGGGCGGTTCGAGGAAGGCCTCGTCGAGCGACACCGGTTCCAGCACCGGCGCCGCCTCACCCAGCACGGTCATGACGATCGCGCTCAGCGCCTTGTAGAGCTCGAACCGCGGCGGGAGCACCGTGGCGTGCGGGCACCTGCGGCGGGCCTGGGACATCGGCATCGCCGACCGTGCCCCGAACACCCGCGCCTGGTAGCTTGCACCGGCCACGACCCCGCGCGGGCCGGCCCCGCCGACGAGCACCGGGCGGTCGGCCAGCGTGGGCCGGGTCAGCTGCTCGACGGAGGCGTAGAAGGCGTCCATGTCCAGGTGCAGCACCCAGCGCCGTCCCGGACCCGTCACCCGGCCATTCTCACCCGGGGCACCGACAGTGTCCGACGGGGCAGACCGGCACCCGGGTCAGGGCTCGGCCGGCACCGGTTCGCGCTGCAACGCCTCCAGGAACCCGCGCACCGACACCGGGCCCTCGTGCAGCATCCCGTTGACGAAGAACGACGGCGTCCCGCGCACCCCGCTGCGGACCCCGGAGTTGAAGTCGGCCTCCACACGGTCCTCGACGAACCGGGTGTTGGGCCACAGCACCTTCTCCGGCGGGATGCCGATCTCCTCGGCGTAGCGGCGCAGGTCGGGCTGGGTGAGGTGCGGCTCGTCGCCGGAGTAGAGCTTCTCGTGCATGGCCCAGAACTGGCCCTTCACGGAGGCGCCCTCGGCGGCGGTGGCCGCGGCGAGCGACAGCGGGTGCAGCTCGTAGAGGGGGAAGTGGCGGAACGCGAAGACGAGCTTGTCGCCCAGCCGCTCGATGACCTCCTCCACGACCGGGTAGGCGGCCCGGCAGTACGGGCACTCGAAGTCGCCGTACTCGACGAGCGAGTAGGGCGCGTTGAGGACGCCCCGCAGATGGTCGTACGAACCGATCGGCGGATCGAGCCGGAATGTGCTGATGGTCGCCCTCCTGATCGCGCGGCACCCGCGCCGGGCAGGATTCCGGGGGTGGCCGTCACGACACTAGCCGAGCGCGGGGACCTCAGTCGCGCCGCGCGCCAGTTCCTGCGCACCGAGTCCGGGTCGGCGGTGATGCTGCTCTCGGCCGCGCTCATCGCCCTGATCTGGGCGAACGTGTCCGGGTCCTACGAGACGTTCTGGCACACCGAGTTCTCGCTGCGCTTCGGCGGGGGCGCCCTCACCGAGGACCTGCGCCACTGGGTCAACGACGGGCTGATGGTCATCTTCTTCTTCAGCATCGGGCTGGAGATCTCGCGCGAGATGACGATCGGCGAGCTCCGCGGCGGCCGGGCCATCGCCACGCCCGCACTCGCCGCCCTGGGCGGGCTCACCGTCCCCGCGCTGCTCTACGTCGCGTTCAACGCCGGCGGCCCCGGCGCGAGCGCGTGGGGCATCGCGATCTCCACCGACACCGCCGTCCTGCTCGGCGTGCTCGCCCTCGTCGGCCCGCGCTGCCCCGACCAGCTGCGGATCTTCCTGCTCGCCCTCGCCGTCGTCGACGACATCGGCGCCATCGCCGCGATCGCGATCTTCTACACCGACCACGTCGAGTGGACGGCGCTGCTGATCGCGATCGCGCTGTTCGTGGCCACGGTCGCGCTGCGCTTCGTCAACTTCTGGCGCACACCGATCTACGTGCTCATCGGCGTCCTCATGTGGTTGTCGGTGCTCGAGTCGGGCATCCACCCCAGCGTCGTCGGGGTCCTCATGGGGCTGCTGGTCAACGCCTACGCCCCGCAGCGGCGCGACCTCGCGCGGCTGCAGGTCGCCGGCACGAGCCTGCTCGTCGACCCCACCCCGGAGCGCGCGCTCGCCGCGCAGGCCGCCGCCGTCGGGACGATCTCGCCCAACGAGCGGCTGCAGCTGCGCATCCAGCCGTGGTCGGGCTACGTCATCGTCCCCCTGTTCGCCCTGGCCAACGCCGGAATCGTGCTCGACGGCGAGTCGCTGCGCGCGGCGGCGACGTCACCGATCACGTGGGGCATCGTCGTGGCGCTGGTCGTCGGCAAGCTGCTCGGTGTGTCCGCCGGCACCTGGGTGGCGCTGCGCACCGGGCTGGGCCGGGTGCCCGACACCCTGCGCTGGGGCCAGCTCGTCGGCGGCGCCGCGCTGTCGGGCATCGGGTTCACCGTGGCGCTGTTCGTCACCGATCTCGCGTTCGACGACCAGGCCCTCAAGAGCCAGGCGACCATCGGCATCCTCGCCGGGTCGGTGCTCGCGGCGCTGCTGGGCTGGCTGATCTTCCGGCTGCTGGGCGAGCGCGGCGGCCAGTGCGCCCCGTCCGGGCTGCCCGTGCTGCCCCCGCGCCCCTGGCGCCCGCCCGCCTGAGGATCGCCCGGCCCGCGGCGAGCTCGACGTGGGACTGGTCCGGAGCATGATCGAACCAGTCCGAGGTCGAGCTCGGCGGTTCCCGGACGGCTCAGATGTGGGCGACGCGGGCGCGCAGGACGGCGTCGCCGTCGTGCTCGGTGACCGCCGGCGCGACGGCGCCCAGCCCGGCCACGGCGGCGGGGTGGCGCAGCCTCGGCATCAGGTCGACCAGCCAGAACGGGCCCGCGGGCGCGCCGTCACCCGCCCAGTCCTCGACGGCCGCCGGTGCACCGGGCGGGCTCAGGGTGATCGAGTCCATCGGCCGCGACAGGCCCTCGCCGGTGACCTTGAGCAGCGCCTCCTTGCGCGTCCACACCCGCAGGAACTGCTCCGTCGTCGACGGCGCCGGCCGCTGCCTCTCCGCAGGTGAGCTGACGTGCTCGGCCATCGACGCCACGTCGGACAGCGCCCGGTGGTGCTCGGCGTCGAGCCCGACGGCGACGTCGGCGACCGCGAGGCCGACCAGGTCGCCGGAGTGGGTGAAGGAGAACTCGGGGGCGCCGGGCTCGTCGAGACGCGGCTTGCCGTGCTGGACCCCGCAGCGGCAGGTGCGGTCGAACCGCACGCCCGCGGGATGGGTGGCGGTGCGCTCACCCAGGACGAGCCGGGTCAGCGCGTGCGCGGCCAGGTAGCGGCCGGCGTCGTCGGGGCGGCGGAAGGCACGCAGCCGGGTGCGTTCGTGCTCGTCGAGCAGGGCGACGAGGTCGGACCGGCCGGCAGGGTCGATCGGAGCCGCCCACCAGATCGCGCACTCCGTGGCGCGGGGCGCGGACGGGCCGGTCGGGTCGGGGTCGGGGTCGGGCACGTCGTCAGCGTCGCACGGCGCGGCGCCCGGGCCGAGCGGGCGTGACGGGCGTGACGGGCCGCGCGTCGGCAGGCGGGGGAGCGGGTCCGGGTGTCGGTGGAGGGCCCGGCGCTCGCCGTCGTGTGACGGGACCGCGTGCGCGGGACGCGGTACACACCACGTCCCGCGCACGGCCCCCCGATGCGGCCCGCCGTCACCAGCGACGGGCCGCGGTGTCAGCCGCTGCGGCGGGCCGCGAAGTCGGTGCGCGTGTGCGCCGGCTTCGTGGACACCGATCCCGGGCGCGTGGACGTCGCCCCGGGGATCGTGCGCTGCGGCTGGTCCCCGCCCTTGCGGCGCGCGCGGCGTTCGGCGCGGTTGAGGGCGGGCCGGTCGGCCCCGGCAGCGGTCGCTGCGGCGGGGACGGATCGACGTGACGGAGTACGTGCGGTCATGCGGACCTCCTGGTGAGCTGGGCCGGCGCGCAGCGGCGGACGGCGAGTGCCGGCCGGTGGGCTGGGACGGGGCAGCCCCGCGTCGGGCGCGGGGGCGACGGCGGGCGGGCGCCCGCGGTCGTCTCAGAGGAAGAAGCGCATGGCCGGAAAGGTAGCCGCGCACCCGCAGGCCGCGCCACTGAATTAACGTCGACGCCGTGACCAGCACGAACGGTTCGGTCGACGTGGTCGTGATCGGCGGCGGGATCGCGGGGGCGTCGGTGGCCTACGAGCTCGCCGCGCACCGGCGCGTGTTGCTGCTGGAGGCCGAACAGGCGCTGGCGACGCACTCGACGGCACGCTCGGCGGCGACCTGCATCCCCGGTCACGGCACGGCCCCGGTGCGGGCCCTGGTCGCGGCGAGCCTGCAGCGGTTCGCGGCGCTCGCCGAGGAGCTCGACGCGCCGCCCCTGCTGACGCCGCGCACGGTGATCTGGGCGGGGTTCGACGACGACGGCGTGCGCGGCGTCGACGCCCTGCTCGCCGAACGTGCCGGGGAACCACTTGCGCCACAACGCATCTCGCCGGTCGAGGCCGAGCGGCTGTGTCCGGTGCTGCGTCCCGGCGCGGTGCAGGCCGCCGCGTCGACGTCGTCGTCGGCCGACGTCGACGCCGCCGCGCTGCACGCCGCGTACGTGCGTGGCCTGCGCCGCCGCGGCGGACAGGTGCGGACGTCGGCCCGGGTCACCGGGATCGACCGGCTCGCCGACGGCTGGCGCGTCCATGTCGGTGGCTCCACCACGGACGTGCCCGACGTCGTCGACGCCGCCGGGGCGTGGGCCGACGTCGTCGCGCGTGCCGCGGGGGTCGCGCCGATCGGGCTGACCCCGTTGCGGCGCACCGCCGCCGTGCTCTCGGTGGCCGAGCCGGAGCGCCTCGCCGGTGTCGACGGCGGGCTGCAGGCGATGGTCACCGAGGTCGGCGAGCGCTTCTACTTCAAGAGCGAGTCGGGCGGGCTGCTGGCCTCGCCGGGCGACGAGACGCCGTCGGACCCCGTCGACGCCCGGCCGGACGCGCTCGACGTCGCGCTCGCGCTCGAGCGGGTCGCCGCGGTGACGACGTTGGGGCTGCGGTCGGTACGGACGTCGTGGGCGGGGCTCCGGTCGTTCGTCGCCGACCGTCGTCCGGTGGTCGGGGCCCGGCCGCGGGACCCGGGGTTCCATTTCGTCGCCGGTCAGGGCGGGTCGGGGATCGAGACCTCACCCGCGCTCGGCGCCCTGGCGGCAGCTGTGGTCACGGGGACGCCGGTGCCGTCCGACATCGACCTCGACCCGGGGGAGCTGAGCCCCTCCCGCCTGAAGTAAGCGGCCGCTCACCGGAGGTGGCACGATGGGTGCCATGACGGAGACCGCCACCACCGGTACCCCCGAGCTCTTCGACGGCGAGTTCTGGAACGACCCCTACCCGGCGTACGCCGCGCTGCGCGACGCGGCCCCGGTGCGGCGCATCGACATCCCCGGCGGCCCCGCCTGGATCGTCACCCGCTACGACGACGTGCGCGCCGCCTTCACCGACCCCCGCCTCGCCAAGGACTGGCGCTGGACGCTGCCCCCCGAGCAGCGCGCCGACGCCCCCGCCACGCCGATGATGATCCTGATGGACCCGCCCGACCACACCCGGCTGCGCAAGCTCGTCAGCCGCCCCTTCACCGCCCGGCGGATGGCCGAGCTGCGTCCGCGCGTCGAGGAGATCGCCGCCGACCTGCTCGCCGACCTCCCCGCCGACGGGACCGTCGACCTCATGGCGCACTACGCCTTCCTGCTCCCGGTCCGGGTGATCTGCGAGCTGCTCGGCGTCCCCGCCGAGGACCGCGACGAGTTCAGCGCCTGGTCGGCCACGATGGTCGACGACGCGCCGCAGGACGCCAAGACGGCCGCCTCGCAGAAGATGAGCGCCTACCTCGGCGAGCTCGCCGGGCGCAAGGCCGCCCACCCCGGCGACGACCTGCTCTCCGCCCTCGTCGCCGTCTCCGAGGACGACGGGGACCGGCTCTCCGGTGAAGAGCTCGTCGCCATGGGCGTGCTGCTGCTCATCGCCGGGCACGAGACGACCGTCAACCTCATCGGCAACGCCCTGCTCGGCCTGCTCACCCACCCCGACCAGCTCGAACTGCTACGCAACGACCCCGACCTGGGCAAGGGCGCGGTCGAGGAGTTCCTGCGCTGGGACTCACCCGTCGGCAACGCGCCCGTGCGGTTCACCACCGAGGACGTCGAGATCGCGGGGACGACGATCCCCGGCGGATCCGTCGTCATGCTGGGGTTGGGCGCAGCCAACCGCGACCCCGCCCGGTTCCCCCACGCCGACCGCCTCGACGTCACCCGCGACGCGAGCGGGCACGTCGCGTTCGGCCACGGCCTGCACTTCTGCCTGGGCGCTCAGCTCGCGCGCATCGAGGGCGACGTCGCGCTGCGGGCGCTGCTCGACCGCTACCCGTCGCTCACCCTCGCCGCCGACCCCGACGACCTCGTGTACCGGCACAGCACGCTCATCCGCGGACTGCGCGAGCTGCCGGTCACGCTAGGGGGTGTCTGACGGATCGGCTGAACCGCTCAGTCCCGATGACGCCGAGCAGCCGGATCTTCTCCTCCGCCTCCGACCGGGGCGCCGCCGTCAGCACCAGCAGGGACTGCGACTGGTCCTCGGTGAACAGCGCCTGGCAGTCGACCTCGATGTCGCCCAGCTGCGGGTGGACCAGGACCTTGTGGTCGGCGAACCGCTGGGTCACCTCGTGGCGGTCCCACAGCTCGGCGAACTCGGCGCTCTCGCGGCGCAGCGCCCGCACCAGCTCGCCCGCGCGTGATCGCGGGCCCATCGAGCCGTGCGCGGCCCGCAACGTCGAGACCAGCGCGCGGCCCTGCCGGTCGCGGTCGTCCTCGGGGTAGACCAGCCGCTCGTGCGGGTCGGTGAACCAGCGGTAGATCCCGCTGCGCGCCAGGCCCGTGAATCGGGACGGGTCGCCGTAGAGGGCCTCGGCCAGCGCGTTCTGCACCAGCACCTCACCCAGCGACGACACGATCAGCGCCGGCGTGTCCGAGAGCCGGTCGAGCACCCGCAGCAACGCCGGTGCGACGTGCGCGGCGACCGCGACCGGTGACGGCGCGTTGCGGCCGGCGACGTGGAACAGGTAGTCGCGCTCATGGTCCGACAGCCGCAGCGCCCGGCCGAGCGACGACAGCATCTGCTCGCTGGGCTGCGGACCGCGCTGCTGCTCCAGGCGCGTGTAGTAGTCCGTCGACATCGCGGCGAGCATCGCGACCTCCTCGCGCCGCAACCCGGCCGTGCGCCGCCGCGCGCCCTCCGGCAGCCCGACGTCCTCGGGTCGCAACGCCTCCCTGCGCCGGCGCAGGAACGCCGCCAGCTCCACCTTGTCCATGGGGCCAGTCTGCGACGCGCCCGCCGCGCGAGCCAGGGATCGGCGATCCCCCGATGAGCGCACTCTGCCGCAGGGCCGCGGGCGGGGCGCAGCCTCGGGGCATGGACATCAGCGGCAACACGATCTTCATCCCCGGCGCCACGAGCGGCATCGGCCTCGCCCTCGCGGTCGCCCTGCACGACAAGGGCAACACCGTGATCGTCGGCGGCCGGCGCACCGCGCTGCTGGAACGGGTCGCGGCCGAGCACCCGGGCATCCACACCGTCGCGCTCGACACCGACGACCCCGCCGGCATCCAGGCCGCCGCCGCGACGGTCCTGGCGGCACACCCCGACCTGAACGTGCTCGTCACGATGGCGGGCATCATGCGCGTCGAGGACTGGCACACCCCCGAGACGTTCCTCGACACCGCCGAGCGGACCGTCACCACGAACGTCCTCGGCCCGATCCGGTTGATCGCCGCGTTCGTCGAGCACCTGCAGACCCGCCCCGACGCCACGATCGTCACCGTCTCGTCCGGGCTCGCGTTCGCGCCGCTGGGCGCCACCCCGACCTACAACGCCTCGAAGGCCGCGATCCACATGCTCAGCGAGTCGCTGCGGCTGCAGCTGGCCGACACCCCGGTGCGCGTGGTCGAGCTGGAGCCGCCGTCGGTGCAGACCGACCTCATGCCCGGCCAGGCCGACAACGCCGCCGCCATGCCCCTGGCGGAGTTCGTCGACGAGGTCATGACCCTGCTCGACACCCAGCCCGACGCGACCGAGATCCAGGTCGAGCGGGTGAAGTTCCTGCGCTACGGCGAGGCCCGCGGCGACTACGCCCAGGTCGTGGCCGCCGTCAACGCCTGATGCTGTGAGCGGCGATGGTCGCTATCGCGACCATCGCCGCTCACGAGTGCTCACCGCAGCCGGCGTGCGGTGTCCGACGCGAGGGAGGCGATGTGCTCGATGACCGTGTCGAGCCCAGCCTCCAGCGCAGTCGTATTCCTGTGGACCTGCGTGAGGAGCAGACCGCCCTGCAGGGCTACGAGCAGTGCGGTTCCGAGCCGCTCGGCATCCGCGTCCGCTCGCAGGTCACCGCGATCACGCATCGCCAGGAGTCCCGACCGGATCGCGGACTCCCACCTCTCGAACCCGTCGGCGAGATCCTTCCTGGCCAGCGGGTCCACCTCGGCGAGCTGACCCGCGAGCGAGCCGATCGGGCATCCTCCCTCGCACTGGCGTTCCCGCTGGATCCCGACGATCTGGTCACGCCACCTCCGCAGGGACTCGACACTGTCCAGCTCGCTCAGGAGAGGTTCTTGAGCCCCGAGAACCTCGTCGGTCTGGCGGCTGATCACAGCGCGGATGAGCACCTTCTTGTCCTGGAAGTAGTGATAGATCTGCGAGCTGCTGACACCGGCAGCGGCTTGCACCTCGTCGAGGCTCGTGCCGGTGGCGCCGCGCTCGAACATCAGTGCCGCCGCCGCCCTGACGATGCGCTCGCGGGTCGCGCGACCCTTGCGGGTCAGGCCCGGGTCGGCGAGACCTCCTGCGCTCATGCGGTGGATCCTACCTTTTGGGGCTGGCGGTCCAGTCCGCTCATCTGATTGAGTTGGGGTGCCCACTCCAATCGCTCCCTGCGCCGCCGACCACCAGGAGATCGCCATGACCGACGGACCGGGAGCGTGCCGGTGACGATGACGATCGACGAGCTGCCCCCTGCGGTCCGGACCCGCTATCCCTACCGGTCACGGTTCGTATCGGTGAACGGTCGGCGGATGCACTACGTCGACGAAGGCCCCCGGGACGCGCCGCCGGTCCTGCTGCTGCACGGCAACCCTGCCTGGGGGTTCCTGTGGCGCGAGACGATCCGGCCGCTGCTGGCGACCGGTCTGCGCGTGGTGGTGCCCGACCAGATCGGCTTCGGGCTGTCCGAGAAGCCGCACTCGGCCAGCGTGCACACCCTCGACAACCACACCGCGAACATCGTCGCCCTGCTCGACGAGCTCGACCTGTACGACGTCACGTTCGTCTGTCACGACTGGGGCGGCCCGACGGGACTCGGCGCCCTGCTCGCCCGCCGGCAACGCGCCGCCGCCGTCGCCGTGATGTCGACGTGGGCGTGGACGACCCCGTCCTCGGAGTTCCACCAGGACGTTCTCCCGTGGCGGCTCATGCACGCCCCCCTCGTCGGCCCCTATCTGCTCGGCACGCACGCCGCCATGCCCGGTCGCGGGATGTACCTGTCCGTCGTGGACCGGGCCGGCTTCGCCGAGCGGTCCCGCGAGGCGTACACGGCCGTGCTCGGTGACGCCGACGAACGGACGCTGACCTGGACCTGGCCCCGGTCGATCCCGCTCGGACGGGCCAGCGACATCACGACCGACCGGTTCGTCCGGCTCGAGGACGGTGTGCGCGCCCTGCGCCTGCCGGCGACGGTCATCTGGGGGCGTGAGGACGACGTCTTCACCCCGGACGTCTTCTCCGCCCACTGGCACGACGTGTGGCCACACGCCGAGGGAACCCACCTCGTGACCGGCCGCCACTTCGTGCAGGAGGATTCCGGCACCGAGATCGGCCACCTGCTCGCCGACTTCGTGTCACGGGTCCACGGACACGGAGCAGCCCGATGAGCGCACTCCCGATCGTCGAGCCGCCCGCGGACCGGCCCGCCGGCCATCGCGGCGTACCGCTGCTGACCGAACCGTCATTGGGGCACTACCCCGAGTTCCGCCGGTTCGTCACCGA
Organism: Pseudonocardia sulfidoxydans NBRC 16205; assembly: GCF_007989085.1. Lineage (GTDB taxonomy): Bacteria > Actinomycetota > Actinomycetes > Mycobacteriales > Pseudonocardiaceae > Pseudonocardia > Pseudonocardia sulfidoxydans. Next base: position 12,511 of record NZ_BJVJ01000086.1, read on the forward strand.
CACGTTCGGTCTCGATGCCGAGCGCATCGGCGCGGCGGGCCTGCTGCGCGTGGAGGACCGGTTCTACGAACTCGTCTTCCTGGGCCGCTCAGGACAGCCCTTCCCCGCGGGCGTGGAGATCCACGCTGTGGTCCCGGGCGTGGAACCGCTCGACGAGACCACCGCGGACCTCGACATCTGGGCCATCCTCGACTGGTTGGTCACGGGCGTCGGCGGCGAGTGGGGGTCCGAGGCTCTCGCCACCACCGGGCGCATCTACCGGGTACCCGCGGTGGCGCCACGGACCGTCGCGACCTCCCCCGATCCCTCGACGCGACGCGAGGCCCTCGCCTTCGACCTCTACGGCACACTGGTCGACCCGCTCGCGATCAGCACCGACCTCGAACGCATGATGGCACCGTCCGCGGCGGAGCTCGTAGCCTCGACGTGGCGGCGAACCCAGATCGACTACGCCTTCCGGCTCACCGTCATGGGACGCTACGAGCCCTTCGCACAGCTCACCGAACGCTCACTGGACTTCGCCCTCCGAGCGCACGACCTGACGATCGGTGACGACGAACGGGCTGCGGTCCTGGCACGCTACGACACCCTCGAACCGTTCCCGGACACCGCGACAGCGCTGCAGGAACTGACCGACGCGGGCATCGAGATGGTCCTGCTGTCCAACGGAAACCCGGCGATGCTCGACGCCTGCCTGGACAACAGCGGGCTACGTGCACATTTCCCCCGGGTGATCAGCGTCGACAGCGTCCGGGTCTTCAAACCACACCCCGCCGTCTACCGGTACGCCGCAGAAACCCTCGGCCGCCCGATCGAGGAGATTCGCCTCGTGTCCTGCAACCCGTTCGACATCGTCGGAGCCGCGACGGCCGGGATGCGCACAGCATGGATCAACCGCGCAGGAGGCGCCTTCGACACGATCGGTGCGCAACCCGACGTGACCGTCCGTTCGCTCGCCGAGGTGCCCGACGTTCTCGGGATCCGCGGGATCCGCGGGATCGCTGCCTCGTCCCCTTCCACACGCGAACCGGAACGTCCGTGACCGCCCCGTTCGCGCCCCCCGATACCGGTCCCGGCATCGGTGCGTCCGGTCCCATCACCAAGTCCGACCGACAGTGGAGGTCCTCCATGACCCGGCTCCAGCCCGGCGACGTCTTTCCCACGCTGAACCTCGTCCTCTCCGACGGTGGCACGCTCCAAATCCCCGACGCCCTCACCGGCCACTTCGGCGTCGTCCTGTTCTACCGAGGCTCCTGGTGCCCGTACTGCATCGCCCAGCTCCGCGCTTTCGAACGTGCGCACGACGACCTCGAGGCCATCGGGACCAAGGTCGTCGCGCTCTCGGTCGACGACGCCGCGACCACCGCAGCTCTCGTCGCCAAGCACCGCCTGCGCTTCCCCGTCGGCCACAGCGCCGACGCGACCGCCGTCGCCGACGCGACCGGGGCATTCGTGAACGCCGAGCCGCAGCACCTGCAGTCCACGGGCTTCGTCCTCGACCCGACGGGCAAGGTCGTCGTCAGCGTCTACTCCAGCGGCGCCATCGGCCGACTTGTGCCCGAAGACGTCATCGGGATGATCAAGTACGTCCGCAGCCAGGCGGCCTGACCCGTAGTCCCGCGGCGTTGTCCTGATCGAGGCCGGTGCCGGCCGCTACCCCAGCCACGGGGCCACGGCCGGCACCGGCCTCGTCGGGAGTCCGGTGCGGTCCGCGGTCGCAAGTCCGGCCCGCGGGAGCGGGGCGCGACCTGTGCGTCAGCGCAGCGCGGCAGCGAGATCCTCGACGGACCCCAGGACGGCCGCGGCGCCGGCCTCCTCCAGCTCGCCCGGGTCGGCGTAGCCCCAGCCCGCGCCGAGGCAGGCGATGCCGTGCGCGGCCGACCCGGCGACGTCGTTGCGCCGGTCGCCCACCATCACCGCCTGCTCGGCCGCGCCGGGTCCCAGGCGCCGCAACACCTCCGCCACCACGTCGGCCTTGGTGGGACGGCCGGCGTCGAGGGTGTCGCCGACGATCGTCGTGAACAGGTCGGTCCAGCCCTGATGGTCGAGGATGCGTTCGGCGTAGACCTCGGACTTGCTCGTCGCCAGCGCCAGCCGGACGCCGGCGTCCGACAGCTCGCGCAGCAGCGCGTCGATGCCGGCGTAGGGCTTGCAGTCGTACAGCCCGCGCGCGGCGTAGTGCCGGCGGTAGACGACCAGCGCCTCGTCGGCCCGCTCGTCGCCGACGATGCCCGGCAGCGTCGTGTAGAGCGGCGGTCCGAGGACGTGGCGGCCGACCGCGCCGGGCGCCGGCTCGACACCCATCTCGGCGAACGCGGCAGCGAGCGAGCCGAGGATGCCGGACGCGGAGTCGACGAGGGTGCCGTCGAGGTCGAGCAGGACGGTGTCGTGGCGGGTCGTCACACGTTCCATCGTGGCTGATCGAGCGGGGTGTGGCCCGCCCCGGTCGGGGACGTCACGTGGTGAGCCGGCGCAGCGCGTCCGCGGTCGCGGCGTCGGCGGGGTGGAAGGTCTCCACCGCCAGCTCGTCGACGGTCACGTCCGACGCCGCCGTCGTGACGTGCGCGGCCGGCGAGAACAACGCGAGCTCTCCGCCGGGCACCCGCAGCCGCAGCGGCACGACGACCGCGCCGGGGCCCGGGTCCTCGTCGGTGCCGCCCGGGTAGGCCGTCAGCTCCTGGTGCAGCGTCGCGAGGCGGGCGTCGCCGCCACCATCGCCGCGGTGCAGGAGCAGTTCCCCGGGTTCGTGTTCACCCCCCGTCGGTCCCGTCGACGCCCACCACCGGCAGGCCCGGCTCGGCTGGGGACCGGGGCCGATCGTCGTCGGTTTCGACGTCGTCGTCACCGACGAGCAGGGCCGCATCGAGCGGGTCCTGGGCTTCCTGGACAAGGCCCCGGCCTGACCGCGCCGGTGGGCGTCGCGCTCCGGGGCGCCGACCGGGCCGGTGATCTACGCTCCGCGCCATGTCCGAACCTCCGGGGGGAATGCTCGGCCCGCTGCTGGGCGCGGACCGCGTCGCCGCGACGCTCGACGCCCGGGCCTGGCTGGACGCGCTGCTCGACGTCGAGGTCGCCCTGACCCACGCCGCCGCGCAGCAGGGACTCGTCGACGACGCCGCCCAGGTCGAGCGGGCTGCGCAGGAGCTACGCGCCGGCCTCGACCCCGCGATCCTGGCGGCGGAGGCCGTCGAGGGTGGCAACCCGGTGATCCCGTTGGCGCGCAGGCTGCGTGCCGCTGCCGGTCCGGCGGGGGCGGCCGTCCACCCGGGCGCCACCAGCCAGGACGTCATGGACACCGCGCTCGTGCTGCTCGTCCGCGCCGCCGCGACGGTGATCGACGACGACCTCGGCGGCGCGGCCGACGGCGCGGCCCGGCTGGCGGGCGAGCACCGCGACACCCCGATGGCCGCCCGCACGCTGGGCCAGCAGGCGTTGCCGACGACGTTCGGCCTTGTCGCGGCGGGGTGGTGCGCGGGCCTGGACCGGGCCCGCCTCGCCCTCGTCGACGTGGTCGGCGCGCTGCCCGTGCAGTTCGGGGGAGCGGCCGGGACGCTCGCAGCGTCGTACCCGCACGGGCCGGCGATGGCCGACGCGCTCGCCGACCTGCTCGGGCTGCCCCGCGCAGACGTCCCGTGGCACACCGAGCGTTCCCGTCTAGGAGAGCTCGCCGGCGCGCTGGGGGTCGCCGCCGGGGCCTGCGCCAAGCCCGCCACCGACGTCGTGCTGCTCTCCGCCACGGAGGTCGGCGAGGTGTCGGAGTCGGCGCCGGGCGGGTCGTCGTCGATGCCGCACAAGCGGAACCCGGTCGCGGCGGTGACGGCGCGGGCGTCGGCAGGGCGGGCGCCGGGCCTGGTCGCGACGCTGCTCGCCGCGGCCGGCCACGAGCACCAGCGCGCCGCCGGTCCCTGGCACACGGAGTGGCCCGCGCTCATGGACCTGTTGTGCGCCACCGGCGGCGCGGCCGCACGGCTGCGCATCTGTCTGGAGGGACTGCGGGTGCACCCGGAGGCCATGGCGCGCAACCTGTCGCTGACCAGCGGGGGCGGTACACCGCATCACGCGGGTGAGCTCGTCGACAGGACCCTCGGGGGTCGTGAGCGGCAATAGTCGCTCCAGCGACTATTGCCGCTCACAGGGGAGGTTGCGGTGCGGGTGCTGACGCGGGACGCGCTCAACCGGGCGTTGCTGGCGCGGCAGGGGCTGCTGGAACGGGTGCGGGTCTCGCCGGAGCGGGGCGTCGAACGTTTCGGCGGGCTGCAGACCCAGTACGCGCCGTCGGGCTACGTCGGGCTCTTCTCCCGCCTCGACGGGTTCACCCGCGACGACCTCACCGCCGCGCTGACGGCGGGACGCGTCGTGCAGGCCTGGATGATGCGCTGCACCATCCACATGGTCTCCCGCGCCGACTACGCCCCGCTGACGGCGGCGGTCCGGTTGCCGCGGCGCGGGTACTGGATGCGGCTGCACAAGGCGCACCCCGAGGAGCGCTTCGTCGAGGCGTCGGCACTGGTCCGTCGACGGCTGGAGGACGGGCCCGCCACCCAAGCCGAGCTGGCCGCCACCCTGACCGGCGCCGGGCTCGACCGGGCGCTGTTCCCCGGAACCCAGCTGTGGACGGACATGGTCCGCGTCCCGCCCGCCGGGACGTGGGACACCCCGCGCGCCCACGTGTACGGCCTGGCCGCCGCGCATCTCGGGGCCGCCGCACCCGGTCCGGAGCCGCCCGACGTCGTCGCCGCGGGGGAGGAGCTGCTGGTCCGGCGCCACCTGCGGGCGTTCGGCCCGGCCTCGGCGGCCGACATCGCCCGCTGGGCCGGGGTCACCGTCGGCACGGTCCGGGCCGTCCTCGCGCGCCTGCACCTCCGCCGGTTCCGCGCCGAGGACGGCACCGAACTGGTCGACCTGCCCCGCACACCGCTGCCCGACCCGCGGGTCCCGGCGCCGGTGCGGTTCCTGTCGACGTTCGACGCCGTCCTCCTGCTGGGGCACGCCTACCGGGCCGGCGTGGTCCCCGCCGGGTACCGGGACCGGGTGTTCCACCGGTCGATCCCGCAGTCCGTGCCGACGGTCCTCGTCGACGGCCGCGTGGCGGGAAGCTGGCGGGTCACCGACGGCCGGGTGGTCGTCGAGCCGTTCACGGAGCTGACCGCGCGGCAGGCCCGTGAGGTCGCCGCCGAGGCCGAGCGCCTGGCCGCGTTCCGGACAGGCTGAGGTTCCCGACAGGCTGAGGTTCCGGACAGGCTGAGAGCCCGGACGCCGTCGGGGCGTCCGGGCCGTGGACGTGTGGTCTGCCGGCACCGCGAGCAGGGTCAGCGCAGGAGCCGGGCCAGGTCGGCGGGTGCGTCGGACTGTGCCCGCAGGTCGGACACCAGCCGTTGCATGTCGCGGTCGACGTGGCTGGAGCCGTCCCGGGGGAGCAGCCCGGTGAACGGTGCGGAGGGGCGGAACTGGGCGAGGCGGAAGGGTCGGGAGCCGGTGCGGTGCGCCCGCACCGAGACGGCGACGACGACAAGGACCAGGGCGAGAACCAGCAGCGAGAGGACCATGGCAGGAACTATCCGCTCGTTGACTTCCTGCCAACAGACGGCAGGAAGTCAACCTCCGCAAAGATTCCGCCATACACTGTGACCCATGCTGCGCAGCGTCGCCGCGCTCGTCCTCGACGAGCTGGCCGTGTTCGAGTTCGGCGTGATCTGCGAGGTCTTCGGCCTCGACCGATCCGAGGACGGCCTGCCCGTCCTCGACTTCCGCGTCTGCGGCCCCGAGGCGAACGTGCCCCTGCGCGCCACCTCGGGCGGCGTCCTCATCACCCCCGACCACGGCCTCGACGGACTGCAGGGTGCCGACCTCGTCGCCGTCGGCGCCACCCGGCTGCGCGCGTTCCCCGAACCCGTCCTGGAAGCCCTGCGCGCCGCCCACGCCGCCGGCGCCACGATCCTGTCGGTCTGCTCCGGGGTGTTCGTCCTCGGCGCCGCCGGCCTGCTCGACGGCCGCCGCTGCACCGCGCACTGGAACGCCGTCGACGACCTGCGTGAACGGCACCCGCTCGCCCTCGTCGAACCCGACCTGCTCTACGTCGACGAGGGCGACCTCGTCACCAGCGCCGGCACCGCCGCGGGCATCGACGCCTGCCTGCACATCGTCCGCCGCGAGCTCGGCAGCGCCGTCGTCAACGGCATCGCCCGCCGCATGGTCGTCCCGCCCCAGCGCGAGGGCGGCCAGCGCCAGTACGTCGACCAGCCGGTTCCGGAGTGCTCCGTCGACACCCTCGCCCCCGTCCTGGACTGGATGCTCGAACACGTCGACCAGGACCACAGCGTCGCCGCCCTCGCCGGGCGCGCCGGGATGTCGGCACGCACCTTCGCCCGCCGCTTCGCCGCCGAGACCGGCACCACGCCCGTCCGCTGGCTCACCCTGCAGCGCGTCCTGCGTTCCCAGCGCCTGCTCGAGGACACCGACCTGTCCGTCGAGGAGATCGCCCACGAGTGCGGGTTCGGCGGGGCGGCGCTGCTGCGCCACCACTTCCGCCGCCAGGTGGGCGTCTCACCCGCCGACTACCGTCGTTCCTACGGCTGCGGGGCGGACTCCGTCGCCGCGAGGATGCGGGCGGCCGGCCGGTGAGCGACGTTCCCCGCCGGCGCACACCGCGTTGCGCGGACGGGCACCGCAGCGTCATTGTCGTCGACACCGAACGGACCGCGGCCGGGTCCGTGACCTGCACAATCCCGGGGCCGGTCCGGCTGCCCCGTGAGGTATGAATGAGCCCGGTGCCCGGGACGACGACGCCCGGCGCAGCAAGGAGATCGCATGACATCCGCCCAGCCCAGAGTCGCCGTGATCGGGGCCGGACCGTCCGGCCTCTACGCCGCGGCCGCCCTGCTCGCCTCGGCTGCCGACACCGGCGTCAGCGTCGACGTGATCGACCGGCTGCCCGCCCCCTACGGGCTGGTGCGCTACGGCGTCGCGCCCGACCACGTGAAGATGAAGTCGGTCATCCGGGTCCTGCAGAAGCCGTTCGACCCGGCCGAGGTGCACTTCCTCGGCAACGTCCCCGTCGGCCGCGAGGACGGCGGCCTGCCGCTGGACGTCCTGCGCGAGCACTACCACGCCGTCGTCCACGCCACCGGCAGCTCGGTCGACCGCGCGCTCGGCGTGCCGGGGGAGGACCTCGTCGGCAGCGTCGGGTCGGGCCAGGTCGTGAGCTGGTACTCAGGGCACCCCGACCACCTCGGGTCCGCGCCCCCGCTCGACCACCCGGGCGTCGCCGTCGTCGGTGCCGGCAACGTCGCGCTCGACGTCGCCCGCGTGCTCGCCAAGACCGCCGACGAGATGGCCGCCACCGACATCCCCGACAACGTGCTCGCCGTCCTGCGCGGGAGCGCCGTGCGCGACGTGCACATCCTGATCCGGCGCGGCCCGCAGCACGTCAAGTTCACCCCGGCGGAGCTGCGCCAGATCGGCGACCTCGCCCACGCCGACGTCATCGTCCACGACGACGACCTGCTCGCCGGTGAGGGCCCCGACCGCAGCGGTATCGACGACCGGCGCCAGCACCAGAACCTCGACATGCTCACCGCGTGGGCGGCCGCCGACATCGAGGAGGGCCGGCCCCGCCGCATCCACCTGCGGTTCCTGCGCAGCCCCGTGCGCATCCTCGGCACCGACGGTCGCGTCAGCGGCCTCGTGATCGAGCGCAACGAGGTCGTCGACGGCCGCGTCCGCGGCACGGGCGAGGAGGAGACCCTCGACGTCGGCCTCGTCGTGCGGGCCATCGGCTACTCGGCCGAGCCCATCCCCGGCCTTCCGTTCGACGAGGCGTCGGGCACCGTGCCCAACGAGGGCGGCCGGGTGATGCGTGACGGCGAGCCCGTCGTCGGCTCCTACGTCACCGGCTGGATCAAGCGTGGCCCGAGCGGTGTCATCGGCACCAACAAGGGCGACGCGATCGAGACCGTCGAGAAGCTGCTCGAGGACCTGCCGAACCTGCCCGACCCCAAGGCACCCGGGCGGGAGGACCTGCTGGCCTCGCTCGCCGCGCACGGTGTCGAGCCGGTCGACTGGACCGACTGGCTGCGCCTCGACGCCGAGGAGGTCCGGCTCGGGGGAGTCCGCGGCGGCGCCGACCGCGTGAAGGTCGCCGAACTGGCGGCCATGCTCGCGGCCTGCCGCGGCGCCTGAACCACCCGCACCGACCGAGACGTGCTCGAGGCCCCCGCCCTGTCGTTCGGCGGGGGCCTCGGCTCGCTCACACCTGTGTGACCCGTCGAGCGGGCACCGCGGTGTGACGGTCTGGGGGATCCGGCGGGTCAGCCGGGGTCGACGGCCAGGATCATCGGGTGCGCGAGCATCCGGTCGGCGAAGCCGGGGGCCTCACCGACGGTCATCGCCATCGTCGCGAACAGCGAGCTGTAGGGGACGCCGTCGCGGACCTCGACGGAGAAGTCGCGGACGGGCAACCCGCAGTCGCGCAACAGCTCCGCGGCCTGAAGGGCGCCGCCGAGGCCGCCGGAGACGGTGATCTCGTAGCGACGGTGCATGCGAAAGCCGGTGTCGGACGGGCGACGGTCATCGAGAAGAGTCATGGCAGTGCTCCGGTCTGGGTCCTGAGAAGAGAAGAACCCGAGCCAGGTCTCGGAAGTGAGAGGCCGCAGGGGTGGGCGGCGGGAAGAATGCGCGCGGGCGGCCTGGCTCAGCCGACGCGCAGGGCTACTACCTCTGCGCGCGGAGCGATGAACTCGTCGAGGCGCACGACAGCGACCGTAGCAACGTCGGGCCCCCCGATCAACCGACCCGCCCGGCCGTCGGCCGCACGCGTGGTGCCCGCCGCGAGTCGGTGATGGTTTAGCATCAGCACAACAGGTTCATTTGTCATCCTGTTTAAGACGCGGCACGTGCAGGGAGGTCGAGCGGATGGTTGCCGACGACGCCTCCCCGCCCCCGGCGGTCCCCGCCGCTGCGGGACTGGCCGTCGGGCGCCGGTTGCGCGTGCCCAAGATGGCCGAGCTCGTCGCCGCGCACCTACGCCGCCAGATCATCCGCGGCGAGCTCTCCGCGGGCGACGCGCTGCCGTCCGAGGCGGCGCTCATGGAGCAGTTCCAGGTCTCCCGGCCCACGCTGCGCGAGGCGTTCCGCGTCCTCGAGTCCGAGTCGCTGATCAGCGTCCGGCGCGGCGCCCACGGGGGAGCGCGGGTCCAGGTCCCCGACGCCGACGTCGCCGCCCGCTACGCCGGGTTCATCCTCGAGCACCGCGGGACCACGCTGGAGGACGTCTACGACGCCCGCCTCGTCCTCGAACCGCCCTGTGTGGCGCTCCTGGCCGAGCGCCGCACCGACGAGGACGTCGCCCGCCTCAAGGCCGCGCTGAAGGCCCACGACGACGTCAGGGACGACCACGACCTGACGATCCGCACGCACACGGCGTTCCACACGCTGCTCATCGAGATGACCCGCAACCAGACGCTGCAGGTCCTCATCGGCATGATCGACCACATCATCGCGCTGGCGAACTGGTCGCACATCGCCGCCGACGCCGGCACGCCCCAGCACCTGCGGGCCATCCGCCGCGGGCTGCGGGCCCACCACCTGGCCGTCGAGCACATCGAGGCCCGCGATCCGGTCGCCGCCGAGGCGATCTGGCGCAAGCACCTGGAGGAGGCGCGGGAGTACCTGCTGCGTGCCGACTTCCGCACGGTGCTCGACCTCATGGACTGAGCCGCGCGCCCGCCCCGCGCCGAGCTCGACACCAGGCTGCTTCGATCATGGTCCGGACCAGCCTCACGTCGAACTCGGCGGGGTAGGCCGGCCCGCGGATCGCCCCCGTCAACGACTCCGACGAGGACGAAGGCCCCGCCCGGGTTCCGGGCGGGGCCTTCGTCGTGGAGTGCGACCGTCAGTCGGTCGGGTCCTTCGGGCGACCCGCGTCGGGGCGACCGGCCAGGGCCGGCTCGTCGCGACGCTCGCGTTCGTTGATCCGGTCGACCTCGGCCTGATGGTCCGCCGCCCGCGCCTGCTCCAGCGCCACGGTCTCCTCGACCGGGTCCGGGGTGAGCAGCGAGCCGGGGACCGACTGGCCCGCCGAGCCGAGCTGGTTCATCCGCTTGGGCACCGGGGCGCCCTGGTAGGCCAGCGGAACAGCGTGTCCGTGCGCGTCCACACCACCGAGAGGC
>NZ_BJVJ01000087.1 GCF_007989085.1 Pseudonocardia sulfidoxydans NBRC 16205
AGCCACACCCACCGCCAGCCACACCCACCGCCAGCCACACCCACCGCCAGCCACACCCACCGCCAGCCACACCCACCGCCAGCCAGGCCCACCGCCAGCGGCCACGCCCACCGCCAGCGGCCACGCCCACCGCCAGCCACGCCCACCGCCAGCGGCCACGCCCACCGCCAGCGGCCACGCCCACCGTCAGCCAGCCCACCGTCAGCCAGCCCACCGTCAGCCAGCCCACGGTCGGCCACACCGAAGGTGGGCCACGCCGAAGGTGGGCCACACCGAAGGTGCACGGTGCCGACAGCCCGCCCGCCCCGGCCCCCGCCCAGCCCGTCGCCCTGATCGCTGTTCGCGGCGGTTGAACGACGCACCCGACGCCGAAGCACCACCATCAGCGATCACCCGGGGTGGGCAGCCCGGGTGATCGCCATCCGTGGCGTTCAGGCGACGCAGGCGTCGCTCGTGCGCCAGATTGGGCGATCACCGCAGCAGGGAGGCGCGCTCGGGAGCGCCTACCGCCTCGGGTGTGCGACCTCACGGCCGTTCCTGGACAGGCGCGACCGTGAGGTTGCGCGTCGGCGGGGTCAGAGCCAGCCGTGGTCGCGGGCCACGCGGGCGGCTTCGGAGCGACTGCCGGCGCCGAGCTTCTGCATTGCGGAGGACAGGTAGTTGCGGACCGTCCCCGGGGAGAGGTGGACGCGGCCGGCGATGTCGACGGCGGTGCCGGTGTCGTCGACGTTGCGGAGCACCTCGAGCTCCCGGTCGGTCAGGGGACACTCCTCGCTGGTCAACGCGGTCATGGCGAGGTCGGGGTCGACGTAGCGTCCGCCGCCGTGCACGCGGCGGACGACGTCGGCGAGGACCGTGGCCGGGGCACTTTTGGTGACGAACCCGCGCGCCCCGGCGGCGAGCGCCCGGCGCAGGACGCCGGGGCGGGCGTGGCGGGTGAGGATGATGCAGCGGGTCGCCGGCTGGTTCTCGGCGACCCACTGGGCGACCTCGGCGCCGTCGCGGCCGGGCATCTCGACGTCGAGGACGGCGACGTCGGGGGCGTGGTCACGGATGGCGTCGACGGCTTCGTCGCCGGTGGATGCCTCGGCGACGACCTGCAGGTCGCCTTCGAGTCCGAGCAGTGCGCCGACGGCGCCGCGGGTGAGGGACTCGTCGTCGGCGAGGACGAGTCTGATGGGTGCGGTCATGCGGGGGCCGGGAGGGATGCGTCGAGGCGGAAGGTGCCGCCGGGGCCGGGTCCGGCGTCGAGGCGGCCTGCGTGTTCGTCGAGGTAGCGGCCGAGGGCGACGAGTCCGGTGCCGGCGTCGTCGGAGGCTCCGGCGGCGACGCCGTCGTTGATGACACGCAGGTGGGCGGCGCCGCCGACGACCTCGATCTCGATGGTGCAGCTGCGGGGCTGGGCGTGGCGCAGGACGTTGGTCATGGCTTCGCGCAGGACGCGGCCGAGGACGCCGCGGGCGGGTCCGGCGACGGTCGACGGGTCGCCGTGGACGACGAGCTGCACGCCGGCGGAGTCGAGGACGGCGCGGGCGCCGGCGAGCTCTGTCGCGAGGTCGGTGGTGCGGGTTTCGCGGACGAGGGCGCGGACCTCGGACAGCGACTGCCGGGCGACGCGCTGGACGTCGTCGAGCTCGGCCTTGGAGCGGTCGGTGTCGACGTCGATGAGGCGGCCGGCCAGTTCGCTCTTGAAGGCGACGACCTCGAGGGCGTGGCCGAGGATGTCGTGGAGGTCGTCGGAGAGGCGGAGCCGTTCGCGGGCGGTGGCGAGCTCGGCGGCGACGCGGCGGGACTCGTCGAGGTCGGTGACGGCTTTGAGCCACCAGAGCCGTTCGACGTCGACGCACCACATGAACAGCACGTAGAACGCGGCGAGGGTGGCCCCGATCCACGGCGGGAACGGGAACTCGTAGGTGGTGTGGGCGCCGATCCACCACCCGAACCCGAACACGGCGGCGGCGGTGAGGACGACGGTCGCGGCGCCACGCCACAGCCGCCCACCTGCGACGACGTCGCCGAGCAGGACCCCGCTGACGAGCGCCCAGGTGAAGCCGGCGAACGACGAGGCCAGGCCGACCAGCGCGAGGGCGAGCACGACTGCGAGGGCGACGACCACGAACCAGGGCGAGGCGGGTGAGCCGAGGGAGCGGACGTGCTGGCGGATGCGGTACAGGTGCAGGGCCAGCGCGACGACGTACAGCGCGAACAGGGTGATCGCGTAGGGGGCGGCGGGCAGGCCCGTCCACAGGATCATGGCGGGCACGAACAGCAGCCAGCCGACGGTGATGACCATGCCGATGACGCCGAAGCGGCGCGCGGCCCGCATGCGGCGCTCCTCGGAACCGGCGAGCCCGGCGCCCGTGTCCTGCGAGTCCACGTCCTGACCGTATCCGAGAACCCCTGATGACAGGTGTCATCGAAGTGCGGACGCGGTGTCACCCGGACCCATGACCGTCATGACTACCGGGGCCCCTGCCGTGGACGGCACCGTTGTGGCCATGACGGAGACGACGATGCAGGCGGCGCGGAATGCCGCGACGACGAGGGGGTCGGCCGTCGAGGTGCGTGGGCTGCGGGTCGCCTACGGGGAGTTCGAGGCCGTCCGCGGCATCGACCTCACCGTGCGGACCGGCGAGGTGTTCGCGCTCCTCGGCACGAACGGTGCGGGCAAGACGACGACGCTGGAGGTCCTGGGGGGCTTCGGCCGGCGGACCGGTGGCGACGTGTCGGTGCTCGGGCTCGATCCGGCGACGCACCGCCACGAGCTGAGCCGCCGGATGGGGATCCAGCTGCAGGAGGGCGGGTTCATCGACGAGCTGACCGTCGGGGAGACCCTGCAGCTGTGGCAGAAGCTGTCGGACCGGCCCGACCGTGTGGAGCGGCTGCTCGACCGCTTCGAGCTGACGCGTCGTCGCGACGTGCCGGCGTCGAAGCTGTCGGGTGGTGAGAAGCGTCGGCTGGACCTGGCGCTGGCCGTGTGGGGGTCGCCGGAGCTGGTGATCCTGGACGAGCCGACGACGGGTCTGGACCCGGAGTCGCGGACCCGTACGTGGGACGCCATCCAGGAGCTGCAGGAGGCGGGTCGAACGGTGCTGCTGACCACGCACTACCTGGAGGAGGCCGAGGCGCTGGCCGACCGGGTCGCGATCATGCACGAGGGTCGCGTCGCGGTGCAGGGCACGCTCGCGGAGATCCTCGCGACGCGTCCGGCCGCGTTCTCGGCGACGCTGCCCGCCGCGGCGGTCCCGTCCGGCCCGGCCGACCTGCCGCCGTTCGTCGGCGAGCCGTCGGCGCAGGTCCGGGGCGAGACCGTGCACGTCACGGTCCGCACGTCGGAGCTGCAGGCCGACCTGACGACGTTCCTGACCTGGGCGGCGGGTCGGGGAGTCCCGCTGACCGACCTGCGCGCCGCGCCCGCGTCGCTCGCCGAGATCTACCACTCGGTGCGCGAGGGCACCCTCGGCGCCGCCGACACCAACGAGGTAGGGACCCGATGACCACCGCAACGTTCACCCCGACGAGCCCCGCGCAGAAGTTCCTGGCCCTGGCCGGCACCGAGGTCAAGCTGGTGATGCGCAACCGCACCATGGCCGTCTCGACGCTGTTCGTCCCGATCGCGCTGGGCGTGTTCTGGGCGTTCTCGTTCGGCGGCGGGCCCGAGGTGTGGCCGATGGTCGTGGCGTTGCAGGCCGCGGTGACGCTCGGGATGGGCCTCTACCTGACGGCGACGCAGACCGTCGTGGCCCGCCGCCACACGCGGGTGCTGACCCGGATGCGGACCAGCGGCATCTCCGACCCGGGGCTGCTCACCGCGACGCTCACCCCGGCCATCGCCATCGCCCTGGTGCAGATCGTCGTCTTCGCGGTGATCGACCTGGTCATGGGGGTCGTCGCCCCGGTCAACCCGCTCGCGCTCGTCGCGATGATCGTGGCCGGGACCGCCCTGATGGTGACGGCGGCGCTCGCCACGAGCGTGTTCACGCCGTCGCCGGAGCGGGCGCAGATCACGACGCTGCCGTTGGTGTTCGTGATGCTCGGCGGCGCGATCGCGATGGCCGTCATCCCGGCGGAGGGCTGGCTGCAGGCGCTGCTCGTCGTCCCCGGCGCGGCCGTCGGCACCCTGGTGCGGCTGGCGTTCGGCGGCGAGGTCGGGATGGGCGCGGTGACCGGCACCCTCGTCGCCACCCTGGCGTTGCTGGTGTGGGCGGGCATCTTCGCCCGCGTCGCGCAGCAGAAGTTCCGCTGGGACCCGCGCAACGGCTGAGAGCTCCGACCCGTGTCCGGGTCGTGCGAGGGTCGGCGCCCGCCGGGACTTGGGGGAGTCAGCGGCGGGTGTCGGCCCGGTGGAAGCTCATGTGCGCCCGCGACGGCGTCGGACCGCGCTGCCCCTGGTAGTGCGAGCCGACGCCGTCGCTGCCGTACGGGCGCTCGGCCGGGCTGGACAGCCGGAACAGGCACAGCTGCCCGATCTTCATGCCCGGCCACAGCGTGATCGGCAGGTTGGCGACGTTGGACAGCTCCAGCGTGATGTGGCCGGTGAAGCCGGGGTCGATGAATCCGGCCGTCGAGTGGGTCAGCAGGCCGAGCCGGCCCAGGCTCGACTTGCCCTCGAGGCGGCCGGCGAGGTCGTCGGGCAGGGTGACGCACTCGAACGTCGACCCCAGCACGAACTCGCCCGGGTGCAGCACGAACGGGTCGTCGCCCTGCGGCTCCACCGACGTGGTCAGCTCGTCCTGCTGCTGACGCGGGTCGATGTGGGTGTACTTCGAGTTCTGGAAGACGCGGAAGAACCGGTCGAGGCGGACGTCGATGCTCGACGGCTGGAGCATCGCCTGGTCCCACGGTTCGAGGACGAGCCGCTGCGACTCGATCTCCTTGCGCAGGTCACCGTCGGAGAGCAGCACCGCTCCACCCTAGCGGCCGCTTCTCACACGTCCGACGAGCGCGGCGCCAGCTGCGGAAACGGGCTCAGCCCGAACATCCACGCGACGGCCGCCTCGGCCCGCTCGGCCTCCTTGCCGTCGTACACCAGCGGCTGCGGACGCGGGTCGACGTCGAGGATGCGCCACACGTCGTCGAGCACGTGCCTGCCGGCGACGCTGCGGATCGAGTCGCCGGGCTCCGCGACGTGCCGGCCGTCGACCAGGACCCCCGGCGTTCCGAGACCCGGCGCGTCGACGACCAGATCCGGGTCGTCGGAGACGAGCACGCTCGCCGCCGCCACCAGCTGCACGAGCTCGCTCAGCTCCAGGTGGGGGACGACGACCGCGCGCTCGTGCCGGGCCAGCACCTCGGCCTCGTCGTCACCGCAGAGGTCGCCGAACAGGACGACCTCGAGGTCGTCGTCGCGGGCGAGCAGGGCAGGCAGGTCGGCCACTGCCTCCGCCGACGACGGGCTGTCGAGACCCGCGACGACCAGCCGCGACTTCCCGTCGGCGACCCGCATGACGATCTTCGCGAACCGCAGGTCGTCGGGCGGCGGGTTGGCGCCGATGGTGTCACCGACCTGCAGCACGTTCGGGCCGAGCGGGCTGCCCAGCGTGGGCCCGCTCGTGGTCAGGAACAGCGAGGCCAGCTGGCTGATGACCCGCCGGTTCGCCTCCTCCGGGAAAGGGCACAGCAGGTCGTCGGTCGCGACCCCCGCCTGCAGGTGCACGACGGGGATGAGCCGCCAGAACGCCACCTGCGCCGCGATGAGCGCGGTCATGTCGCCGCCGTAGATCATCACTGCCGACGGGTCCTGCTCCACCATCAGCTCGTCGAGCTTCGCCGTCAGCGCCGACGCCACCGCCGCGGGTTTGTAGCCGGGGTGCTCGCGCAGGAGCAAGGTGATGTCGGCGGGTACGCCGAGCGCCTCGAATGCGTCGTGCGTGGCCATCGGGTCGGGCCCGGTGGCGACGGTGAGCCCACGGATGCGGTCCGCCCCGGCGATCGCCGTGGCGACGGGAGCGAGCCGCGCGACCGCCGGCCGGGTACCCGCGATCAGGAGCACGTCGTGCTCGTGGTCGTCGGGAAGGTCTCCGATGAGCCTCTCGAATGCCGTCATGCCCGATCCTTCGCTGCCGGGGAGCTGCGCCCGACGACGCGCGCAGGCGTCCTCGGGTAGACCGGAGTGTGGTCACCCCGCGGCGCGACGTCGAGCGGATCCGAACAGTCGGTGACGCACTCTGCCGCAACCACCCCGATGGGCCGCAACCAGGTGGCCCAGCCGGTGACAGAGGGTGATGATGCTAGGGTGATCGCAGACGTGCGGATGTAGTTCAATGGTAGAACATCAGCTTCCCAAGCTGAATACGCGGGTTCGATTCCCGTCATCCGCTCCACCCATGAAGGCCCAGGTCAGTCGGTGTCCACACCGGACCTGGGCCTTCGTCGTTCCAGAGATCACCAGGGCTTCCAGCGACAGCCCAGCAACTAAGCGACCAGGACAAATGCACCGTCAGCGTCGTCCTTCCGGCTGCCGTCGGCGTCGCTCGTGGCTCGGGTGGTACATCGCAGGGCGGACGGGATCGAGCAGGAGGGACTGACGTGGCTGCACCAGAGGGTTCGGGACCGGCGGGCGACCGGCCGGTTGCTGTGGTGACCGGTGCTACTCGAGGCATCGGACGGGAGGTCGTGGCCCAGCTGGCCGCCCGCGGCCACATCGTGGTCCTCGGCGCCCGGGACGAGCGACGGGGGAGCGAGGTCGCCCGTCACCTCGACCCCGACGCGACGACAGTGCACTCCTGCCGACTCGACGTGACCGACCCGGCCAGCGCCCGTCGGGCAGCGTCCTGGATCCAGGACACGTTCGGACGCGCCGATGTTCTGGTCAACAATGCGGGAATCGACTACGACACCGACCAGGACGCCGTCGGCGCCGATCTCTTCCGGGTACGTGCCGCACTGGAGACCAACCTGTTCGGGGCCTGGCAGGTCACCCAGGCGTTGCTGCCGTTGTTGCGGGGCAGCCCGCATCCTCGGATCGTCAACGTCTCCAGCGAGGTCGGCTCGATCAGCGGCATGGTCGGCGGTACGCCCGGCTACAGCGTGTCGAAGGCGGCGCTCAATGCGCTGACACGTCTGTTCGCCGACGAGCTGGCCGGTGACCGTGTGCTGGTCAACGCTGTGTCGCCCGGATTGACCGCCACCGACATGGGGCGCGGTGGTGGTCGCTCGATTGCCGAAGGAGCAGCCGGGATCGTCTGGGCCGCGGTGCTGCCCGACGACGGGCCATCCGGTGGCTTCTACCACGACGGCCGCCCGTTGGCCTGGTGACGGCTCCGCGAGAACCGGCCGGCCGGTGGCGGTGCGGGACCGGGGTCCGCTCCTGTCGTCAGCCGAGCTGCGAGTCGACGAAGCACCACCGCCACGCCTCGCCCGGCTCGGCCGAGCACACCACCGGGTGGGCCACGGTCCGATAGTGGGCAGTGGCGTGACGCTGGGGGGAAGAGTCGCAGCAACCCACGTGCCCGCACTCCGTGCAGCGCCGCAGATGTACCCACTCCGAGCCGATCCGGAGGCAGTCCTCACAGCCGACGACCTCCGGGCAGGGCTGCGCCACCGGCGCCGCCTCGAGGTGCTCGCACGGCCCGGCCATCACAACCCCCGCCGTGCACGCCTGGGAGTCCGCCTGTCGTTCGGCGTCCGCTGTTGCGGGTTCCTGAAGTCCATTTCTCGCCCCATAGGTGGTCGACGGTGCTGGTCCAGCTCGGTTCGTGCTCGCCGGACCAGCTCACCGATCCGGGTCCGGTCTCGTCGTCGGCCGTGACGCCGTCCCTTCGTCCCCAGGGACCCGGCCATCCTCGGCCGGAGCCCCGGAGGCGTCAACCGGGCCCGGTCAGTTCTTGAGCTTCTCCGCGACGGTCACGACGCGGCTGGCCAGGTGGCGCAGCGCATCGATATCGGCGTCGCCGAGCGGGATGTCGTTGTTCGCGCCGGTCACGTGCGAGACGCCGTAGGGATTGCCGTCGACGAACTTCAGCGGGTCGGTGTAGCCGGGGGCCACGATGATGCCGCCGAAGTGGTGAATGGTGTTGTAGAGCGCGAGCAGCGTCGTCTCCTGGCCGCCGTGCGCGGTCTGGCTGGCCGTGAACCCGGCGTAGACCTTGTCGGCGAGCAGGCCCTGACCCCACTGCGGGCCGAGCGAGTCGAGGAACGTCTTGAGCTGGCCCGCGATGTTGCCGTAACGGGTGGGGGAGCCGAACAGCACGGCGTCGGCCCAGACGACGTCGTCGGCCGTGGCGGCCGGGGTGTCGAGGGCGTTCTCGGCGTGCGCTGCCTGGGCCTCACTGGTGGCGCGCTCACCGCCGGTGACCTGGCGGGCGACCTGACGCAGGCGTACCTCGGCGCCGGCCTTCTCCGCGGCCTCGGCGGCGTATCGCGCCATGGCGTCGACGGTGCCGGTGGCCGAGTAGTAGACGACGGCCAGATTCACAGTGCTCATGCTGCTCCCTTGTGATCGTTTCGGTGGAAGGTCGGGCCGCGGTGCGGGACCACGGATCGGGACTCAGGTGCTCGCGGTGGAGCGCGGCGATGTCGACGGCGTGGTCGGGACCGTTGAGGAGAGTCCACATCGCCCGCATGTCTGCGTTCCCGATTGCTGCTGGGTCATGCCTCCGATGCGCCACCTCCCGGCCGAGCGCGGCACCAGAAGTACGTCGGCCCCAGAATCGTGTACGGGGAGTCGCCGGCAGCTCCGAGGACGAGAACGGGTCGGTCGGTGGTCATGCCTCATCTCCCGAGGCTCCGCCCGGACGGGTTCGCGCCAGCCAGTCGGCCATGCGCGGGAGCAGGCGGGTGTCGATGGTGTGGCCGCCGTCGTGCGGCAGCAGGGTGACCTCGGCGCCGGCGGTCCGGAACTGTTCGGCGAGGGTCGAGGTGTGCTCAGCGGTGGCCATCGGGTCCCGACGGCCGTTGGAGATCAGGACGTTGCGACCGGCCAGGTCGGCGTGCGGCGGGCCGTCCCGGTAGGGGACCATCGCGGCCAGCAGGATCGCACCGGCAAGGCTGCCCGTTCGGCCGAACAGCAGCGCGGAAGCGATGTTCGCGCCGTTGGAGAAGCCGACGGCGGTCCAGGTACCGGGTGACACGTCGTAGTGCTGCTCGGCCGCCTGCAGGAACGTGGCGAGTTCATCGACCTGGTGGCGCAGGTCGTCCTCGTCGAACACGCCTTCGCGTAACCGACGGAAGAAGCGCGGCATCCCGTTCTCGAGGACGGTGCCCCGGACCGACAGGACCGGTGCCCGCGGCGCGAGGTGCTCGCGCAGCGGAAGCAGGTCGTGCTCGTCACCCCCGGTCCCGTGCAGGAACAGGAGAGGGGCGTGGCTGGGCGAACCCGGCAGCCAGACGTGCGGACGTTCCAGAGCCGTGTTCACGAGGACACCTCGCCCCGCTCGGGGATTACTGTCCCCGGGAACATCGTCCTCGGGCAGGTGCAGCGTGGGCAGGGCGTTTTCGATCTGCGCGCGGCTCGGTTCCAGCCACGGTGGCAGTTTGAGCGACTTGCCGAGGGTGAGCAGCGGCTCGTCAACGGTGAATCCGGGAGTGTCGGTGGCGATCTCGAACAGCACGCCGCCCGGTTCGCGGAAGTAGATCGAGGTGAAGTACTGGCGGTCGAGGATATCGGTGACGGGCAGTCCGGCTGCGACGAGCCGGCGCTGCCAGCTCTCCTGGGTCGCCCGGTCCGGGGCGCGGAACGCGACGTGGTGGACCGTGCCGCCCGCCTGCAGGCCGCGGGCGGCTGCGGACGCAGCGACGTCGACGAGCGCGCCGGCCTCGCCCCCGGCCATCGCGAAGCGGCTCCGGTCACCGTTCTCCTCCGACAGCGTCATCCCGAGGAGCTCGGTCAGCAGCCGTTGGGTGGGCTCGGTGACCGACTCGGACAGCGTCACCGAGTGCAGCCCACGTACGGCGTGCTCGGTCGGGATCCCGGAGACGCCGTCCCAGCCGGAGCGTTCGTCACCGGGGGAGGCGACCAGGTCGAGAACCAGACCATGTGGGTCGCGCAGCGTGAGGACCTCGGTGCCGTCCCGGTCCGTCGGGGCCTCGGCGTCCACCCCCAGGGCGGTGAGCCGGTTCTGCCACCAGCCGATCGACTCCGGCGGCACACTGAATGCGGTCGCGGTGGTCAGGCCTGCGCCATTGCGGCCGGCCGGGACGCCCCGCCACGGGAAGAACGTCAGGATCGAGGCCGGCGACCCCGCGGAGTCGCCGTAGTAGAGGTGGTAGGTACCGGGGTCGTCGAAGTTGACGGTCTGCTTCACCAGCCGCAGCCCCAGGACCATGGTGTAGAAGTCCACGTTTTCCTGCGGGTCCGCGGCAATGGCCGTGACATGGTGCAGGCCGGCAGGTGCAATGTCGTTCATCTTTCCTCCTCGGGACAGCACGCCCGCCGAGCGAGCGGGTGACACTCTGGTGCGGTGTTCCCACCGGGGCGGAAGGCCAACGTGCCCGCGGATCGATACTCCTCGGTGTCTCGAACACGATCTTGTCGCTGACGCTCTGCAGGTAGTCGTCCATCAGCTGGAAGTCGTTGCTTGCGTTGACGCCGTCGATCTGGGGCGTGCCGCTGAACCCGTCGAACCCGTCCCCCAGCCTTGGTGACCATCGCGTGCCGCACGAGGACGCCGATCCGCCGTGCGCCGGATCGATCTTGTAGGTCCCGGCGAGCCGTCTGATGTCGATCGAGTTGGCACGTCGACTTCCCTAGTTGTTGTGGCAACTACATCGACCCTAACACGGTTTGTTGACGTGTCAACATCATGGTCCGCGAGTTCCGGACGGGTGTCTGCCGGCGTCGCCGACGAGCCTTTCTGGCGACGGTGTTCGAACGGCCCGCCGGTCAGCTCGGACTCGGACAGTCGTCCGGCCCAACACCTCACACCCCCTGTGAGTGGCGATAGTCGCTGTAGCGACTATCGCCACTCACGACCCTGACGACCCCGGCACGGCCGCCGGGCGGGAGAAGAACCGCGCCATGTCCTGCGCGGCGGTCGCGGCGAGCACCATCGCCTGCATCCGAGCCGACTCCTCCGCGATCGGAGTGGTGCGCGCGATCATCTCGGCCTCGAACGCGGCGACGGCTGCCGCCGGGTCGTCGGGATTCGTCGCGATCGCGAGGCCCAGCTCCAGCCCGTCGAGCATCGCCTGGTTGGCGCCCTCGCCGACCGGGGGCATGAGGTGCGCGGCGTCGCCGACCAGCGTCACCCCCGGCGTCGACGGCCACGTCATCCCCACCGGCGTCACCATCAGCTCGCGCGCGACGACCGGCCCCTTCGCCGCCTCGACCAGCCCCCTGACGACGGGCGCCCAGCCGCGGAGCAGTCCCGGGACGTCGGCGACGTCGAACCTCGCCCCCCACCCCGGCGCGACCCGCAGCGAGATCGACACCCCGACCTCGCCGCCCGCCCGGCGCTGCCCACCGACGACCCGCTCCTCGCCCATCGCCCAGAACGACCCACGCCCGACGACGTCGGCGGCCGGGTGGCCGGGCGCGACCACCCCCAGGTCGATCCAGCCCGAGCCCGCACTCGCCGGTCGCACGTCGGTGAGCAGCGGCCTGACCCGGGAGAACGCACCGTCGGCACCGACGAGCAGGTCGCACTCGACGCTGGTGCCGTCGGCGAATCGCAGCCGGCGGGAGCCGCCCACACGCTCGTCGACGCCGCACAGCCGACGGCCCCACACGACCGCGTCCTCCGGGAGGGACCCGAGCAGGACGCGGCGCAGGTCGGCCCGGTCGACCTCAGGGCGCTGGTCGGCGCCGGCGCTCTCGTGGTCGACGAGGACCGTGCCCCTGTGGTCGAGGATGCGGTGGTCCTCGCCCTCGGCCCGCGCGATCGTCTCGAAATCCGCTCCCAGCCCCGCCTCGTACATCGCCCGCTGTCCCGACTCGGGGTGCAGGTCGAGGCAACCGCCCTGCGCTCGCGCGGCGGGGGAGGCGTCGGCCTCGTGCACGGTGGCCGGGATGCCGTGGCGGTGCAGGACGCGGGCGAGGACCAGTCCGGCGGGTCCGGCCCCGATGATCGCGATGCGCATGGTCGTCCCCCGGAGTCGATACAGTGTATCGAACGATACGCTGTATCGATGGACGTCGTCTGGGACCGGCCCGAACCCACCGGCCGCGCCGCACTCACCCCGCTGAGCCGCGCCGCGATCGTCGCCGCAGCCATCGCCCTCGCCGACGCCGGCGGCCTCGACGCCGTCTCCCTGCGCAAGGTCGGCGCCGCCCTCGACGCAGGACCCATGCGCCTGTACGGGTACGTCGCCACCAAGGACGAACTCCTCGACCTCATGGTCGACGAGGTCCACACCGAGATCCACATCCCCGCCCACACCGACTGGCGCGCCGCCCTCGGCGCCTGGGCCCACCGGACCCGCGCCGCCGCGCTCCGCCACGAATGGCTCGTCGACCTCCTCGGCGGCCGACCCGCCCTGGGCCCCCACGCCCTCGCCGTCGGCGAAGCCGTCCTCGCCGCTGCCGCCACCCGCTTCCCCGACATCGACGACGCCCGCCGCGCCGTCACCACCCTCCGCGCCTACGTCAACGGGGCCATCCGCACCGAGGTCGGCGAACTCCGCGCCACCCGCACCAGCGGCCTCGACACACGGGACTGGCAGGCCACGAACGGCCCCTACCTGATGCGGGTCCTCGCCGAGGGCAACCACCCCCACGTCGCGCGACTCGTCGCCGACGGCACCGACGACGACCCCGCCACCGCCTTCGCCACCGGACTCGACATCGTCCTCACCGGCATCGCCCTACGGTGAGCCAGTGGCCACTGCCTGGAGCCTGACGATCGACTGCGCCTCCCCGACGACCCTCGCCACCTTCTGGACCGCCGCCCTCGGCTACGAACCCGCGCCACCACCCCGGGGCTGGACGTCCTGGGACGACTGGTTCGACGACCACGACGTCCCGCCCTCCGAACGCGACGGCGGCGCCTTCATCCACGACCCCGCAGGCGTCGCCCCCGGCATCTCCTTCCTGCGCGTCCCCGAGGGCAAGACCGTCAAGAACCGGATGCACCTCGACCTCGCCGTCGGCGGCGGCCGCCACGTCGACCCCGACCTCCGGCGCAGCCGCATCGACGCCGTGGTGCAACGCCTCACCGACCTCGGCGCCACCGTTCTCCGGGACGTCCCCGACCACGTCACCATGACCGACCCCGAGGGCAACGAGTTCGACGTCCTGTGAACGGTGCGGCTCCGCCACATCCGCCTGCTCTGACCCTCGCCGACTTCGACACCAGAATGCTCCCGACCATGATCAAAACAGTCTGACGTCGAACTCGGCCGAACGGTCAGGGTGCCGCTGACGACGAGGGCGCAGGCGAGCTCTCCATGGTTCGCGACGTCCGCGAGATCGGTGGCGCTGTCGTCGGCGGTGGAACTGGGGTCGGCGGTGCCACTGTCGTCGACGGTCGGACCGTCGGGGGAACCGTGCGGGGGGCCTGGGGCGGGCCGTAGGTCCAGCCGCCGTGGCGGGCGCGGAAGCCGTCGTCGGTGGGTGTGCAGTAGAAGCCGGCGTCGTCGCCGCCGGGGCGGATCGGGGTGCAGTACATCGTGAAGCCGTCGTCGCGACGGTCGGTCGAGGCGCTGGCGGTGGAGGCGACGACGACGGCGGCACCGCCGGCGAGGACGAGCGACGTCGCGATGACGGCGACCCGTCGGGAGATCGTGGGCAAGGAGTTCTCCGGGTACGTGGGGAGCCGAACGATCGGAGATCGGCTTCCGGATTCGCGTCGTTACGCACGTCCGCGAGGTTCGGCCGCCCGGACGAGCGCCCTACCCCCGACCGCGCGCAACCTCACTGCTGCATTTCGCGCCGGAAACAGCAGTGAGGTTGCGCGCGGGTGTGTGGTCACGACTCCACGTGGAGCAGGCCCAGGCGTTGGGTGGCCCGGGTCATGGAGACGTAGAGGTCGGCGGGGTTGCGGCGGCGGATGGCCTCCGGGTCGGCGATGACGACGACGTCGAACTCCAACCCCTTGGCGGACAACGGGGTGTGCAGCTCGGCGGGGAGGTCGCCGAGGGCGGTGAGGTCGTCGGCGATCACGGCGAGGGTGCCGCGGCGCAGCTGCGCGGCCTCCGTCGCGACAACCTCACGGAGCGCGGCGGGGAGGTCGGCGGCCGGGACGGTCTGCTCCCACGGGTCCTCGCCGGTGGAACGGACGGAGTCGGGTGGGCGGCGGTCGGGTGCGTAGTCGGCCAGGACGGTCGCGGCGGCGGCCATGATCTCGGTGGGCGTGCGGTAGTTGACGGTGAGCGTGCGGTAGGTCCAGCGGTCGGCCAGGTGCGGCGCGAGGACGTCGTCCCAGGTCCGGGCCCCGGCGGGTGCGCTGCGCTGGGCGAGGTCGCCGACGGCGGTGATCGAGTGCGACGGGCAGCGCCGCAGCAGGACGTGCCAGTCCATGGCGGAGAGCTCCTGCGCCTCGTCGACGACGAGGTGCCCGAAGCGCCAGTCGCGGTCGCTCGCGGCGCGTTCGGCGACGCTCGCGAGGTGGGCGGGGACCTGGCGGGCGGCGAGGACGTCGGCGGTGACGAAGTCGGTGGGGCGGGCTTCGTCGGGGTCCTCGCCGGCGATCTGCCGGTCGGCGGCTTCGAGGATGCTGAGGACCTCGGCGGCGTAGCGGCTGTCGGCCTCGGCGTCGCGTCGGGCGGGTCCGTCGGGGAGCGGGCCGAGGAGTTCGGCGAGCTCGTCGAGCAGGGGGGCGTCGGCGACGGTCCAGGGCGCACCGGGGTCGCGGTGCAGGGAGGCATGGCCGCCTGCCGTCCTCAGCCGTTTCGGCGAGGCGTAGAGGTCGGTGAGCGCCTGCTCCGGCGTCATCGTCGGCCACAGTTCCTCGACGGCGGCGTGGAATCCGAGGTCGGCGCGCAGGTCGTCGCGGAGCTCGGCGCGCATCTGGGCGGTGATCTCGGCAGCGCCGGCAGGCTCGATCTCGGGGAGACCGGACAGCCCGCTGAGCAGCTCGACAAGCTCGGGCGGGTCCTCGAACTCGTGGTTCAGCCGTTCGAGACCCTGCTGGACGAGGAGCTTGCCCAGGGTGTCGCGGAACGTCGCGCGGGCGGTGTTGTGGGGCCGGCCGGTGGCGCGGGCGCGGCGGCGGGCCTCGGTGGCGAGCTTGCGGTCGACCTCGACGGTGACGTCCTCGAGCTCGATGGCGATCGGCGTCGTGGGGATGCGCTGAAGGTCGTCGACGGCGCGGCGCAGCACGTCGACCATCGCGAGGTCGCCCTTGAGCCGGGCGAGGTCGTCGGTGTCGACGGCCGTGGCGACGACGCCGTGCGCGAGCCGCCCGGGCGTCGTGAACAGGACGGCTGACTCTCCGAGGGCGGGCAGCACGCCGCCGACGTAGCGGATGAAGTCGGCGCTGGGCCCGACGACGAGCACGCCGCTGCGGGCGAGCCGCTCGCGGTGGGCGTAGAGGAGGTAGGCGACGCGGTGCAGGGCGACGGCGGTCTTGCCGGTCCCGGGCCCGCCCTCGATGACGACCGTCCCGGACAGGGGCAGGCGGATGATCGCGTCCTGCTCGGCCTGGATGGTCGTGACGATGTCGCGCATCGTCGAGCCGCGGGGTGCCTTCAGCGCGGCGAGCAGGGCCGGATCGGACGCGGATCCGGAGTCGACGGTGCCGTCGAGGACGTCGTCGTGGAATGCGACGACGCGTTCGGACGGCGCGGTTCCGGCGATCTGGAAATGGCGTCGCCGGCTCACTCCGAGTGGGGTGGCCATCGTTGCGCAGTAGAACGGCTGGGCGGCGGGTGCGCGCCAGTCGACGAGTGCGCTTTCGCCGTCGGCGGGGTCGGTGAGGCCGATGCGTCCGACGTAGACGGTCGTGGCGTCTGCCTGGTCGAGCCGCCCGAAGCACAGCCCGGAGCGGGCGGCGGTGAGCGCTCCCACCCGCTCCGACCAGCGGTGGACGGACACGTCGCGTTCCCAGAGGCCGCTGATCTCGCCGCCGGCGGGGGCCGCCAGCATGCCGCGTGCCTGGGCGGTGGCGGTCTCCAGTTCGTCGACGAGGAGGGTGTGCAGCCCGCGGAGGTGCTCGGTCTCCGCGGTCAGTTCCTGATCGTACGAAGGTGTTTCCACGCTCTCCTCGGCCGTGCTATAATTAAGTTGCGGAGCTAGGTCTTTTCGATTCGAAGGCACCTGTCAGGATAACGTCTCCGCCGAATTCAGCGCAAATGTCGTCGCGGTTTCCGCTGCGCCGATCAGGCCGCGGAGATGCCCAGGCCAGCCCACAGCGCGAACGCGGTCCCGGCCGGCAGCGCGGCCGCCGAGCCGAGGCCCACCACTCCCGCGATCCAGGCCTGCGACCCGGTCACCAGCCCGAGGACCGCGCCGAGGATCCCGAGACCCGTGAGCACGCCGCCGAGGACGTGCAACGACGATGCGTGCCACACCGCGGCAAGGCCGAAGAAGTCACCCCAACCACGACCGTGCCCCAGACCACGCCGAACTCGCCGTGGCCGAACACGCCGTTGATCAGCACGAGGCCGCCGAAGGGAAGCCAACACCTCGATCGCGACGACGATCCGTAGCCGGGCGTGAACCCCGGCCCCACCTTTCCGCGGCGGCGGTTCGACGCCCGCCCGGCCGCGCAGGCGCGACGGCAGCACGAACAGCAGCGCCGCGCCGACGACTGACTACCCCCGCGACGCGCAGCACGGTCGGCGCGGGGGCCCAGCGGACCGCTGTCGACGGTGACGAACACCAGCCCGAAGGCGATCCCGATGATCAGCCCGGCGCCCGGCGGCGAGCGGGCCCGATCCGCGCGATGGGCCGCGCCGACGCCGCGCCGACGCCGGTCGCACGGGCGTCAGTGCCCGGCCGGCGGATACCCCGCGACCCCGGGCGGCACGGCCGGGCCGCTCTGCTTGCTGACGACGACGCCGCCCACGATCGCGACGACACCGCCCACGATCGTCATGATCAGACCGAAGCCGAGCGAGATGTCGAGCGCCTCGGCCAGCTCGGCGGCGAGGCCCCCGGCGGCGCCTCCGGCCTCGGCCATCGTGGAGTTCAGGTTGATGATCACGTAGACGCCGATGGCGACGACGATCAGGCCGAACAGGATCGGCAGCCGCTGCACCAGGGCGGGGATCGACGGCTTGACCAGCCGCAGGATCCCGACCGCGAGGATGAGAACGCCGACGATCAACGTGATTTTGCCGTCGCCCTCGGTGCCGGCGACCGACAACGAGCCGAAGGCCCCGGCCCGGATGGTGACCCACGGCAGGAACGACCCGATGATCGCGAGCAGGCCGCCGACGGCCGTGACGATCCCGAAGATCATCCCGGGACCGGCGGCGGCGACCGGCGAGCCCTTGGAGGCCGGACCCGGCGCGCCGTACTGCGGCTGAGCCTGCGGGGTGCCGTACTGCGGCTGACCCTGCGGCGCGCCGTGAGGCTGCTGCCCGTACTGCTGGCCGCCGTACTGCTGACCCCCGACGGGCGGCTGCCCGTACTGGGGCTGGGCGCCGTACTGCTGCTGGGCGCCGTACTGCTGCTGGGCGCCGTACTGCTGCTGGCCCGGGTACTGCTGCGGCCCCGAGGGCTGACCCGGGTACGGCTGCCCGGGCTGCGGCTGCCCCGGATAGGGCTGCCCTCCCGGCGGCTGGTTCTGCGGCCACTGGCCGGGCGAGCTGGACATTCGCGTTCCCCCTGGATCCGACGCCGCCACCACAGCGGCCGTCGCAGGATTTGTAGCAGACCGACCCGACGAATCCGACGGATCGGCGGAACCGGTAGGGGCCCGCGTAGGGCGGCTCAGACGTCGTGGGCGGAACGCAGCCGGGCGGGGGCCTTGAGCCGCCAGGCCTCGGTGATCAGCTCGGTGAGCTGCGCCGACCCGATCCTCGTCAGATCGACGAGTATCGAGCCGTGGCCGTCGTAGTGCGGCGTCGTGGAGAAGGTGGGATCACCCGAGGCGAGCATGGCCTCCTTCTCGTCGAGCGCGCACATGACGACGAGCAGCCCCTCCGCCTCGGTGCGCAGCCGCAGCATCAGCTTGCCGCGGACCTTCAGCGCAGGCGTCCGGTACGAGGTCGACTCCTCGACCTCCGGCAGCGCCGTCCCGATCCGCACCACGTCGTCCCAGTCCATGCGGACATCGTGGCGCCCCCACGCCCGCGGCGTCGTGGACGAAACGGAACAGCTCAGCGCTGCCACTGGCCCTTGCGCTGCGTCGACGACCCGGCGAGCGCGACCACCCCTGCTGCCGCGAGCACCAGCCCGACGACGAAGGGCGCGATCCAGCCGTCACGGACACGGTCGCCGAGCAGCCCGATCGCCACGAGCCCCGGCACGACGACCTCGGTCACCGTGAACACCGCGGTGACGACGGACAGGTCGCCGCGGGACAGGGCCCGCGCGAACGTCACGATCCCGACGAACCAGAAACCGACCAACATGTACGTCGCGGGCTGGGCGAGCAGGGCGACGACGTCGAGACCGTCGGGGCCGATGTGCACCGACCGCACCGCCAGTGACGTCCCCCCGAACCCCAGCCCGGCGACGAGCGCGAGCAGCCACGCGAGCCGCGAGTTGTAGAGCACGATCGTCACCGCGGCGAGAACCCCGAGGGAGATGCCGAGGACGACGTCGGCGGCGGTGCCGGCTCCCTCGGGCCGGTCGACGCCCGCGGCTCCCGCGATCAGTACGAGCCCGACGACGCACCCGCCGATCGCGACCCGGTCGAGCACGCTCAGCCGCGTCCCCCAGATCCAGCGGACCGCCAGCGCCGTCAACGCGATCGAGCCGCCGAGGATCGCCTGCACCGCGAACACCGGCAGGAACCGCAGGGCGACGACCGTGCAGACCCAGGCCAGCCCGTCGACGAACAGGCCGAGGATGAACCGCGGCTGCAGGGCGAGGGGGCGTCGGCGGGTGGTGCGGGTCGTGGCGTCGGACTGCAGGAGCCCTGCGACGCAGTTGAGGACCATCGCCGCGACGGCGAAGGCCAGGCCCAGGACCACCCCGCGACGCTCCCTCCGCTCGACGGTGCCGAGCCCGGCTCAGTCCCGCGCCGCCACGGAACCACCCGTGACCCGACCCAGTCTCCATGCGGCAGCGCGGTCACGAGCACCCCCACCCCGCCCGCGACGATCATCGTCGTCCGGGCCGACGTCGCCTGCAACAACAGGCCACCCCCAGGTACGGGGCCGCGGCGGCGACACCGATGCCGCCGTGGAGGTTCGCGAACACCCTGCCCTGCATGGCCGCGGGCACGGTGCGCTGCAGGATCGTCGTCGCCGCGACGTCCTGCACGGCGAGCCCGGCGCCGTGGATCCCCTGCATCACGATCGCCGCCGCGGCGACCCAGACGACGCCCGTCAGCAGGTTTCCCAGGCTGCTCACCGCCATGCCGGCGACGAACAACGCCACGGTCGCGGGCGTCCCGCGCCGGCCTGCAGCAGCAGCGCCAGCACCGCCGGGTGCGTGTCGCGCGAGTTCGGCCGGTCAGGACCGGGAGCGCTCCGGAGCATCGACGGGCGCGGTCTGGGCCGGTACGCGGAAGAAGCCGCTCATGAGCCCGCCCGGGACCGTCGGCAGTACCGCGGCCTCCGCCTCGCGACGGACACGCCGCCGCTCCGCGATCACGACGGTCGCGAGGACCAGCACCGTCGCCAGCAGCGCCGGAACTCCGACGAGCAGCACGAACGGCCCGAACACGGCCACCGCCAGCGACATCGCCAGCATCTCCAACACGATCACCGCGGCCGACATGCGCGCCATCCGGCACCTCCCCGATCCACTGGGCGCGCCCTCGCGGCGGGCCCGCCCCTCCATCGCCGGAGGACACCGGAACGTGACACGTCGACCACGCCGAGTTCGACACAGCGCCGGTGCGGGTGTCGCGGGCGATCCGGGCTGCGGCACCGAGGACCGGCGCGTGGGCTCCCCCCGACGCGCCGGTCCCGGCCCTTGCCCCGCCGAGGGCGAGGTGGATCAGCCGGCCGCGGGGACCTCTGCCACCGAGGACGGAACGACGGGCGGCGCCTCGGACACCGGCGGCGGGTCCGTCACCGGCGGCGGGTTGGTGACCGGGGGCGGGTTGGTGACCGGCGGCGGGTTCGTCACCGGGGGCGGGTCGGTGACAGGCGGCGGGTCCGTCACGGGCGGCGGCTCCGAAACCGTTCCCTCGGTCGCCGGCGGAGGAGTGCTCGGGTCGGTGACCACCGGCGGCGGCACCGTGGTGCCGGCGGGGGCCGCCGGGACGACGGGCGCGGCGGGGGCACCGGGGGCCGCGGGGGCGTCGGCACCCCCGACGGGGGCCTTGTTCTGCGCGGCGTTGTTGCCACCGGCAGCGGGCTGCTCCACGACAGGGTTGGCGGCCGGCGAGACGGCACCCGGTTCCGCCGGGGCCGACGCCGTCGACAGGGGGCCGTTGACGGTCGACCCCGCGGAGGCGGGACGGGCCGTCGGCCAGGTCAGGACGGCGGCGGCGATGGCCGCGATACCCAGGGCCGCACCGGCACCGATGAGCAGCCCGACGGGGCCGCGGCGCTCGCGGGACTCCTCGACGTCGTCGCGGGTCCAGTCGGGCAGGGGCTGCACCGGGGGGCGCGGGGGCGCGACGTGCGCGACCGGCCGGACGTCGGCCTGGTACTCGTGCTCGGACCAGGGAACCATCGCGGCCCCACCGGCCGGGACCAGCGCCGCTGCGGACGCGGCCGAGACGACGGGGATGGGGGCCGTGACCTCGACGGGCGCGATCTCGACCGCGGGCCACGACATCGACGGCCGCGGCGCCACCGCGAGGACGGCGCCCTTGGCGATCGCGTTCTTGGGGTCGGCGTCGACCGCGACGGGCCGCTCGAGCTGCTCGGACACCAGCTGCGCGACCAGCGGGATGCGCGACGACCCGCCGACGAGCAGCACCGCGTCGAGCATCTCGGGGGTGAGCCCCGCGGACCCCACGGCCCGGCGCAGCGCGGCGACCGTCTCCTCGACGTGCGGGCCGATGAGCTGCTCGAACTCGCTGCGGTGCAGCCGCACCGAACCCTGGGTGCCGGGCAGCAGGACGGGGACGGAGGCCTCGGTGTCGGCGGAGAGCGTCTCCTTCGCCTCGGTGCACTCGCGGCGGATGCGGGCCACGGCGGACAGGACGTCGGGGTCGGTGTCGTCGAGCTCGGCGAACGCGTCGGGCATGGCCTCGACGACGTGGTCGAACACGACCTGGTCGAAGTCGATCCCGCCGAGGCGCTCGATGCCCTCGGGCCGGCCGAGCAGGCCGAACCCGGAGCCGCCCTTGCGGACGACGGCCGAGTCGAACGTGCCGCCCCCGAGGTCGTAGACGGCGATGGTGGAGCCGGCGCCGACCCGTTCCGCGGACGCGTAGTGCATCGCGGCGGCCTCGGGCTCGGCGAGGAACGTGACGGTCAGACCGTGTGTGGCCAGGGCCCCCGCCAGGAGGTCCTTCTTGTGCTGGCCCCAGGCGGCGGGGTGGCTGACGGCGATGCTGTCGGCGGCGCCGCCCTCGCGGGACGCGACCTGCGCGACGATCCAGGACACCAGCTGCGCGGCGAGCTCCTCGGCCGGCCACGGCTCCCCGGCCACGACCAGCGGGGTGGGGTCACCGATGCGGCGCTTGAACTCGCGGACGACGCGGTCCGGGTCGGTCAGGGCGCGGCGCTCCGCGGCCTCACCGACCACGACCGAGCCGTCGGCCCCCAGGTAGAGCACCGACGGGACGCTCGCCGACCTGGACCCGAGCGTCACCATCTCGGGTTCGGCCCATCGGTCCCCCGACGGGCGGCACACGGCCGCGGCCGAGTACGTCGTGCCCAGATCGATACCGAGCAGGTACCCCATCGTCCGTCCTTCCCCCGATGTCCGCGAGCTGCCCCGGTGCGTGCGCGGACCCCCCTTGCCTTAGTGCCATCGGAGTATCGCCGCACTTCGTTAGCGACCGAAGGGGTGCTAACACCCCAATGCACGAACGGGTGGCACCACAGGGGGCCGAAACCCGCTCCTGCCTCGGACATCCCGTCGCGTCCCCCGAAGCCCCTAACGCCCGATCCCGGGGATCCCCGTACCGGCGCTTTACCGAACCATGGGAGTTCCCCGATGGCCGGCGCCCGGTCCGTCCCTAACTTCTGCATCAACGCCAGGGCCGCTCAGCCCGGCCCGCACGACACACACCACAAGCGACCGGGCGACGAGCCCACACCGAGGAGACGATCACGATGGCCGAGAGCATCTCGCTGCTGGACTTCCTGCTCCGCCTGATCAACGACGAGGACCTCCGCGAGGACTTCAACGACGACCCCGAGGAGGTCCTGGAGGCCTACAACCTGACCGACCTCAGCGCGCAGGACGTCTACGACGCGCTGATCCTGGCTCAGGACAGCCACCAGGCCAGCTTCGACCGCAACTACGACACCGGTCACAACTACGTTCCCCCGGTGCCGGCCCACGCGGGTCACAGCGGCGGCCACCACGACGGCGGCCACAGCCACAAGGAAGCCGTCGAGTACATCAACAAGTACATCACCAACAACTACG
>NZ_BJVJ01000088.1 GCF_007989085.1 Pseudonocardia sulfidoxydans NBRC 16205
AGTCAGGTATGCGCCGTAGGGCTGCGCGACGGATCCGGAGTCGAAGCTCGCGCCGATCAGGAACGCCTCCACCCGGGTCGCCTTCGGGGCGAAGATCGTCTTCAGGTAGGTCTGGAAGTCGAGGGTCATCAGCTGCGCGTTGAGTCCCACTGCGTTGAGCTGCTCCACGACGAGCTCGGCGGCCTCGCGGTCCTGCGGCCACCGTCCGGCCGGCGTGGCGAGTCGGAACGTGGCGCCCTGGGCACCGGCCTCCTGAATCAGCTGCCGGGCGCGGTCGGGGTCGAACCGCTGGTTCTGCAGGCCTGCGGTGAATCCGGAAATGCCGTCCACCCCGAGCTGACACAGGCCGGGGACGCTGAAGTCGTCGCCCAATAGGGCCTGCCGAATGCCCTCGTTGTCGGTGGCCAGGACGATCGCCTCGCGCACCTTCGGGTTCGCGGTGACGCCGGCGTACGCGTTCAGGGAGACGATGAGCTTCTGCGCGGGTGCTGCAGTCTGGTACCTCGGCGCCTGCTTGACCAGGAACGGCGGCAGGTTCGCCACGTCGATCTCGCCGGCCTGCAGGCCGGACAGCCTGGCCCCATCCTCGGGCCTCGCCAAGAGGACGACCTGGTCGGGTGCGGTGGCAGGGATCTCACCCCAGTAGTTGGGGTTCTTCTTAAGCACGACGCGATCGGTCGTGCGCGAGTCCATGAGGTATGGACCGGTGCCGATAGCAGCCTTGTCGAGTACGTCCTTCGGGCCCGCCGCCGTATACGCAGGCGGCACCATGGGGGCGAACGTGAGGTGCAGCGGGAACTCGGCGTCCGGGACCTTCGTGTGGATCTCGACGGTCGTCGGATCGATGATTTCCGTCCGGTCGTAGCTCGCGAAGAAGCCGACGTGCTCGGCGCCGAAGTCCGGACTGGTGATCCGATCCAGGCTGTACTTCACGGCGGCGGCGTCAAAGGTCTCGCCGTTCTGGTACTTGACGCCGGGGCGGAGCTTGAACCGCCACACCTGGGGCTGGGTCTGGGACCATTCGGTAGCGAGCAGGGGGACGAGCTTTCCACCGGGGTCAAGCGTCGCGAGGGTCTCCGAGACGTTGCCGTAGTGGACCAGCTGGATCCATTGTGTCGGGCTGCGTTGCGGATCGATGTCCGACAGGTCACCGCTCACCGCCATCGTGAACGTTCCGCCGTTCACGGGTGCCGCGCCGGCGGGTTGACCTCCGCCGGCGCAGCCGGCGGTCACCGCGATCGCGGCAAGCACCGCGCCGAGCCAGGCGCGACGTCGCTTCGAACCGAGCATCTTTGCTCTCCAGAGTGCCGGGGGGTAAGTGGGGCTCCGGGGCTCGGCCTCGGGTCCCGCGGGACAGGTACTGCGTGCGAACGGGCACTGCGCCGTTTGGTCGTGGGCTGAGCCGCTCAGGCGCTCTCGACGTTTCGTGTCCCTTCGGTCGAGGGGTCACCCGCCTCGTTCAACAGGTCACGTCGCATCGTGCGGCGTCGACGTTCGACGTCCGGGTCAGGTATCGGCTGCGCCGCGAGCAGGGCACGAGTGTGGGGGTGCACCGGCGCGTCGTATATCTCGGGGTTCCCGTTCAGCTCTACCAAGCGGCTCCGGAACATGACGCCAACGCGGTCGCACAGGAAGCGCACCATCGCCAGGTCGTGCGCGATGAACACCAGCGAGATCCCCTGCTCGGCGCGCAGGTCGGACAGGACGTTGAGCAGCGACGACCGGACCGACACGTCGAGTGCGGAGACCGGCTCGTCGCACACCAGCAGTTCGGGCCGGAGCGCGATCGCCCTCGCGATGGCGATGCGCTGGCGTTGACCGCCGGAGAACTCGTGCGGATAGCGGGCGAGGGCAGAAGCGGGCAGTTTGACCGAATCGAGGAGTCCGACGAGTGTCTGCTCGTCGGCTGGGCGACCGTGGATCTTCAGCGGCTCGAGCAGGGTCTGTCGCACGGTCATCCGCGGGTTCAGCGACGACGACGGATCCTGGAAGATCATCTGCATTCGCGGGCGCTGTTTGCGCAGCTCGCGCGCCGACATCGAGGCGAGGTCCCGGCCGTCGAACTCGATCCGCCCGGACGTCGGATCGATCAGCCGCAGCAGGCACCGGGCGAGGGTCGACTTGCCGCTGCCCGACTCCCCGACGATTCCGAGGATTTCGGCCCGTCCGATGTCGAGGGACACGTCGTCTACCGCGGTGAGCTGCTCGCGCTTGCCGAAGCCACCCGAGCGGATCGCGAACTTCTTCGTGAGGCCCCGGACCGAGACCAGCGGGGAACCGTCGGCGGCGCCGGCCGGCCCGGTCGACTCGGCACGTTCCGTCGCCCTCGCGGCGCCCAGCGGGAACGTGATCTCGGTGAGTCGCAAGCACGCGACCCGGCGAGCGTCACTGCTTCCCTCAACGAGGGTGAGCGGCGGCCGTTCCGTGGTGCAGACGTGCTCCTCGGCGAAACCGCAGCGGTCGTGGAAGGCGCAGCCGGTCGGGCGATGTGCGGGCTCGGGCGGCGACCCCGGGATCGCGACGAGGCGCGGCTCGCGATGCGTGAGTGGCGGGATCGACCGCATCAGCGCGTCGGTGTAGGGATGGCGCGGAGCGGCGTAGACCTCCTCGGTTGCACCCTGTTCGACGATTCTCCCGGCGTACATGGTCACGACCCGGTCCGCGAAGCCAGCCACTACGCCGAGGTCGTGGGTCACCAACACGACCGCAAGGCTCCGCTCATCGCAGAGGTCGTGGACGAGGTCGAGGATCTGGGCCTGGACGGTTACGTCGAGTGCCGTGGTCGGCTCGTCAGCGATCAGCAGGTCGGGGTCACCGGCAAGGGCTATGGCGATCATGACGCGCTGGCGCATTCCCCCAGACAGCTCGTGCGGGTATGACGCGAGGAGAGCCTGCGGTCGGGGGAGCCGCACCTGGTCGAGCAGGTCGACCGCCAGCTTGCCGGTCTCGTGCTTGTCGAGCGCGGGGCGGTGCAGCTCGATCGCCTCGCCCAGCTGGAAGCCCACGGAGCGGACCGGGTCCAGGGAGGTCAGCGGGTCCTGGAAGATCATCCCAATTCCGCCGCCGCGGAGCGCCCGACGGGCGGGCTCGGGCGCGCGGACCATGTCCACCCCGAGCACCTCGACCTGGCTGTGGTCGGCGATTCGGCCACCGACCCGGTCCACCAGACCCATCAACGCGAGGGAGGTCAGGCTCTTTCCACTGCCGGATTCACCCACCACGGCGAGCCGCTCGCCGGGGCGCACCTCGAACGACACGTCCTCG
The DNA here is from genome assembly GCF_007989085.1 of Pseudonocardia sulfidoxydans NBRC 16205. Taxonomy (GTDB): domain Bacteria; phylum Actinomycetota; class Actinomycetes; order Mycobacteriales; family Pseudonocardiaceae; genus Pseudonocardia; species Pseudonocardia sulfidoxydans. The sequence continues at coordinate 3,265 of NZ_BJVJ01000088.1, forward strand.
ACCGGGCTGACCGAGTCGCCCGCGTCCCGGTCGAAGGTGATGCGGAGGTTCTCGACCCTGGCCAGGGCAGGGTTCTCCGGCGGCGCCGTCGTGTCCGCGACCGCTCGTGTCCGGACCGCGTGTGCTGCATCGGTCATCGTCATCCGCCTCAGGTGGTCACTCGGGTCGGGTCGACAACCCGCTGCAGCCAGCTGCCGACGAGGTTGGTGCTGAGTACGGCCAAGGCCAGGAACAGCCCGGCAAAGGTCGCGATCCACCACTGACTCTGGAGGTAGTCACGGCCACCTGCGAGGATGGCGCCGAGCGAAATCCCCGGCGGCTCGACGCCGAAGCCGAGGAAGCTCAGGGATGCCTCGGCGAGCATGATTCGGGCGAACTCCAGTGCGACCAGAGCGGCGAGCGGGCCGAGGACATTGGGCAGGACGTGCCGCAACACGATGCGGGTTCGGGTGGCACCGATACTTGTCGAGGAGACCACGAGCTCGGTCGACCGGATCTGGAGGACGGCGCTACGGATGACCCGAGCGAAGATCATCCATGTGCTCAGCCCCAAGATCAGGACAAGGAGCCAGATCCCCTTCCCCAGCAGGCCCACGACCAGCATGGCGAGGAGCAGCGCGGGGAACGAGAGCTGGATGTCAGTGATCCGCATCAGGACGGCGTCAAGCTTGCCCCCGAAGTAGCCGGCCGCGAGCCCGACTGCTGTGCCGACGACGGCACCGACGACGCAGGCTCCGATGGACACGAGGAACGAGGTCCGCAGCCCGAACAGGATGCGCGTCCAAAGGTCACGGCCCAGCTGATCGGTGCCGAGCAGTCCCTCGCCGCCGAGCCAAGAGGGCGGCTGCAGCCGCAACCTGAGCTGCGAGCCGTTCGGGTCGACGTGTGTGAGCAGCGGGTAGGCGACGGCGAGGATGAGCAGGACCGCCGCGACGATCGCCGCTACGGCGATCACCGGCTGGCGGCGGAGCGAACCGAGCAGCGAGCCGACCGTCATCACGAGCCGCCCTTCAGGACGCTGCGGGTCCGGGGATCGAGACGGAAGTAGAGCAGGTCGGCGCCGAGGTTCAGCCCGGCGACCACGATGGCGGCGACAGCGACGATCGCCTGCACCAGGAAGACATCGCCGTGTTCCAGAGCACCCACCGCGAGCCGGCCTATTCCTGGCCAGGCGAAAACCACCTCGACGATGACCGCGGTCCCGACGAACACTCTTCCCAGTTCGTAGAAGCCAAGGGTGACGACGGGAATCGCGGCGTTGCGGATGACGTGCTCCCGCGCGACTGCGACCTCCCCGAGGCCTTTCGCCCGGGCGGCCATGACGTACTGCTTGCCGTACTCGGTCACCATCGTCGATTGGGTCAGCTGGAAGATCTGCGCGAACGGCTTCATCGCGAGGACGAGCACCGGCAGGACCAGCGTCGCGGGTTTGGGATCGTAGCCGCCCGTCGGGAGCCATCCCATGATCACCGCGAAGATCAGGATCAGCATTAGGCCGACCCAGAACTCGGCCACCGAGATGACGCCGTAGGCGAAGACGTTGAGCGCCTGGGCCAAGCCTGAGTCGGGCCGGCGGGCGGCGACGGTGCCGAGGACGAGGCCGGCCGCGGCGCCCAACACGACCGCGGGGATCGCGATCAGCAATGTCGCTGGGAGATGGGCGAGGACGCTGCCGATCGCGCTCCCCCCTTGCCAGAGCGACTCGCCGAAGTCGAAGTGAACCGCCTTCGCGAAGAAGGTCCCCAGCTGAACCAGCAAGGGCTGATCGAATCCGTAGCGTGCCCGGAAGTCCGCCACCACGTTGTCCGGTGTGCCGACCGGGAGCATGGTCCGCGCAGGGTCGGCGATCGCGTACAATAGGATGAAGACGACCAGCAGCGCCCCGCCCACGACGATCAGGAACTGCCCGAGGCGCCCGGCCAGGTAACGGGTCATGCTGCGGGCCCGTCCTGGAGGGCGAGCAGCATCCCTCCGCTAGCGCGGGCCGGTCGCCCGCCGGGTCCGGGGATGACCAGGCGCGCACGCGGGATGCGGACGTGATGGGTTATCTGCACGGTGACTCCGTCGCGTCGTCGGGCGGTAGTGCCTGCCGGGGCCGGGTCCTCGCCTCTCGGCAAGCCTGGTGGCGGCACGGGCCGATGGCCTTAGCCCAGTGGGATCTTGTAGAGCTCGGCGGCGTTGTCCTGCAGGATGCGCTGCTGCGCGGCTTGAGGAAGCCCGCCCATGACCCGGCTGAAGTGCTCCTTGGGGCCCGGGTATAGGCAGGTGGGATGGGGCAGATCGGTCTCGACGAGGACGTTGCCCACACCGATGTCCTCGATCAGCTTCGAGGCACCGATCTCCTCGAACCAGAACATGACATAGAGATGATCGCGGAAGTACTCGCGCGGCCGGCGCTGGGCGAACTGTCGCTCGTCCGGGTGGGTCACCATCTCGTCAAACTGAAACTCCATCGCCTCGAGGATGAACGGGACCCAACCAATCCCGCTCTCGGCGGAGACGATCTTCAATTTGGGGAAGCGGTCGAACAAGTTGCTGTTGCACAGATTGACGACAATGCGGACGTTACTCATGTACATCTGCGCCGCATGCACGGCGAGCCTGCGCTGGGGACCGAACGATCGCCATGTCGGGGCGGCGACCACGGGAGGTGTGCCCGGCGCGGGGTCTGTCGGCGTCCGTCCGGACTCACGGCTCGTCGACCGCCTCAAAGCCTCCATGTCCTCACGACGTTGACCGGCGCCGATGTGGAAGTTCGCCACGGCACCTGACTCGTTGAACAGGTCCCACATCGGCTCGAAGTACGACTCAGGAAGCTCGGGCAGGCCCAGCAGCTCGGGCTTGTCGGAGAGGGTGAAACCGCGAATTCCGCGGTCCAGCAGCCGGGTCATCTCCTTGATGGTGAGGTCCATATCCCAGATCGGCAGGACCGCCTGCGGGAAGAGCCGCTGCTGTGAGGAATCCTGGACGTGTACCAGGTGGTCGTTGTACATCGTCAGGATCGCCTGGCGCTGGCCTGGGTCCTGGATCGCGAAGAGATGGTTGGACGCGAAGCCGATTCCGTTGGGGTACAAGATCTGGGCGTAGATGCCCATGTCGTCCATGATCCCCAGCCGCTCGTGCACGGCATACGCGGAGGTGTCGATCTTCGAGAAGGGGTGCAGCATGTGCGCACCGAGGACCTTCTGACGATCCTGCGTGATCGTGTTCCCGCCGGTGCTGGCCCACACCTCGCCGTTCAAATACCAAGCCGTGAGGCCGCCGACCGTCTTCTGCGTCGGGATCTTGTCCTGCATGGACTCGGGCGCCTGAGCGCTCCAGAGGTCCGCAGGCTCGGTCCAGTGCGCATCGCAGTCGACGATCTTCACCCCGGCCAGCGGATCGTCACCCGGCTGAGCCTCAGGGTGCTGTGCTGCCTCCAACGTCATGGCGGCCCGCCTTTCCGATCGACGTCGCAGTCGATCACATTGCTCGTTTCCGGAGGCGTAGACACCCGGTTGCCGCCCGTCTACGACTGGGTCATCGGCTGCCAGGCCAAGCCGTCTCGGTCGCTCCCGCTCGTTCACGGGACCGCGGTGGCGTCCTCACGCGAAGCTGCTCGGACCGCCCAAGAATAGATTATAAGGCTTATATGTCAAGAGTCCGCGCCGGTGGTCCCAGACGGCTCACATCGAGACGAGTGCCGAAGCCGACGAGCAACTGGTCGTGTGCCCCGCGTCGCGCTCGGATGGCGCAGGTCGGCGGCGGTCGGCTGCTCGAGCCCTGGTGGTCGAGCGTTCCACGCAGCTCAGCGCCACTCGACAATCTCGTCCAGGACGCCCGGGTACCGGAGCTCGCAGTAGCGGACATACTCCTCGAGATGGCGACGCATCAAGGCCTCAGCTCGCGGCGCGTCGTGCGCCTCGATGGCGTCGATGATCGCCGAGTGATCCGATTCGACGTGGTCTCGTTCGTCGTCGGGGAACATCATCCCGGTCACTCGCCCATACCAGGCCTCCTTGATCGACGTCGCGACGAGTGTCAGAACAGAGTTCCCTGAGCCGCTGAGCACGATCGTGTGGAAGTCCGAGGCGCGCCGGATGTAGGTGCTGCTTGAAGTGTCCGATATGTCGCCACCTACTGCGGTACGCATCTCTGCGATGACCTCCGGCTCCGCTCGCTTCGCCGCTTCAGCCACGAGCACGGGTTCGAGTACGAGGCGTGCGTTGACGAGCTCGCGGAAGGTTGAGCCTGCGGCCTGCAGGTGCAATGTCGCCATCTTCGCGAAATCACTGGCACTCGCGCCTCCGACCACAGGGCCGCCCCCAGGCCCGCCGCGGATGACGACCAGGCCCTGCACTTCCAGGATCCGAAGCGCTTCGCGCAGCGACGCTCGCGCCACGTTGTGCTCGGCGATCATGTCCGCCTCGAGCGGCAACCGTGACCCCGGTGTCAGGCCGCGATCAACGATGTCCCGCGCAATGGATCGAGCAACACGCTCCGCGATCTTTTCTACCCGACGTCGAGGCGGGCGCTCCTGGGAGTGTGAAGTAGCGTCTGAGCTTATTATCGCCCTAACCCCTCGCTCGTCGATCGTTTTGGCAGCCCTCCCGCCGCCGTTCCGTGGCAACGGGGGCGCGACCGCCGCCTCCACGCTGTCGACAACGGCCGTGCGGCCCAGTGTGTGCCAATCCTTATAACTGAGCAAGTCTCGCTCCCTGCAGCCTGAAGACCCAGGGGCCGGCGGACGGGCCACGCGGATGCGCGCCGTAGGCCTGCAGGCGTACCCCAGGCGCGCGCTCTCAGAAGCCGAGCGAGCGTCCGATCAGGTCCTTCATGATCTCGTTCGTTCCGCCGTACATTCGCTGGACCCGAGCGTCGCGCCACAGACGTGCGATCTCGTATTCGTTCATGTAGCCGTACCCGCCGTGCAGTTGCAAGCAACGGTCGAGGATCTCCCATTGGGTCTCGGTGGCCCAGTACTTCGCCCCCGCCGCCTCCTGCGCGGTGAGCTCGCCCGCGTTGCTCGCCTCGATGCAGCGGTCGACGTAGACCTGCATGACGTCGAGCTTGACGGTCATCTCCGCGATGGCGTGACGGTTGACCTGGAAAGTGCCGATGGCCTGACCGAAGGCCTTCCGGTCGGCCGCGTACTCTGTGGTGATCTCGAGGGCTCGGCGGGCTTGGGAGGCCGCCTGGATGGCGATTCCGAGCCGCTCGGCGGGCAGGTTCCGCATCAGGTGATAGAAACCGCGGTTCTCCTCGCCGATAAGATTCTCGACGGGCACACGGACGTCGGAGAACGAGAGCTCGGCGGTGTCGGCCGATCTCTGGCCGATCTTGTCCAGCTTCCGGCCGCGCTCGAAGCCCTCCATCCCGCGCTCGATGGCCAGCAGGCTGATGCCCTTGCGGCCCGCGGCGGGATCGGTCTTCACGACCGTGACGATCAGGTCGCTCTGCAAACCGCTGCTGATGAATGTCTTGGCCCCGTTGATGACGTAGTGGTCGCCTTCTCGACAAGCAGTCGTACGGATGCCGGCGATGTCGGAGCCCGCACCCGGCTCCGACATCGCGATCGCCGCTATCAGCTCGCCCGAGACGAACCCGGGCAGCCAGCGCTTCTTCTGCTCGTCATTCGTCAAGTGCACCATGTACGACGACAGGATGTCATTCTGAAGGCCGATGCCAATGCTGGCGCTCCCAGTCGCGTGTAGCTCCTCGGTCATGACGGCGTTGTACCGAAAGTCGCGCACACCGAGACCGCCGAACTCCACCGGCGCCTCCCAGCCGATCAGTCCGAGTCGACCAGCCACCAGCCACGGCTCACGGGGTGTACGTCCCGTCTCCTCCCACTCGTCAACGTGAGGCGCGCATTCCTTCAGATAAAATCCGCGCGCGGTCTGACGGAACAACTCGTGCTCCGGCTCGAATATTGTGCGCTTCACGGTGGCGCCGACCTCCTTGTGCGGTTCATTTCCACTTTGACCCCACCTTCGTCGCGCCGACGAGGGCGAAGTCATCCGAAAAGATTGGGCTGACCGCCACCGTCGATCTCGATTCGTTGCCCGGTTATGTATTCGCCCTCAGCCGAGGCAAGGTACGCAACCGCGGACGCGATGTCGGCGGGATAGGCGACGCGGCCGAATGGGAAGGCCGAACCGACCTCGCTGATGCTCGATCCATGTGCCGCCGTGACCAGACGCTCTCCCATGTCGGTGGCGACCAGGCCGGGGGCGACGATGTTGACCCGGACGCCGTACTGCCTCTCCTCCTTGGCCAGGACTCGTGCCGCGGCCTCCATGCCGCTCTTCGCGATGGTGTACGGCGCGGTATTCGGGGCGTGTTGCCCGGTCAACACACTCGAGACGACGATGATGTCTGCCCGATCGGCCTGGCGAAGATCGGGGAGCACGAGGCGGAGAAGTTCCAGTGGGCCGAGCACGTGTACTTGCAGCAGCTCGAGGTACTCGGCGGCTTCGGTGTCGATGACGGCCCTACCTCGGCTCGCGTGGCCGGCGTTGCTGACGAAGAGATCGACTTGGCCCATATCACCGCGGACGCTGTCCACGAGCAGAGCAATCGATTCTGAGTCCGTCATCGCACACGGATAGGACCGTGCAGCGCCGCCGGCCGATTCGATGTCGGCAACGGCGTCGACCGCCGCGTCGGCGTTTCGATGGTAGGTGAGCGCCACCGCTGCGCCCTCCGACGCGAGTCGAGCCGCGATACCTCGACCCACCCCGCGGGAACCTCCGGTAACCAGGGCGACTCTTTTCTTCAGTCGCCGTGTCATGTGACGGTCCTGGTCCTCGGCATCGTCCTGCTCAGGTCTCGCGCGTCCTATCATCTTTTCCTGCTGCGCCCTTCTGGCACGACATCACTTGAATTGTCAGGATGGTGATTTGGAACTACGGAGTAGGTCACAGCAACCGCTCCGCGGACGGCGTCGTCCGAGGCCCCGGCGCTAGGTCGCGATCCGCCGCACCGACGGGGCGGAACCCGAAGGTCCGGCCCCCCGGGTAGGGCTCGTGGACGACCACATCGACCATCGTGCCGGGCTCTATGCGCTCGGTCAGCAAGCCGATCACGCAAATACGGGCGGCGGGGAATCGGGCGACCCCCACCTCGTACGGCGCCTCGACGAGCGCGCCGGGCGGCGTGGAGAGCACGGCAGTGCAGGTGTCCAGCACCGCCGGGCCACGCAGCTCGGTCGGCCGGGTGGCCGCTCCGCAGGCCGGGCAGCGTGCCGCCCGGGGAAACGCAGTACGCCGGCAGCCGGTGCAGCCACCGGCCAAGAGGGCTGTGGGCGCGCCCGGCTCAGCGGTCAGGAACAGCTCGGGCCAGGCCAGGAGATCGGCCGGTTCCAGGGACGTCATCGCTGCACCACCACCACGCACGAGTTATGACCGGCCCCCATGACATGCCCCAGCCCGACACGGGCCCCTTCGACCTGCCGGGCGCCCGCATGCCCGCGCAGCTGGGTGACCAGCTCGTGAACTTGCCCGAGCCCAGAGGCTCCGAGCGGCTCGCCCTTCGACAGCAACCCGCCGGACACATTGACCGGACGTCGCCCTCCCAAGGCGGTGTCCCCAGAGCGCAGCAACGCTGCCTCCTCCCCCGGAGCGCACAGCCCCAGCTCCCGGTACGCGAGGAGTTCGGAGGCCGCGTCGGTGTCCTGGCACTCGACGATGTCGACGTCTGCCGGTCCGATTCCCGCCTGCTCGTACGCAAGTTGGGCCGCCCGCTCAGACAAGCTGGTCCGATCGACCGGAAACGCAGGGGCGGGGACGAACCAGTCGTCCGGGCCGCGTGAGACCAGCGCCGCGGCAGTGAGTCGCACGGGATGGGTGATGCCGCGCCGTCGGGCCTCGTCGGAATGCATGAGGAGGGCGGCCGCCGCACCCTCGTTGGGGGCGCACAGCAACAGCAGCCGCAGCGGCGGGCACACCTCCCGACTCTCGAGCACCTCCTCTCGGGAAATCTCCTTGCGGTACATCGCATTCGGGTTGTGAACGGCGTGGCGGTGATTCTTCACCGAGACCTCGGCCAGGTCGGCCTCGGTTGCCTCAGTGTCGCGCAGCAGCTCCCCGGCTTGTATCGCGAAGTACAGCGGGTTAACTCCGAGGCCGGTCTCGATCTGCCAGGTCTCGAAGCCCGAGGCGCCGATGAACCCGCGCGGTGCCTTCTCCACCCCGATGCACAGCACGCTGCGATGCGCACCCGAGGAGATCAATGCCGCCCCGAGGGCCAGGGCCGAACCGCTCGAGGCGCAGGCCGCCTCGACGTTCACGATCGGTTTGCCCGTGTGACGCAGCCGGTTGACGACATTGTGCCCCTTCGCCATCTCGGCGCCGACGTTGGCGACCAGGACGAGATCGACCTCGTCCGCGGTCAATCCGGCGTCGCGCAAACAGTCCTCGGCGGCATATGCACCGAGTTCCCGGTACCCGTAGTCGAATCGGCCGAAGGGATGGATACCCACCCCCGCGATCACGACGTCACGCACGGCGTGCCTCCTCCAGCGCCTCGGCCAACTCGATCGGAGCGGGGAGGCCACCCTGCGCGGCTAACAGGCTGCCGATCTCCAATTGCAGCTCCTCAGCATTGCCGCCGAGTGCGTCGAGCATCCGAACCCGCCGGACAACGCGGTGCAGCCCGTATTCGGTGGTGAACCCCATCGCCCCGCACAGCTGCTGGGCCGCGGCGGCGGCGGCCAGCGCAGCGCGCGCCGCGACCGCCTTGGCGGTGTGGGCACGGACCTCCCCGCCGGCGTTCCCGGACGCCGCCAGGACCGCCTCGGCCGCGACCAGTTCCACCTCGACGTCGGCAAGCCGATGCCGCACCGACTGCGCCACGACGAGGCGACGACCGAACTGGTACCGGTCCGACTGATGGGCAATGGCGATCTCCAGCGCCCGCCGCCCCAGCCCGAGAAGCTCGTGGCCGAGCGCCACCGCCGCCAGCTCGGCGACGGTCTCCCAATCTCGGGCCAAAGAACCCCACGCCGGCCCACCATCGACCGCGCCGCTGACGATCGCGGGACGCAGTTCGGGGTCCCACGCCTCGACAGGCACGACCGAGAGCTCTGCGGCGAGCAACACCCGTGCGCCGCTGCCGGAATGGACTAGGAAATGCGTGGCGCCGTCAGCGGATAGGGCTATCCCGCGCACCGCGACGGTCTTGCCCGCGCGGACACCCGGCGGTTGCCGCGAACCCGGCATCGGCAGCACGACCCGCAGCCCCGGCCGGTGATCAGGCCCGGCCATCAGGAGATCGAGCAGCGTCGACCGGCCGACGATTCGGCCCTGCGCCTGAAGCAGGGCGCCGGCGAGTGCGGGATCCGCGGCGAGCTCGGGGGCGAGCCCCGCGTCGACGAGCTCGGCGGTGAGCAGTTCGGGGTCCGCCATCGTGGTGAGCCGCTCGGTGGCGGCGGCGAACAGGTCCAGGTCAGCCGCGTCCATCGCGTTCCCCGTTCGCCCCGGCCCGGGGCAGCCGCAACACCCGGTCTGCCACGATGTCGCGCTGCACCTCGACCGCGCCGCCGAAGACCGAGGTGGCCCGGCTGTAGAACCACTCCTCGCGCAACGCCGTCTCCTCCGGTCCGTCGCCGACCAGCAGCGCCTCCTGCCGCGTGGCCAGCACCGCGTCGTACACCGCTTGCTCGGCGCGCGAGAGCAGGATCTTGTCCACCGAGATCTCCGGCCCCGGGTTCTCCCCGGCCGCCAGCCGCGCAACCGTCGTCCGCGACCGGGCGCGCAGCGAGGTCAGCGCCAGGTACGCGGCGCCGATGGCCGCGTGGGCGACCGGCCCGGCCCGGTCGGCCGCGGCGGCCGCCGTCTCCGCCAACCTGCGGTGCAGCACCGCCTGACGCAACCAGGCGTACATGCCGCGCTCGTACTGCAACAGGTACATCGCCACGGCCCAGCCGCCGTCCAGCTCGCCGACCAGCCCCGACCGCGGGACACGGACGCCGTCGAAGAACATCTCGGCGAACTCGTCGCGTCCGCTGGCCGCGGCGATGGGCGCTACCGTGACCCCCGGGGCGGCGAGATCGACCCACAGCATCGACAGGCCGCGGTGTCCCGAATCCGGCGGACCGGTGCGGGCAAGCACCGCGGCGTGGCTCGCGAACTGCCCCAACGTGGTCCACACCTTCTGCCCGGACAACACGAAGCTGTCCCCGTCGACCCGGGCCCAGGTCCGTAACGACGCGAGGTCGCTGCCGGCTTCCGGTTCCGAAAACCCCTGGCCCCACAGTTCCTCGCCGGCCAGGTAGGTCGGGAGGTGGCGCACGGCCAAGTCGGGCGCGTAGGCGGTGAGGACCGGTCCGAGGGTCTCGAGGATGACGAACGCCTCGGGAACCTCGATTCCGGCGGCGGCGAGCTCGTCGTAGAGCACCGCTCGCAACGTCGCCGAGCCGCCGAGCCCGCCTGCCTGCTCCGGCCACCCCGCCCGGGACCACCCGGCGTCGTGGAGCATCCGCAGTAGGCCTCGATCCTGCGCGACCGCGGCCGCCAGGCCGCCACTCGCCGGACGGGACCGATACCGGTCAAGGTCAGAGCCCTGCCGCCCGAGCCACTCCCGCAACGCGGCCGCATGCACACGAACAGCCGAGCCCGCCCGCACAGTGGGGATCGCCGTCATCGCCGGGCCTCGGCCCGGACAACCCGGTCCAGCTCGGACAGTGCATCAAGGGCGACCGGAAATCCACAGTAGACGACCAGCATTCGCAGCGCCGCCCGCAACCGCTCCGCGGGCATGCCGTCCTGAACAGCGCCATGCAGATAGTTGCGCAGTTGCAGCAGCCTCCCGGTGGACGCCAACGCTGTGATCGCCACCACCATGCGCTCCTGGTGCGTGAGTTCATCTCCGGCCCATACGTCGCCGAAGATGAAGCCGTCGGCCCACTCGGCGAGCTGCGGGTCGAGATCTTCTAGGGCGGCCTGCAGCCGATCGGCCTTAACGCCCTGGGCCCGAGCGCGGCGCGCTGGCCCGGTCGTCGCGGTCGGATCCATCTCGATCCTCCATCACATCGTTGCGCGGGGAGCCCCTCCCCGGTCCGCGTGTCCGGACGGGGGGTCACGGATGACGTCGGTGCCGAGCAGCAGCTGGAGGCCCGAGACCAACCCACGCAGAATACGTTATAAGGCTTGCACTGTGAAGCGGCGTCACGCCTGCGCCGAGTCGCCGTGCTCAACCCGCACCACACGGCCGCGACCGTTGCGGCCCGGCTGCGCGGTCCGCAGTCCCTGCGCGAACCGCGCAAACAGGTCCTCGAAGGCGCGGCGTTCGTCGTCAGCCCAGTCCTGCGTCGCGAGGCCGAGGATGTCGACCCACGCCCGGCGCAGCTGCGAGCGGACGGCCCGGCCGCGGGCCGAGAGCCGGACGACCGTCGTTCGGCGATCCGCAGTGGTGGACACACGCTCGAGAAGGCCGCGCTCCAGCAACTGCGCGACGTGCCTGCTGACCGTCGGCACGGTCAAGCCGAGATCGCGGGCGATGTCGCTGATTCGCGCCGAGCCCCGCTCGCCGACGCTCGCGACCACCGGATGCAGCGCCCGGTCCAGTGCGACCCCCGACGCCCGCTGGACCCACTCGCCCGCATGCAGGGCCTCGATGGCCCGCGTCAGGGCGGTCATCGACGCGAAGACCGACCGACCCCACTCCTGCTCTGCGTCCATCACACGAGGCTACCTCTCCGGCCTTGCGCCCTGGGCAAGGAGCCTTATATTTAGATACCGCACACACGTTAAGGACCCCGGGAGGCGCGGATGGGCACCATGCTGGAGACAGCGATCGAAGACTTGCGGCTCTTCGTCCGGGCGGACGGCGGCGATGTGGAGCTGGTCTGCTTCGATCCAGGCACCCGGACCGCCGAGGTGCGGCTGAACCTCGACGCCGTCGACTGCCTCGACTGCATCATCCCGCCGCCGATGCTGGAGAACCTGCTCCAGGACCGCTGGTCGGCCGGACAGGCCTCATCCACCACCTTGCTGATCCACGACCCCAGGGTCGAGCCCGCCGCGGGCTGACCCGAGACCACGATCGACCCGAGCGGTACGAAGGAGTGCCATGACCACCGGAATCGTGCTGGACCCGACCACGTCTGCACCACCAATCAACGACCCCGCGGGCCCGCCGGCCGGCGCCCTCGCAGGCCGGACCGTGGGACTGCGACGGGACATCTACTGGAAGTCCTGGGATTGGGTGACCGACGAGTGGGCCGCCCTGTTCGAACGCGACGGTGCCCGGATCGCCTGGTGGCGCCACACGCCGCCGGTAGGCAAGGAGGCGACCACGATCGACGACGAGCTGGACGCTTTCCTGGGCAGCGTCGACGCCGCGGTCATTGGCCTGTGCAACTGCGGCTCATGCACGATGTGGTCGGTCCACGACGCCCTGCGCAGCCTGTCGCGCAACTTGCCGACGGTCCTCGTCTCGACCGAGCACTTCGAGTCTCTGGCCCGCACCCTCGCGGCGCAGAGCGGCCGGCCGGAGGTGAAGGTGCAGCTGCTGCCCTACCCGCTGGAAGGACGCAACGAACCTGAGGTTCGCACAATCGCCCGCGAGTACTACCCGCACCTGCTCCTGACGATGGGTGCGGTGGTCTGAGATGGCGACCCTCAGTAGCAATCCGGTCGAGCTCGACCTCGAGGCCGCGGCCTTCCACCGGTCTGTCGGGGATCTTGGATGGGGCGATGGGCTGCCGTGCCTGCCGCCCGTTCCGGACGAGGTCGCACGGTTCGTCGAGGCTGCCAACCGCCCGGCAGATGAGGTGGTCGCAGTACTGCCGCCGTTCAACGCGGATTGCACCGTGGAGAAGATCGCCATCAACGCGGTCATGGCTGGTGCGCCCGCGAAGGCGATGCCGCTGCTGTGCGCAGCAGTCGAAGCCGTCGCGCATCCTGATCTCTGCCTCGCCGGGGTCAACGCGACGACCGCCTCGGTCGTCCCCGCACTGATCGTCAACGGCCCGATCCGGAACCACATCGGCATCCCGCATGGGCACTCTGCCTTCGGTGGCGTCCGCGGACCCGCGCCGTCGATCGGCAGGGCCCTCCGGCTGATCATGCGGCACATCGCCGGGCAGGTCGCCGGGATCACGTCCGAGTCGGTGTTCGGCCAGCCCGCCCGCGTCGTTGGGCTCGTCACAGGCGAGTGGGAAGAGCGGTCGCCATGGCGTCCACTCGCAGAGCGGCGCGGGGTCCCGGGCGACGCCGTTACCGCTTTCGGGACGATGGGCACCCTCAACGTCGTCGACACCGTGGCCGACGGCGCGGACCATCTCGTGGAGGTCATGGGCAAGTCCGCCGCGTACATTGGCGCGAACGGCTTCCTGGCGGCTACGGCGTTCTCCGAGTTCGCCCTCGCGATCAACCCAGTTTGGGCCGAGATCATCGCGGCGTCATACCCGGACGTCAAGCAGCTTCAGGCAGCACTGTGGGAGCACGCCGCGCTGCCGATCGACTTCTTTCCCCGGGCCTGTCGCCCCGGGATCGAGGAGCTCGGCCGGGTCCGAAAGGACGGGCGCGTACACCTGGTCGCCTCCCCCGAGGACGTCCTGGTGTTCGTCGCCGGAGGGCCAGGGTCACTCCACGCACACCTCCTGCATGGCTTCTCGGCCTCCCTCGCGGTGACCGTGCCAGTCGGCCGCTAGTGTCGTGAGTCGTTATTTCTTTGCTAGCTGGGTAGTCTTAGGTTCATGCCGGACCCCGTGGCTCCTGCAGTGACCCTGACCGACGCCGACCGTGACCAGCTCACTCAGTGGGCACGGCGAGCGACATCAGCAAACGCCCTGGCCGTGCGGTCCAGGATCGTCCTCGCCGCCGCCGACGGACTCACCACCAGCGCAGTGGCCCGCAAACTCGACATCAACGTCGCAACCGCCCGACGATGGCGGGCCCGGTTCCTGCAACACGGCCTCGACGGGCTCCTCGACGAACCCCGGCCCGGCCGGCCCCGCACTGTCGCCGACGCCCAGGTCGAAGCAGTGATCACCCGAACCCTGGAGACCACACCGAAAGACGCCACACACTGGTCGACCCGTTCGTTGGCCGCCGAACTCGGCATGTCACAGACATCGGTGTCGCGGATCTGGCGAGCGTTCGGGCTCCAGCCGCACCGCCAGGACTCCTGGAAACTGTCCAAGGACCCGCAGTTCGTCGACAAGGTCCACGACGTCGTCGGCCTCTACCTCAACCCGCCTGAGGCCGCGGTCGTGTTGTGCGTGGACGAGAAGTCCCAGATCCAGGCGCTGGACCGGACCGCCCCGGTGCTGCCGATGATGCCCGGCACCCCCGCCCGCGCCACCCACGACTACGTCCGCTCCGGCACCTCGAGTCTCTACGCCGCCCTCGACGTCGCCTCGGGCACGGTGATCAGCTCGCTGCACGCCCGCCACCGCGCCATCGAGTTCAAGAAGTTCCTGGCCAAGATCGACGCCGAGGTGCCCGACGAGTTCGCCGTGCACGTGGTGCTCGACAACGCCTCCACCCACAAGACCCCCGCGATCAAACGCTGGCTCACCGCGCATCCGCGGTTCGTCCTGCACTTCACCCCGACCAGCTCGTCGTGGCTCAACCTGGTCGAGCGCTGGTTCGGTGAGCTGACCACCAAGAAACTCCGCCGCGGCACCCACCGCTCTGTCCGGGCCCTCAACGCCGACATCCGAGCCTGGATCGCGACCTGGAACGACAATCCCCGCCCCTACGTCTGGACCAAGACCGCTGACGACATCCTCGCCAGCATCGCCCGATACTGCACCAAGATTAACGACTCACGACACTAGTCCCGTCCAGCCACGCGACCGCGGCGAGGAGGTCCTTAGGGGTTGCCAGTACACCTCCTCGTCGCACCCTGCTGCGTCGTCTACTCGGCTGGCCAGTACTGGATCGCCGCCATCCCCTCCAGCATCAAGCCGTAGCCGAGGTTGTCGTGCATGGCCTTTTTGATCTGGTGAACCATGGCGCTTCGGGTCGCGCGAAGTGTGCCCGCAGGGCGGGCCGCGATCGTGGCGGCGAGTTCACGCGCGCGCGGCAGGAGCGCCTCTCGCGGTAAAACCTCGTTTACCACTCCCCAGTCCAACGCCCGCAGCGCATCGAGGTGCTGACCCGTCAGAAGGAAATAGCGGGCCCGGTTCATTCCGAGCAACATCGGCCAAACGACCTGCACCCCGTCCCCCGGGACCAAACCGTTGGTGAAGTGAGGGGAGTCCGCGAACACGGCATTCTCCGCCGCGATGACCACATCGCAGAGCAGGGCGAGCTCCGCGTGCACGAGCGCGGGCCCGTTGACCGCAGCGATCATCGGCACCTCAATATCTAGGTGGCTCATGATTAGGCGCTTGCCGTCGGCATGGATGCGCTGCCAAGCTTGCGCCGTCATCGCCCCCCCACCGAGGCTCTCTCGGCCGATGAACGCGGCCCCGGCTCCGGTCATAATAATGACCTTGTTGTGGGGGTCCCGGCCGATGTCCTCGAACAGGTATCCCAACTCCTCGTGCGGCCCCGCGCCCCAGATTAGGTCCGACCCATCCGAATGCAGGACCACCTCGAGCACGCCGTCGTCGGAACGGGTCAGTAGCGCATGACGGTACTTCTCGCGATAGTTCTCCAGTCGGGGGCCGATTCGCATCTAAGATTCCTTCCTCAACTGTGTCAACACCGCTGCGGCGAGCGGACCGAGCAGTGCCGCGCCGGTCAGATCACGGAGGCTTTGACGAACCTCCGTCGACAGAATCCTCCTATATCTTGGTGTCGCACGCAATGATTAAGGAGGGCATGCCGTCGATTCGACGGCCCGTCTCGCACGGTGAGACGGCGCCTACAGGCCAAACGACAGGCGATACCGCCGGCGACGCGCGTATTCCCGAGCCCGCGTCATTTACGGGCGGCGACGAACATGGCGAACCGACCTCGCCGGCGACCTCGGTGATGCGCAAGAGCCGGTCAACCGAACCGGTCGATTCTCCCGCCACCAGGCCACACGGGCCGCAGCCTACTAGGGCCGTACTCGGCAGCCGCGGGCCGGCCGCCCGGGGCGGCAGTGACGTGCCCAATTCTCGCTACGAGCTATCCACTTTGTCCGCCCGAATCGGGGCAAGCAATGTGCGCAGTAGCAGCCTCGGTCGCGGTCGCGCTTAAGGCCGTCGCAGACGATAATCGGACGTCGAGTGTAAACTCATCGGGAGGCGCCAAAATCGACGTTGCCGTGTACTCGAGCAGAACCTCTACAAGAGCTACATGATCTGGGATGGGGCGCCTCCGAAAAGTCGCCCTCCACTACGCTCACAGCGCTGCGGAACCAGCAGTCGGCAGCCTTGGAACTCGGTGGGCAGAATGAAAGCACGGACACTGAGGGTGACTGTTGACGCCGCTGGATTTCGCTCTATTTCCGGGATATCTGACTTGTGTCGCACCATGCGGTTGCCAGCGGCGTGTTTAGACAGCCACGCGCTCGCCTCCGTCCTTGACGGGGACGAGGTTACGGTATCAGGGCTCGAGATTAACGGTCAGCATTAGGAGATCGTCGCCGAAAAACTCTTTGGGGCTGCCTGCGCTTAGTAGCGTAGATGCCCTTATCTGGGCTCAAGCTCGGATCTGGCTCTGGTTCGTCTCAGGTAGAAATCTCATCGCGTGATCTCTTTCTGGTCCGCCGCTTAGGGCCGGGGATGGTCTTGGCAGGCTCAGCCCCGCGGGTCAGCGGGAATGGTCTAGATCGCGACGTGGAGTGTCGAAGCCCTGCCTAATGAACGCGAGCTAGGCGTAAGCCTCAGTGACGCTGGCTCGGGGCGGTGGAGGTCAAGGGCAAATGGCCGATCCGCGTACCTCGAGTTACCGTGGCTGCTCGTCGACGCCCGCCGCGGCGCTCGTCGGTGAGCTCGCCCCGATTTGAGACGGCCAGTGGTCCGCCGCGCCAAGCGCCCGGCTGGCCGTGCTGCAAATGCCGAGGAGGTAGCGGCAGCGTCGCGGCGACCTACCGCCACTATTACTGCTGCTCCTGCCGAACGGCATAGCACATCTCGTTCCGTCTGGGCAGCGTGCTCGCGCACCGGCCGTGATCCTCGGCGGCACGACCGCATGAGCGAACACATACCTTCCGGCGTTGAGCCCTCTACTACGTCTCGCCGTCCTCACCGGCTGAGCAGGTGCAGATGCGTGATGGCTACGTCGATCGCGGAAACCATCGGCGTGACGTCGCAGGAGGTCTGCGCCAGGAGGTAGGCGTCCTGGACAACCGCCACGAACCCCGTGGCAAGTTGGGCCGCGTCGGCAGCGCCCCTCGAACCGAAAATCCGAGAGGCGCACGGCTGAGGAGAGGGCACCGCCGCTACGGCGCCGCCGCCGCGGAGTTTCCCGCTCCGTCCGCCAGGAAATGTCGGTTTCCGCGGCGGCGACGTAGTTGTCCCACCAGTGGTGGTGGTCGGCGCGCTGCTGGGCTGGGGGCACCAGTCGCTGCCCCGGCTGCGGCGGCACGGGTGCCGGGCGGTCCGACACCGACTGTCCGGGCGGCCGCAGGTCGACGCCGAACCGCTCCATCAGAATGCCCTTGGCCTGTCCGATCACATCACGACTATCCAGGGCGCGGCTCAACTGCCTGGCATGGTTGACGCCGTAGAGCAACAATCCTGCCTGCAACCCGAACAAGCCAGCCATCCTGCGTGCGGCGTCGTCCAACGCTTCGGGTGCGTGCGAGTAGAGGTTCAGCGCGGCGTCGCCGAAGTTCTGCTCGGCGCCCGGAGCCGCACAACTCAACGCTTGGCCGGGGCGAGCACAGCCGTGGAGATCGCCCGCCGTTGACTCACCTCTTAGCCATTCGCGATCTCGGCGAGCGCCGGCCCCGCAATAGCAAGTCCGTCCGGGTGTAGGTAGCCGCATGCAACCGGGCGACCGGACAGTGACAATGCCCCAGCTTGCGTTGTTCGACGTCAGCCAGTCCGAGCGCCATTGGAGCGATGCGACGAGTTGCATAAGCGTCGCCGCGACCGATGCCGAGCACACCTCTCCCGGGTGATCCTCGAACGTCTGTGACAACAGCCGGGGAACGTGCATCTGGGACACACAGACCCGCGCCGCGATCTCGGTTTGGGTTAGTTCCTACCAACGTCACTAGGCGAGCGCGGAGAATCCTGACCCGGTGCCATCGCCCCCGCATACCCACGTCGGCCTAGTCCGGCGCAATGCGATCTTGACGGCCCGCGTCCGTCACCGTGAGTCCGAACGCTGCGGCCCATGACCGATCAGCGGAGTGCTCCCGCTATGACCGGCGATCGTCCCTGGTCAAGGCCGTCACAGGCCCGTCCGGGCAGTGTGCGATGAGCGGTCACCCGCGTGGACCCAGGGGTGCTAGCGCTTAGGCCCCACGCTCGTGGGCGCCAGCGCCCCAGCGATTCCCGAACAACGTCGGCGAAACCAGTCCCCGCCCCGGCTGTCGGCACCTCTGCTCACCTCGTGAACGTCATCATCCCAATAGGTCCATCGCGCGTCGCGACCGCACGGAGTCCCGTCCGCCAAATTGGCGCGAGGCACCTGCGAATTGACAGATTCGTGGCAGATCCCGGTGAGTTTCCTGTGGGATTCGTCGGAAGAATTGTCGGTACCGGTCGACACACTTACAGGTATGGCGAGGTTGGGCAGTGTGCCGGAGTGGGTGGGCCCGCCGTTGCGGGCTGTCGCGGACATCGAGTTGTTCTTATTGAGGGTTTTCGAACGGACCCGGGCGCCGCAAGCGCTCGGATCGTGGGTGAGCTTGTCCTGGCTGGGCGCCGAGGACGGCGAACGCACCCCGGGTCCGCTCGGTGAAGGTTTGCCGACGGAGACGGCGGCGTGGGCGGCGATGCTCACGGCGGACGCGATCGCGGCGGGCGATCCGTATCCGGCGTCGTCGTGGTGGGCGGCCCGGGGCATGGCACCCGGGGATCGGATCACCCCGCAG
>NZ_BJVJ01000089.1 GCF_007989085.1 Pseudonocardia sulfidoxydans NBRC 16205
GGCCCGCCGACGGACGCCCAGCAACCCCAACCGGCGACCGCGCGCCGAAATCGGAACCCCGCGAGGTCGCGCCGCGCGTCGTCGGCCGGTGTGCGACCGCGGCGTCGCACACCTCTTCGTGCCGCCGCACCCCGTGCAGGGGTCAGATGTCCAGGATCTGGTAGCGCATGCGCGCCATCATGTTCTCGGCGCCGGCCTGGACGCCGGTGCCGGTGAAGAGCTCGTCGATCCGGCCGGGGAGGTCCTCGGGGTCCCAGCGCTTGCCGTCGTTCTTGATCTCCGCGACCGAGGTGAAGGGCTGGAAGATCTCGACGCTGTCGCCCTGCACCCCGAACACCTTGCCGCTGATGTGGTTCGAGGCGTCGGAGCACAGGAACGCCACGAGCGGCGCGATGTTCTCGGGCGCGAAGAAGTCGAACTCGCCGCGGGCGAGGGCCTCGTCGCGCTGGTCGCGGAACTCCTGCGGCATGAGGTCGAGGGTCATGCGGGTGAGCGCGGTGGGGGCGATGGCGTTGCTGGTGATGCCGGCGCGGGCGCCTTCCTGGGCGACGATCGTCGAGAAGGCGGCGATGCCTGCCTTCGCGGCACCGTAGTTGCCCTGGCCGAAGTTGCCGAGCAGCCCGGAGGTGGAGGCGGTGTGCACGAGGTGGCCGCCGCGCTTGTTCTCGCGCCAGTACTGGACGGCGGCGCGGGTGGGGAGGAAGTGGCCGCGGAGGTGGACGCGGACGACGGCGTCCCAGTCGTCGTCGCTCATCTTGGCGACGGTCTTGTCGCGGAGGATGCCCGCGTTGTTGACGACGGCGTCGAGCCCACCGAACTCGTCGACGGCCGCGCGGACGAGGGAGTCGGCGACAGCGGCGTCGGCGACGTCCCCGCTGACGGCGACGGCGCGACCGCCTGCGGCCTCGATCTCCTTGGCGACGGCCTCGCCGGCTTCGGGGTCGAACTCGGCGACGACGACGGCTGCGCCCTGCGCGGCGCACTCCAGCGCCTCACCGCGTCCGATTCCGCGTCCCGCTCCGGTGACGACGACGACCTTGGCATCGAGAAGTCCCATGGTCGGGATACTAAGCGGAAACGGTCAGCGCTGACCGGGTGCGGATGCTCACACGCTTTTGCCTGGTAGAACCATGATCCGCGAGTGGTCAGGGTACCCTTACCGCGTGGCCGACGCGTCGAAGTTCCAGGTCCTGCTCCGCGACCAGATCCGCAACGAGTTCACCGCCAGCCAGCAGTACACGGCGGTCGCGGTGTTCCTCGACGACGAGGACCTGCCACAGCTCGCCGCGCACTTCTACGCGCAGGCGCTCGAGGAGCGCAACCATGCGATGGCGATGGTGCAGTACCTGCTCGACTCGGGGAACCGCGTCGTCATCCCGGGGGTCGACGAGGTGCGCAACGACTTCACGTCGGTCAAGGACGTCGTCGCGCTGGCGCTGGCACAGGAGAAGGACGTGACCGCGCAGGTCACCACGCTCGCCCGGACGGCCCGCGACGAGGGCGACTACCTGGGCGAGCAGTTCATGCAGTGGTTCCTGAAGGAGCAGGTGGAGGAGGTGGCGTCGATGACGACGCTGCTGACCGTGGTGAAGCGGGCCGGCGAGAACCTGTTCCACATCGAGGACTTCGTGGCGCGCGAGATGGCACGCACGGGCGCCGTCGACCCGTCCGTACCGCCCGTGGCGGGCGGCAGGGTCTGAGCCGTACCGCCACGGGCGAGCGAGCGCTCAGCGCAGGGTGACCTGTTTCCCGGCGAGGGCGTCGCGGGCGCGGCGCTCGGCGTCGGTGGGCGGGGTGTCGTCGAGGCCGGCGAGGGCTTCGTCGAGCCGGGCGGCGAACGCGGCGACGGGGGCCGTCCACTCCTTGGGGTGGAGGTCGCGGTCGAGGTCCCACACCGGGACGAGCAGCCCGTGCGCCCGGAAGGAGCCGAGGTAGCGGGCGTCGTCGGAGAGGGCGAGGCCGTCGCCGGCCTGCAGGCGGGCCATGGCGGCGAGCAGCCGGTCCTCGGGCTCGGGGCGGACCCAGCGGATGTGGGCCTTGGAGCCGGTGTCGACCCAGTAGGCGGCGCGGACACCGTCGGCGACGACGGGTTCCGTCGGCATGATCACCGAGTTGGCCCGCTCGAGCATCGCGGTGAGCTCGGGCGCGAGCTCGCCGTCCTGCTCGGGCACCCACCAGCCGAAGTCCTGGTGCATGGTGAGGTCGAGCGTCGCGCCGGGGTCGAGCAGGTCCTGCAGACGGACGGGGTCGCCACCGAGGCCGGGCCCGACGACGGGCAGCGACTCCCCTGCCTCGGCCTGCTGCGCCCAGCGGACGGCGCGGGCGACGTCGGCGGAGAGGTCGCCGGAGCGCGTCTGCACCTGCATGCCGATCATGATCGAGCCGTCGGCGCGGACCAGCGCGGCCGAGGCTCCCGGCAGCACCGAGGTGACGGTGACGGGGCGCTCACCCTTGTCCCGCAACGGGAACGGGGCGGTGGCGGAGGGCAGGAACTCGCGCATGGCGACGAGGTCGGCTTCCGCGGCGAGGCCGTCGAACGGGCGGATGACGATCACGTCGTCGCCGGCTCCGTGGCAGACCTTGTAGCGCTTGCCCGACCCGCAGGGGCAGGGGCGGCGGGGGTTCTCGCCCGGGGCGCTCGCGGCGGCGGCCCGGTTGCGTGTCTTCTTGGCCATCAGGGGTCAGACCGTAGCGAACGGCACCCGGCGCAGGTCAGTCGCCCGCCCGCACCGTCACCAGGGTCTCTCGGACGGGCGCGCGGACCGGCCCGAGCAGCAGCGACAGCGCGGCGACCCGCTCGGCGGTGAGCACGGCGACCGCGGCGGCGACGAGGTCGACGAGCGCGTGCAGGACGACGCCGTCGGCGCGGGCCTGGACGCCGGTGCGGAACGACAGCGCGAACACGGTGACCGCGAGGACGACGCCGACCGCCCAGACCGCCCACCACACGAGCAGCTGCCGGGACAGGCGGGGTCTTTCGTCGGCGGGCCGGTCGAGGGCGCCGTGCTCGATCTCGGCCAGCACGGATCCGGGAACCGACAGGTTCACGACCGGCACGATCCAGCCGACGACGATCTCGCGCACCGACCGCGACGGCACCCGGCCCGCACGTTCGGCGGCCGCGCGGGAGGCCCTGACCGACCAGCCGACGACGAGCAGCCCCGTGAGCAGGCCGAGGATCGTGACGAGCCAGCCGGCGCCGGCGACGAGCATGTCCGACGCCGACACCACGCCCGCCGACAGTGCTCCCGACCTGCTCATGACGAGCAGCACGTAGCGCCAGATCTCGGCGCCGGCGGCGAGGAGCGCGACGGCGGCGGTGGCCCACAGCGCGGGGACGAGGGTCTGGGCGAGGGCGCGGGCACGCACCCAGTCGGCGACGGGTTCGGGTCCGGTCTCGCGCAGGAACGGCAGCGCCGGGAACCCCCAGCGCGGGACGCCGCGGTAGGACGGCGGGCCGGTGTAGGGGCGCCGCGGGCGCTCGGCGGGTGGGGGGCCGGCGCCGGGTGGGGGCGTCGCGACCCAGCGCAGCGAGGCACGCTGCCGCGCGCAGTACGGGCAGGGCCCCCAGCCGGGGGCGACGGGCCGGCCGCACGACGGGCACGCGACGGGCCCGGGCGGCAGGGCGCGCGGCGGCACCGGCGGAGGCATCCCGTAGTGCGGGTGTCCGGGGTGGGGCGGGCGCGCCGCGGGCGGCGGGCCGTAGGGCGGCGGCTGCGGTACCGGTGGGGCCACCGGGGTGTGCGGCGGCCACCCGCCCGGCTGGGGCGGACCGACCGCCGTGCCGGGTCGGGCGGGGGGAACCGGTGCGGCGTCCTGCCACGTCCGTCCGGCCGGCCGTGGCGGCCACGCGGGCGCGGCGGGCCACGCCGACGACCAGGCAGGACCGGGAGTACCGGGCCCGGTCTCCGATGCGGCCGCGGGCCACGCAGGCGCGGCCGCCGGGTCTGACACCACTGGTCCCGGCACCGGTCCCGGCTTCGGGTCCGGCTTCGGGTCCGGTTCTGCGCCGGGCAGCGACGCCGGCGGACGCGCGTCGTCGGGGACCCCGGCGTCGGGGTCCTGCGGCGCGGGACCGTCGGGCACGGGTGTCGGCGTCAGACGATCTCGGGCGCGCGGTCGCCGTCGGCGACGACGGGACGGCCCTGGGCGGCCCAGTCCTGCATGCCGCCGTCGACGTTGACCGCCGGGTAGCCCTGGCCGACGAGGTAGGCGGTGACCCGTGCCGAGCGCCCGCCGGACCGGCAGACGACGTAGAGCGGGTCGGAGTCGGGGATCTCGGAGAGCCGTCCGGTGAGCTCGGACATCGGCAGGTGCCCGGCGGTGGGCGCGTGCCCGGCGTTCCACTCGTCGGCCTCACGGACGTCGAGCAGGGGAGCGTCGGCCGGCAGGTCGGCGACCGCGACGGACGGGATGGGACCGGTCATGTCGCCGATCCTCGCACGCCCGGCGTCAGCCGCAGGTGAGCGCGGCGAGCACCGTCACCCGGTCGGCGCGCAACCTCACTGTTCGGACATCGTTGCCGGACGACCGTGGGGTTGCGCCCGGCACCAGCCGGCACGCCGGCGAGGACTCAGTCGCGGAACCGTGCGGGGCCGTCCTCGGCCGCGTCGGCGCTGAGGCCGAGCCGTTCCGGTGCGTGCAGGCGCAGGAGGAGCTGGTCGGCATCGGCGGGACGTTCGCGACGGTTCGCACGGCTGACGAGGATCATCGTGAGGAACGCGAGTGGCACGCTGACCACGGCCGGCCGGTGCAGCAGCGTGCCCAGCAGCCCGGTGGAGGCCGCGCCCGCGAGGCTGGCCGACACCGCGCCGAGGGCGACGGTCCCGCCGACGGCCATCCCCCACGTGGCGCCGCGGGCGGTGAGCCCGCGCCACCAGACGCCGAGGACGAGCATCGGGCAGAACGTCGACGCGGCGACGGCGAACACGAGCGCGACCGACTCGGTGAAGTCGAGCCGCGTCACGAACAGTGCCAGCAGGATCGGCACGGACGCGGCGAGCAGCGTCGAGATGCGGACGTCGCGGAGGCGGCCGCGGAGCACGTCGGTCGAGAGCACGCCCGCGACGCTGGACAGCAGCCCCGACGACGTCGACAGGAACGCCGACCAGGCCCCGGCCGCGACGATGCCGCCGAGGATGGTGCCGGCCCAGCCGTTGCCGAGGACGGCCGTCGGCAGCAGCAGGACGGCGGCGTCGGTCTCGCCGGACACCAGCAGCTGCGGGGTGTAGAGCCGCGACAGCGCACCGAGCAGCGTCACGAGCAGGTAGAAGGCGCCAAGCATGCCGAGCGCGACGACGGCGCTGCGGCGCGCGGCCCGGCCGTCGGGGTTGGTGTAGAAGCGGCCCAGCACGTGCGGCAGGCCCATCGTGCCCAGGAAGGTCGCGATGATCAGCGAGTAGACGGCGAGCAGGCCGTAGCTGTTGCCGTCGGCGAACGGGGTGAGCCAGCCGGCGTCCTGCACGGGCGCCCCCTCGACCACGGGCACGGGCGCGCCGGCGTCGAAGTCGAGACGGGTGCCGGACTCGACGGTGTGCGTCCCGGGCTGCCAGGTCACCGGCCCGTCGACGGCGGCCCCGTCGACGTGACCGGACGCGCGCAGGGCCAGCGGAGCCTCGGTGCGCAGGACGACGTCGGTGGTGACGTCGACCGTCGTGGCCTGCGAGAACGAGGGCGGCGCCGGCCGGTCGAACGTCTTGTCGTTGCCGAGGAAGAACATCAGCGCGATGACCGCGGGGATGGCCAGGGCGGTCAGCTTGAGCCAGTACTGGAACGCCTGCACCAGCGTGATCGCCCGCAGCCCGCCGAACGCCACCGTCACCGCGATCACGACGCCGGCCGCGACGACGCCGACCCACTGCGGCAGCCCGGTCACGAACGCGATCGTCAGGCCGGCGCCCTGCATCTGCGGCAGCACGTACAACCAGCCGACGACGAGCACGAACACCGTGCACACCCGCCGCAACTGCGCCGACCCGAGCCGCGCCTCGGCGAAGTCCAACGGCGTGTAGGCGCCGGAGCGGCGCAGCGGGGCCGCGATGAACAGCAGCAGCGCCAGGTAGCCGGCGGTGAACCCGACGGGGTACCAGAGGGCGTCGACACCGTCCTTGAGGACGAGCCCCGCGATCCCGAGGAACGACGCCGCCGACAGGTACTCCCCCGAGATCGCGCCGGCGTGCGCGGCGGTGCCGGAGGTGCGGGAGGCGACGAGGAAGTCCGACGTGCTGCGCCTGCGCACGCCGTACGCGCCGACCAGCGCGGACGCGACGGCGACGAGGACGATGGCGGCGACGGCCGCGAGGGCGGCGGCGTTCATCGGCGGTCCGCGGGGTCGCCTGCGCGGTCCGGCGAGAAACCGAGGCGTTCGGGGGCGTGCAGGCGCAGCAGGATGCGGTCGGCGTCGGCGGGCCGCGACGCCCGGGTCCGCCTGCTGACGACCACCATCGTCAGGAACGCGAGCGGGACCGTGACCGCGGCGGGCCGCTCCAGCAGCACACCCCCCACTCCGCCAGGGGCGACGCGCAGCAGCGTCAGCACCGTCGCGACCGCGGCCGCTCCCCCACCGACGAGCACCCCCGCGATCCCGCCCGCCGGGGTGAGCCCACGCCACCAGATGCCGAGCAGCAGCAACGGACAGAACGTCGACGCCGCGATGGCGAACACCAGCGGCACCGTGAGCGCGAGGTCGAGACGCGGCACGGTGAGCGCCAACGCGATCGGCACCAGCGCGGACGCGACGGCGGCGAGCCGGAAGTCGCGCAGCCGCCCGCGCAGCACGTCGGTGAACAGGACGCCCGCGAGGCTCACCACGAGTCCCGACGACGTCGCCAGGAACGCCGCGGCCGCGCCCGCCGCCACCAGCCCGCCGACGAGCCAGCCCAGCCAGCCGCCGCCCAACGCCGCCGACGGCAGCAGCAGGACCGCCGCGTCGGTGTCACCGGACACCAGCAGCTGCGGCGTGTAGAACCGCGACATCGCCCCCAGCAGCGTCACGAGCACGTAGAACGCGCCGATCATCCCCAGGACGACGACCGTCGTGCGACGGGCGGCCCGACCGTCGGGGTTGGTGTAGAAGCGGACCAGCACGTGCGGCATCCCCATCGTGCCCAACGCGCACGCCAGCAACACCGAATAGATCTCCAGCAGCCGCCCCGGCCCCGAGCCCGACAACGGTGCCAGCCATTCCCGGTCCGTGCCCGGGCTGCCCTGCGCGGTGGGGACGGGTGTGTCCGCGGCGAACGTCAGCGACGTCCCGCTCAGCACCGTGTGGACGCCCGGCTCCCAGCGGACGGGCCCGTCGACAGAGCTGCCGTCGACGTCGCCGGTCGCGGTCAGCGCGAGCGGCTCGATCACGTCGAGGACGACGTCGGCGTGCACCGCGACCGTCGTCTCCGCGGTGAACCGGGGCGGGGCCGGGCGGTCGAACGAGTGGCCGTCGAACGCGAAGAGGGCGACGATCACCAACGCCGGCACGGCGAGCGCGGTCAGCTTGATCCAGTACTGGAAAGCCTGCACGAACGTGATGGACCGCATACCACCGCCGACGACCGACAGCACGACGACGATCCCGGCGCCGACGACCCCGCTCCACGGCGGCAGCCCCGTCAGCACCGTCAGCGACAATCCCGCGCCCTGCAGCTGCGGCAGCAGGTACAGCGCACCGATGAGCAGCACGAACGCCGAACACACCCGACGCACGCCCGCCGACCCCAGCCGCGCCTCCGCGAAGTCGGGCACCGTGTACGCGCCCGACCGGCGCATCGGCGCCGCCACGAAGATCAGCAGCGCCAGGTAGCCGGCCGCGAAACCGATCGGGTACCACAGCGCGTCGACACCCTCGCGCAGGATGAGACCCGCGATCCCGAGGAACGACGCCGCCGACAGATACTCCCCCGAGATCGCACCCGCGTTCACGACGGGCCCCACGGTCCTGGACGCGACGAGGAAGTCCGACGTCGAGCGGGCCACCCGCACACCGAGCGACCCGATGATCGCCGACGCCACGGCGACGAGCCCGATGGCGACCAGCGCGACGACCGCGGACGTGCTCACCCCGGCTCAGTCCTGCACGTGGTCGGCGAACTCCTGCTCGACCTTCTCCGCGGAACGGGTGTGCCACCAGCCCAGCAGCAGCAGGAACGGGTAGACCAGCACCCCCAGCAGCAGCCACGGCAGACGCAGGCCCAGGATGTCGACCCGGCCGATCTCCGGGAACAACGCGAACAGCGCCGGCAGCGAGCCCAGCGCCAGCACCGCCACCGCCGCGACGCGCAGCGCGAGACCCAGCTGGTTACCGATCAGGTTGGAACGCAACAGGTCGCCGACCGACGTCAGGTCCTGCACGTCCTGGACCGTCCGCACCGAGCGCTGGTTCTGCCGGCGCTCCGACAGCACCACCCGCACACGGCCCGACGCGTGGTCGATCTGACCGGTGGCCGGGTAGGGCATGGTCTGCTCGACCGCGGAGACGCCGTCGGCGAACGAGAGGTGGTCCGGGTCGTCGTCCCCCGCTCTCGCCGAGGCGTCCTCCGACTGGGCATCGGGACGCGGTGGCGTCGCGTCGTCGAGGTCGGCCGCGGGCCCGGAGTCCGCCGACCACAGGACCTGCGAGTCGTCGTCGTCCTCGGTGGCGACGAACCCGACGTCGTAGTCGTCGTCGTAGTCGGGGGTGTCCTCCGAGTATCGCGGGCCCGGAGCGGTCCGCTCGTCGAGGCGGGGCTGCTCGGCGGTGACGGCGTCACCCCGCTGCGCGACGAACTCCGCGACCGTAGACGCCGCGGCTGTGGGCGGCGGTGTTCCTGTGGGCGGCGGTGTTCCTGTGGGCGGCGGTGTTCCAGTGGGCGGCGGTGTTCCAGTGGGCGGCGGCGTTCCAGTGGTCGGGGCAACCGGGCCCGGCGGGGTCGCAGGCGGCACAACGGGCACCGGGGGCGGCGCCACCGGCCGCGAGCCCGCGGGCGGCGACTCCGCGTGGCGCGCGGGCGACGTCCGCGGCGGCGCGGGCGCCCGGCTCGGCAGCGGGGCCGGCGGCGGACGCAGGCCCGCCGTGTAGCCGACCCCACCGTCGCTGCTGTACGGATTCGGCGAACCGGCGCCACGCGCCCGCGGCGCCGCCGGACGCGCCGGCGGCCACTGCCGCTCCTCGACCTCCGCCGCGGTGACGGGACGGGGCTCCTGCGGCTCCGCGGGCTGCGGCTCGGCCTGCTCGTCGCCGGGCGCCTCGCCCCGCTCGCGGCGCGCGTGCCGCCCACCAGGACGGCTCGCGGCCTCCCGCATCCGACGCTGGATCTCGGCGTTCACCCACGCCGGACCGGAATCCTCGACACCCAACGACTGCCGGGGCACCCCGGCATCCGCCTCGCGCACGTCGTCCTCGGTCCGGGCCCCGCCACCGGACTCAGGGGGCCCCGACGACACCGACGGCGCACGGCCATCGGTGTACGTGCTCACCGCGCGACCTCGCCGGAGCTCGGTCGGCGCTTCGCGCCAGCGCTGTGCCGACGGGTCACTCGCTGCCGCTCACTCCCGGGGAGGCTCTCGTTCACGGTGACGTCACCGCTGGCTCCAGGCCTGCTTCGTGGCGCGGACCAGGCGGTCCTTGAGCTCACGGGTGTGCCGGCGGCTGACCGGCAGCTCGGCCGTCTCCGGGCCCGAGCCCACGCGCACGACGTAACCCGATCCCGACAGCCGCAGCTCGGTGACCAGCGGCAGCGCCACGAGGAACGACCGGTGGATACGGACGAAACCGGCGTCGCGCCAACGGTCCTCCAGCACCGACAGCGGGATGCGGACGAGGTGGCTGCCCTCGTTGGTGTGCAGCCGGGCGTAGTCACCCTGGGCCTCGACGTAGCGCACCGCCGACCGCGGCACGAGCTTCGTGGTGCCCGCGAGCTCGACGGGGATGACCTCGTCCTCGCCGCTCTCCTGCTGCGCCGGCTCGGCGGGGCCGGAGGCGCGGCTGGCCAGGATGCGGTCGAGCGAGGCGGAGAGCCGCTCGGAGCGCAGTGGCTTGAGCAGGTAGTCGACCGCCCCGACCTCGTAGGCGTCGACGGCGCGGTCGTCGTGCGCGGTGACGAACACGACCGACGGCGGTGTGGCCATCGACGAGAACACCCGCGCGAGCTCGAGACCGTCGAGGCCCGGCATCCGGATGTCGAGGAAGACCACCTCGACGTCGGTGCGCTCGGCGACGCGGGTGCCGGTGGCGGGGTGTGTGACCCCCCGGCCGGGGACCGGCGCGACCTCGCGGGCTCCCTGGCGGTTGTTCAGGATGCGGAGCGCCTCTGTCGCGTCCGAGGCCTTCAACACGGTGCCGACGCGGCTGTCCTCGTTGAGCAGGAATGCCAGTTCTTCGAGAGCGGGTTCCTCGTCGTCCACAGCGAGAACGACCAGACCTCCGGAACTGTCGTTGCTGTCCACGATCTCCTCATCCTGCGTGTCCGGCGCTCCCGGCAGGGTGACGCCCGAACGATCACGCGCCCACCCCGCCGACTATGGTGACGGTGAATCGACCGGAGTGCCAGGGGGCCGTCCGATCGGTACCCGATGAGTACCGATACCGATCGGATCCGATCGACCACACCGAGTCATAGACCGTACCGCGCCCAGAGCGCGCGTATCTCGGCCGCCTCGGCGATCCCCAGCAAAGAGTTCACAGGTGAGAACGTCGCCGCGGCCGCGGGCGCCCCGATCCCGAGCCTCGCGAGCAGTGGCCTGCGCGACTCCACGGGAACGATCTCGGCATCCGGGAAACGCTCGGCGAGCACCCCGCGCGGCGTCCCGAGTCCGTCGACGAGACCCGTCCCCAGGGCCCTCGCGCCCGTCCACACCTCACCGGTGAACAGGTCACTCTCCGTGTTCAGACGGTCACCGCGGCGCTCGGTGACCCAGGCCTTGAACATGTCGTGCAGCTGGTCCTGCAGGCCCCGCAGCCACGCGACGTCGTCGGGCCTCTCGGGCAGGAACGGGTCGAGCCGCGACTTGGACTCGCCCGCGGTGTGCAGCCGGCGCTCGACGCCGAACCGCTCGATCAGGCCCTGCAGCCCGAAGCCCGCGCTGATCACGCCGATGGACCCGACGATCGACGTCTCATGGGCGTAGATCTCGTCTCCGGCGCAGGCCAGCCAGTATCCGCCGGACGCGGCGACGTCCTCGCAGAAGGCGAGGACGGGCACCTTCTTCTCGTCGGCGAGGCCGCGGATGCGGTCGGCGATGAGCGCCGACTGGGTGGGCGCCCCGCCGGGCGAGTTGATCAGCAGGGCGACGGCGGCGAGGTTCTCAGGTGCGAACGCGCGCTCCAGGACCTTGTCGAGCGAGGCCGCGTTGAGCACCGACCGCGGCACCGGACCGGCCTGCGGGGTGATGACTCCGTGCAACCGGACGAGGGACACGACGCCCTTGTCGGAGCGGTCGCCGAGCTTGCCGGGGAGGCGCGACGCGATCTTGTCGGGGATGCGCAACGTGTCCATACGACCACCGTACGCGGAACCGGCCGTCCACCCAGTGGGACGGATCCGAGGGCACCCGAACGATCAGGCGCGGATGCCGACGCGGAACTTCGGGACCCTCAAAGTGATCTTCATCCCGGCGCCGATGTTCGTGTCGACGACGAGACCGAAATCATCCCCGAAGGCCGACCGCATCCGGTCGTCGACGTTGCCCAGGCCGACGTGCGCGCCGGAGAGATGGGCGTCGTCGAGATCCTCGGTGAGCCGCGCCGGGTCCATGCCGACGCCGTCGTCCTCGACGATGATGACGCACTCGGAGCCCGCGTTCTCGGCCGTGATGGTGATCGTGCCGCCCTGCGGCTTACCCGACAGGCCGTGCCGCACGGCGTTCTCCACGAGCGGCTGCAGCGCCAGGAACGGCAGGACGACGTTGAGCACCTCGGGCGCGATCTGCAGCTTGATGTTGAGCCGGTTGCCGAAGCGGGCCTTCTCCAGCGCGATGTAGCGCTCGATGTTGGTGAGCTCGTCGGTCAGCGTCGTGTACTCGCCGGCGGTGCGGAACGAGTAGCGGGTGAAGTCGGCGAACTCGATGAGCAGCTCGCGGGCCCGCACGGGGTCGGTGCGGATGAACGACGCGATCGTCGTCAGCGCGTTGTAGACGAAGTGCGGCGAGATCTGGGCGCGCAGGGCGCGGACCTCGGCGCGGGCCAGGCGCTGGCGCGACTCGTCGAGCTCGGCCAGCTCCAGCTGGCTGGAGACGTAGCGCGCGACCTCGGCGGTGGCCCGCAGCAGGACCGGGCCCGCGGTGGCCGTGGTGAGGGCGGCGAGGGTGCCGACGATCGCGCCGTCGGTCTCGAGCGGCACGACGACGATGCCGCGCACCTCGCAACCGGGATGGTCGCAGGAGATGGAGCTGTGCGAGGCGACCTGCTGGCGGCCGGTGGAGATGACCTGGTCGGCGAGGGTGACGACGTCCGGCTCGTGCTGGTCGGCGTCGCCGTCCCAGGCGAGGGTGTTGCCCTTGGCGTCGGTCATGGTCAGCGCGCAGGTGTCGAGCAGGACCTTCAGGTACGGCAGGGCGAAGTTCGCCGAGTTCGGTGACAGGCCCTCCCGCAGCGCGGGGGCTGCCAGGGCGACGGTGTGCAACGTCGCGAAGGTGGCGCGCTCGAGCGGGGTGGCGAAGGTGTTGCGCCGGGCGCGACGCAGCTGCAGGAACAGCACGACGAGCAGGACGATGATGACGACACCGACGAGGACCAGCAGCGCTGTCGGCGAGCTCAGCAGCTCTCCCACGACGGCTCCCTCACCTCACCAGCCTGGACAGGCGCCGGTCGGCGAGCGGTTTGCCTCCGGTCTGACAGCCGGGACAGTACTGGAACGACCTGTCGGCGAAGGACACCTCCCGGACGGTGTCGCCGCAGGCGGGGCACGGCAGGCCGGTGCGGGCGTGCACGCGCAGCCCCGACCGCTTCTCGCCCTTCAGTTCGGCGGCGCCCTGGCCGACGGACCGTTCGACGGCGTCGCTGAGCACGGACTGCATCGCCTCGTGGAGGGCGTCGAGCTGCTCGGGCTTGAGGCGTCCCGACACGGCATAGGGCGAGAGCCGTGCGGTGTGCAGGATCTCATCGCTGTAGGCGTTGCCGATCCCGGCGATGGTCTTCTGGTCGACGATCAGGTTCTTGATCCGCTCGGTGCGCCCGGTGAGGATCTCGGCGAGCTCGTCGCGGCCGAGGGCGAGCGCGTCGGGGCCCAGGCGGGCGATGCCCGGTACCTCCTGCGGGTCGCTCACCAGGTAGACGGCCAGGCGCTTCTGGGTGCCGGCCTCGGTCAGATCGAACCCGGGGCCGCCGACGGCGTCGAGGTGCACGCGCAGGGCCAGCGGGCCGCGGCCGGGCTTGGGCGGGGCCGCCGACGCCTGCTCGTGCCAGCGCATCCACCCGGCCCGCGACAGGTGCGTGATGAGGTCGAGCTCCTCGCCGGGCCGGTCGTGGAACTCGACGGACAGGAACTTCCCGTAGCGCGCCGCCCCCGTCAGGACCCGGCCCGCGAGCGCCGACACCGGTGGGTCGAACGTCTTGAGGACGCTCATGCTCGCGATGTCGACCCGCGCGACCGGGCGGTAGATCGCGTGGTCGCGCAGGTGCTGGGCCAGTGCCTCGACCTCGGGGAGCTCGGGCACGTCAGTTCACCGGTTGCAGCGGACTGTCGGAGTGCCCGGGCGTCGCACGCGTGCGGAGGCTGCGGACGACGACCCGCATCTCCTCCTTGGCCCGCGAACGGCCGCGCACCATCCCGGACCAGTGCTCGGCCGGGAGATCGGCGTCGTAGCTGCCCTCGGTCTCGGCGACGATCGTGTACGGCCGCCGCAGGTACCAGCGGAACGGGAAGAACAGGATGGCGAAGGCCGCGATGAACCACAGGTAGAAGGGCACGGAGACCAGCGACGGCTTCCAGAAGATCAGCACGACCCAGAACAGCAGCAGCGACGACAGGATCATGATCGCGGCGCCGCGGCCGCCGTCGACGTCGTGCTCGAACTCGTCGCCGACCGCGGGCGTCGACCACTCGATGTTCATCCGCACCGACCAGCTGCGCCCGTCGGCCCCGGCGACCGTCCTCGATGCCATCGTCCCCGCCGTTCCCGCAGTTCGTCCCTACCGACGCCACTATCCCACGCGCGCGCAACGCGGGGTGATCATCGACGCGGGATCGGCGCCGGTCAGCCCGGTCCCGGTCAGCGCGGTTCCGCTCAGCGCGGTCCCGATCAGCGCAGTTCCGATCAGCGCAGGGACGAGTTGCCGCAGGCCGCGGCCACACCGCTGCGGTCGGGCGCGTCGGGCGCCAGGACCTGGGTGACGACGAGCTGCGCGGGCACCGTGCCGTCGTTGCGCATGAGGTGGGCCTGCGCGTCGGGCACGAAGACGGCGTCGCCCGCGCCGATGCGCTGCGGCGCGCACTCCTCGGCCGTCTGCACGGTCACCTCGCCGCTGTTGACGATCGTCGTCTCGAAGCCGGGGTGGCGGTGCCAGCCGGTGGACTCCCCGGGGGCGAGCTCGACGGTGCGGACGGAGACGTCGGCGGGGCCGAGCGTCGACATCTGGATGCGCGCGGGGAGGGTGCCGCGGCCGACGTCGGCGGTCCCGGTGGGGAGGGGCGGCGGGGCCTGTGCGGCGGCGACGGGACTGGCCGCGGGCGGCGGGGGTGGCGCGTCGTGACCCAGCTGGCCCGGCTGCGCACAGCCCGCGAGGAGCAGGCCGGCCAGGACGACGAGCGGGGCGATCGATCTCGCCGAGCGGCCGAACCTCGTCAACGCCAACCTCCCGAGGGCCTGTCACGTGCACGCCGAGGGTAGTGCCCGTCACCCTGGGTGCTCCGCACCGGGCCGGTGCGACCCTGTCGGCGCCCGGCGTGGCGCAGGTCTCAGGGACGGCGGGGACGAAAGCCACCGTCCCGGGTGAATCCGACTTGCCGACCGGCAGGTAAGAGGAGCATGGTTGCCCCCAGCAACTTCTTGCGTGTTACAAGCAAAGTATTGGTAAAGGATCGAGGGATGCGGCCGTGACGAGCGCAGCGATCACCACGACCGGGCCGACGGCGGACCTCGCCGGCGACCCGGCACCGGGCGACCCCGCGATCATCCCGAGCCCCACCCGCAGCGGCGATCTCACCGACGACCTCACCGACGACCTCGCCGTCGCCGACGCACTGGGCTACGAGCTCGCCAGGCTGTTCCGCCTGGTCCAGCGCAACAGCCGGGGATCCGGACCGGCCGACCTCGACCGGGCCACCTTCCACGTCCTCGTGCACCTCGCCTCCGCCGACGGCCCCCAGCGGTCCGCCGACCTCGCCGGCGCCCTGTGCACCGACCCCTCGACCGTCAGCCGCAGGGTCGCGGCACTGGTCAAGCAAGGACTCATCGAACGGCGCGCCGACCCCGACGACGGCCGCGCCAGCCTGCTCGCCGTCACCGACGACGGTCACTCCGCACTGGAGCAGAGCCGCAGGCACAAGGCCCGCCTCGTCGCCGAGGTCCTCGGCGCGTGGCCCATGGAGAAGCGGCAGGCGCTCGTCACGCTGCTCGCCGACTTCTGCACCGACTTTCAACAGCACGAGCTGCAGGCGGCCACACCCGCCCGCAGGCACTGAGGGGGAATCCGATGTCGACCGAGGCCGTCGCGCCGCAGCAGAAGGCTGCGGGTGCGTCCGCCCCGCCGGAACGCAGCTCCGGCGAGCTCAGCCACAAGCAGATCGTCACCATCCTGGTGGGTCTCGCGCTGGGCATGTTCCTCGCCGCGCTCGACCAGACCGTCGTCTCGACGGCCATCCGCACGATCGCCGACGACCTCGGCGGGCTCAGCCTCCAGGCCTGGGCCACCACCGCGTTCCTGATCACGGGCACGATCACGACGCCGCTCTACGGCAAGCTGTCCGACCAGTTCGGGCGCAAACCGCTGTTCCTGTTCGCGATCTCGATCTTCATCGTCGGCTCGGTGCTCTGTACCTTCGCGACGTCGATGTACTCCCTCGCCGCGTTCCGCGCGGTCCAGGGCCTCGGCGCCGGTGGTCTGTTCACCCTCGCGCTGACGATCCTCGGCGACATCGTGCCGCCCCGCGAGCGCGCCCGGTACCAGGGCTACATCCTCGCCGTGTTCGGCACGTCGAGCGTCATCGGCCCGGTCATCGGCGGCGTGCTGTCCGGCCAGGCCACCATCGCCGGCATCGACGGTTGGCGCTGGATCTTCCTGGTCAACGTGCCGATCGGCGCCGTCGCGCTGGTCGTCGTGGCCAAGGTGCTCAACCTTCCGCACACCAAGCGCAGCCGGCGCATCGACTGGCCGGGCGCGATCTCCCTCGCGATCTGCCTCGTGCCGCTGCTGATCATCGCCGAGCAGGGCCGCGAATGGGGCTGGGGCTCCACCAGCGCCATCGTCTGCTACATCGTCGGCGCCGTCGGCCTCGCGCTCTTCCTGGTCGCCGAGCGCTTCTACGGCGAGGACGCCCTCGTCCCGCTGCGGCTGTTCCGCAACGCCGTCTTCTCGGTGACCGGTGTCGCCGGCTTCGTCATCGGCATGGGGATGTTCGGCGGCATCGTGCTGCTCCCGCAGTTCCTGCAGATCGTGCACGGCGCGACCCCGACCGAGTCCGGCTTCCTGATGCTGCCCCTGGTCGCGGGCATCATGGTCGCCTCGATCCTGTCCGGCCAGATCACGTCCCGCACCGGCAAGTACAAGATCTTCCCGGTCATCGGCACCGCGCTGATGGTCGGCGCGATGCTGCTGCTGCACTTCCGCGTCACCGTCGACATCCCGCTCTGGGAGCTCGACCTCTACATGGCGATGCTCGGCCTCGGCCTCGGCAGCTGCATGCAGACCCTCGTGCTCGCCGTGCAGAACGCCGTCCCCGCCCGCGACATGGGCGTCGCCACCGCGTCGTCGACGTTCTTCCGCCAGCTCGGCGGCACGCTGGGTGTCGCGGTGTTCCTCTCGATCCTGTTCTCGACGGTCACCGACAAGATCAGCGACGCCTTCGGCGCGGCCCAGTCCGACCCGACCTTCATGGCCGCCGTCGCCGACCCGGCCGTGCAGGCCGACCCCGTCAACGCGCCGTTCTTCGCCGCCCTCAACGGCGGCGCCGACACCTCAGGCGTGCTGAACGACTCCTCGTTCCTGCAGACGATCGACCCGCGACTGGCCCGGCCGTTCCTCGAGGGCTTCTCCAACTCGATGACGCTGACCTTCCTCATCGTCGCGTTCATCCTCGTCATCGCGTTCGTGCTGGTCCTGTTCATCAAGGAGCTGCCGCTGCGCACCATGTCCGGCGCCCAGGCGCGGGCGATGGAGGAGGCCGCGGGTGAGGGCGCGTCGGTCGGTGCCGTCACGCCCACGCCGCTGGAGGCGGAGGCTGCGCCTTCCTCTCCTGCTCCGACTGCTGCCTCCGCGAACGGCAACGGCAACGGCAACGGGCACAACGGGAACGGCCTCGCCTCCGGGACCGTCGCGGCCGCCGTCGCCGCGGCGGCCAAGGGCAACGGGCAGGGCAGCAGGCACGCCCTCCGGCCCGAACCCGGCGCAGCCGACCCGTCGGTCACCGCCCCGATGCCCGTCGCCGCCACGTCGACCGACGGACCCGGCGACGGGCCCGCCATCGAAGGCACGGTCCGCCGCGCCGACGGCGCCGGGCTCGCCGGTGCGGTCGTCACCGTCACCGAACCGACGGGCCGCCAGGCCGCCCGCACCACGTCCGACCAGGCCGGCGAGTACCGGATCGGCGTCCCCACCGGGGGCACCTACCTCGTCGTCGCCGCGTCCGGGGCGTTCCAGCCGCACGCCGCGATGGTCGCCGTCGCCGACAGGGCCGTCCGCCACGACGTCACCCTCGCCGGTGCCGGTGGGCTGCGCGGGGTCGTCCGCGTGACCGACGCCCAGGGCCAGACCCGGCCCGTCTCCGGCGTCGCAGTCACCCTGATCGACGTGCAGGGCAACGTCTCCGCCGCCACCGTGTCCGACGACCTCGGCCGCTACCTGCTCGCCGGCGTCCCCGACGGCCAGTACACGCTGACCGCCGCCGGAACCGGCTACCAGCCCGTCGCCACCAGCGTCGTGCTGCCCGGCGGCAACGAGGTCGTCCAGGACGTCGAGCTGCCCCGGCGCGCCCGGCTGCTCGGGACCGTCGTCGCCGGCTCCACCGGCCGCGGCGTCCCCGAGGCACTCGCCACGCTGATCGACCCCAGCGGCAACGTGGTCGGCTCCACCGTCACCGACGCCGACGGCACCTTCGCCTTCGACGACCTCGCCGAGGGCACCTACACGATCACCGCGAGCGGCTACGCGCCCACCGCGTCGGTCGTGCAGGTCACCGCGGGTGGCGCCAGCACCACCGAGATCGCGTTCGCGGCGCCCGTCGTCGCGGGCTCAGCCCCGGCGGCTCCCGCTGTCGCCGCGCAGGAACCCACCTCACTCGGGGCACCGCCGCCCGACCTGCCCGCGGTGCCGGAGGAGCCCGGATCGCCGACCGGCGGGCGGCTGCGGTGACGGCGGCCATCAGCGGGACCCTCACCACACCCGACGGCTGGCCCGTCGGCGGCGGGATGCTCACCGTCGTCGACGGGACCGGGATCCAACGCGGACGTGCCGCCGCCCGCGAGGACGGCGGGTTCGTCCTCGACGGCCTCGACGTCGGCACCTACACGGTGATCATCGCCGCCCCGGGCCACGAGCCCGCCGCGCGGACCGTCACCGTCACCGGTGCCGCCCCGGCGGCCCTGGGCGTCGTCGAGCTGCCCCGCGTCGGCGGGCGGGTCCTCCCCGCCCCCGGCACGTGGCAGATCGACCCCGTCCACTCCAGCATCCGCGCGACGGCCATGCACCTGGGGCTCACCCCGGTGCACGGCCGGCTGCGCCGCTTCGACGGCCGCATCCAGGTCGCCGACCCGCTGGAGAACAGCTCCGTCGAGGTCGTCATCGACCCGAACGGCGTCGACTCCGACGACGACACCCGCGACGCGCACCTGCGCAGCGCCGACTTCCTCGACGTCGACGTCCACCCGGAGATCCACTTCAAGAGCGACGGCCTCACCCGCCGCGACGCCACCCACTGGCGCGTCGACGGGATCCTGACGCTCAAGGGCGTCAGCGCCGCCGTCCCCCTCGACGTGACCTACCGCGGCAGCGGCCCCGACCTCTGGGGCGGCACCCGCGCCGGCTTCTCGGCCACCACCGAGATCTCCCGCGACGACTTCGCCATCAGCTGGAACCAGTCCGTGCTGGCCGGGGTCCTCGCCGTCGGCCGGACGCTGCGGATCGACATCGACATCCAGGCGTTCCGCACATGACCCTGTGAGTGGCGATAGTCGCTATAGCGACTATCGCCACTCACAAGGGTTCCTCACGAGAAATCCAGCGTCGGGGTCACCACACCCTCCAGCGCGAGCAGCCACTCCTTGGCCGGCAACCCACCGCCGAACCCGCCCAGGACCAGCTTCCCGCCGCCCGCCGACGCCAGCACCCGATGACACGGCACCACCACCGGCACCGGGTTCGAACCCATGATCGACCCGACACCCCGCGCAGCCGTCCAACTCTCCTCGAACGCCCCCGACATCTCGGCCAGCTCCCCGTAGCCCACGACCCGCCCGTACGGCACCCGCTCGAACAAGGTCCGCAGCACCGTCAGGCGCGAACCACGCATGCTGCGCCAGTCGACCTCCAGGTCGAACACCCTGCGGCGGCCGTCCAGGTACTCGGCGAGCTGCGTCGCCACGTCACGGGTCCGGGCCTCGTCGACGACCAGCTCCTCCCCCAACATCGCGGCTAACGCCCGCAGCGACTCGCCGCCGACCCCCCAGCCGACATGAGCCACCGCCCCGTCGTCGGCAACAGCACAGGTCAACGCCCCGATCGGCGCCGGAGCCGGAACCGTCGTCCACGCGAGCACGTCACCCTCCCGAGGGAAGTACCTGTCGCACGACGTGACCCGTTCGGCCCAGCGTCGTTGATCCGTTCGTTGCTCCCCAGCGACGGCAGCCCGGGCGGCGGTCACCGCCCGGGCACCGGACTCACTCGCCGGCGACGCCCGACCCCACCTGGCACGACACTCCGGTGCCCCCGATGCCGCAATAGCCGTTGGGCACCTTCGCCAAATACTGCTGGTGGTAGTCCTCCGCCCAGAAG
The DNA here is from genome assembly GCF_007989085.1 of Pseudonocardia sulfidoxydans NBRC 16205. GTDB lineage: Bacteria > Actinomycetota > Actinomycetes > Mycobacteriales > Pseudonocardiaceae > Pseudonocardia > Pseudonocardia sulfidoxydans. The sequence goes on from NZ_BJVJ01000089.1 coordinate 20,114, forward strand.
AACGTCCCCAGCGGCGCGATCTCCGTGGTCACCGGCCCGAAATGCGCCAGCCGCAGCGCCTGTCCGTACGCCGCCGCCGACGCCTCCGCCTGCTCCCGCTGCACCTCGCCCGCCCAGTAGACCGCCGACCGGTACTGCGTCCCCCGGTCGTTGCCCTGCCGCATGCCCTGCGTCGGGTCGTGGCCCTCCCAGAACGCCTTCAACACGGTCTCGTACGTGATCTCGGCGGGGTCGAAGACCACGAGCACCACCTCCGTGTGCCCGGTCAGGCCCGAGCACACCTCCTCGTACGTCGGGTTCTCGGTGAAACCGCCCGCATAGCCGACGGCCGTCGACCACACGCCCGGCGTCTGCCAGAACATCCGCTCCGCACCCCAGAAACACCCCATACCGACGACGGCGGACTGCAGGCCGTCGGGGAACGGCGGCACGATGCGGTGCCCGTTCACGAAGTGCGCCTCCGGCACCGCCAGCGGCGTCGCCCGGCCCGGGAGCGCCTCCTCCGCGGTGACCATCCGCGACGTGTCCCGACCGAAGAGCCCCATCGCCCCAGGCTACGCCCGGCACATGCACCTGGCGGCCGCTCCGGATGCGCCGCAGGGGAAACCCGGCCCCGCGATCAGTGCGCTGCGCCTCCGACAGCCGCCCGCGACGGCGGCGGAACCCGGGCCGCTGATGGTGCAGCCGGCGGAGAACGGCTACACCAGCCGACACGACCCGGGTGGACACGCTCCGCGCGTGAGCAGCCCCGCGGTCCGGTCGCTCCACACGGGAGCGGCCCCGTCGGCGCGTCCGGTCGGCCCAGGCGCTCCGCGCGCGAGCAGCCCGTCGGCGCGCGGGTTGTTCGATCAGCGCCTGACCTGGGGCGCGGGTGCCGATGATGAGCGTCGAGCGCCGATCACAGAAGCCACGCGCCGCGGTCCGGTCGCTCCGCGCGCGAACCCCTGCTCGTCCATCATCTGGTGAGGGGGCAGCCTCGGCCCGACCCTCCGCCGTCGTCCACAGGCACGGGACCGGCTCCCGGGTCAAAGCCTGCGGCCCCGGCTCGACCGGATGGGTCGCTCGGTGCCTCCCGGCAGCCCAACGCGTCAGCATCCCCGTCAGCGCGCAGGTTCTCCGATCGCCGCGTCAGCTGAAAGCTGCGCGTCGGCCACAAGACCGACGCGCCGACCGTCGAACCTGCACCTCCCGCGCGCGGACCGCTCCGCCGGGCTGCACCCTCAGCGGCCCGGGAGTGGCGTGCGGCTGTGGGTCGCCGCGCGGCATATCGTGTCGTTGCACGACTTCTCCTGTCGTCCCCCACCCACCAGACCACGCGCCGAAGGCGAAGGCCGCGTGCCGCCCCCGGAACTCGCGCGGCCGGCCCGCACTCGCGCAGGCGCCGCCTACCCGCGACGGAGCGCCGACAACCAAGTCGCCGCGCGCACTTCGCAGTCGTCATGCTGCCGGTAGGACGCGTGCCGGTGCCCAGCCCGGAGCAGCGACCGCACAA
>NZ_BJVJ01000090.1 GCF_007989085.1 Pseudonocardia sulfidoxydans NBRC 16205
GGGGAGCCGCAGCCGCGCGACGGCCGTCCCGGCGCGGCTCGTGCCCACGTGCCGCGCCCTCAGCCCACGCGGCGCAGCCATGCGGCCGGGTCGGCCAGCTCGGCGCGGGTGGGCAGCGTCTCCGGCGACTCCCACACCCGGTTGAACCCGCCCATCCCGGCGGCCAGCACCACGTACGACGTGAACGCGGAGCCGACCGCGTACTGCTTCATCTTCGCCTCGACGCCCAGCAGCGCCCGCAGCAGCCGGTCGAGCAGCCCGCCGCCGCGGCGACGCACGGTGAAGCGTTCCCGGATCGTCGCGACGCTGGGCACGACCTCGGGGCCGACGGCGTCCATGACGTGGTCGGCGTGGCCCTCCAGCAGCGTCGTCAGGGCGAGGAGCCGGTCGAGCACGGCCCGCTGCTCCGGGCCCTGCAGCAGCTCGATGACGGCGAGCGCGTCGCCACGGGTCTCCCGCATCCGCTTGGCGATCTCCGGCAGCCGGGTGAGCACGTCGGAACCGTCGGTGTCGGCCAGCGACAGGAACGCCGACACCTGCCCGGAGAAGAAGTCGCGCAGCCACGGCACCGCCGTGAACTGCAGCCGGTGCGTGGCCTCGTGCAGGCACACCCACAGCCCGAAGTCGGTCGACGGAACGTCCAGGGCCCGCTGGGCGGCGTGCACGTTGGGGGCGACGAGCAGCAGCCTGCCCGCGCCGTCGGCGCCGCCGAACGGGTCGTACTGGCCCAGGACCCGCCCGCCGAGGTAGGCGAGCACCGACCCGATCTGCAGGCCCGCCGTCGTGCCGGTGACGGCCTTGGCCACCTTGGGCGTACGAGGCAGCGACGCGCCGGAGGTGAGCGCGGACATGCCGTCGACGGCCGCCGACGCCCAGCCGGGGCGGTCGACGACGTCGGCGGGCAGCAGTGGCAGCCCCTCCCCCAGACCCGTGACCGTGCGGACGTGGCCCTCGGCGACGGCGGCGTCCGCGCGCAGCCGCACGACCAGCTCGCGGGCCTCGGCGCGCGAGGCCTGCGGCCCCGACGACATCAGCCGGGACGCGGTCCGCTTGGCCAGATCCCAGTTGACGGGCAGGCCGGAGTCGATGGGCGCGGGCGGTTGCGTCAGGGCGGGCGGCACGGACCCGAGGCTACGCACACGGACGCCGTCCCGTGGTCTCAGCGGCAGCCGCAGCGGCTCAACGTCGCCGCGATCGTGTCGAGGCGGGGGCGGGCGTCGGCGGGGTTGGGGCCGTTGGACATGAACGCGAACACGAGCAGCCTGCCGTCGGCGGTGGTGACCACGCCGGCGAGGCTGCTGACCCCGGTCAGCGTGCCCGTCTTGGCCCGCACCACCCCGCGTCCGGCGGCCGAGGTGCCCGCCCCGAAGCGGTCCTCGAGCGTGCCGTCGCCACCCGCGACGGGCAGCCCGCCGAGGATGGGGCGCAGGAACTCGGTGTCGTGCGGGCTCTGCGGCGGGGTCCCCGCGACGGCGAGGATCGCGCCCAGCAGCCGGGGCGGGACACGGTCGCCGGTGGAGAGGCCGCTGCCGTCGTGGAGGACGGCACCCGAGGCGTCGATGCCCGCCTGGTTCAGCGCCGCCAGCACCTGCGCGGTCGCCCCGGTGAACGAAGGCTCGCCGCCACGGGCGATCGCGACCTCGCGCGCCAGGATCTCGGCGAGCACGTTGTCCGACGTCTCCAGCAGATGCTCGACGAGGTCGGAGATCGACGCCGACGACACCGTGCCCAGCACCGTCGCGTTGGGCGGCGCCGTGCCCGAGCTGACGTTCGCCGGGTCGACGTCGAGCTCTTTCGCGAGCGCCTTGCCCGCCTGTTCCGCGGGGTCGTTCACCCGGGTGCCGTCCTGGGCGCCCGGGTCGACGCGGCCGCCGTCGAGCATCAGTGGCTCGATGGGCGTGACGAAGCCGCCCGCCACGTCGGCCGGGTCCCAGCCGGCGGCGAGACCCGGGCCGGTGTAGCGGCTCGTGTCGACGATGATCGACGTGACCTGCTGCGTGCCGAGGGACTTCTTCACCGCGGCCGCGAGGTCGCCGAGCCGCGCGGGCTGCGGGTAGACGGAGTCCTTGCCCGCGGGCAGGGCCGTCAGGGTGGGGTCACCCCCGCCGACGAGGACGACCGAACCGGGCGTGGCGCCGGCGACGACCCGCGTGTACAGGTGCTCGGTGCCGGCGAGGCTGAGCAGCGCGGCCGCCGACGTCAACAGCTTCGCGGTCGAGCCGGGGACGAGCGCGTCGTCGGGCGAGCGCTGCCACAGCGGGGTGCCGGTGGCCGGGTCGACGACGACCCCGCCGAACGTGCCCAGTGCCGATCCGCGGGTCACGGCGTCGAGCGCGGTGGCCAGCCCCGACGCCGTCGGGAGCGGAGCATTGGCGGGCAGCCCACCCAGCGCCGGGACCGGCACGGGCATGGCCACGGCTTCCTGGGCGCCGGCGCTGCCGAGCAGGCCGGGCGCTGTCAACGCGACCGCGGAACCCGTCGCGACGGCCGTCACCAGCACGGTGAGCACCACCACAGTGCGACGGAGGCCACGACCCGGGACTCGGAACGTGTCGCCGATCCGCCGTCCGAAACCCACCCGTTCCTCCTGCCTGCGACCATCCTCACGGGCGTGACCCGTACCCCCGGAGGGTCCGCACCGGCGGGCGGTCCCCCACACTAGAGGTAGGCGCCGGAGCCGGTCGCCCGACCGGCGTCGGCTCTCGACAGCCGCCACCGACCCATCAGGAGCAACGAACCGTGGACTTCGACGTCACCATCGAGATCCCCAAGGGCGGCCGGAACAAGTACGAGGTGGATCACGTGACGGGCCGGATCCGGCTCGACCGGACGCTGTTCACCGCGACCCAGTACCCGGCCGACTACGGATTCATCGATGACACCCTCGGCGAGGACGGCGACCCGCTCGACGCGCTGGTCCTCGTCCAGGAGCCGACGTTCCCGGGCTGCCTCATCCGCGCACGCACGATCGGCATGTTCCGGATGAAGGACGAGAAGGGCGGCGACGACAAGGTCCTGTGCGTCCCCGCCGACGACCCGCGCCAGGAGCACCTGCGCGACATCCACCACCTGCCCGAGTTCGACCGGGCGGAGATCCAGCACTTCTTCGAGATCTATAAGACGCTCGAGCCGGGCAAGAGCGTCGAGGGCGCGACCTGGGTCGGCCGCGCCGACGCCGAGGCCGAGATCCACGCCTCCCGCAAGCGCGCGCTCGACGCCGCCGAGGAGCACGAGGAGCACGACACCGCCGAGTGACGGCCACGGGGCGTCTGATCCGTCGGACACCCCGTTGTCCCCCGGGGCGGCCGCGTCAGCGTCGCCCGGCGGCACCCGGGGGTGTTCGCGCGGCCTTGTACTGCTCGAAGTCGGCCGTGAACCTCGCGAGGAGCGCCGCGAACTGCTCCCGGTCGGCGGCGGGCCAGCTCGCGAGCATCCGCGCGATCCCCTCGTTGCGCAGCCGTCGGTTCTCGACGAGCACCCGTTCGCCCTCCTCGGTGGCGACGAGCAGCACCACCCTCCCGTCGGCGGGGTCGGAGACGCGGCGCACGAGCCCCAGCTTGACGAGCTGGGTGATCTGCCTGCTGACCGTCGACGGGTCGGAGTGCACCGCCTCGGCGAGCGCGCTCGACCGGTACGGGCCGCCGTCGACCAGGTGCACGAGCAGCACGTAGGTGGCGCGGTCGACGCCGTCGGGATGGATCGCGTGGTGCTGGGAGTAGGTGCGTTCGATGAGCCGCACCAGACGGACCAGCTCGGTGCCGACGCGTCCGGCGCCCTCGATGTCGAGCTCGGACACGGCGCTGCTCAGACGCGTTCGAAGATCGCGGCCAGGCCCTGGCCGCCGCCGATGCACATCGTCTCCAGCCCGAAGCGGGCGTCGCGGCGCACCATCTCCCGGGTCAACGTCGCCAGGATCCGGCCGCCGGTGGCGCCGACGGGGTGGCCCAGCGAGATGCCCGAACCGTTGACGTTGACACGGTCGAAGTCGGCCGGGGTGAACCCCCACTCGCGGGTGCAGGCCAGGACCTGCGCGGCGAACGCCTCGTTCAGCTCGATCAGGTCGACGTCCTTGAGCGCCAGCTCTGCCCGCGCGAGGGCCTTGGCGACGGCCGGGACCGGGCCGATCCCCATCGTCTTCGGCTCGACGCCACCCAGACCCCAGGACACGAGGCGGGCCAGCGGCCGCAGCCCCAGCTCCTCGGCCCGCTCGGGGCTGGTGACGACGCAGACCGCGGCGCCGTCGTTCTGCCCGGACGCGTTGCCGGCGGTGACGGTGGCGCCCGCGTCGTCGCGGCCCAGGATCGGCCGGAGCTTCGCCAGGATCTCGGTGCTGGAATCCGGGCGGATGTGCTCGTCGCTGTCGACGACGGTGTCACCCTTACGCCCCTTGACGGTGACGGGGACGATCTCGTCGGCGAACCGGCCCGCGGCCTGTGCGGCGGCGGCGCGCTGATGGGAGCGGACGGAGAACTCGTCCTGCTCCGCGCGGGGGATCGCGTAGTCGCGGCGCAGGTTCTCCGCCGTCTCCAGCATCCCGCCGGGCACGGGGAAGTTGACCCCGCCCGCGGTGACCCGGCCGCGCGAGAGCGCGTCGTGCAGCATCACGCCCGGCCCGGCCTTGGCGCCCCACCGCATCCCGGTGGAGTAGAACGGCGCGTTGGACATCGACTCCGCGCCACCCGCGAGGACGACCTCCGCCGCCCCTGACGACACCTGCATCGCCGCGTAGAGGACGGCCTGCAGCCCGGAGCCGCAGCGGCGGTCGATCTGGATGCCGCCCGCCGTGACGGGCAGGCCCGCGTCGAGGGCGGCGACCCGTCCGATCGCGGGGGCGTCCATCGTCGGGTAGCAGTGGCCCAGGACGACGTCGTCGACCGCGTCGCCGGGCAGGCCGGTGCGTTCCAGCAGTGCGGTGACCACGGTGGCGGCCAGCTGGTGGGCGGGCACGTCGCGCAGGGCGCCGCCGAAACCGCCCACCGGCGTCCGCAGGGGCTCGCAGATCACCGCATCACGCATGGGGTCCCCCGGTCTGTCAGACGTACTGGCGGGTCAGCCACTCCGCGACCAGCGCGGGCCGCTCGGCACCCTCGATCTCGACGGTCACCTTCGTGGTGATCTGCACGCCACCGGCGACGTCGCTGACGTCCGCCAGCTCGACGACGCCCCGCACCTTGCTGCCCACCGGCACCGGCGAGGTGAACCGGACGCGGTTGAGGCCGTAGTTGATGCCCATCTTCGTGCCCTCGATCGAGTACACGTCCTTGAGCAGGCTGGGCAGCAGCGACAACGTCAGGAAGCCGTGCGCGATCGTCGTGCCGAACGGGCCGTCCGCCGCCTTGTCGACGTCGACGTGGATCCACTGGTGATCGTCGGTCGCGTCGGCGAACCCGTCGATCCGGCTCTGGTCGACGGTGAACCATTCGCTCTCGCCGATGGTCTCGCCGACCGCCGCGCGCAGCTCGTCCACCCCGTTGAAGACGCGCATCCCACTCCTCGAGTCCGGTGCCGTCGGGCCACCCGCCGACGCGGATCACATTGCCACACCGGCCCGCGAACCGGACACGGCGCGGGACGCGGTGAGTGCCACAGCACCCGGGACGGCCCACGGTTCGCGATCGCACGGTCGGGGGCACTACTGTGCGGCCTGCGAGAAGGGGCGTAGGGGCCGGGCGCCGCGGGGGCGGGCACCGGGTCCCGCGAGGAGACGGTGGCTGCGATGGGACGAGGGCACGGGTGCGCCCGGGTGTCCTGGCCACCCCTGCCGGGCCCACGATGACGGCGCCCGGCGCCGGGGTCGCCGAGCCGCTCCACGAGGGTGTCCCGTTCAGCTCCCCCACCGGGCTGGCGGCGCAGCTCGGGCCGCGGCTGCGCAGCGCGATCGAGGCGGAGGGTCCCGTCGTCGCGGTCCTGGCCGACCCCGAGCGTGACGCGGTGCGCGCCGAGCTCGGCGACGCGGCCGGCCGGGTCGAGTTCCTCTCCCCGGCCGAGGTCTACCGGCTGCCCGCGTTCACCGTCGCGGTCCGTTGGGCGCGGCTGTCGCGGCGGACGGTGCCCGGTGGCTGTGCGGCGGTCGTGGCCCAGCACGTCGCCGACCTGCCCGACGGCCCCGGCTACTGGGCGCGTCTCGACGCGGCGCTCGACGTCGCGCTCCCCGGCCTGCCCGTGGAGGTGCTCTGCCCCTTTCCCGACGACGTCGAGGAACGTCTGCTGCGCGGCTCCACGCACCGCACGTTGCTGTCGGCCGGGCACTCGGTGCCCGGTCTGGGCTACCGCACGCCCGGCGACGTCGTCGCCGAGTTCCCGCCGCCCCCACCGCCCGATCTCGGCCGCCCGGTCGAGGCCCGGGACTTCGCGCTCGACGGGCTGAGCGGGCTGCGCCGCGCCGTGGCCGAGGTGTCGACGGACGCCGGCCTGTCCACCGAACGCGTCGCCGACTTCGTGCTGGCCGTCAACGAGATCGCGAGCAACAGCGTCGAGCACGGGCCCGGGTCGGGGACGCTGCGGCTCTGGCAGCACGGCACGGGTCCCGGCTCGCACGTCGTCGCCGAGGTGCGCGACGGGGGCCGGATGCAGGTCCCGTTCCCGGGGCTGGTGGCGCCGCCGCCGTCGGGGGCGCGGGGCCGTGGGCTGTGGCTCGCCTCCGAGCTCTCCGACGTCCTGCAGGTGTGGAGCGACGGCAGCGGGACGGTCATTCGGGTGACCATGAGCCTCTGAGTGCCGACGAGGCCCGTCGCGGCGGCACACTGGATCGATGGATCCCGTCGCGCGCTTCGGCGCCCTCGTGGGCCGCGGCGAGCCCGATCTCGACGTGGGCGCGCTCGCCGTCGCCGCGGGCGCCCACCCGGGCCTCGATCCCGACCGCTGGCTCGCCGAGCTCGACAGGCTCGCCGCGGCCGTCCCCGCCGGCTCCGGGCTGCCGGGGCTGCTGGAGTCGCTGTTCGAGGTCGAGGGCTTCCGCGGCAACACCGAGGACTACTACGACCCCCGCAACTCGCTGCTGCCGCACGTGCTGCGGCGGCGCACCGGCATCCCGATCACGCTCGCGGTCGTCGCGATCGAGGTGGGCCGCCGCGTCGGCGTCGAGCTGGAGGGCGTCGGCATGCCGGGGCACTTCCTGGTGCGCGACAAGGCCTCCGGGGTGCACATCGACGTCTTCGGCGGCGGCCGGACACTCGACGACACCGAGTGCGAGCAGCTGTTCCGTGCCACCACGGGCGCCGCGCAGGGGTCGGTGCCGTTCCACCGCGACCTGCTGCCCCGGGTGAGCAACCGCCAGATCCTCGTCCGCATCCTGGAGAACCTGCGCGGCGTCTACGGCCGGCGCCGCCGCCCCGCCGACCTGGAGTGGGTGCTGCGGATGCGGCTCACCTTCCCCGGGCCTGCGGAGACCGCCGTCCCCCTGCTCACCGATCTCGCCGAGGCCCTCGGCTCGCAGGCCCGCTGGCCCGAGGCCGCACGCATCCTGCGCAAGGCGGCCGACGACACCGATGCCCCTCTGGAGGTCGCACAGCGCGACGCCCTGCGCGACAAGGCCCGCTCCCTGCTCGCCAACCTGAACTGACGGTGGCCGGGGGGCGACGACACAGGTTGTGCGGGGTGGGGCTGCTCTCCTCCGGCCGACGACACGCTCGGCACTCGCCTACCGTGGAGGACGTGGCTTCATCGCGGCGCCTGCGGGCCCTGATCACCAACGACGACGGCATCGACTCCCCCGGCCTCTGGGCGCTCGCCGCCGCGGTCCGCGACGCGGGACTCGAGGTCGTGGTCGCGGCGCCGCACGTCGACTCGAGCGGCGTCGCCGCCTCGGTGCTGTCCGTGCGCGACGACGACGGGGTCCGCGTGCACCCCCGCACTGTGCCGGGTCTCGACGACGTCCCCGCCTTCGCCGTCGAGGGGCACCCCGCCTACATCGTCTACGCGGCGGGCCGTGGCTGGCTGGACCCGGCGCCCGACGTCGTCGTCTCCGGGATCAACCTGGGCGCCAACGTCGGCCGGTCGGTCCTGCACTCCGGAACCGTCGGCGCCGCGCTGACCGCGAGCCTGCAGGGCTGGTACGGCCTCGCCGTGTCGCTCGACACGGGCTGGGTCCCGCCCGAGGCCCCGCACTGGGAGGCGGCGACCGCCCTGGTGCCCCAGGTGCTCGACCTGCTGCTGGCACGCGACCCCGGCACCGTGCTGTCGCTCAACACCCCCGACGTCGACGCGGGCGCGCTGCGCGAGCTGCGGGAGGCGGAGCTGGCGGAGTTCGGCAACGCGCAGGTCGTCGTCGAGCACCGGGAGGGCGATGCGCACGGGACGCTCGTGTCGTCGCTGCGCGACATGACCGAGGAGCCCGCCGCGGACAGCGACATCGCGCTGCTGGCGGCCGGGCACCCGACCCTCACCGAACTGCGGCCGGTCACCGGCGTACCCGGGGTGCTGGGCCGGGTGGCGGCGTCGAACGGTCGCGGAGCCGCTCGCTCGGCGTAGTGGGCTGTTACGGTGCGTAACACACCCCCGGATCGTGAACGGAATGTGGCGCAGGGCACCATCTGCGAATGAACGCAGGGTGGACGCGGTCCGAATGGGCGACTCACTTCTCGCGGACGGTCGCCGAGGAGATCCGCCTCGGCATCCGCTCGGGCGTCCTCACCTGGGCCGAGGCCGACGAGCTCCTCGCCCGCCTGCGCGTCGTCGTCGACCAGGCACTGGAGCCGATCTCCTGATCCCACCCACACCGGCGAGCCCGCAGCCCACCACCCCGCCGAGTGGAGGGCTCAGTGCTCGTCGCGGCCGGTGAGCTTCTCCTCGAGGTCGTCCGCGACGTCGGCGACGTGCCGGAACGGGCGGTCGAAGCTGCCCAGGTTGGCGTCGCCCAGCGGGACGGAGTGCCGGAACACGGCGATCCCGTCGACCGTCACGACGCCGCCGACGACCGATGCGCTCGCCAGCGACAGCAGCTCAGTCAGGTCGACCTCGGCGACGCGGCAGATCGGGGAGGAGATCTGCGCCCACGTGTGGCCGTCGTCGCCGACCACCTGGCGTACGACGACGAGCTGCGTGCGCTCACCCGTCGTCGGCAGGTTGAACCACAGCTCCTGGTCGTGCTGGCGCATGATCTCGTAGCGCACCCGCACGTAGGAGACGAGATCGTCCCAGCTGGCCACAGTGGCTCCTCCCGGTCGTCGACGCGACCGTACCGCGACGCTTCTACAACCCCAGCTGGCGGGCGATCAGCATCTTCTGGACCTCCGAGGTGCCCTCGCCGATCTCCAGGATCTTCGCGTCGCGGTAGAAGCGGCCGACGGGGAACTCGTTCATGAAGCCGTAGCCGCCGAAGATCTGCGTGGCGTCGCGGGCGTTGTCCATCGCCGCGTTCGACGACACCAGCTTCGCGATCGCCGCCTCCTTCTTGAACGGCTTGCCCGCCTGCATCTTCGCGGCCGCCGCGTACCAGGCGAGCCGTGAGGTGTGGGCGCGCGTCTCCATCTCGGCGATCTTGAACTGGATCGCCTGGTAGCTGCCGATGGGCTGGCCGAAGGCCTCCCGCTCGTGGGCGTAGCGGACCGACTCGTCGACACAGCCCTGCGCGAGCCCGGTGCCGAGGGCGGCGATGGCGATGCGGCCCTCGTCGAGGATCGACAGGAACTGGGCGTAGCCGCGGCCGCGTTCGCCGAGGAGGTTCTCGGCGGGGACGCGGCAGTCGTCGAACGACAGCTCGTGGGTGTCGGAGGCGTTCCAGCCGACCTTGGAGTACTTGGGCGCCACCGAGAACCCCGGCGTCCCCGACGGCACGACGATCGCGGAGATCTCCTTCTTGCCGCCGCCGCGTTCCCCGGTGATCGCGGTGACCGTGACCAGCGACGTCACGTCGGTGCCGGAGTTGGTGATGAACGACTTGGAGCCGTTGATGACCCACTCGCCGCCGTCGAGGCGGGCGGTGGTGCGGGTGGCGCCGGCGTCGGAACCGCCGCCGGGCTCGGTGAGCCCGAACGCGCCGAGATGCTCTCCGGTGACCAGCGACGGCAGCCAGCGGGCCTTCTGCTCGTCGGTGCCGAAGCGGTAGATCGGCATCAGGCCGAGTGAGACCCCGGCCTCCAGCGTGATCGCGACGGACGAGTCGACACGTCCCAGTTCCTCCAGCGCGATGCACAGCGCCGTGTAGTCGCCGCCCATGCCGCCGTGGTCCTCGTCGACCGGCAGCCCGAACAGCCCCATCCGGCCCATCGTCGCGACGAGGTCGTAGGGGAACTCCTCGCGCTCGTAGAAGCCGCCGATGACGGGGGCGACCTCCTTGTGCGCGAAGTCCTCGACCGTCTGCCGCAGGGCCTCCTGCTCCTCGCTGAGCTCGAGATCCACCGCTTACTCCTCCTCAGTGTCCACGGTGAGCAGCACCGCGTCCTTGGCGACGGCGGCGCCCGCCCGGGCGCGCAGCTCGCGGACCACACCGTCGGCCGGTGCGGTGAGTACGTGTTCCATCTTCATCGCCTCGACGACGACGAGCCGCTGACCTGCGACGACGGTGTCGCCCTCGGCCACGTCGACGACCGTCACGGTGCCGGGCATGGGGCTGACGACGGGCCCGCCACCGGCCGCGGCGTCGGCGCGGGCGGCCTCCAGCCGCCCCTGCTCGCGTATCGCCCAGGCGTACCCGTCGCGGCCGATCCACAACGTCCCGTCGCCGGCCCGCGCCGCCGTGTAACGCCGGCTGACGCCGCCCTGTGAGTGGCAATAGTCGCTATAGCGACTATTGCCACTCACAAGCTCTGTGCTGGTCCTCGTCTCGAGCGCGCCCTCGATCACGATCGACGCGTCCGTCGCACGGCCGCGGGCGCTGACCTCGACCGGGTCGTGGCCCGACACCAGCAGGGTGCGGGTCGTCGCGGCCGTGTCGCCCAGACGCCAGCCGCCGGGAATGTCGAAGGGGTCCACGACCTGCCCGCGCGGTTCGAGGTCGAGCAGCGCCACCCCGGTGGCGACGCCCACGACGTCGGCGGGGAGATCGGCGGCGGCCCAGTCGTCGAGACGACGGCCGACGAGCCCGGTGTCGAGGTTCGCGGCGCGGACGTCGTCGTCGGCCAGCAGGGCGCGCAGGAAGCCGATGTTCGTGCCCAGCCCCAGCAGCGTCGTGTGGGCCAGGGCGGTGTCGAGGCGGCGCAGGGCCTCGTCGCGGTCGGCGCCGTGGGCGATGACCTTGGCGAGCATGGGGTCGTAGTCGGACCCGACGACCCCGCCCGCCTCGATCCCCGCATCCGTACGGATCCCGGCTCCGGTCGGTGCCTCGAACGCGAGCACGCGCCCGCCCGTCGGCAGGAAACCGGCGGTCGGGTCCTCGGCGTAGACGCGGACCTCGATGGCGTGCCCGGTCAGCGCCACGTCGTCCTGCCGCAGGGGGAGCGGCTCACCGGCGGCGACGCGCAGCTGCATCTCCACCAGGTCGAGCCCGGTGACCATCTCCGTGACCGGATGCTCGACCTGCAGCCGCGTGTTCATCTCCATGAAGAAGAACTCGTCGGGCCGGTCGCCACCCACGATGAACTCGACGGTCCCCGCGCCCGTGTAGCCGACCGAGCGGGCCGCCTCGACCGCGGCGGCACCCATCCGCTCCCGCTGCTCGGGCGTGAGCAGCGCGGACGGTGCCTCCTCGACGATCTTCTGGTGCCGGCGCTGCAGCGAGCACTCACGTTCGCCCAGGTGCACGACGGTGCCGTGGGCGTCGGCCAGCACCTGGATCTCGATGTGCCGCGGCGTCGTGACGAGCCGTTCGACGAGCAGGGTGTCGTCGCCGAACGCTCCCTTGGCGACCCGCCGGGCGCCCACGATCGCGTCGGACAGATCCGCGGCGTCGTGGACCTCGACCATGCCCTTGCCGCCACCGCCCGCAGAGGGCTTGAGCAGCACCGGGTAGCCGATCTCGTCGACCGCGGCGGCCAGGTCCTCGTCGGACAGGCCGGCGCCGTCGGAACCGGGGACGACCGGCACGCCCGCCTTGGCGACGGTCTGCTTGGCGCGGATCTTGTCGCCCATCGCCTCGATCGCCGACGCGGGCGGCCCGACGAACACGATCCCCGCGTCCTCGCACGCCGCAGCGAACGCGGTGTTCTCCGAGAGGAAGCCGTAGCCGGGATGGATGGCCTCGGCGCCCGTCGCCTTCGCGGCGTCGAGGACGCGCTCGATCGAGAGGTAGGCGTTGGTGGCGCCCAGCGACACCGCGACGTCGGCCGCGGCGACGTGCGGCGACCCCGCGTCGACGTCGGTGTACACGGCGACCGAGCGGATGCCCAGCCTGCGCAGCGTGCGGATGACCCGCAGCGCGATCTCGCCGCGGTTGGCGACCATCACGGTGCTGAACACGAGACCTCCTGGGGGTCGGCCTTCCCGAGCGAACGAACGGCACAGTCGGGCAACTGAGTTGCGCGAACGGGCCGCTCGTTCGGGGTGGGAGCAGGGGCGGGGCGGCGCGACATCGCGCTCACATCCGGAAGACGCCGAACGCGGGGTCCCCGAGGGGCGCGTTCGCGGCGATCGAGAGGGACAGGCCCAGGACGCGGCGGGTGTCGGCGGGGTCGATGACGCCGTCGTCCCACAGCCGGGCCGAGGAGTAGTAGGGGTGGCCCTGCTCCTCGTACTGCGCGCGGATCGCCGCCGGGTCGGCGTTGCCGACGGTCCCGAGCACCGTCGCGGCCTGCTCCCCGCCCATGACGGAGATGCGGGCGTTGGGCCACATGAACAGGAAGCGCGGCGAGTAGGCCCGCCCGCACATCGCGTAGTTCCCGGCGCCGAAGGACCCACCGATCACGACGGTCAGCTTGGGCACCCGCGTCGACGCCACGGCGGTGACCATCTTCGCGCCGTTCTTGGCGATGCCGCCGGCCTCGTACTCGCGGCCGACCATGAAGCCCGAGATGTTCTGCAGGAACACCAGGGGGATGCCGCGCTGGTCGCACAGCTCGACGAAGTGGGCGCCCTTGACCGCGGACTCGCTGAACAGGATGCCGTTGTTGGCGACGATCCCGACGGGGTGGCCGTGGATGTGGGCGAACCCGGTGACGAGGGTCGTGCCGTACTCGGCCTTGAACTCGTGGAACCGCGAGCCGTCGACGACGCGGGCGATCACCTCGCGCACGTCGTAGGGGGTGCGGCTGTCGGTGGGGACCATGCCGTAGAGCTCGGCGGGGTCGACGACGGGTTCCTCGGTGGCGACGACGTCCCACGGGCGCGGGGCGCGCGGGCCGAGGGTGGCGACGATGGAGCGGACGATCGCCAAGGCGTGCGCGTCGTCGTCGGCGAGGTGGTCGGTGACGCCGGAGACCCGGGAGTGCAGCGCGCCGCCGCCCAGTTCCTCCGCGGTGACGACCTCACCGGTCGCGGCCTTCACCAGCGGCGGACCGCCCAGGAAGATCGTGCCCTGGTCGCGCACGATGACGGCCTCGTCGCTCATCGCGGGGACGTAGGCGCCGCCCGCGGTGCACGATCCCATGACGGCGGCGATCTGTGGGATGCCGAGGCCCGACATGGTGGCCTGGTTGTAGAAGATGCGGCCGAAGTGCTCGCGGTCGGGGAAGACGTCGTCCTGCTGCGGGAGGAAGGCACCGCCGGAGTCGACGAGGTAGACGCACGGGAGCTTGTTGTGCAGGGCCACCTCCTGCGCGCGGAGGTGCTTCTTGACTGTCATCGGGTAGTAGGTGCCGCCCTTGACGGTGGCGTCGTTGGCGACGATCACGCATTCGCGGCCCGCGACGCGGCCGACGCCGGTGATCATCCCGGCGCCGGGGGCGTCGCCGCCGTAGAGGCCGTGCGCCGCGAGCGGGGACAGCTCGAGGAAGGGCGACGACGGGTCGAGCAGGGCGTCGACGCGGTCGCGCGGGAGGAGCTTGCCGCGGGCGACGTGGCGTTCCCGGCTGCGGGCGGGCCCGCCGAGGCGGGCGGTGGCGAGCGTCGCGTTGAGGTCGGCGACGAGGTCGCGGTGGGCGGAGGCGTTGCGCGCGAACGTGTCGCCACCGGGGTCGGCCGCCGTGGCGAGCACGGGGGCGTCGGTCGGGCTCGTCATCGACCCTCCAAGCAGGTTAGCGATCGTTAACAGGTTAGCGAACGTTAACGTCCGGCGCCAGATGTCGTGCCCTGCGTGCGAGCAGCGCCACTGCCCGACAGATGCGGCGGGCGACCGTACGGCGTACCCGAGGACGGGCCCCGGCACGCCCCCGCACGCCCGGCACGATCCGGCACGATCCGGCGCCCGGAACAGGATTGAGTGGCCCGGGAACGGGCAGGCGGTCGGTAGCGCATCCGCCGGAGGCGCATCGGACAAAGGAGGCCCACATGGCTCCGACCACTCCTTGGTCGTCGGCGCCCGTCGACGTCGAGGACCCCACCGTCGTCACCGGACAGCGCGGGACCGCGTACTCCTGCCCGGACCTGGACACGTTGGACGGCCACCTCGCCGCCCTGTGCACCAGGATCCGGCAGGCGACGCCCCAGTTCCCGAGCCTGGTGCGAGCCTTCCGCGACGACGTCGACCTTCTGCTGGACCGAAGGCGGTGGCTGGAGCTGACCTCGGTCTGACCACCGCGGTCCAGCCTCCTCCCGTCGACCCCGTCCGCTCCGTCCGCCCCGTCGGCCCTGAGCCGGGTGCCCTGCAGAGCGCGGCCCGAGGGCTGACCCACACCCGCTGCGTTAGCGGGCGTTAACCGGCTACGCTGCGCCAATGGCCGTCCCGACGGGTGCCGCGACCGGTCGGCGCGAGCAGATCCTCACCGTCGCGGCCCGGCTGTTCGCCAAGCACGGGTTCCACGGGGTGAGCATCGCCGACCTCGGCGCGGCCGTCGGGGTCAGCGGGCCCGCGCTCTACCGGCACTTCCCCGGTAAGGAGGCGTTGCTCGCGGAGATGCTCGTCGGCATCAGCGAGCACCTCCTCGCCGGTGGGCGGGAGCGAGCGGCCACCGGTGGCGACGCCCGGGCCACACTGGAGGCGCTCGTCGACTTCCATCTCGACTTCGCGCTGACCTCGCCCGACCTCATCGTCGTGCAGGACCGCGACCTCGCGAACCTACCGCCCGAGCCGCGGCGGAAGGTGCGCCTGTTGCAGCGCACCTACGTCGAGATCTGGGTGGAGGTGCTGCGGGAGATCACGCCGGGCCTGCAGCCCGAGGCCGCGCGGATCGCCGCGCACGGCACCTTCGGACTGCTCAACTCCACCCCGCACAGCGGTGCGCGAGGCAGCACCCGTGAGGTCGCGACACTGCTGCGCGACATGGCCCTCACCGCGCTGACGACGCTCCCCGCAGCCTGACCTCACCGCTGCCGACGAGCCGATCCACAACGCTCACGTTGCGCCCGGCAGATCGGGCGCAACCCCACTGCTGCCGACGAGCCGATCCGCGACCGTGAGGTTGCGCGCGGCTAGCCGACCGCGACCTCGCTGCGCGTCGACGGCCGGTCCGCGACCGTCGGAGTCCGGGACGCCGAGCGGTCGACCAGCAGGCGCAGGCCGTTGAGGCAGACGACGACCGTCGACAGCTCGTGGCCGGCGACGCCGAGGACCAGGGGCAGCGTCCCGATCAGATCCCAGGCGACGAGCCCCGCGATCACCGTGCCCGCGAAGACGAGGTTGGCCTTGGCGACGCGGGTCGCCCGCCGCGACAGGGCGACCAGCGTGGGAAGCCCGCCCATGGGGTCGCGCAGCAGCACCCCGTCGCCGGCCTGCACCGACAGCGCGCTGGCGCCGTGGCCGACGGCGAGCCCGACGTCGGCTACGGCGAGCAGCGGGGCGTCGTTGACGCCGTCGCCGGCGGCGAGGACGGTCCGGCCGTCGCGGCGCCACGCCTCGACGACGTCGGCCTTGTCGTCGGGCAGGAGACCGGCGTGGACCTCGGTGATGCCGAGCCGTTCCGCGACGGCGGCGGCCGGGTGTTCGGCGTCGCCGGTGAGCAGGACGGGGGTGCGGCCGGTGAGCGCGGTGAGGGACGCGACGGCGTCGGCGGCGCCGGGGCGCAGGTCGTCGGCGAGGCCGAGGGTTCCGCGGAGCTCGCCGTCGACCCGGACCTCGACGACGGTCGCCTCGACGGCCTCGGGCGTGGCGGGACGCCCGACGGTCACCATCTGCCCGCGCACCGTCGCGCGGACCCCGATCCCCGGTTCGGCGGCGAACCCGGTCGCGGCGGGTACGGCCAGCTGTCGCCGTGACGCCTCCTCGCGGATCGCCCGGCCGAGGGCGTGTTCGCTGCCGGCCTCGGCGGCGGCGGCGAGCGCGACGAGCGCATCGGGATCGGCTGCGCGCACCGCGACCACGCGGGGCAGTCCCGAGGTGAGGGTGCCGGTTTTGTCGAGGGCGACGGTGTCGACGGCGGCGAGGGCCTCGACGACGCCTGCGTCGCGCAGCAGGGCGCCGCGGCGGGAGGCGACGGCGATGGCGGCGAGCAGCGGCGGCATGGTCGCGAGGACGACGGCGCAGGGCGACGCGACGATCATGAACGTCATGGCGCGCAGCAGGGTCGGCTCGAATGCGGCGCCGAACAGCAGCGGGATGCCGAGCAGCGCGAGGGTCACGGCGACGACGCCGACGGAGTAGGGCTGCTCGATGCGCTCGATGAGCAGCTGTCGGCGCGACGACGACTCGGTGGCGCGCTCGACGCGGTCGCGGATGCCGGCGACGACCCAGTCGGCGGGGTCGCTGTCGACCCGCACGTGCAGGACGCCGGTGCCGTTGACGGTGCCGGCGTGGACGCTCGTGCCGATGCCGGCGGGACGGGGCAGCGGCTCCCCGGTGAGGGTGGCGGTGTCGACGTCGCTCGCGCCGTCGACGACCTCGCCGTCGGCGGGGACGCGTTCGCCGGGCCGGACGACGACGACGTCGCCGATGCGCAGGTCGCGGGCGGGAACGGTGGTCTCGTCCGACTCGCGGACCAGGACCGCCGTCTCGGGGGCGAGGTCGAGCAGTGCTTCGATGCCGCGGCGCGTCCGGGCCGTCATGACGGCTTCGAGCGCGCCGGACGTCGCGAAGATGACGACGAGCAGCCCGCCGTCGAGCGACTGTCCGATCGCCGCCGCGGCGAGCGCGGCGACGATCATGAGCAGGTCGACGTCGAGGCTGCCGTGGCGCAGGGCGCGCAGGCCCGACCAGGCGGGTTCCCACCCGCCCGCGACGTAGCAGACGACCCAGGCGGTTGCGGTCAGCGCGGCGGGCGCGTCGAGCAGCTGGGCGGGGACGGCAACGGCGAACGCCGTGAGGGCGAGCAGGGCGTAGCGGACCTCGGGAAGCACCCGCGTACCTTATCTGCGTATTCACGCAGATGCGTAGTCAGAAGATTTTCATCACGCCCGACCGTCACAACAGCCCGGCGCGCCCCAACCGCTCCTCGTACAGGTCGAGCGCCTCCTGCTCGTCGGTCGCCTCGGCCTCGGCACGCTGCCACAGCTCCCCGAGGTCGACCGTCGAGCGCGCCACCCGCTCCGCCCACGCCGCGGCGTCGCGCCGCCAGTACCCGATCACCCCGTAGGACTCGGCAGGCAGCTTCAGCTCGTGGCGCAGGTACTTGCGCACGGCACGCGTGGCCGCGGCCTCGCCCGCGACATAGACGTACCCCGGACCGTCGGGGAGCCGCACCTCCCGCGCGATCCGTTCCAGCTCGGACCCGCCATGCACGAGCTCGACGTTGTACACCCACCTCACCTCGGCGCCCGGCAGCTCCTGCTCGTCCGCGGGCCCCGGGACCTCCGCCACGACGATCGTGCGCAACCCCGCGGGTGCCTCCTCGACGATGCGGCCCGCCGCCGGCAGCCCGGTGGTGTCGACGAGCAGCACCTGCCAGTCCACGCCGTCGGGACGGGTGAACCAGCTGTTCTGGTAGGTCAGGCAGAGCTGGTCGCCCGGCTTCCCGCGGCGCGCCCACTCCGATGCCGCGCCGCCCTCGTGGACGATCACGTCGAACGTGACGCGGTCGCCGTCGGCGCGGCGCACCGTGTACCAGTGCCCGCGTTCGACGTCGGACTCGGCGACACTCGATCCCTCGACGGGGAACGTCAGCACGCACCCCTCGTCGGACACCCCCAGCGACGCGAAGCCGGGCACGTCCACCACCACTCGCACGATGCTCGGCGACAGCGTCTCCACGGCGACGACGTCGGCGGCTCGGGCGTCGGGCTGCTCTCTCATCAACTTCCCTCCTTCTCGTCCAGAATGCGTGCAACGTCAGCGCGCGGCGCCGGGCCGTACTCCGCGACCGGTCCGGCGTCCGCATGTCGGCGTGCGTGGCGTCGACGACGACCTCGGTCAGCGGGGCGTCGTCGAACGGCTGCCGGTCCTGCGCCGCCGCCGGAGTGGCGTCGCGCCCGGCCTCGAGGAACACCAGCTGCGAGGAGAGCCTGCTCGTCGGCCCCGCGTCGCGGCCCGCCGAGATCCGCTGGACGCCGGCGGCGACCTCGTCGATCATGACGACGAGCGGCGTGTCGCCCAGGCGGGCGGCGACCTCGTGCGCGGTCACTGTCCCCGGCGACCAGCCGAGCACCACGTACGGGCCGTGCCGCCGGAGCTCGCGGATGGTGGCGGCGTGTCGGTCGGGCAGGTCGGCGCGCGTCGACAGCCGACCCTGCCGGATCGGCGTGACATTGGCGGGGAGCGCGTCCTTCACCAGCGCCGGGGTGGGCCCAGGGCTCACCGGCAGACCTCCGCCCGACCGAATCTCCTGCATCACCGCGCGATCACCACCCAGTGATGAGGTGAGCCTAAGTTGAGTCATCGTTCGGATCAACAGGTCACCGGCTGTGAGAGGAATGCCTCCCGTGCGACGCCGGCACGTCCGCACGGTTCGTCAGATGGTCCCCGCCGGGTACAGTGGCGACGTGCACGACGGCATAGCAGGCTTCGAGATGCCCGACCCGGACGACGTCCGACGGGCCGCCGACTCGTTGCGCCTGCTGGCCGACGCCACCCGGATCAAGATCCTCTACGCGCTGCTGCAGGGCGAGACCAACGTCGCCTGCCTCGCCGAGCTCGTCGGGTCCCAGCCCGCCGCGGTGAGCCAGCACCTCGCCAAGCTGCGCCTCGCCGGCCTCGTCGAGGGCCGTCGCGAAGGCACCTTCGTGTACTACACCGCGCCCGACGAGCGCGTCCGCCGACTGCTCGCCGAAGCCCTCGGCCAGCCCGTCGGCACCGCCTGACCGGGCCCACCCTCCCCGCGGTCGCGAGCGATCCGGCGCATGACCCTCATCGACCTCAACTCCGACGTCGGCGAGTCCTTCGGACGCTGGCAACTCGGCGACGACGAGGCGATGCTCGGCCTGGTCACCTCGGCCAACGTCGCGTGCGGCTTCCACGCCGGCGACCCGACGACGCTGCGCGCCACCACCACCGTCGCCGCCCGCAACGGCGTCGCCGTCGGCGCGCAGGTCGGGTACCGCGACCTCGCCGGGTTCGGCCGCCGGTTCGTCGACGTCGCACCCACCGAGCTCGCCGACGACGTCGTCTACCAGCTCGGCGCCCTCGACGGCATGTGCCGCGTCGCCGGCACCCGCGTCCGCTACCTGAAGCCGCACGGCGCCCTCTACAACACCGTCGTCCACCACGAGGCGCAGGCGGGCGCGATCGTCGCCGCCGTCCGCGACTACGACCCCGACCTGCCGATCCTCGGTCTTCCCGGGTCCGCCCTGCTCCGCGCGACCGAGGCCGCCGGGCTGCGCGCCGTCCCCGAGGTGTTCGCCGACCGCGGCTACACCCCCGACGCCACCCTCGTCCCCCGGTCCGAGCCGGGCGCGGTGCTGCACGACCCCGACGAGGTCGCGCAGCGGGTGCTGCGGATCGTCTCGGAAGGCCTGGTGCGCAGCGTGTCCGGCGACGACGTCGCCGTCCGCGGCGACTCGGTCTGCGTCCACGGCGACTCCCCCGGCGCCGTCGCGATGGCCACGGAGGTCCGCGCCGCCCTCGACGCCGCCGGCATCACCGTGGCGGCGTTCACGTGAGCCGCCGCTCGGCGCCGCGCCCGCCCTCCGGCTCCGCCGAGTTCGACGTCAGAATGGTTCTCGGCCCGCCGGAACCAGTCTCCGGTCGAACTCGGCGTGGATCGTGAAGGCGCTGCCCTGCGGGGACGCGGCCGTGCTGTTCGAGGTCGACACCCTCGACGACGCGGTCGCCCTCGCCACCGCCGTCCGCGCCGCCGCGCTGCCGGTCGTGCTCGACGTCGTCCCCGCCGCCCGGACCGTCCTCGTCGTCACCGAGCCCGGTGCCGACCTCGGGGCGTTGCGCCGCACCGTCTCCGAACTCCCCATCGCCGACGCCGCCGTGACGCACGAGACCGAACCCGTCGACATCCCCGTCGTCTACGACGGCCCCGACCTCGACGAGATCGCCTCCCGCACCGGACTCACCGTCGACGAGGTGATCACCGCCCACACCCGATCGCAGTGGCGGGTCGCGTTCGCCGGGTTCGCACCAGGCTTCGCCTACCTCGTCGACGGCGACCCGCGGCTGCACGTGCCCCGCCGCGACGAACCGCGCACCCGCGTCCCCGCCGGCGCGGTCGGGCTCGCCGGCGAGTTCTCCGCCGTCTACCCCCGCGCGACCCCCGGCGGCTGGCAGCTGCTCGGACACACCGACGCCACGATGTGGGACACCGACCGCGACCCGCCCGCACTGCTCGCGCCCGGCGACCGGGTCAGGTTCGTGCAGGTCGGCCGATGACCCTCACCGTGCTGGCGACGGGCCCGCGCGCCCTGCTGCAGGACACCGGCCGCGTCGGCCTCGCGTCGATCGGCGTGGGCCGCTCGGGTGCCGCCGACCGCACCGCCTGGGCCCTGGGGAACCGGCTCGTCGCCAACCCGGCCGGGGCGGCATCGGTCGAGGTGTTGCTCGGCGGGCTGACGGTGCGCGCCGAGCACGACCTCCTCGTCGCGGTGACCGGAGCCCCCGCACCCGCGACCGTCGACGGAAAACCCATGGGGCACAACGCCCTGATCCCACTACGCGCCGGTGCCGAGCTCGCCCTGGGCACCCCCGACCGCGGGCTGCGGACCTACCTCGCCGTCCGCGGCGGGCTCGTCGTCGACCCGGTCCTCGGGTCCCGCAGCACCGACACCCTCTCCGGCATCGGCCCGCCCCCGCTCGAGCAGGGCGTGACGCTGCCCGTCGGGCCGGAGCCGACGGCGCTCCCGCTGGTCGACGTCGCACCCGTCGGGCTGCCCGAGGCCGGGCCGGTGGTGCTGCGGGTCGTGCCCGGTCCCCGCGACGACCGCCTCGCCGACGCGAACGCCCTGTTCACGACGACCTGGACCGCGTCCGACCGCAGCGACCGAGTCGGACTGCGGCTGACCGGGGACCCGCTGCGCCGCGACGACGACACCGAGCTGCCCAGTGAGGGCATGGTCCGGGGGGCGATCCAGCTGCCGCCGGGCGGGGAGCCGGTACTGTTCCTCGCCGACCATCCGCTGACCGGCGGCTACCCGGTGGTCGGGGTGGTGCGCGACGCCGACGTCGACCGCGCCGCCCAGGTCCGCCCCGGCCAGCCCGTCCGCTTCCGCCGGGTCTGAACCTCCGCGGCCGGCCCGACGGACGCACTCCGATTCGCGCGCAACCTCACGGTCCCTGCGCGCGT
>NZ_BJVJ01000091.1 GCF_007989085.1 Pseudonocardia sulfidoxydans NBRC 16205
CTCGGGCTCGGGCTCGGGCTCGGGCTCGGGCTCGGGCTCGGGCTCGGGCTCGGGCTCGGGCTCGGGCTCGGGCTCGGGCTCGGGCTCGGGGGAGGTCGAGCCGACCGCGGCGACCTGTGGAAACGGGCCGCGATGAGCCGCCCCCTGCTGCCGCCGTGAGCCGATCCACGCCCTCCGTGCCTCGTCTTCGGCAACCGGCCCCGACCCGCCCAGATCGATCGTCTCGTGACCAAGGAGCAGTGACCATGCCCGTCACCACCACCGTCGGCGCCCTGGCCGTCGCCGCCGCGCTGGCCGCGGGACCGGCCCTAACCACCACCCCCGCGCTCGTCGCCGACCAAACCGACACCAGGACCTGCACCGTCCACACCACCACCGACACCACCACCAAGGACTCCGGCTCGACCACCCCGGGCGGCGGCGGTGGACAGCTCACGCCCGAGCAGGCAGCGAAGCTCCTCGGGCAGGTCCGGGAACTGGTGACCTCACTGACTCTCGCCGGCTCGGACGCCCGCGCCGCGGCGCTGAGCTCGGGCATCCGCGCGTTGGGGATCACGCCCTCGGTCGCGTCTGGCTGGCGCCAGCGCGTACACGACCTCGCCGATTCGACGCTGTCCGCCATGGGCAGTGACCCGGCCGCCGGGACGCTCGCGGTCGCGCTGGTCAAGGCCGGCTACTCCCCCACCCCCGCCGACCTCCGGACCAGCATCGAGAAGGCCGCCGACACCAGCACGGCCACAGGTGCAGGCACGGGCGGGGAGCCCGGGTCGGTGATCGTGCCCAGCGCCGCGGCCGGGTCCGTGCTGCTCGCCGGTGGCGCGCTCGCCGCCGCGGTCCGCGCGCTGCCCGCCGACGGCCTCGAGGTCTGCGGACTCGACTCCAACCCCGGCGACAGCGCCGGAGGTGGCGCCGACCCGGGCAGCGACGCTGGTGCGGGCACCGACGCTGGTGCGGGCGGGTGGTCGGCCGAGGCAGATGCCCTGCTCGCTGAGCTGACCGGCAACTCCGATCCCGCAGCGCGCCAGCTCGCCCAGATCATCGAGCAGGCCCGCGACAAGGGGACAGGGACCGGCAACACCGGCAACACCGTCAACGACCAGGTCACCGAACGCGGCAATAACACCTCCACCACAGGGGGCGACACCGGCCGGGGAGGCAGCGACACCTCCACCGGTGGCGACACCACGGCCCAAGACCCCGGCCATGCGGGCGACGGCTCCTCCGGCTCGGGCGCCGCGACCGACACGACGTCCACCGGCGGCGCCGACGGCGCGCAGGCATGGGAGGCGAAGGCCCGGACGTTGGCCGATGAGCTGTCCGCCGCAGGAGACGACCCGGTCGCGCGCAACCTCTCCGAGCAGCTCGCTGCCCAGGGCATCACCGGCCGCGGCCAGCAGTCCGACACCACGAACAGCGACACCACGGACAGCACGGACAGCACCGACACAACTTCGGGTGCGGACACCTCCTCGACCTCCGACGGCGGCGCGGCCGCCGACCGTGACCAGGACAGCGACCAGGACGACAGCGACCAGGACAGTGCTCAGGACTCGGGCAGCGGTCAGCAGAGCACCGACGACGAGCAGAGCTCCGACGACCAGGACCAGGACCAGGACGCGCAGGACGACGAGAAGTCGCAGGACCAGCAGGGACAGCAGGACCAGGGAACCTCGGATGACGCGGCGACTGCCGGTGGCCAGGGCGGCGACACACAGTCCGGCTCGGATGCCACGACCAGCACGAACACCACGTGGGACCAGCTCGCGCAGTGCGAGAGCGGCGGCGACTGGAAGATCAACACCAAAAACGGCTACGAAGGCGGGCTGCAGTTCGACGCAGCCACCTGGAAGGCCTACGGCGGCGACCAATACGCGCCGAGCGCGGACCAGGCCACCCGTGAGCAGCAGATCGCGGTAGCGGAGAAGGTCAAGGCAGACCGTGGCGGCTATTCGGCCTGGCCCGCCTGTTCTCGCAAGCTCGGTCTGTCGTGACAGTCACCGGACACCACCCCGGTCAGGCAGCGGCGGGGCCGGGCCCGCGGCGGGGGACGGTGGCTGAGTTCGTCGCCGACCTCGAACGCGCGACCCGCACCGGAGCGGGGCAGACCCGGATCGACCAGGTCGATCTCACCGAAGCCGCGGCCGCCGCGGCCCGCTGCGCGGCCACGGGCCGGGACGGTGACGTGGGGGCGGTCGCGGCGCGAATGGGGGGCGCCGCGGCCGCCATGACCGCGCTGGACCTGCCACCCGGTGTCGTGGAGCCGGTGAGCTGGGCCGGGTTCGGCGCGCTGATCCCGGTCGTGTCCGGCTCCCCCGGCGCCGGGGCGTCCGTGGTCGCCGCGGCGATCACCGACCTCCTGCAGCTGGCCGGGCGGTGCGTGCTGCTCATCGACGCCGCGGACCCGGCCCGCTCCGGGCTCGCCGCGGCCGCCGAGGCCGAGGGCCCGTGGACCTCGCCGCTCACACCGGATCTGTCGCTGCGCTACTCCTGGCGCGGCCAAGCCCTGCTCGCCCGGCTGGAGTCGACCCTGCCGGTGATCACGCCGGGGATGGTGCCGGCGCCGCCGCAGTGGCTGCCCGAGGTCGACCCCCTGCACGTCACCGTGGTCGACGTCGGCCACGACGGCTGGCGCGCCGCGGCCAGCCCGCTGGCCGGTGCCGGAGGCTGGCTCCGGCTCGGCACCCCGGCGCAGCGCCCGCTGCTGGTGGTCCGCCCGACCCGCCCCTCGCTGCGCCACGCCGAACAGGTCCTCGCCCGCCTCGAGCCCTGGGTCAACGTCGGTGCCGCGACCTACCCGTACCAGCTGGTCGTGGTCGGCGCGAAACGCTGGCCCGCCGGAGTCGTGGGCGCAGCCGGGCGACGGCTGGAACC
The DNA here is from genome assembly GCF_007989085.1 of Pseudonocardia sulfidoxydans NBRC 16205. Taxonomy (GTDB): domain Bacteria; phylum Actinomycetota; class Actinomycetes; order Mycobacteriales; family Pseudonocardiaceae; genus Pseudonocardia; species Pseudonocardia sulfidoxydans. Next base: position 2,872 of record NZ_BJVJ01000091.1, read on the forward strand.
GATGACCGAGACCGCGGTCTTCCTGCCCCACGACGACGACGTGCTCGTCGCCGGGGTGACCCCCGAGCTGCTGCCCGACCGGCTCCTCGACGCGCTCGCGCCCCTGTTGACCCGCTGGAACCTGCTCCCCCCGCCTGCCTCCCGTTCCCGAAAGGCACCCCGATGAGCCTCACGTTGGCCCTGGCCGACCACACCCTGCGCTGGATGAGCACGCTGCCGGCCCAGATCCCGCTGCCGGCCCAGATCCCCAATCCCGGGGCGACGGCCCCGCCGGGCGCGGACAAGATCACCCAGGTCATCGGGTACGTGAAGTGGGGGGCCGGGGCGGCGATCGTGCTCGGCTTCTTCGCCGGCGTGGCGATGTTCGCCGGCGGCCGGATCGCTGATCACCACCGCTTCGGGCGGATGGGCGCGATCACCATCTTCGCCTCGGTCGGGTCGGCGTTCCTCTACGCCATCGGCTACGTGCTGCTGTCCACCATCGCCGGCAACGCCTGACCCGGGGATGACAACGATGAACCCCAACGGGGCACCGTTCTCCCCCGACGAGCAGACCCGCCCCACTCCCAGCTCACCGTTCCCGCCGCCGACCGCCCCCGATTCACAGCCGAGGCGACGGGGCCGCGGTGGGCTGTTGCTGGCGAGCTTGGGGGCGCTGGCGATGCTGCTGCTCATCGGGCTCGTCGCGGTGATCCTCGGACTGGGCAAAGACCCCGACCCAGGCGCGTCGCCGGCCGGGCCGGTCATCGGGGAGCCCGGCTGGGACCTGGCCGCGGAGACCGCGCTGGCCACCCGCCCGATGCCGCTGCTGCCCGAGGAAGCCGCGCAGCCGCATGCCCTGAGCACCCGGGAACCCGATGCGCTGATCACCCTGCCGCCTCCGGGTGGACGCAACGACGTGCTCGCCGACGAGTTCCCGCCCACCCCGGAGGGGGCGCTGGCCCAGCTCGCGGAGCTGACCCGGGTCGGGCTGCAAGGAGCGGACCCGCAGGCCTACGAGCTGGCCTACAACTCGATCGCCGCGCCGGGCGCACCGCAGGTCGATTCCAGCGTCATGCACCGGACTCTGATGGCCTTCCGACAAGCTGGGCGTCTGCCCAAACAGGGCGTCGTCTCCAGCCTGTCCCTGACCTACACACCGCTGGCCGGCCTGATCAAGGGCACGACCGACGGCGGGCGCTACGCCGTCGTCTGCGTCCTGGGCGAGGCCGCGATCATGGCCAACGGCACCCCCATCACTGCCGGCGGCGGGGATTGCCAGGCCATGCGCTGGAACGGCCAGAACTGGCAGATCGCCCCCGGAGCCCAGGCCGCCCAAGCACCGGTCGCGTGGCCCGGCACCGACGAAGCTTTCGGCGCCGGCTACATACCGCTGCGGACCAGCTGATGCCCGCCTCGCTGGTAGCGCCTGCCGTCCTCGGTATCCCCGGCCCCGAGGACCTCATCTCGTCGGCGTTCAACACCATCCTCGACTCGATCATGCAGGCGATCTGGTCGGCGTCGGTGTGGCTGCTGCGCACCGCGTTGGAGCTGGTCGACGGGCTGCTCGCCTTCAACACCAACCTCGCCGGGGCCGACGGCAGGCCCGCAGCAGGGGCGCCGTTCTCGACGGTGTGGCCGACGCTGCTGTGGATCGCCGGGGCGGTTGCGCTCGGGCTGTTTTTCTGGCAGCTCGCCGTCACCGTCCTGCGCGGTGGGGTCGGGTTCTGGCGCGTCGCGTCCGGCCCGGTCGCGTTCGGGGTGGCGTGCGCGCTGAGCCTGGGCGTGGTCACGGTCCTGCTCGGCGGGGCTGACGGGCTGACCCAGCTGCTGCTGCAGAAGGGCCTGTCCTCGGACAACTTCGTCGGCATCCTCGACGGCGCGAAGCTCGGGAAGGTCTTCACCGACACCCCACCCGACCTGGGCGATCAGGTCGACGGCAGCGCCCGCTCGGTCGTGCTGGGCATCGTGAGCGTGTTCGGGATCATCCCCGCCGGGATCGGCTACCTGCTGGAGATGGTCTTCCGCCAGGCCGTGATCCTGGTGCTCGTCGCGACGCTGCCGATCACCGCGGCCGGGTTGATGACCAACACGACCTCGAGCTGGTTCTGGCGCGCGCTGCGCTGGACGATCGCCGCGATCGTGCTCAAGCCCGCGCTGGCACTCGTGCTGGTCATCGGGGTGAACATGCTCGCCCAGCCCTCAGGGATCGGTGGGCTGCTCGCCGGCGCCGGGGTGCTGCTGGTGTCGCTGTTCTGCCCGCTGGCGGTGTTCCGGCTGCTCGCCTTCGTCGAGCCCGGCACCGCCGCCGGAGCCACGTTCCGCTCCAACCTGTCCTCCGCGTCGGGCTCGTCGGGGTCGGGCTCGGCAGGCGCCGCGGACGGCGGCTCGTCCGCGGAGGAGTCCAACACCTCCCGCTTCGACGCGGCCAGCTCCGGCTCGTCCGGCTCATCAGGCGGCGGCTCGTCCGGGGGGTCGGGCAGCGGGGTGTCGCAGCTGGGTGGGCTGGTCGGCGGCGCGGCCGCGGCCGCGACGAGTTTCGGCAACGCCCAGATGGACGGGGCCGGGATCGGCTGGGGCTACGGCGGCCCGGCCGGCGCCGGGAACAGCAACAGCAGCAACCAGAACCAGGACCGCTCCCAGCGCGACCCGAATTCGACGGACTCCTCGTCGGGCTCGGGGTCGGGTTCTGGTGGTGATGGGTCCGCGCCGGTCGATGGTGGGCTGCCGGTGTCCCCGGACGCCCCCACGCAGGCCATCGCTCCCCCGACACCGGGCGGTGGGGCACCGGCCGGCGTGAGCAGCGGCCCGGGCGGTGGCTCCGGAGGCTCTGGTGGTCCTGGTGGTGGGGGCGGCGCGGCCGCAGCGGCTGACGTGCCGCCGGTCGCATGAGCGCCCGCACCAGCAGCGACACCGCCTCAGCGCGGTCGCTGCGGATCTACCGCGAGCTCAACAACCGCGAACGCGCCGGCTGGGTCCTGGGGCTGACCCCGGCCCAGGCCGTTGCCTGCCTGGCCCTGGTCGCGCCGGTGCTGCTGAGCCTGTCGGCCGGCCGTTGGGTTGCAGCGTTCGGCTGGCTGCTCGTCGACGGGCTGCTCGCCGCGCTGATCGTCGTCCCGGTTCGCGGCCGCTCGGCGTTCCGCTGGCTCGCCGACCTGATCTTCTTCCAGACAGGAGTCCTGATGCGCTGGTCGCTGTGGCAGTCCAAGGCCGCCACCGGGCTGCCCGGTCCCCGCGACGAACCCGACCTTCCGGGCGTGCTGGCCCGGGTCGCGTTCCCCGACGGCCCGCCGTTCCGCGACCAGGGCCGTCTGTGCCTGATCCACGACACCGGCGACGGCCGCTGGGGTGCCACCGCGCGGCTGACCCACTCCGGGGTCGGGATGCTGTCCGACGCCGAGTGCGAACGGCTCGCCGCGCGGCTGGGGAACCTGCTCATCGCGATCGGGCACCGCGAGGTCGTGGACCGGATGTCGCTGCTGGTGCGCACCGTCCCCGACGACGGCACCGAGTACGACGTGTGGCGCACCGCCCACGAACACGCCGGCGCCCCCGACCTGGCGCGGCAGGCCACCGACGAGCTCGACGCCACCATCGGCTCGGTGTCGGTGCGCACGGAGCTGTTCGTGACCGTGTCCGGCACCGAGTCCGCGCTGCGCCGCCCCGCCGCCGCCGCGGGTGGCGGGACCGCGGGGCGGGCAGCGGTGCTCTACCGGGTCCTCGACGGCCTCGACGACGCGCTGAAGTCACTCGGGATCCGGTCGGTGAGCTGGCTGACCAGCGCGGGGATGGCCGAGGCCATCCGCACCGGGTTCAACCCGGCCGCGGCCGCCGTGCTGACCAACCAGCACCTGACCCACCAGCAGGTCGCCCCCGCCGGCGCCGCTCCCGGCGGCGGGTCGGTGGGGCTGCCGCTGGCGGCCGCGGGCCCGACGTTCGCGCCGACCCCGGCCGCCCGCGCCTACCACCACGACGGGTTCTCCTCGGTCTCGTATGCGGTGATGATGCCCGAGGCCGGCACCATCTTCGGCTCCCTCGGGCCGCTGCTCGCCGTCCGGACCGCCGGGGAACGGCGCACCCTGGCCATCCACTACGAAGTGCTCTCGGCGCGGGCGGCGAACCGGGCGGTGCAGTCCAACCGTTTCCGCAACAACGTCATGACCGACTGGAAGGCCAACAAGGGCTTCAACACCACCGCCGCCGAACACCGCAAGGCCGGCGGCGCGCGCAACCAGGAATCCGCCGTCGCCGCCGGGCACTCCATGGTCCGGTTCACCGTCGCCGCCTCGATCACCGTCCCGGCCGGATGGAACCTCGAGGACCACGCCGCGAAGCTGGAGAACGACGCCTCGGGCCGGTTCCGGCTGCTGCGCCTGGAGCTCGCCCAGGACAGCGCGTTCGTCGCGGCCGCGCTGCCGGTCGGGATCGGGCTGCCCCGCCTGCGGGGAGCGCTGGACTGATGCGCTTCCTTCGCTCCCCCCGCCCTGCCCGCTCCGCCCGCGCTGCGGGTGGCCCGACGTCCGGGCCGCGGGACGCCCAGGACCTGATGAGCCTGTTCGCTCCCGGCGGCTCGCTGAGTCCCGCCCCCACAACAGGCGGCGACGGCCTCGACAGCCAGGACTCGCGAGCCGAGCGGATCAACCGGGCGCTCGCCCCGCGTCGCGGCCGATCCGAGGCCGGCAACGGGTGGGCGCCGGTCGAGGCCGCCGCCCGGGTGCCGGTCTATCAGGCCACCACCGGTGAGATCGGCGGGCTGTTCCCGCTGCTCGCCGCGAACGGTGTTCCCGCGATCGGTGCCCGCATGGGCTACGACGTGCTCTCGGGCGGGGCGTTCTACTGCCACCCCATCGAATGGCTGCTGCGCGGGCTCTCGACCAACCCGAACATGGTGATCTTCGGCGAACCCGGCCGCGGCAAGTCCTCCACCGTGGTGGCGTTCTGCCTGCGGATGATGCTGTTCGGGATCAAGACGCTGATCTCCGGCGACGTCAAGGGCGAGTACACGCCGCTGCTGCGCTCCCTGGGGATCACCCCGATCGCGCTCGGACGGGGCAGCTCGGCCCGGCTCAACGCGCTCGACCTCGGCCCGCTGGCCGCCCGCTGGGCCGGCTGGACCGCCTCCCGCCAGCGCGAGGAGCTGACCGGGATCCTGGCCCGCTGGACCAAGCTGCTCGCCGCGCTGGCCGAGACCCAGGGATATCAGCCCACCGTCACCGACGAGCTCGTGCTCTCGGTCGTGCTGCGCCGCCTGGTCGGAGCCGAGGACGGCAGCACCCGGCTGCGTCCGATCACCATCCCCGACGTCGCCCGCGCGCTGGCCGACCCCGACGAGGACCTGTGGCAGGTGGCCCGGTTCGCCGGGCCGCGGGAGTTCCTCGACCACACCCGGCTGATCACCGACGCCCTGTCCAACCTCGTCCACGGGCCCCTTGCGGGGCTGTTCGACGAGCCGACGAACTTCGCCCTGGACTGGGACGCCCCGATCCAGTCGATGGACCTGTCGCTGCTGCGCTCACGAGGGGACCAGGCCATCGCCGTGGCCCTGACCTGCCTGGGGTCCTGGTCGTCGATGATCACCGATCTGCAGGACGACGGCGAGATCCGCATCGTCGTGCGTGACGAGGTCTGGCGTCAGATGCGGCTCGGGCTGCGGGCGGTGCACGCTGTCGACTCCGACCTGCGGCTGTCCCGTGCGGAACGCAAGATCCAGTTGCTGGTCATGCACAAGCCTTCGGACCTGCTCTCGGTCGGTGCCGCGGGCTCGCAGGAGGTCGCGATCGCCAAAGACCTCCTGGCGTTGTGCTCGACGCGGATCCTGCTCGGGCAGTCCACCCGTGTTGCCGACGAGCTGGCCACCGAGCTCGCGCTGTCCGAGCGGGAACAGGACGTCACCAACGGGTGGGCGATGGAACGCCGCGGCCGCGCGCTGTGGAAGATCGAGAACCATCCCGGGTGGAAGGTCCAGACCGTCCTGTCGGCCACCGAGCAGCGGATCTTCGACACCAACGCCCAGCTCCGCGCCCACACCCCCGCACCCGTCCCCCAGCACGGGGACCCGCAGCAGCGGCCGGGTCCCGGCTCGGTAGGTGCGGCGGCGTTGCTGGGGCGGGTCAACGGCCACCACCTCGGGGTTCCCCGGTGACCAGCCCGCACCTCCGTGTCCTGGTGGGCCGGCGTCGCTGGGTGGTCGCGGCCGCGGCCGCGCTCATCCTGCTCACTGCCGGCGCCGGGACCGCACAGGCCGCCGACAACGAGCCACTCGCCGGGGCCCGGCCGCTCGCGGGGGTCGCTCCGGGCGCTGCGGTGTCGTGCGGGTGGCGCGCGGCGGCCGCCGACCTCGCCGCGGCCACCGCCACTGCCACCGACCCGCGCGCGAAGGCCATCCACGACGCGCTCGTCAAGGCCGGGCTCAGCACCAGCACGCCCGCCACCTGCAGCAGCGGGACCGGCCCCGGGGCCGGCACGGGCGCGGGCGCGGGCGCCGAGACAGTCGCTGAGCCCGGGACGGGAGCGGTGAAGGGCATCGACGACGGAGCGCCTGGCGGGGGCCGGACGCTGACGGTCGGCGCGGGCGGGGCCTACCGCGACATCAGCGCTGCGGTCGACGCCGCCCAGCCCGGTGACACCGTGCAGGTCTCCGCGGGCACCTACCCCGGCTTCGCCGTCTCCCGCGACGGCGCGCCGGGCAAGTGGCTCACCATCGCCGCGGCACCCGGTGCGGCGGTCGTCATCGGCGGCGGCGACTCATCCGGCTCGGGCAACGGGCTGGTCTCCCTCGACGGCCGCTCCTGGGTCCGGCTGGTCGGGCTGACCATCCGCGGATCGGCCGGCCACGGCATCTACGGCGACAAGATCGACCACATCGTCGTGCGGGACTGCGAGGTCGCCGACTCCCAGGACGGCGGCATCGTGCTCTCCAACGGCCGCGACGTCCTCGTCCAGGACGCGAACGTGCACGGCAACAACGCCCGCGGCACCTCGGCCAGCAACGAGGCCATCTCGATCGTCGGGACGAAGACCTTCGAGATCGCCGGCTCGACGGTGCACGACAACGGCGAGGAAGGCATCGACGCCAAGTACGAAGCCTCCGACGGGCTCATCCACGACAACCAGGTCTGGGGCAACCGCGGCCCGAACATCTACCTCGACTCCGCCCACGACCTCACCGTCACCGGTAACCAGGTGTGGGGGGCCACCGAGGCCAGCAAATCCGGCATCGGGCTGGCCGTGGAGAACTACTCCACCACCCGCCGGCTCGCGAACATCACCGTCTCCAACAACGTGGTACGCGACAACGTCGGCGCCGGGATCGACTTCTGGGTCGAGTCGAGCGGGCAGCTCTCCGACGTCACGATCACCGGCAACCACATCGGCGCCAACGGCCGCGGCGGGATCACCTACAACACCAGTGACCTGAGCGGGATCACCGTGCGCGCCAACACCTTCGGCGACGGCAACACCCCACCCGCCACACACACCGGCGTGACGCTGCTCGACAACGTCACCGGCGTCATCCCCAAGGTCACCAGCGCACTGCTCGACCGCGGCGGCTCCGGCTCCGGCAACTCGCAGCCACTTCTCGGGACGGACCATCAATGACCACCAGCCCGCACCCGGCCACTCGGCCCGCGTCCACCCGGCGGCGGGGCCGGCTCGGACCGGCCGTCGCGCACGTTCTGGCTGCAGCAGCCGCCGCCACAGCGCTGGGGGTGCTGCCGATGGCCGCCTCCGTCTCCGCGGCTCCGCCACCCCGGGCTCCCGCCGCCGCGCATCCTGCCGCCTCGTCGCCGACCGCCACCACCACCACCACCACCACCACCAGCGTGCTGGTTCTCGCCCCGGCCCGACCGCCACGCGACGACGTCGCCGGACCGGCACCGGCCCAGCCGAGACCGGCCAGCTCCGCGCCGAGCTCCGCCCGCGCGGCCAGCACCGGCGCCGGTGGCGCGTTCTATCAGGCGGAGCGGGCGATCTCGGTCGGGCAGCTGCTGTCGACGCAGAGCTCGTGCACCGCCACGGTCGTCTCCTCGAGCACCGGCAGTGTCGCGGTCACCGCGGCGCACTGCGTGTACTGGCCCGCGGCCGGGCCGATGGCCGGCGCGTTCCCGAGCCACGGCTGGGTTCGGCTGGAGCAGTTCATCCCCGGCCGCACCGGCGACGGCACCCCGTACGGGCGCTGGCAGATCGAGCGGGCCTGGGTCGACTCCCGGTGGCGCGACACCGGCGACATCGCCTATGACGTCGCGTTCCTGCGGATCAGCCCGCAACGCGGCCGCAGCGTCCAGGACGTCGTTGGCTCCCAGGGCATCGCGTTCACCACCCCCGTGGCCGGGACCGCGGTCACCGCGCTCGGTTACCCGGTCGAGGCCCCGTTCGACGGGCGCACTCTGCGGCGCTGCTTCACCAGCGCCGTCGCGATCGACCCCAGCAGCGACAACGCGCTGACGATGCCGTGCGCGATGACCCCGGGCGCCTCCGGCGGGCCGTGGCTGACCGGCTTCAACCCGGGCACCGGCGCCGGGACCATCGTTGCGGTCACCAGCTTCCACGACGACACCGGCCTGCTCTCCGCGCGTCCCCTCGGCGACATCGGCTACGCGCTCTACCAGGCTGCCGACCAGAACAGCGGTGCTGGCCAGAACAGCGCCGCATGAGCACCGGCGCTGCCCGCCCGGACCGGGTCCAAGGCCATCGACCGGTGCGCGGGACCCGAAACTCGACAGGCGTCGGGTAGGCCGGCGGTGGGTTCGTCACGCACCACCCTGGTCGTCGCCGCGGTCGCGGTGTGGTTCCTGCTCTGCACCGCGGTCCTGGGCGGGTTCGCCGCGATCGCCACCCTCGGCGGCGCGCTGGCCGGGGGCTGCGGCGGCGACGGCGGCACCGGCGGGGGCCGCCAGCAGATCGGGCCACGGTCCTGGTCAGCCGAGCAGACCGCCAACGCCCAGACCATCGTCGAGATCGCCGTCGCCCGCGCCCTGCCCCGACGCGCCGCGGTGATCGCCGTCGCGACCGCCATCGTGGAGTCCCAGCTCAACAACGTCACCTACGGCGACCGCGACTCCCTCGGCCTGTTCCAGCAGCGCCCCTCCCAGGGCTGGGGCAGCCCTGCCACCATCCTCAACCCCGCCCTGTCCACCGGCACCTTCTACGACCGCCTGCTCCAGCTCCCCGGCTGGGCCACCATGGCGCCCGGGGTCGCTGAGCAGGCCGTGCAGCGCTCGGCGTTCCCCGAGCGCTACGCCCCCGCCGAATCCCCGGCCACCGCGCTGGTCGAGCGGTTCTGGAAGGGCCCGGACAACCCAGTCCCGCCCGTCAACGGCGCGCCCGTCTCAGGTGCCGACGCGCAGGCCGCGGCGTTCGCGACCCTCGGCTGCGCAGATCAGGGCGGGTCGAGCATCCAGCTCTCCCCCGAGGACCTGGACCGCCACCACATGCCGCCCGGGTTCACCCTGCCCGCCGACCCGCAGCAACGCGCCGCGGTCTCCTACGTCATCTCCAAGATCGGCGCCCCCTACGTGTGGGGAGCCAAAGGGCCCGACGCTTTCGACTGCTCCGGGTTGATGCTGGCTGCCTGGGCCTCGGCCGGGGTGCCGATCCCGGCCGGGACGGTCAGCCAGAAGAGCGCCGGCACCCCCGTCGGATCGCTATCGCAGCTGGCTCCGGGGGATCTGCTGCTCACCCCGGGCTCGCTCGGGTCGGCGACCAATCCGCGTCACGTCGGGATGTATGTCGGGCACGGCGTCGTCGTCGACGCCTACGACAGCTCCACCGGCGTCATCGTCTCCCCGCTGTCGAAATGGACCCCGCAGATCGTCACCATCCGCCACATCGCCGGACCCTCCGGCGAACCCGCCCCGCCGCCGTCGGCGCTGGCCGCAGGAGCCCCCCGATGATGACCCGCAGCACCTCCACGTTCCTGGGCCGCTCGCCGGTCTCCGACCAAGACCTCGCGCTCGCCGCGCTCGGGTTCGGCCTGGCCATGGCGGCCTTCGCCGCGGGCGGGCTCCTGGTCGCCGCCCTGACCGTGGCGGCCCCGCTCGCCGGCGACGGGCTTTACTGGGCCGGCCCCGACCAGGTCGTGCCGCTCGGGTTCGCGATCCTGACCCACCCTGCCGACCCCGGCGCCGCCGTCGGGGCGCCGTGGTCGGTGAGCCTCGCCGGCCACCCCGGCCTGTACTGGACGACTGCCGCGGTCCTCGAGCTGGTGTTCTTCACCTCCGCAGGCGTGTGCGGAGTGTGGGCGTGGCGGCGGTGGGGACCCGGCCCGGCCGGGCACGCCACCCGCGCCGAGATTGCCCGCGAGCTCTCCCTGCCTGCTGCGCGACGCACCGCCGCGTGGACCCGCCCCAGCCTCTCGCCGACCGAACGGCGCCACGCCCCGCTGGCCGAGCTCGCCGCGCCGCTGCACCGTGACCGCCGCGGCCGCCCGCTGTGCACGCCGTTGGAGAACCCGACCGGCACCCTGGCCCCGACCCAGTCGGGCAAGTCCCGGCGCGACCTCGTCCACAAAGCCCTCGCCGCCCCCGGGGCACTGCTGTGCTCGACCACCAAACCCGACCTGCTGGAGTTCGCCGCACTCGCCCGGACCCGGCGCCACCTCGCCGGCCCTGTCCTAGTCTTCGACGCCACCGCCGCCACCAGCTGGCCCGCGCGGCTGCGCTGGTCCCCGATCCAAGGCTGCCACGACCTCCCGACCGCCTACCGACGCGCGCACACCATGGTCGAGGCCTCCGCGGTCGCCGTCGAAGCCGGCGGTGGGGGCGGCGCCGGTAACGACCGGGTGTTCCGCGAACGCGCCACGTTCGTCCTCGCCGCCTACCTGCTCGCCGCCGCGCTCCACGGGCGCGGGATCGACTCGCTGATCCGGTGGGCCACCACCAAACCCGCCAACCTCGAACCCGTCTCCATGCTCAAACGCGACTACCCGCAGATCGCGGCCAACCTGGCCTCCGAGACCGGGATGGTCGCGCGCACCGCCGACGCCGTGTGGATGTCGGTGCGCCGTGTCATCGAGCCCTTCCTCGACCCCCGGCTGCGTGAGCTGTGCTCGCCGGCGCCCGGGGACGGGTTCGACGCGCGTTCGTTCATCGGCCGCCAAGGCTCGGTGTTCCTCGTCGGCGGTGAACACCAAGCCGCCCAGGCCACCCCCGTGCTCGCGGCGTTCGCCGAGCACTGGCTCACCACCGCCCAGGAGATGGCACTGGACTACCCCACCCGGCGCCTGGACCCGCCGGCCACCGCGGTGCTCGACGAGCTGGCCAACGCCACCCCGATCCCGCAGCTGCCCGACATCGTTTCCGACTCCGCCGGCCGCGGCGTGGTCATCCACTGGGCCGCGCAGTCGATGGCGCAGCTCGAAGACACCTTCACCCCGCCCCGGGCACGGCAGCTGCTCGACAACACCACCACGCTCAGCGTCTGGGGCGGGCTCAAGGACTCCCACGCCCTGGAATGGCTGTCCACCCTGGCCGGGCACCACGAGCAGGTCCGCGCCCAGCACCACAGCGAGGGCATGTGGAGCGGCGGCGCCCGCACCTCATACGGCCTCGAAACCGTCCCCACCCTGCGCCCCGGCGATCTGCGCACCCTGCAACGCGGACAGGTCCTCGTGCTGCACCGGGCGCTGCGACCGTTCCTGGCGCGCACCGTCGACATCGCCCAACGCCCCGACTGGGCCCAACTCCGCGGCGACGTCGACGCGGTCCGGACCGGGACGCCGGCCGTTGACGACCGCGGCTTCGCCCACACCCGCCGCGCCACCTTCATCACCCGGTAATGCGCCCGGCGGGCACGAGCAGCGCGATGAAGTCATTTTCGCCAGACGATCGGATTGGCCGAAGACCCTGACGACAGCCTCGGTTTCGTTGTGACCTGAACGACGCTGCCTCGACACCCGGGGGGCCTGAACCCACCTCCGACGGTCACCGGGGGCCCTTGGGCCTCCGGTTCAGTTCCCGTTGCCGGCGCGGTTGGACGGCCAGGGCGGTCTAGAAGTAGGCCACCGAGTTTCGCGAGGGGTGTGGTGTCGACGTCGGCTTGCCCACGCGCTCGTCGCCCAACAGCAGCCGGCCCTGCAGCTCGTAGCGGTCGCGGCTATTGGCGAGGCCAGTGACCTTGGCGAGGCCAGTGATCTCCGCGACCGCGAGCACCGTCCCAGCGAGGTCGACGATTTGGACCTCGTCTTGCTGGAGCGCGCGATCGGCGTTGAGCTTCCAGACCCCGCGGCCGGCGTCCCATGCCTCGTGCTCGGTCATTCCCGGCCAGCTCCCGATACGCGAGCGGCCCAGCGCCTCAGTGGCCGGATCGGCAGCACGCTCTGGGCCGAGTTGGATCTGAAGCACCGCAACCTCCTAGTAGCATCTTAACTAGTTGCAAAGATACTCCAGGGGTGTCTAGCTTTGCAACAAGTAATAAACCTAGTTCACATGTCAGTTTGGGTACGCCCATACGCCACACCTGACGGATTAGGGGGGTAGGACCGCCGCCGCCATGCGCGACCGCAAAGCGTCGAGGGCGCGCAGGGCCCCGTGCACTCGGTGGTGTGGGTCAAGCTCGAGCACAGGGTTGCTGGTTCGGAGCTCGGCGGCCGCCAGCCCGGCGGCAGCGAAGGTGGCAGGGGTGAGGGTGTCGTCGGCGTAGTCGGCGTCGACTTCGTCGAGCCACTCACGAGCCGGGTGTGGCTCGTGAGTGCGCCCGTCGGGCCCGCTGTCTGCAGAATAGGCATCTGCGTTGCTGCTCTCTCCTGACCCGAGGACGCGGTGGGCCTGGATGAGCAGGGCGAGGAGCACAGTGCGGACCTCGGCACGGTGGGCGTCAATCCAGATTTGCCGGCCGTCGCGAGCACGTAGCTCGCGACGTGCAGTGCGAGTGAGCTGTTCGTCGGGCCGGTCGTGCCTGAGCAGCCCGTTCAGGCGGTCGAGCCTGTCCTGGGTGCCCTGACGGGTGGTGATGCCGAGCGGAGCGCCGACGGTGGCTAGCGACAGGCCGGCGGCGAGGCCTTGGCGGAGCAGTCGGCGTTCGGTGCGGCAGTCCTCCCACCACAGCCAGGTCCACAGCAGCAGGGCGTCGGCGTGGTCGGCGGCGGTGACCCAGCGGGGAACTCCGACCAGGCCCCGGTTGAGCACGAACTCCAGTACGTCGCGGGGATCGGTGCCTAGCTCTGACCTGCGCGGATCGTCGATCCGCGCGTGCCGACGGTCAATCCGGGTGACGGCGGCGTCGCGCTCGGCGGCCGAAACCTTCGGGGGCGTAGCCACACGTCAGATTTTCACAGACGGTAATTCGGATAGCTGCAGCGACTCGCCGAGTCTCCGGGAATTCCTGGGGCTTGGGCGTTGGACTTCTCGACATTCACTTGGCGGGAGTGAGTTCTCGACTCGGCATTCCGCCGCCCGTGAGGAGAGACGTTATGACAGGTGGAGCTCGGAAGAGGAGGGCGCAGGGCAGGGCGAGCGAGGCTTCTCCAGGTCGCCCTTTCCCGCGCGCGTACGGGTCAGCACGCCGACAGCGGGCGGAGCTGGTTCGGACGACCGAGGCGTTGTCCGGGCGGACCTTCTGCGCTGTCGGTGTCCCCGGCGTGTGTGGCCACCTCGTTGCCACACACGCCCATCACACATCGGCGCACCAAAGCGACTCGGCGGTGCTTCACGCTGCCTGTCGCGCATGGCCCCCTCTCCGGGCGCCCCTCCCCCGCCAGCGATCCCGGGATGGAGCGGACCCGTACTGCCAGCACTCACCGTGCCCGCCCGGTCCGCCCTACCGCCACGTCCCCTGCATGGCTACACCCCGTCCTCGACCCCGCTTGGTCCCTTCCGTCCGTGGGACGCCGGGGGACCGGCCGCTGATGCTCATAGGGTTCGCCGGCGCCCTGCACGGTAGCGAGCTCGCCGCACTCGCCTCGCCGACCCGTTGTCGACCCTGATGGGCTGCGGGTCGTCATCGTCGCGTCCAAGTCCGACCCCGCCGGGGCCGGACACACCCGCGATCTCACCTACGGAGCTTCTTCTCGTCACCTGCCCATCCGGGCCTGACACGCTTGGCTCTACCCGCCGCAGCCGTTCTCCCAGCGCGACATCGGCAACCGCTCCCCCACCGCCCCACCGCCCGCGAGCCAGTAGCTCCCGCTGCCACCACCCATCGCCCCGGAACTGGCGGCTGACGCGTCCGTGTTCGTGCGCATCGACGAATGGAGCCAACCTCGGACACCCCGCTTGGTGGCCGCGCCTTTGCGCTCTTCGTCGCCGCCTGCGCCGACGCTGGGAGCCTGCCCGGTATTTGGCCAGCCATCCGCTGCTCACAGGCTCGCGCCATCGCCCTCCGCGCTGGCACTCCACCTGTCGCGCCAGCACTCCGGAGACTGCGCTCGTGCGTCAGCTGACTCTCCCTCGTCCGCGATGCACGGTTACATCAATGAAGGTGCGGTCTGGGACAACCCCGTCCGATCCGTCTCTGACACCATGCAGCGACGCGTCCTGTTGCGGTGCCGTGTTTACGGCGTAAACGGTCTTGCCGTGGCTGTGGTCGAGTACGAACGAGATCGGCACCCGTGCGTGTCGCCCAGCGGGGGAAGCAGCTGCGCCACGACGCCCCCGTTGGTACGCCGTCGTACGAGACCAAGCCGGACGCTGCTTTCCGTGCTGCACCGGCTCTGGACGCGCGAAGGGCGGGACCGCACGCGTGCGGCCCCGCCCTCCCCTTGCCCGTGACGTTAGTCCCGCTGGGTGCTCAGCAGCCGAATCAGCTCGGCGAGCTCGTCGGCGCTGAACACCTTCCGGATCGACGCCGCAGCATCCGCGGGTGTCGCGGCGGCGATCGTGCGACGGGTCCGGTGGCCCGCACGCTCCGCCTTCCGTCGATACGGTGGTCCGTCCGCAGCGATCTGCTCCTGCTCGTCTGTCGGCAACGCGCCCAGTTCCCGCGCGCGTTCGAGCTTCAGCCGGCCGTCTTGGAGCGCGTCCTTCAGTGCCGGAATCAAGCCGAGGAGAACGACGCGTTGACTGACGTAGCCGTTGGTCCGCCCGATCCTGGCCGCCAGTTCTCGTTGCGAGATCTTCTCGGCAGTCAGGACACACTGCATCGCTGCCGCCTCTCGCAGCGGTGACAGGTCCTTGCGATGGCTGTTCTCTATCAGCATGACCTCGTGCATGCTCGCTAGCCGCTCGTCATTCACCAAAGCTGGCACTCGCGCCTGGCCGGCGGCGATCGATGCACGCAGCCGACGGTTCCCGATGAGCGCCACCCAGGAGGCGTCACCAATTCTGGAGTGCTCGCTGGGGAACCGGTCTCCGAAGGCCTGCGCGGAGCAGACGACGATGGGTTGCAGCACACCGTGCTGGCGGATGGTCGCGACGAGCTGGTCGAACTCCTCGCCCTCATCGTCGCTGGGGTCACGTTCGTTGAACGGGTTCAGCGCGATGTCGCCGACGGCGAGCGTGGCGCTGTCGAGCTCGACGGTGCGGCCACGGGTAGAGGTCGACCACCGAGCGTCCGCTGGGGGAGTGAGGGAGTAACTGTCGGGGACTTCTTCCTGGGCCAACTCAGCGAGATTGACGCGCTTCCCCATAGCTCAGGCCTCCCTAGCGTGCTCGCCCGCGTTTACGCCGTAAACACCGACGGTGGCGTCGTTGGCGGGATCCCCGTTGGCGGACACGGCGGCATGCCGGGCGGTGCCGCCCTGACCGCCGAGTACCTCGAGTGCCAGCTTGAAGAAGTCCTGCCGTGCCTCGAGCGCAACCCGGTTCTTGGCGTACTGGACCACAGTGACTCCCTCGGCGGAGGCGCGAGTGTGGAGCTTGTAGTGGCGGACCACGGTGTTGAAACAGGGCCAACCGCGTGCCGCGGCGTACTCACGGGTCTGGGTCAAGTCGGCTTCACCGTCCCGGGGGTCCCAGTTGTTCAGCAGTACCCGCCACGGCACACCGAGGGGGACCACGAGGCGCTGGATGGAGCGAGCGGCGGGGGAGAAGGACATCGGCTCCGGCTCGAGCGGAACGATGACGTCGTCAGCCTGAGCCAGTACCGTCCGCAGAATGGACTCGTCCTCGAGGCTGCCGGGGGTGTCGACGAAGATGTGGGCGTACCGGTCGATATCGCGGAGCTTGCTGAGCAGTGCCGGGTTGTCGTGACACTGCTCGAAGTCGAACGGTAGCGCGTCACCTACCCGGTTGGCCCACTCGAGCATGGAGGCCTGGGGATCGGTCGAGACGCCGAGCACCGGGGGAGCGTCGGTGCTGCCACCGAGGGTATCGGCGACGACTGCGGCGAGGTTGACCGTGACGGTGGTCTTGCCGACCCCGCCCTTCTGGTTGGCGATGACATGAACGCGCGCCATGAATTTTTCCTCCGTGTGCTTCCCACCCCCGGTGGGGCGGTACTTCGGATGTGCCGATCATCATCACATACAGCGGTGAGTCGCCGGGCCAGGCGCGCGCTGCCGCGGCGGTGCGCGCGAACCCCACAGAACAGGACTGACCACGATAATCGGACAGATAGTTGCAGACTGAGGGTCCCTAGTCCCCACCAACCTGACAACCTGTCTCACGTTTCGATCTGCTGAGTGCGTCTTTTCAGTGTCCGGAGCGTGCCCTGGTTCTTTAGCGCCGCTCCCGGCGGGACCGGGGTCAGGGTCTCCACGATCGACCTCCGTCTCGGATTCGTTGCTGCTCGACGAGCCGCCGCTGGCGTAGAGCGCGGCGATGTTCTGCCCACGCAGCCCGTGCAGCCAGCTGGCCGGGCGAGACACGGTCCGGAGTCTGAGTGCGGCTGGTGGCCGACCCCCTCACCCGGGCGGCGAGCTGTGAGGCCTGGCGCGCACGGTAGTCGCCGCGGTGTCCGATGACCTCGGGTGGCAGTTCCGCCAGTCGCCCGGTCCACGGCTTCAGGCGGTACCCGATCACCCGGAGCACGTCGGTCGAGCCCTTCGTGACGGCACCGCGCCTGCTTTCGAGGCGATCGGGGTGGTGTTCGAGTGCATACAGGACCCCGGCCACACACGCACCTTGATCCCACCACCCCTTCAGCAGGGCCCGGGCACGCCACAGAGGCGCCCCAGAACTTGGGCCGTCGAGGCCCATTCTGTTGAGTAGGCAACGAGTTGCAGCGTTTCGCTCGGTAGGTGACCTGGGGACTTGAAAAACTGGCCAGTCAACGAGTCGTTTACTGGCGGGGTCGTTCCGTCCACCGCCCGTCAAGGGCTTGTTCTCAACGAGAGATTCGGGGAGGTCGCCACTTTCATCCACAGGCCTCGATTGCGGGGGGTTACGTTGGGCAGCAACCGGTTGCGGGCGGCAGGTGACCAGGGCATAGGTAGGTGTACGGTTCCGGTCGGTCCCGAGGAACTCCTTGGACGCGCCCGCTTCAACCACAACGAGCAGGCCCACGTCGCGTGCCCAGGCGAGCACCCGAGACACAGTTCGGGGCGCGCGGGCACCGGCGGCACCGAGCCGATCAGCGGCCAGGCCAGTCACGAGTCCGGTCGACCAGTCCATGGCGCACACCAGTTGGCGCAGGATCTGGGTCCAGCTGCGTCGCTTGTCCCCGCGCCAGTCCTCACCTTCGATGAGCTCGTCGACCCGTTGCAGGGCCTCTTTCTGGTCGATCAGCACTCGCCACCCGGTGTCGATGAAGCTGCGCCATCCCGGGTGCGGGGCCCACTGCCCGTTTTCAAGACGCTGACGGGCACGCTCGCGGCCGTAGGCCAGCGCTCGCGCCGCTGCGCGAGTGAGCTGACGCCGAACTGGGCGCGCCGCTGCGGCGTGCCCTGGCCCGCGCGGGGGGGTAAGGCGCGCGGCCCGCCCGCGCGGTGTCGACGACGGGCGGGTCTCGCGTGGTCGAGCCATGGGTGGCGGTGTGAGACCGAAGCGTTCGACGTCCGCAGCGGCTCTGCCGGCGCCGTGAATGATGCAGCGGTCGCTGTCGACGCTCGTGGCAAGCACGAAGCTGCCCTGCTCGTAACAGGGCTGGCACCAGCCGGCGTAGGAGGGCAGGACGGCGTCGTCGTGTCGCACTCGCACATCGCCCTGCCCAAGAGGTATCTTGGACACGCGAAAGCGGCCCTTCTCGCAGAGGGTTCAGAAAAGCCCGGCACTGCCGGGGTACGACGTCGCGGGTGGTGCCCTGCGACGTACTAGCTAGACGAGGCGGCCCTTGCCGGGGCCGCCTCGTTCTGTTTTAGGAAGCCTTCAGCGGCAGCTCCTCCTGAGCATCCGAAGCCGAGTCTGGGTAGCAGTAGTCAGGGACCGGCAAGCCGAGGCGCTCGCCAACCAGGCGGGTCAGAACGTCGTTGACGTCCAACCCGTCACGGCGTGCAATCTCCTCCGCCGCGGTGCGGTACTGACGGGGCAGACGGAGCCCGGTGAATACCCGGTCTCCCTTGCTCGGCCTGCCCGGCTTGCGGCGACGCTCCGGACCGATCTCCATGGGCGAGAAGCTAGCGGTCCGCGACTCAGATCCAGGCGCGACGCGCCGGTGAAACTGAAACAAGCGAGCTATCGGGATCGCACGCCTGTAGCCGAAGGCACAGTCGCTCGTTCGAGCGGGGCCCGAACGGACCCTCCCTGGTTCAACGATTTCCGTCGAGATGCGGGACTCCGTCTGCTGCACAACAACTTCTACGATTCCTGTGGCGGCCGCTGCGGCCGCTGTCGCCGGAGCCTGAAATCCGACCGCCTGGAGGGGCTGCGCGTGCTGGAAGGCTGTCCGAGGGGCT
>NZ_BJVJ01000092.1 GCF_007989085.1 Pseudonocardia sulfidoxydans NBRC 16205
TGCCGCGAGCGACGCCCCCGCGCGTCCCGCGACGCCCGGGCCCCGTCCGGGTCCGCGTCCCGGCCCGCGCCAGCAGCCGGCCGCCGCGTCGGCCCCGGCCGCCCCGGCCGAGACCTCGCGTCCGGCCGCCCCGGCCCAGCCGTCGCAGCCGTCCGGTCCGCGTCCCGGCCCGCGTCGCCAGGAGGCGCCCGCGCAGCAGCAGCCCGCTGCCGCCGCGGCCGCCGAGGGTGCGACGGTCCCGCCGCGCCCGCAGGCGCCCAAGCCCGGCCCGCGCACGCCGCGCGTCGGCAACAACCCGTTCGGTGTCGGCTCCGGCGCCCCGCCGCGTCCGGCCGCGCCGCGTCCCGGCCCGCCCCCGCAGCAGGGTGGTGGCCAGGCTCCCGGCCAGGGCGGTTCCCGTCCCGGCACTCCCGGCCAGGGCGGTCCGCGCCCCGGCCCGCGGCCCGGTGGTGAGGCCGGTCGTGGTGGGCCCCGCCCGCCGTCGCCCGGCAACATGCCGCCGCGCCCGAACCCGGGCATGATGCCCGCCCGTCCCGCCGCGCCGCGTCCCGGCGCCGGTGGCCGCGGTGGCCCCGGCGGCGGTCGTCCCGGTGGACCGGGTGGCGGTCGTGGTGGTCCCGGTGGCGGCGGTCGTCCCGGTGGTGGCGGCGGTGGCTTCCGTCCCGGTGGCGGCGGTCCCGGTGGTGGCGGTGCCCCCGCCGGTGGTGGCTTCCGCGGTCGCCCCGGTGGCGGTGGCGGCGCGCGTGGTCGCGGCGGTGCCGCGGGCGCGTTCGGCCGTCCCGGCGGTCCGGCGCGCAAGGGCCGCAAGTCGAAGCGGCAGAAGCGCCAGGAGTACGACGCCATGCAGGCCCCCTCGGTCGGCGGCGTCCGCCTTCCGAAGGGTTCCGGCGAGACGATCCGGCTGGCGCGCGGCGCCTCGCTGACCGACTTCGCCGACAAGATCAACGCCAACCCGGCGTCGCTGGTGCAGGTGCTGTTCCACCTGGGCGAGATGGTCACGGCCACCCAGTCGGTGTCCGACGAGGTGCTCGAGCTGCTCGGCACCGAGATGAACTACGTCGTGCAGGTCGTCAGCCCGGAGGAGGAGGACCGCGAGCTGCTCGACAGCTTCTCGATCTCCTACGGCGAGGACGAGGGCGACGAGGAGGACCTCGAGGTCCGGCCGCCGGTCGTGACCGTCATGGGTCACGTCGACCACGGTAAGACCCGGCTGCTGGACACGATCCGCAAGACCAACGTCATCGAGACCGAGGCCGGCGGCATCACCCAGCACATCGGCGCCTACCAGGTGGCCACCGAGCTCGAGGGCAACGAGCGGCTCATCACCTTCATCGACACCCCGGGTCACGAGGCGTTCACCGCCATGCGTGCCCGTGGTGCCAAGTCGACGGACATCGCGGTCATCGTGGTCGCGGCAGACGACGGCGTGATGCCGCAGACGGTGGAGGCGATCAACCACGCCCAGGCGGCCGACGTGCCGATCGTGGTCGCGGTGAACAAGATCGACAAGGAGGGGGCCAACCCCGCCAAGATCCGCCAGCAGCTCACCGAGTACGGCCTGGTCGCCGAGGAGTACGGCGGCGACACGATGTTCGTCGACATCTCGGCGCGACAGAACATCAACATCGAGCAGCTGCTCGAGGCGATCCTGCTCACCGCCGACGCGGCGCTCGACCTGCGCGCCAACCCGAACATGGACGCGCAGGGCGTCACGATCGAGGGCCACCTCGACCGTGGCCGCGGTCCCGTCGCCACCGTGCTGGTCCAGCGCGGCACGCTGCGGGTCGGCGACTCGATCGTCGCGGGCGACGCCTCCGGGCGCGTCCGGCGGATGGTCGACGAGTACGGCGAGGACATCGTCGAGGCCTACCCGTCGCGTCCGGTCCAGGTCATCGGTCTGACGTCGGTCCCCGGCGCGGGCGACACGTTCCTCGTCGTCGACGAGGACCGGGTGGCCCGCCAGATCGCCGACCGGCGCCGCGCCCGCGAGCGCAACGCCGAGCTGGCCAGCCGTCGCAAGCGCGTCAGCCTCGAGGACCTCGACGCCGCGCTGAAGGAGACCAGCCAGCTCAACCTGATCATCAAGGGCGACAACTCGGGTACCGTCGAGGCCCTCGAGGACGCGCTCATGAAGATCGAGGTGGGCGACGAGGTCGAGCTCCGCGTCATCCACCGCGGCGTCGGTGGCATCACCGAGGGCGACATCAACCTCGCGATCGCCGACAACGTCATCGTCCTGGGCTTCAACGTCCGGGCCGAGGGCAAGGCGACCGAGCTGGCCAACCGCGAGGGCGTGGAGATCCGGTACTACACCGTGATCTACCAGGCCATCGAGGAGATCGAGGCCGCGCTCAAGGGCATGCTCAAGCCGGAGTTCGAGGAGGTCGAGCTGGGCCGCGCCGAGGTCCGCGAGGTCTTCAAGTCCTCCCGGTTCGGCACGATCGCCGGTTCGCTCGTTATGTCCGGCGAAATCCGGCGCAACGCCCGCGGCCGCCTGCTGCGCGACAACGTCGTCATCGCCGAGAACCTGCCGATCAGCTCGCTGCGGCGGTTCAAGGACGACGTGGTCGAGGTCCGCGAGGGCTTCGAGTGCGGTTTCACGCTCGGCAACTACAGCGACATCAAGGTCGGCGACGTCGTCGAGACCTTCGAGATGCGCGAGAAGCCGAGGGTCTGACCCGGTCCACCGGCGGCGGCTCCTCACCGGGCCGCCGCCGGTGCGGGTCGCCACCATGTACGTCGGAGCACTGGAGCTCGACGTCCTGCTCGGGGACGTCAGATCGCTCAAGGAGAAGCGGTCGGTCGTGAGGCCGATCGTCGCCGAGCTGCGCCGCAGGTTCGAGGTCGCCGCCGCCGAGGCCGGCGACCAGGACCTGCACAGACGGGCGCTGGTCGGGGTCGCGTGCGTCGCGGCCGACCACGCCCATGTCGTGGAGGTGCTCGACCGCTGCGAGCGGCTCGTCGCGTCCCGACCCGAGATTGAGCTGCTCTCGGCCCGAACACGCATCATGGGGCCCGAGGACTGAGGATCGATGCTGTAGGTCGCGCGCTGCGGCGCGCGGCACGACGTGAGGAGACCGGAGATGGTCGACCAGGCCCGCGCGCGGCGGCTCGCCAAGCGCATCTCCCAGATCGTCGCCGACGCGCTGGAGCACGAGGTCAAGGACCCGCGGCTGGCGATGGTGACGATCACCGACGCCCGCGTGACCGGTGACCTGCGGGAGGCGACCGTCTTCTACACGGTGCTGGGCCGCAGCGTCGACGAGGACCCCGACACCGCGGGCGCCGCGGCCGCACTGGCCAGCGCCACCGGGGTGCTGCGGTCCAAGGTCGGCCAGCAGACCGGCATCCGGCACACCCCGAGCCTGGCGTTCGTCCTCGACGCGGTGCCCGACGAGGCCCGCCGCATGGAGGAGCTGCTCGCCCGCACCCGCGCCTCCGACGCCGAGGTGGCCCGGCTCGCCGCCGATGCCCAGCCCGCGGGCGAGGCCGATCCGTACCGGGCGCCCCGCGCCGACGACGACGAGTCCTGATGACGGCAACCGCCGGACCGCCGTCGACGGACGTGGCCTCGGCCGTGTCGGCGGCCGCCGCGCTGCTGGCGACGGCACGCGACGTCACCCTCGTCGCGCACGTGCAGCCCGACGCCGACTCGCTCGGGAGCGCGCTGGCGCTGGGCGTCGTGCTGGCGCGGCGCGGTGCCCGGGTGCGGGTGTCGTTCGCGGCGCCCGCGCACCCGCCGGAGTCGCTGCGCCCGCTCGACGCGTTGGGGTTGCTCGTGGCGCCCGACGCGGTGCCGGCCGAGCCGGAGCTGCTCGTCATGTGCGACACGGCCGCGCCGGAACGCCTGGGTTCGCTGCTCGACCGGCTCACCACGGCCCGGTGTTCGGTCCTCATCGACCATCATGCGTCCAACCCCGGCTTCGGTGACGTCCGCATCCTCGACCCGTCGGCCGAGGCCACGGTCGTGCTGGTGCACCGGCTGCTGGCCGAGATGGGCGCACCGATCGACGGCGTGGTCGCCACCTGCCTCTACGCGGGCCTGGTCACCGACACCGTCGGGTTCCGTACCGCGGGCCCCGCGGCGCACCGGATGGCGGCCGAACTGCTCGAGGCGGGTGTCGACGTCGAGGCTGTGCTGCGGCCCATCAACGGCGACCATCCCTTCACCTGGCTCGACGACCTCGGCGGCGTCCTGCAGGCCGCGACGCTCGACGCCGCCGCCGCCGGGGGGCGCGGGTTCGTCTCGGCCGTGGTGCCCGCGGCGCTGATGCAGCGCTACCGTGTCGAGGAGGTCGACGGCGTCGTCGACCAGCTGCGCACCACGTCCGAGGCCGACGTCGCCGCCGTCCTGAAACAGGTCGGGCCGCGCCGCTGGTCGGTGTCGATGCGGTCGCGCACCGTCGACGTCGCCACCGCTGCCGTCGCTCTCGGTGGTGGCGGGCATCCCCGCGCCGCGGGCGTGACCCTCGACGGCGACCCGGACGACGTCCTCGCCCGGCTGCGCGCCGCCCTCTCCCGTCAGGGATGAGCACGCGCGACGGACGCGTCCCCCCACGCGAGATCGTCCGGCTCGCGCTGCCCGCGCTGCCGGTGCTGGCCGCCGAGCCGCTGTACGTGCTCGTCGACACCGCCGTGGTCGGCAGTCTCGGCGCGCTGCCGCTGGCCGGGCTCGCGGTCGCCGGGGTGATGTTCGCGCAGGTCACCAGCCAGCTGACGTTCCTGTCCTACGGCACGACGGCCCGTGCTGCCCGGCTGCACGGCGCCGGCAGGCGCTCCGAAGCGGTCGGGGAGGGCGTGCAGGCGACGTGGCTGGCGCTGGCCGTCGGCGTGGTCGTGCTCGTCGTGGGGCAGCTGATCGCGGCGCCGGTGGCGGGCGCGCTCGGCGGGTCCGACGACATCGCCGCCGCCGCGGTGTCGTGGCTGCGGATCGCGCTGTTCGGGGCACCGCTCGTGCTGGTGACGTTGGCGGGCAACGGATGGATGCGTGGCGTCCACGACACGGCGCGGCCGATGCGCTATGTCCTGGCGGGCAACGGGCTCTCGGCGGTCGCGTGCCCGATGCTGGTGCACGGCGTCGGCGGCTGGGACGGCTGGGGCCTCGAGGGCTCGGCGGTCGCGAACGTCGGCGCGCAGGTCGTCGTCGCCGGGCTGTTCCTCGCGGCGCTGCTGCGGGAGAAGGCCGCCGCCCCCGCCGTCGACCCGGTGTCGCTGCGCCCGCACTGGACGCTGATCCGCGCGCAGCTCGGCCTGGGCCGCGACCTGGTCCTGCGCAGCCTCGCGTTCCAGGCCTGCTTCCTGTCGGCCACGGCCGTCGCCGCCCGGTTCGGCGCCCCGTCGGTCGCGGCGCACCAGATCGTGCTGCAGCTGTGGGTGTTCCAGTCGCTCACCCTCGACGCCGTCGCCATCGCGGCGCAGGCGTTGATCGGGTCGGCGCTGGGTGCCGGGGGAGTCGATCGGGCCAGGGCCGTCGCCGGGCAGATCGCCCGCTACGGCACGGTGATCGGGTGCCTGTGCGGCGTGGTGTTCGCGGCCCTGTTCTTCGTGCTGCCCGGGGTGTTCACCCAGGACGCCGCGGTGCTGGCGGTCGTGCCGATCGCGTGGTGGTTCTTCGTGGCGCTGCAACCGGTCGGCGGGCTCGTGTTCGCCCTCGACGGGGTGCTCCTCGGCGCGGGTGACGCCGCTTTCCTGCGGACGACGACGCTGCTCTCGGCGGCGCTGGGGTTCCTGCCGCTGATCTGGCTGTCGCTGGTGTTCGGCTGGGGGCTCGCGGGGATCTGGGCGGGGCTCGCGTTGTTCATGCTGGGCAGGCTCGTCGCGGTGACGACGCGGACCCGCTCGGGCCGCTGGGCCGTCGCGGGCGCGGTCCGCCCCTGATCCCCGGGCGCGCCCCCGACCCCGCGCGCCCCGGACAACGCAAGAGCCGTCCGACGTGTCATGAGAGCGACCCGAGCGCGCTGATGACACGCTCGGTGTCCGATGTGTCATGAGAGCGGCGCGGGAGCGCTGGTGACACGTTCGGTGGCGAGGGCCCGGGCAACGCCGGGCGCAACCTCACTGCTGCGATTCGCGCAGAACGCGACCGTGAGGTTGCGCGCGGGTCGTTGCCGGGTGCGGCAGCACGACCCGCATGCACGTCCCCGGGTCCGCGTCGGCGACCTCGATCGAGCCGCCGAGGCGCGTCACGACCCGCGCGACCAGCGCCAGCCCGATCCCGCGCGGCCGGCCCGGCTCGGCACGCTTGGTCGACCAGCCGCGCGTGAACACCTCGGTGCGCGCTGACGACGGGATGCCGGGGCCGGTGTCGCGCACCTCGATCGTGCGGCCCGCGGCGTCGTCGGCGAGGGCGACCGTGATCCGGCGCTGCCCGGCCGGGACGGCGGCCACGGCGTCGAGGGCGTTGTCGAGCAGGTTGCCGAGGATCGTGAGCAGGTCGTCGGGCGCCCACGCGCCGGGCTCGGTGCCGTCGACGACGCGCAGGTCGACGCCGCGGTCGGTGGCGGCCCAGCCCTTGTCGGCGAGCACGGCGGCGAGCACGGGATCGCCGACGGCGACGTCGTCGACCGGGCCCCGCGCGCCGCGCACGGCGGCGGACCCGGCCTGCAGGGCGTCGTCGGTGCTGCCGAGCTGGACCAGGGTGAGGACCGTCTGCATGCGGTTGGCGAACTCGTGGGCCTGCCCGGCCATGGCCTCGGCGCGGCCGCGGGCGTCGTCACGTTCGCGGACGGCGGCGGCCAGCTCGGTGCGGTCGCGCAGGGTCACGACGGCCGTCCCGGCACCGGCGGCGGGCCCGGCGGGGGTGCGGTTGACCAGCAGCACCCGTTCCCCGGCGAGGGCCAGCGCGTCGCGCACCTCGCCGTGCTGGCCGACGATCTCGCGCACCGCCGGGTCGACGCCCAGCTCGGTGAGCCCACGGCCCTGCAACGGCCCGGTCGGCAGCCCGAGCAGCGCCCGGGCCTCGGCGTTGACGACGACCACCCGCCCCTCGGGATCGACGACGAGCAGCCCCTCACGCACGGCGTGCAGCACGGCGTCGTGGTGGGCGTAGGCAGCGGCGATCTCCTCCGGCTCCAGGCCGAGGGTCTGGCGGCGCACCCGCCGCGCGAGCACCCACGCGAGCACGGCGCCGAGCACGGCGGCGCCGGCGGCGGTCCCGATGATCGCGGGCAGCCAGGCGACGACCTGGTCGCCGATGCGCGTCGTCAGCTGCCCGACGGCGACGAGACCGACGACGCGGCCGTCGGCGGCCCGGACGGGGACGACCGACCGCACCGACGGTCCCAGCGTGCCGACGTAGGTCTCGCTGACGGTGCCGCCCGCCGCGGCGGGGGCGATGGTGCCGATGTAGTGCTCGCCGATGCGGGCGGGGTCGGCGTGGGAGAACCGGATGCCGTCGACGGTCATCACCACGACGAACGCGGTGCCCGTCCGGATCTGGATCTGCTGGGTGAGCGGCTGCAGGGTCGCGGACGGGTCGGGTGCCGACAGCGCGGCGACGACCGCCGGATCGACGGCCGTCGCCTGCGCGGTGGCCAGGGTGAGGGCGGCGGCGCCGTCGTCGGCGGCCGCGCGGGCCCCCCACACGCCCAGCGCGGCCAGCCCGCCCACGGTGAGCAGCACCGTCACCACCTGGAGGACCAGCAGCTGGCGGACCAGCCGGGACCCGCGTCGTCGGCGCATCAGCCGATCCTCGCAGCGGTCCCGGTCGGCCCGGTCAGCGTGTCCCGCTGCCGACGGCCACCTTGTCACGGACGGAGTCCCCGGCGGAGCGGGTGGCGTCGTTCTCCGGCGTCTCCTCGTCGCGGGTGCCGCCGCCGTGGTGGTACTCCATGTCGGCGGCCACGAGCGACGGGTCGTCGAGCACGGCGCGCAGCCGGTCGCGGTCGAGCTCGTTCTGCCAGCGGGCGATGACGAGCGTCGCGACCACGTTGCCGATGCAGTTGGTGACGGCCCGGCCCTCGCTCATGACGCGGTCGATGCCGATGATGACGGCGATGCCGATCGCGATGGCCTCGGGTGTGAAGAACTCCCCGCCGAAGGCCTGCAGCGACGCCGCCAGCGTCACGAGACCGGCGCCGGTGATGCCGGCCGCGCCCTTGGACGTCAGCACCATGAGCAGCGCGAGGCCGATCTGCGCGCCGATCGGCAGGGACTCGTTGCCCGCCTGGATGATGAACAGCGCACCCAGCGTGAGGTAAATGCAGGTGCCGTCGAGGTTGAACGAGTAGCCGGTCGGGATGACCAGGCCGACGGTCTGGCGCGATGCACCGGCCGACTCCAGCTTGGTGAGCAGCCGGGGCAGCACCGACTCCGACGACGACGTGCCGAGGATGATCAGCAGCTCGTCCTTGATGAGCCGGACGACCTTGAGGATCGAGAACCCGGCCCACGCGGACACCGTGCCGAGCACGACGAACACGAAGACCGCGCAGGTGAGCCAGAACGTGATCATCAGCACGCCCAGGTTGGCCAGCGACGCCGAGCCGAACATGGCGACGGTGTAGGCCATGCCGCCGAACGCGGCGAGCGGCGCCAGCCACATGATCAGCTTGATGATGCCGAAGATCACCTTCGAGAGTGCCTCGACGCCGCCGACGAGCCGCGTGCGCAGGGGCGCCGCGAGCGCGCTGATCGCGCAGGCGGTCAGGATCGCCAGCACCAGGACCTGCAGGACCTTGTTGTCGACGAACGGGCCCAGGAAGCTCTTGGGCAACAGGTCGTTGGTGAGGAACGCGATGAACCCGGAGTCGGTCACGCCCTGCTGGATCTGGCCGGCCGCCTGGTCGAGCTGGGCCTGCGTCGGCTCACCGGCGAACCCCACACCCGGCTTCACGACGTTGGCCGCGATCAGGCCGAGCGTGAGCGCGACGATCGTGGCCAGCATGAAGTAGCCCAGGGCGCGCAGCGCGAGCCCGCCGGCGCGGGCCAGGTTGCCCAGCGACGCGATGCCCACGATCACCGTGCAGAAGATCACCGGTCCGACGATGACCTTGATGAGCTGGATGAACGCGTCCGCCAGCCACTTGGTCTCCTTCGCCGCGGCCGGCGCGACGATGCCGAGCACGATCCCGGCGGCGATGCCGACGATCACCCAGAACCACAGCTGTGTCCAGAACCGTCTGCGGGGCGGGGCCGCCTGTGCCGCTGCCTCTGTCATGCGTGTCCTCCTCGACGTCGGTGGCTGGACGGTAGGAATGTGACGCGCACCATGTCGACGACCGCGGTGCCATGATTGAGCAGTTCTTGAGGTTCGGCAGGACAGGACGACCGGGGCGGAAGGCGGCGAATCGGTGCGGGCACTGCTCGTCGAGGACGACGAGATCGCGGGCGACGCGCTGCGGCGGGCACTGGTGGGCGCCGGCTTCCGCGTCCGGCACGTGACCAGCGGCGCCGAGGCGTTGTCGGCCGTCGGTGACGACGAGCCCGACGTCGTCCTGCTCGACATGGGCCTGCCCGACCGCGACGGCCTCGGCGTGTGCCGCGGCATCCGTGAGGTGTCGCGCGTGCCGATCATCGCCGTCACCGGGCGCGGCGCCGTCGAGGCGCGGGTCAGCGGGCTGCGCAACGGCGCCGACGACTACATCGTCAAGCCGTTCCTGCTCGACGAACTGTTGGCGCGCATCGACGCCGTGCTCCGCCGCAGCCGCGGCCTCGGTGTCGCCCCGGCGGTGCGGGCGGGTGACGTCGAGATCGACCTGGCACGCCGCGAGGTGCTCGTCGACGGCGAACGGGTCGCGTTGGCGCGCAAGGAGTTCGACCTGCTCGCGGCGCTCGCCCGGCGCGAGGGTGCCGTCGTCGACCGGGCCGCGCTCGTCGACGAGGTGTGGGGTAGGCCCGGCCCCGGGATCGAACGCACGCTGGAGGCGCACGTCGCGTCGTTGCGCGCCAAGCTCGGCCGGCCGCAGGCCGTGCGCACGGTGCGCGGGGTGGGGTACCGCCTCGGCGCCTGAGCGCCACCGGGAATGATGGCCCGCCGTGCCGACTCCCGGACTCGTGATCGTCGACAAGCCCGCGGGGTTCACCTCGCACGACGTGGTGGCCCGGCTGCGCCGCATCCTGCGCACACGCAAGATCGGTCATGCCGGGACGCTCGACCCCATGGCCACCGGCGTGCTGGTCTGCGGGGTGGACCGCGGTACGAAGCTGCTCGGCCACCTCGCGCTCGACACCAAGGCCTACACCGCCACGATCCGCCTCGGCGCCTCCACCACCACCGACGACGCCGAAGGCGAACCCACCGGCGGTGCCGACGCCTCCGCCGTCGCCGAGGACGCGATCCGGGCGGGGATGGCCGCACTGACCGGTGCGATCGAGCAGGTGCCCAGCTCCGTGAGCGCCGTGAAGATCGACGGCAAGCGCGCCTACGCCCGCGTCCGCGCGGGGGAGGACGTCGTCATCCCGGCGCGGCCGGTCACGGTCTCGGAGTTCACCCTCGACGCGCTGCGCCGCGGTTCCCCCGAGTCGGCGACCGTCACCGATCTCGACGTCACCGTGTCCTGCTCCTCGGGCACCTACGTCCGGGCGCTGGCCCGTGACCTCGGCGCCGCCCTCGGCGTCGGCGGGCACCTGACGGCGTTGCGCCGCACCAGGGTCGGCCCCTTCACCCTCGAACACGCCCGCAGCCTCTCCGACCTGGAGGAAGACCCCGCGCTCTCGCTGGACCTCGACGGTGCGGTCGCCACCGCGTTCCCGCGCCGCGACGCCGACGCCGCCACGGCCGCCGACCTCTCCCACGGCCGCCCCGTGCCCGTCGCGGGCATCGACGGCACATACGGTGTGTTCGCCCCCGACGGGCACGCGGTCGGTCTCGTCGCCGAACGCGACGGCGCCGCACGGCCCGTCGTCGTCCTGGCCCCGGCGGGGAGCCGAGGACCGGCCGGGAGCGGGCCCGCGCCGGACGGCCCGTAGGCTTCGGACCGTGCAGCGCTGGCGGGGCCTGGAAGCGGTGCCGACCGGCTGGGGCCGCAGTGTCGTGACGATCGGCATCTTCGACGGCGTCCACCGGGGACACCAGAAACTCATCGACCGTGCGGTCGCGCTCGGTCGCGAGCGCGGCCTGCCGACGGTCCTGGTCACCTTCGACCCGCACCCGTCGGAACTGGTGCGGCCCGGCAGCCATCCGGCGCGGCTCACCAGCCTCGCGCGCCGCGCCGAGCTGATCGCCGGGCTCGGCGTCGACGCGTTCTGCGTGCTGCCCTTCACCGCCGAGCTGTCCCGCCGCTCGCCCGCCGAGTTCGTCCACGAGGTCCTGGTCGACCGGCTGCATTCCGCGGTCGTCGTCGTCGGCGACAACTTCACGTTCGGGCACCGGGCCGAGGGCGACGTCGCGATGCTCGCGGACCTGGGGCGCCGCTTCGGGTTCACCGTCGAGGGTCTCGGCCTGGTCAGCGACGACTCCGTGACCCTGTCGTCGACGTTCGTGCGGGCCTGCATCGACGCCGGCGACGTCGAGACGGCCGCCGCCGTCCTGGGCCGACCGCACCGGATCGACGGCGTCGTCGTGCACGGCGACCGGCGCGGCCGCGAGCTCGGGTTCCCGACCGCGAACGTCGCCTCCCCACCCTGGACGGCCCTGCCCGCCGACGGCGTCTACGCCGGACGGTTCGTGATCGGGGAGCGGTCGCTGCCCGCCGCGGTGTCCGTCGGCACCAACCCGACGTTCTCCGGTCGGCAGCGCACCGTCGAGGCGTACGTGCTCGACGTGGACGAGGACTTCTACGGCCACGAGGTGTCGGTGGAGTTCACGCACCGGTTGCGCGGCATGGAGCGCTACGACGGCGTCGAGGCGCTGGTGGAGCAGATGCACCGCGACGTCACGCGCACGCGGGAGCTCCTGGGGGGCGCCTGACGGGTCCATGCCGAGTCGGCGTGGTTCCAGGCGGCTGTCGCGCAAGGCCGGGGAGGTGCCGAGCCCGGGGTCGGATCGGCACCGACGAGAACGCCGCGGGGCGCCGGCTAGAGACCCGTCCGGCGCCCCCCGAACCTGATCGGGGGCACTTGCGCGAAAGGGCCACGAATCCGGCCGCCTGCTGCCAGCATCGCCGATCATGACCGACGAACGATCCCCCGCCGAACCCTCCGAGGCCGAGCGCATCGCCGCCGCGCAGGAGCGGCAGCGCGAGCTCTACGGGGCGCCGGTGGGGGAGCGGGTCCGCCGGATCACCGGCGGCCTGGGCGTCACCCAGGGCCGGCTCGCCCGCGCGCTCGGGCTCAGCCCGGCGATGCTGAGCCAGCTGGTGAGCGGGCGGCGGGTCAAGATCGGCGACCCGGCCGTGCTCGGCCGGCTGATGCTGCTCGACGCCCGGGTGCCGCCGACGCCGCCCTCGAAGACGGTCGCCGACGCCCTGCTCGCCGACGTCGGGGCGGCGCGGCCGTCGTGGTCCGCCCCGGGGCCCGGCACCGGGAAGCCGGGAGCGTGCGGTACCGCGGGCCGTGTCGGCGGCCGGGTCATCCCGCTGCGGCCGGGCCGCGCCGTCCCGGTCGCCGGTGACGGTGCGGTCGCCGTCACCCCGGCCGGGATCGGGATCATGGCGGCCGGGCCACGACACGTCGCCGCCGAGGCGCTGCGCTCCGTGACCGGGGCGGCCCGCCTCGTCGCCGCCGCGGCCCTGCTGGACCCGGCCTTCCCGGAGCTGGCCGACGTCCTGCGCATCGCCGCGGTACAGCCCCGCTGACCAGCGCGCACGTCCCGCGGGGCCGCCGCCGCACGGGGTGGGGCCGCGGGCGGTGGCACCATCCGCACTGGTAGCCTTGCTCTTCGGGTACGGCTGTGGTTCGTGGCGGCCGACCCGGACCTCCCCGCCGCCGGTCGTCTCCGACCGGGCGAGCACCCTCACGGACAGACCACCGAGGAGTACCACCCGTGGCTCTCGCCGCAGCAGAGAAGAAGACCATCCTCGACGCCTACGGCGTGCACGAGGGTGACACCGGTTCGCCCGAGGCGCAGGTCGCGCTGCTGACCAAGCGGATCAGCGACCTGACCGAGCACCTCAAGCAGCACAAGCACGACCACCACTCGCGTCGCGGCCTGCTGCTCATGGTCGGCCGCCGTCGCCGGCTGCTGAAGTACCTGGCGTCGGTCGACGTCGCGCGCTACCGCTCGCTCATCGAGCGCCTGGGTCTGCGCCGCTGATCCACCGCCGCCCGGGGCCCCACGGGTCCCGGGCGGGACGGCGGTCCGCCAGGAACCGCCCCCACAACTGAACCCGTTGCGCACCCGCGCAGCACGACAAACGCACCACGCCATCGCGCCCAGGACGTATCCGCCGGTCCTCGGTAGTGGCTTCCGGACCCGCCCCGACCCGCTCGGGTGTGCGTCCCCGGGGGCTTCGATCGAAGACCGGCTCCGCCGAGGATCGCCCGCGTCGTGGTGGCCAGGTGCCCTCCACGAGGAGACACCCCACTTCATGACCGATCCCATCACCGACGACGGCGTCCACGAGACCACTGCCGTCATCGACAACGGGTCCTTCGGGACCCGCACCGTCCGGTTCGAGTCCGGCCGGCTCGCCCGCCAGGCCGCCGGCTCCGTCGTCGCCTATCTCGACGACGAGACCATGCTGCTGTCGGCCACCACGGCCTCCAAGCAGCCGAAGGACCAGTTCGACTTCTTCCCGCTGACGGTCGACGTCGAAGAGCGCATGTACGCGATCGGCAAGATCCCCGGCTCGTTCTTCCGCCGTGAGGGCCGCCCGGGCACCGACGCGATCCTCACCTGCCGCCTGATCGACCGGCCGCTGCGCCCGTCGTTCGTCGACGGCCTGCGCAACGAGATCCAGATCGTCGTCACGGTCCTCTCGCTCGACCCGAAGGACCCCTACGACGCGCTGGCCATCAACGCGGCCTCGGCGTCGACCCAGCTCGCCGGCCTGCCCTTCTCGGGCCCGATCGGCGGCGTCCGCGTCGCTCTGATCGACGGCCAGTGGGTCGCCTTCCCGCAGTGGGAGGACCTCGACCGCGCCGTGTTCGACATGGTCGTCGCGGGCCGCATCGTCGGTGACGACGTCGCGATCATGATGGTGGAGGCCGAGGCCACCACCGAGACGGTCGAGCTCGTCGCCGGTGGCGCGCAGGCGCCCACCGAGCAGGTCGTCGCGCAGGGCCTGGAGGCGGCCAAGCCGTTCATCCGCAGCCTGTGCGTCGCGCAGCAGCAGCTGGCCGACGTCGCCGCCAAGCCCACGGGCTCGTTCCCGACGTTCCCGGCCTACCAGCCCGACGCGTTCGAGGCCGTGGAGGCCGCCGCGGGCGCCGACCTGGCCGCCGCGCTGACCATCGCCGGCAAGCAGGAGCGCGAGTCGAAGCTCGACGAGGTGAAGGCCGGCGTGCTGGCCTCGCTGGCCGAGAAGTTCGAGGGTCGCGAGAAGGAGCTCGGCGCCGCGTTCCGGTCGCTGAACAAGAAGCTCGTGCGCCGCCGCATCCTCACCGACCAGGTGCGTATCGACGGTCGTGGTCTCACCGACATCCGGCCGCTGTCGGCCGAGGTCGAGGTCGTCCCGCGGGCCCACGGCTCGGCGCTGTTCGAGCGCGGCGAGACCCAGATCATGGGTGTCACCACGCTGAACATGCTGCGCATGGAGCAGCAGATCGACTCGCTGGGGCCGGAGACGCACAAGCGTTACCTGCACCACTACAACTTCCCGCCGTACTCGACCGGTGAGACCGGCCGGGTCGGCTCGCCGAAGCGGCGCGAGATCGGCCACGGCGCTCTGGCGGAGCGGGCCCTGCTGCCCGTGCTGCCCACGCGCGAGGAGTTCCCCTACGCCGTCCGGCAGGTCTCGGAGGCGCTGGGCTCCAACGGGTCCACCTCCATGGGCTCGGTCTGCGCGTCGACGATGTCGCTGCTCAACGCGGGTGTGCCGCTGAAGGCGCCGGTCGCGGGCATCGCGATGGGCCTCGTCTCCGACGAGGTCGACGGCAAGGCCACCTACGTGGCTCTGACCGACATCCTCGGCGCCGAGGACGCGTTCGGCGACATGGACTTCAAGGTCGCGGGCACCGCCGACTTCGTCACCGCGCTGCAGCTCGACACCAAGCTCGACGGGATCCCGTCGGAGGTGCTCGCCGCCGCGCTGAACCAGGCCAAGGACGCGCGGCTGACGATCCTCGAGGTGCTCGGCGAGGCCATCGACGGCCCCGACGAGATGAGCACCTACGCGCCTCGCGTCACCGCGATCAAGGTCCCGGTCGACAAGATCGGCGAGGTCATCGGCCCGAAGGGCAAGATGATCAACTCGATCACCGAGCAGACCGGCGCGGACATCTCGATCGAGGACGACGGCACGATCTACGTCGGTGCGGCCGACGGCCCGTCCGCGGAGGCGGCGATCGGCCTGATCAACGCCATCGCCAACCCGCAGCTGCCCAAGATCGGCGAGCGGTTCCTGGGCACGGTCGTCAAGACCGCCGCCTTCGGCGCCTTCGTCTCGCTGGTCCCCGGCAAGGACGGCCTCGTCCACATCTCGAAGCTGGGTAACGGCAAGCGCATCGGCAAGGTCGAGGACGTCGTCAAGGTGGGCGACAAGCTGCGCGTCGAGGTCACCGACATCGACAACCGCGGCAAGATCAGCCTCGTCCCGGTGCAGGAGGAGTCGGCCGCCGCCGGTGGCGACGACACCGCACCCGCCGAGGGTGAGCCCGTCGCCGCGGCCGCCGAGGCCGAGTGACGACAACGGTTCGGACGCCGGGGGCGGGTGCGGATGCACCCGCCCCCGGCGTCTTGCGGTCGGAACTTCCCGGTGGCATCCGCCTCGTGACCGAGACGGTGCCCGGGGTGCGCTCGGTGTCGTTGGGCATCTGGATCGGCATCGGCTCGCGCGACGAGACGCCCGAGCAGGCCGGCGCCGCCCACTTCCTCGAGCACCTGCTGTTCAAGGGCACGCAGCGGCGCACCGCGTCGGGGATCGCTGAGGCGATCGACGCCGTCGGCGGCGAGCTCAACGCGTTCACCGCCAAGGAGCACACCTGCTACTACGCGCACGTCCTCGACACCGACGTGGCGCTCGCGATCGACCTGCTGGCCGACGTCGTCACCGACGCCCGGCTCGCGCACGCCGACACCGAGCTCGAGCGCAGCGTCGTGCTTGAGGAGATCGCGATGCGCGACGACGACCCCGAGGACCTGCTCGGCGAGCTGTTCGACGAGGCACTGTTCGGCGACCACCCGCTGGGGCTGCCGATCGTCGGGTCCGAGGACTCGATCCGCGGGATGAGCCGCGAGACGCTGCACGCGTTCTGGCGCAGCGAGTACACGACGCCGCGGATGGTGGTCGCCGCGGCGGGGAACCTCTCGCACGGTCATCTGGCCGACCTCGCCGGCGCGGCGCTGGCCGCAGCCGCGGAACGGACCTCTCCCGGGGTGGCGCCGATCGCGCCGCGCCGGGGCGGCACGCGCCCGGTCGCGCCCGGTTCCGTGGTGCTGCACAGCGACGACACCGAGCAGGCCCACCTGCTGCTCGGCGTCCCGGGCATCGACCGGCACGACCCGCGCCGGCGTGCCCTCGCGGTGCTCAACGCCGCGCTGGGCGGCGGCCTGTCGTCGCGGTTGTTCCAGCAGGTCCGCGAGCAGCGGGGGCTGGCGTACTCGGTGTACTCGTCGACGGCCTCCTACGCCGACGCCGGCAGTCTCTCCGTCTACGCCGGGTGCGCTCCCGAGCGTCTGGGCGAGGTCGCGGGCGTCGTGCGCGACGTACTGGCCGACGTCGCCGCGTCCGGGTTGACCACCGCCGAGCTGGTCCGGGCGCAGGGTTCGCTGCGTGGGGGACTGGTGCTGGGCAGCGAGGACACGCCGTCGCGGATGAACCGCATCGGCCGCTCCGAGCTCGACCACGGCCGCCAGCGCAGCCTCACCGAGAGCCTCGACGGCATCGCCGCGGTGACGGCCGACGAGGTCGCCGAGGTAGCGCGGGACCTGCTGTCGCAGCCGTTGACGGCGGCGGTGGTCGGCCCGTTCGACGAGGTCGACGACCTCCCGGCCGCGCTGCAGGCCTGAACCCCCCTGTGAGTGGCAATAGTCGCTATGGCGACTATTGCCACTCACAACGTCGTTCGGAGTGCGTATGACTGCGGTTCTGGCCGGCGTGATCATCGCCGTGGGATTGGTCGGCATCGTCTCGCTGGTACTGCCCGGGCTGGTCGTCGTGCTCGCGGGAGTGGCGGTCTGGGCGGTCCCGCGCGGCGACGCCGTCGGCTGGTGGGTGCTCGGCATCGCCGGTGCGCTCGTGATCGTCGGTACCGTCGCCAAGTACCTGCTGCCGGGCCGGCGGCTCAAGGAAGCCGGTGTCCCGGGGCGGACCCTCATGGCCGGTGCCGGCCTCGGCGTCGTCGGCTTCTTCGTCGTCCCCGTGATCGGGCTGTTCCTCGGGTTCGTGCTCGGGGTGTGGCTCGCCGAGCTCGTCCGGCTGCCCGACCGCAGCCAGGCGTGGTCGTCGGCCAAGCATGCGCTGAAGGCCGTCGGGTTCTCCATGATCATCGAGCTGGCCGCCGGTCTGCTCGCGACGGCGGCATGGATCGCCGGTCTCGTCGTGGGGTGACCTACGCTGCTCCGGTGACGAACGAGCTGATCCGGGTCGGGGTACTGGGCGCGAAGGGCCGCATGGGGTCCGAGGTGTGCCGCACGGTCGAGGGGGCGCCCGACACCGAGCTGGTCGCCGCGCTCGACGACGGTGACGCGCTCACCGGCCTCGTCGACGCCGGCGCGCAGGTCGTCGTCGACTTCACCCAGCCCGGCGTGGTCATGGGCAACGTCGAGTTCTGCGTGCGCAACGGGATCGCCGCCGTCGTCGGCACCAGCGGGTTCGACGAGGCCCGCTTCGAGACGGTCCGCGGCTGGCTCGCCGACGCGCCGTCCGCGTCCGTGCTCGTCGCCCCGAACTTCGGGGTCGGGGCCGTGCTGTCCATGGAGTTCGCGCGGCAGGCGGCCCGCTTCTTCGAGTCGGTCGAGATCATCGAGCTGCACCACGCCAACAAGGTCGACGCCCCCTCCGGCACCGCCGCGCGCACGGCGACGCTGATCGCCCAGGCCCGTGCGGAGGCCGGATCGGGGCCCGTCCCCGACGCGACGACGACCGCGCTCGACGGCGCCCGCGGCGCCGACGTCGACGGCATCCGCGTGCACTCGGTGCGGATGCCCGGGATGATCGCGCACCAGGAGGTCGTCCTCGGCAGCGCCGACGGCGAGATCCTGACGATCCGCCACGACTCGATGAACCGCACCTCGTTCATGCCGGGCGTGCTGCTCGGCATTCGTGAGGTCCGGTCGCGTCCGGGGCTGACGATCGGGCTCGAGCCGCTGCTCGGTCTCTGACGATCAGTCGCTCAGGGCCAGGTCGAGGGGCCCGGCGACGCGGACCTCGCGGATCGCGCCGTCGCCGGTGTCGAGGGTGCGGACGGCGCCGTCGGGCTCCCAGCGGGCCGTCGCGTAGAAGCGCATCGACGCGGCGTCGGACTCCGGGACCCACGCCCGTCCGTGGTCGGCGCCGCTGTCGCGCAACGCTTTCGCCGCGTGGGCGAGCAGCCGGCCGCCGTGCCCGCGCCGCCCCCACCGCGGCTCCACCAGCAGGGTGCTGACCTCCGCGATCGCCCCACCCTCGCCGCGGTAGCCGGCGGCGGCGCAGAACCCGACCGTCCACTCGCCCTCCGTCGCGACCAGGACGTGGAAGGCGTTGTCGCCGGGCGTCTTCTCCTCCGACGACGCCGCCGCCACCGCGTCCGTCCACGCCTGCCGGGCCTCCGGGCCGGCCAGCTGCGCCATCGCCTCGTCGGGTACCAGGCCGGCGTAGGCGGCCTGCCACGTCACCGACTGGATCCGGACGATCTCGTCGACGTCGGAGAGCTGTGCGGGGCGGACCGCGGCGATGGCCATGCCGCATGGATACCCGGGCCCGGCACGCCCGATGAGGCCGGGGTCACCGGAAACGACCTCGCGTGGGCTGCTTCGCTATGGCAACGTCCGGTCGGTGAGCAGCGTCGAGGCCGATCCCGCGACCACGCAGCGGATCGACCGGCCCGGCGCCGCGTGGATCGCGATGGTCGTCGTCTACGTCGTGTGGGGATCGACCTACCTGGGCAACAAGATCGTCATCGTCCACGTGCCGCCGCTGCTCACAGGCGGTTTCCGGTTCCTCGTCGGCGGCATCGCGATGACCGTGCTGCTGCTGGTGTGGCGCGGGCCCTCCGCGTTCCGCCTGACCCGGGCCCAGTTCCTCACGTGCGCGCTCACCGGCCTGCTGCTGCCCGCCTGGGGGAACGGCCTGGTCACGCTCGGCCAGCAGAACGTGTCGTCGGGGCTCGCGGCGCTGCTGATCGCGTCGGTACCGCTGTGGATCGTGCTGCTGCGCAGGATGACCGGCGACCGGCCCCGGCCGGCGACGTTCCTCGGCGTCGCGATCGGCATCGTCGGGCTGGCGGTGCTGCTGCTCGCGGGGTCGTCGGCGGGGTCCGCGGGCACCTCCGGCAACGCCTGGTGGGGTCCCTGGGTCGTGTTGCTCGCGGGGCTCGGCTGGGCCGTCGGTACCTTCGCGGCGACGAAGATGGCGACACCGACCAACCCGCTCACCCTCGTCGCGGTCCAGATGACGATCGGCGGCGTCATCCTGCTGGCCGTCGGGTTCGGCAAAGGCGACCGCCTCGACGTCGGCTCGCTCCCGGCCGCGACCTGGTGGGCGTGGGCGTACATGGCGTTGATCGCGTCCTGCCTCGGGTTCAGCGCCTTCGCCTACACCTTGAACCGGCTGCCGGTGTCGACGGTCGCCACCTACGCCTACGTCAACCCCGTCATCGCGGTCCTGCTGGGCGTCGTCGTCGCGGGGGAACGGTTCAGCCCGCTGCAGGTCGTCGGCGGGCTGGTCGTCGTCGCCGCGGTCGTGCTCGTCGTCGCCGCCGAACGCAAGCCGTCCGTGGAGGCACCGCCGCCGACCTGAGGCCGGTTGTTGTCGGTGGCGGATGGCAGCATGCGGGCGTGGTCGAGAGGACGCGTGAGATCGGTGCCGACGTCGCGCGTCGCACCGTGCTCGCCGCGCAGGGATTCGCCGACGGGCGGCCCACCGGCGCCGTGACGCGGCGGCACCTGCAGCGCGTCCTCGGCCGGCTGCACCTGCTGCAGCTCGACTCGGTCAACGTCGCCGTCCGCGCGCACTACATGCCGCTGTTCGCCCGCCTCGGCGCCTACCCGCGGGCGCTGGTCGACGACGCGGCCTGGTCGCACTCGTCACGGCGCCCGCGGCTGCTCGCCGAGTACTGGGCCCACGAGGCGTGCCTGTTGCCCGTCGAGGACTGGCCGCTGCTGCTCTCGGGCGCGAAGCGCCGCGGCTGGTGGAAGTACTACGGCCCGCTCGTCGAACGCGAGCCGCAGCTGGTGGCCGACGTGCTGGCCGCGGTCAAGGAGCTGGGGCCGGTCGGCGCCGGCGCGTTGGACACCGCGCTCGGCGGCCGGTCCACGCCCCGACCGCCCGGCGCGACGTGGTGGGACCGCTCCGACGTCAAACGCATCTGCGAGTACCTGTTCGGCGTCGGCGAGCTCACCACCGGCACCCGCGTCCACTTCCAGCGCCTCTACGACCTGCCCGAACGGG
Source organism: Pseudonocardia sulfidoxydans NBRC 16205 (assembly GCF_007989085.1). Lineage (GTDB taxonomy): Bacteria > Actinomycetota > Actinomycetes > Mycobacteriales > Pseudonocardiaceae > Pseudonocardia > Pseudonocardia sulfidoxydans. The sequence continues at coordinate 20,568 of NZ_BJVJ01000092.1, forward strand.
TCCTTCCCGCGGCCGTCCTCGGGGCGCCACCGGTCGACGACGACGAGGCGGCCCGCCGGCTCG
>NZ_BJVJ01000093.1 GCF_007989085.1 Pseudonocardia sulfidoxydans NBRC 16205
CGGCGCCTTCTCCGGCAAGGACCCGTCGAAGGTCGACCGCTCCGCCGCCTACGCCATGCGGTGGGTCGCGAAGAACGTCGTCGCCGCCGGCCTCGCCGACCGGATCGAAGTCCAGGTCGCCTACGCCATCGGCAAGGCTGCGCCCGTCGGCCTGTTCGTGGAGACCTTCGGCACCGAGAACGTCGCCCCGGCCCGCATCCAGGCCGCCATCGACGAGGTCTTCGACCTGCGCCCGGCCGCGATCATCCGCGACCTCGACCTGCTGCGCCCCATCTACGCGCAGACCGCGGCGTACGGGCACTTCGGTCGCACCGACGTCGAGCTGCCGTGGGAGTCGACCTCGCGCGCCGACGCACTGAAGTCCGCCGCCGGCGCGTGAGTTTCCCCGACCCGGCCGGGCGGGTCGTCGTCTCGCGTGGCGACGACCCGCCCGACCTGGCCGGGCTGCCCTCGGTGCGGTTCGTCGCGCCGGGGTCGGTGACCGGCGGGCGGTTCGGGCTGTTCGAGTACCGGATGGCGCCGGGCAGCCCCGGCCCCGGCCCGCACGTGCACGCCACCTTCTCCGAGTCGTTCTACGTGCTCGAAGGCGCGCTGACGATCTTCGACGGGGAACGCTGGGCCCCCTACGCACCGGGCGACTACGTGCACGTCGGCGAGACCGGGGTGCACGCGTTCCGCAACGACGCCGACGTCGAGACGGCGTTCCTCATCCTCTTCGCGCCGGGTATCGCGCGGGAGAACTTCTTCACCGAGCTGCGCGCCATCCGCGACGAGGGCCGGGAGCTCGACGAGGAGGAGTGGCGCGAGTTCTACGCCCGCCACGACCAGGTCAACCTCTGACGCTCCCCCCGCGACCTGCCGCGCGGGCGCGCGCCGGGGTTGCGGCCGGGGTGTCGGGCGCAATCCGGCGTTCCTCGGGCGGGGTGTCGGGAGCAGTGGGGTTGCGGCCGGGGTGTCGGGCGCAACCTGGCGGTCCTCGGGCGGGGCGTCGGCAGCAGTGGGGTTGCGCGCGGTCTTCTGCGCTGCCGGATCTCGGGTGCGCCGCTACGCTCCGTGGACCGTCCGATGTGTCCGTCCCGGCGCGAGACCCCGCGGAGGCCGTAGTGCGCATCCTGGCTGTGCTCGTCGTGCTGTGGTTGATCGTCGGCGCGTTCGCCGCCTACCAACGCGGCTACTTCGGCGGCAGCGACGCCTCCTGCACGGGGGTGGGCACCACCCTGCTGACGATCGTCGTCGGGCCGCTCAACTACGTCGGGGTCAACCCGCGCATCGACTGCACGGTCCCCCAGCCCTCGTCCTGAGCAGCGGACTGACGGGCCTCACGCCCGGCGCAGGTCGGCGGCGGGGAACGGGGGCCGGTCGTCGAACCGGCTCGACAGCCGGCCCGCGGCCCGCCACGCCCGCGCGGTGAGGTCGCGGTCCTCCTCGGTGACGAGGTTGCCCATCACGCGCAGCGCTACCGTCATCAGCGCGCGTGAGCGCATCCCGACCGGGCCGGCCAGCGGCAGCAGCCTCGGCAACGTGAGCAGCCCGGCGAGACGGCGGGCGATGGAGAACGCCTGCCCGTAGTGCTCGCGCAGCGTCGCGGGCCAGGCGCGGGCGAGGTCCTTCTCACCGGTCATGAGCTCGGCGAGGACGCGGCCGGTCTCCAGGCCGTAGTCGATGCCTTCGCCGTTGAGCGGGTTGATGCAGCCGGCGGCGTCGCCGATCAGGCCCCAGTTGGGCCCGGCGACGCCCGAGACGGCGCCGCCCATGGGCAGCAGCGCCGACGACCGCATCCGCAGCTCGCCCTCGAGCTGCCAGTCGTCGCGGCGGGCGGCGGTGTAGAGGTCGATGAGGGCGCGGAGCTGGATGTTGGCGGGCCGCTTGTCGGTGGCGAGGGTGCCGACGCCGATGTTGACCTCGCCGTTGTTGAGCGGGAACACCCAGCCGTAGCCGGCGAGGACCTCGTCCTGGGTGCCGCGCAGCTCCAGGTGCGAGGAGATCCAGGGGTCGTCGTGGCGGCCGGACCGGATGTAGGCGCGGGCGGCGACGCCGTACGCGGTGTCCTTGTGCCACACCCGGCCCAGGACCCGGCCGAGGGTGGAGCGGTGCCCGTCGGCGACGACGACGCGTTCGCAGCGCACCGTCGTGGACGTGCCGTCGGCCAGAGTGAAGACGACCCCGCTGATCCGCTCGCCGTCCCACTCGACGTCGACGGCCTTCGCACCCTCCATCGGGACCGCGCCGGAGTCGAGGGCGACCTGGCGGACGCGGGCGTCCAGCTCGGTGCGGGGAACGGCGGAACCGTTGGCGGGCAACGACTTCCCTGGCCAGGGGAGCTCCAGGACCTGGCCGAACCCGGCCGCCCGCAGCCCGCGGTTGGAGCCGTGTCCGCGCAGCCACTCCGCGAGCCCGAGCCGGTCGAGCTCGGCGACCGCGCGCGGGGTGAGACCGTCGCCGCAGGGCTTGTCGCGGGGGAAGACCGCGGCGTCGGCGAGGACGACGTCGATGCCGAGTCGCGCGGCCCACGCCGCGGCGGCGGATCCCGCGGGCCCGGCGCCGACCACGAGCAGGTCGGTGGCGCCGGGGACGGGGGAGGTGGCGGGGTCCATGCGTCCAGTGTCGCAAGCGCCGAGCCCGCGTGTCGGAGGCCGGTCCCAGGTCACACCCCGTTTCTCCGACGCGCGGGGGCGGTGGTGTCGTCCACGAGGGGGCAGGGCTGGAACCGTCGGGGGCGGATGCCAGGGTGATCGGGTGGCCGGACCCGCGGGGACCCCGACCGCCGCGACCCGTGCCGCCGCGCCGGGGACCCGGCGGCGCGCCGCCGCGCGCGGCGAGTGGGAGCCGGCACCGGTGGCACCGGTGGCCAGGGTCGCTGTCGACGTCCCGCTCGCGCATCTCGACCGGCCCTTCGACTACCGGGTCCCCACGCACCTCGACGAGGCCGCCGTGCCCGGGGTGCGGCTGCGGGTGCGGTTCGCGGGCCGCCTCGTCGACGGGTTCCTGCTGGAACGCGTCGAGGAGTCGGGTCACGGCGGGAAGCTGGCCTGGGTGGAGAAGGTCGTCTCGCCGGAGCCGGTGCTGACGGCGGAGGTCGCGGCGCTGTGCCGGGCGGTCGCCGACCGGTACGCGGGCGTGTTCGCCGACGTCGTGCGCCTCGCGGTCCCGCCGCGGCACGCGCGCGCCGAGGCCCGCCGCGCGCCGGAACCGGTCGACGGCCGTGGGGACCACGGGCCCGCCGCCGACGCCGGCACGGACGGGTGGGCCCGGTATCCCCGCGGCACGGCGTTCCTGTCCGCCCTCGGCGCCGGCCGGGCCGCGCACGCCGTCTGGCAGGTGCTGCCCGGGGAGCAGTGGGCGACGCGGCTCGCCGAGGCCGCCGCGGCGACCGTCGCCACCGGGCGCGGGGCGCTGCTGGTCGTCCCCGACCAGCGCGACGTCGACACGCTGCACGCCGCGTGCGTCGCCCGCTTCGGCGACGACGGTGTGGTCGCGTTGTCGGCCGACCTCGGTCCCGCCGAGCGCTACGTGCGCTGGCTGCGGGTGCTGCGCGGCGGGGTGCGGGTCGTCGTCGGCACGCGGTCGGCGGCGTTCGCGCCGCTCGCCGACCTCGGGCTGGTCGCGGTGTGGGACGACGGCGACGACTCCCACTCCGAGCCGCGGGCACCGTACCCGCAGGTCCGCGACGTGCTGGTGCTGCGGGCCCACGCGGTGGGGGCGGCGCTGCTGGTCGCCGGGTACGCGCGGACGGCGGAGGCGCAGCTGCTGGTCGAGTCGGGCTGGGCCAGCGAGATCGTCGCCGACCGGGCCACGTTGCGGGCGGCGATGCCCCGGGTGACGGCGCTGGAGGACACGGCCGGTGCGGTGGCCCGCGACCCGGACGCGCGCGTCGCGCGGATCCCGGCGATCGCGTTCGAGGCGGCGCGGGCCGCGCTGAAGGCGGGTCGTCCGGTGCTGGTGCAGGTGCCGCGGGCGGGCTATGTGCCGTGGCTGTCGTGCAGCCGGTGCCGGGAGAGCGCGCGGTGCCGGCACTGCGCGGGACCGTTGGCGCTGCCGTCGGGGACGGGCGCCGACGGCGCGCCGGGGCTGCCGCACTGCCGCTGGTGCGGCCGCGTCGAGTCGTCGTACCGGTGCGGGGGCTGCGGCGGTCGGGCGTTGCGCGCGTCGGTGACGGGGTCGCGGCGCACGGCCGAGGAGCTGGGCCGGGCGTTCCCCGGCGTCGGGGTGCGCCAGTCCGGCGGCGGCACCGACGTCCTCGCCGGGGTCGGCGCGGGGCCGGGGATCGTCGTCGCGACCCCGGGGGCCGAGCCACCGGCCGAGGGCGGGTACGGCGCGGCGCTGCTGCTCGACGGCTGGGCGATGTTGTCGCGACCGGACCTGCGGGTCGCGGAGGAGACGTTGCGGCGCTGGCTCGCGGCGGCGGCGCTGGTGGTGCCGCACGGCGACGGTGGCCGGGTGGTCGTCGTGGAGGAGGCGGGGGTGCCCGTCGTGCAGGCGCTGGTGCGGTGGGACCCGGCCGGGCACGCGGCGGCCGAGCTCGCGGCGCGCGCCGAGGTCGGGTTCCCACCCGCGGTGCGGATGGCGTCGGTCGAGGGGCCGGCCGCGGCCGTGGCGGAGATCGCCGACGCCGCCGAACGCGACGGCGCCGAGGTGCTGGGCCCCGTCGAGGTCGAGGGCGGCGCGCCGGGGGACGAGCCGAAGGAACGGGCGCTGCTGCGGGTTCCGCGCGCCCGGGGCCGCGGCCTGGCCACGACGCTCGCCGCCGCCCAGGCCACCCGCAGCGCGCGGAAGGCCGCCGATCCCGTGCGCGTCCGGATGGACCCCCTGCAGATCGACTGACCGGCGTCGACCGGCGCGGAAGGGGCGCGAAACGGCTGCGTGGCAGAATCGAGCGGTCCGTTCCACGTTTCAGGGAGCTCCGTGACCGTCCAGCCCGTCAGGCTCTTCGGCGACCCGGTGCTGCGCAGTCCCGCCGTCGAGGTCACGACCTTCGACGCGGAGCTGCGCAAGCTCGTCGCCGACCTCACCGACACCATGCACGACGAGGGCGGCGCCGGCCTGGCCGCGCCGCAGATCGGCGTCGGGCTGCGGGTGTTCACCTACGACTGCGACGAGTTCTCCGGGCACCTGATCAACCCGACGTTCGACGCGGTGGGTGACGAGGACCAGGTCGGCCCCGAGGGCTGCCTGTCGATCCCGGGTCTGAGCTGGGACTGCCGCCGGCACCTGCACGTCGTCGCCCGCGGGTGGGACATGCACGGCGAGCCGGTCACGATCGAGGGCTCACAGCTGCTGGCGCGCTGCATCCAGCACGAGACCGACCATCTCGACGGGGTGCTGTTCGTCGACCGCCTCGATGCCGAGACGCGCAAGCTCGCGATGGCCGAGATCCGCGCCGCCGAGTGGTTCTCCGAGCGCGAGCCCGTCGTCAAGGTGAGCCCGCACCCGATGTTCGGCCGGGCGCGCTAGTGCGGCTGCTGTTCGCGGGCACCCCGGAGCCGGCGGTGCCGTCGCTGCGCGCGCTGATCGACTCACCCCGCCACGACGTCGTCGCCGTCCTCACCCGTCCCGACGCCCCCGCGGGCCGGGGGCGGACGCTGCAGCGCTCGCCGGTCGGCGCGCTGGCCGACGAGGCCGGAATCCCCGTCCTCACGCCGCGTAAGCCGTCGGAGCCGGAGTTCCTCGCGACGCTGGCCGAGCTGGCCCCCGACTGCGCGCCGGTCGTCGCCTACGGTGCGCTGGTGCCGCGCGCGGCCCTCGACATCCCCGCCCACGGCTGGGTCAACCTGCACTTCTCGTTGCTGCCGGCGTGGCGGGGCGCGGCACCGGTGCAGGCCGCGATCCGGCACGGCGACGACGTCACCGGCGCCACCACGTTCCGCCTCGAGCAGGGTCTCGACACCGGCCCGACCTACGGCGTCGTCACCGAGACGGTGGGGGAGACCGACACCTCCGGCGCCCTGCTGGGCCGGCTCGCGGTGAGCGGGGCGGCGCTGCTCGTCGCCACCCTCGACGGGATCGCCGACGGTACCGTCACCGCGGTACCCCAGCCGGTGGACGGGATCTCGTTGGCGCCCAAGGTGACCGTGGCTGACGCGCGCGTCGACTGGTCGGTGCCCGCGGTGGCGACCGACCGGCTCGTGCGGTCGGTGACACCCGAGCCCGGCGCCTGGACGACGTTTCGCGAGCAGCGGCTCGGGCTGGGTCCGGTGCGGCCCGTCCGCACCGGGGAGATCACGCTCGCCCCGGGCGCGCTGCACGTGGAGAAGAAGCGGGTGCTGGTCGGCACCGCGACGGTGCCGGTGGAGCTGGGCGAGGTCCGGCCGGTCGGCAAGAAGGCGATGTCCGCACCCGACTGGGCGCGCGGTGTCCGCATCAGCGACGGAGAGGGCGTCCAGTGAACGAGCCGCGGCGGTCGACCGGAGACCGCCGGCGTGGCGGCGGGCCGCGCCGCAACGCCGGTCCGCCCCGTGGCCGCAGCGGTCCGTCGCGGCCGATCAGCGTCGACCCGGCCCGCGCGGCCGCGCACGAGCTGCTCACCGTCGTCCGCGAGCGCGACGCCTACGCCAACCTGGCCATGCCCGCGATCCTGCGCCGGTTCCGGCTGCGCGACCGCGACGCCGCACTGGCCACCGAGCTCGGCTACGGGACGCTGCGCGCGCTCGGTCTGCTCGACGCCGTCGTGGCCGCGTGCGCGGACCGGCCGCTGCACCGCATCGAGCCGCCGCTGATCGACGCGTTGCGCATCGGCGCCTACCAGCTGCTGCGCACCCGTATCCCCCCGCACGCGGCCGTCGACACGATCGTCGACCTCGTCCGCGACCGCGCCGGATCGCGGTCGGCCGGGTTCGTCAACGCCATCCTGCGCGGGGTCAGCGAGCACGACGAGGCGGCGTGGACCGCACGCCTCGCCCCGTCCGCCGACGAGGACCTGTTGGGGCACAGCGCGTTCGTGCACGCGCACCCACGCTGGATCGCGCAGGCCTTCGCCGACGCCCTCGGCGGCACCGCCGAGCTCGACGCGGCCCTGGCCGCCGACGACGCACGGCCCGTCGTGCACCTGCTGGCCCGGCCCGGGGAGATCACCGCCGAGGAGCTCGCGCTCGTCACGGGCGGCACGGAGGCGCCGTACTCGCCCTACGGGGTGCACCTCGGGCCCGGCTCCGGCGACATCGGCGAGATCGACGCCGTCGCCGAGGGGCTCGCCGCCGTGCAGGACGAGGGCAGCCAGCTCGTCGCGCTCGCCCTCACCCGGGCCGAGCTCACCGGCGACGACACCGGCCGCTGGCTCGACCTGTGCGCCGGCCCCGGGGGCAAGGCCACGCTGCTCGGTGGGCTCGCCGCCCTCGACGGCGGCACCGTCGACGCGGTCGAGCAGTCCGAGCACCGCGCCGACCTGGTCCGCCGCGCCGTCGACGGGCTGCCCGTCACCGTCCACACCGCCGACGGCCGCGAGGCCCCGCTGCCCGACGGCGAGTTCGACCGGGTGCTGGTCGACGCGCCCTGTACCGGGCTCGGCGCGCTGCGGCGGCGTCCGGAGGCGCGCTGGCGGCGCAGCCCCGAGGACGTCGCCGGGCTGGCGCGGCTGCAGCGTGAGCTGCTCACGGCGGCGCTGCGGCACGTGCGCCCCGGCGGGGTCGTCGGCTACGTGACCTGCTCGCCGCACCTGTCGGAGACCGCGGGCGTGGTGACGGCCGTGCTGCGCCGCCGCGACGACGTCGAGCGGCTCGACGCGCGGGAGTTCTTCCCGGGGGTGCCGGACCTCGGCGACGGGCCAGCCGTGCAGCTGTGGCCGCACCGCCACGGCACCGACGCGATGTTCATTACACTGCTGCGGCGGGTGCGCTGATCCCCCTGTACGGTGACCGGGCAGGTGAGGTTGCGCCGGTCCACGAAACCGTTGCGGGACATCGCCCACACGTGTGTGCCCGGCACCGGCTCACCAGTAGCCTCTGAGGGGTGCATCCCCTGATCGCCCCCAGCATGCTCTCCGCCGACTTCGCCCGTCTCGCCGACGAAGCCGACGTGGTCACCGGCGCACCCGGTGAGGGAGCCGACTGGCTCCACATCGACGTCATGGACGCGCACTTCGTGCCGAACCTCACCCTGGGCCTGCCGATCGTCCAGTCGCTGCTCAAGGCGACGGACGTTCCGCTGGACTGCCACCTCATGATCGAGGACCCCGACCGCTGGGCCCCCGGCTACGCCGAGGCCGGTGCCTACAACGTGACCGTCCACGTCGAGGCCGCCCACGACCCGGTCGCGCTGGCCAAGAACCTGCGCGCCGCCGGCGCCAAGGCGGGCCTGTCGATCAAGCCGGGCACCCCGCTCGAGGACCACCTCGACACCCTCAAGCACTACGACACGCTGCTGATCATGAGCGTCGAGCCCGGGTTCGGCGGCCAGTCGTTCATCCCCGAGGTGCTCGACAAGGTCCGCACGGCGCGTCGCCTCGTCGACACCGGGCACCTCACCGTGCTCGTCGAGATCGACGGCGGCATCAACTCCGACACCGTCGAGCAGGCCGCCGAGGCCGGTGTCGACTGCTTCGTCGCGGGCTCGGCCGTCTACGGCGCCGACGACCCGCTGCGGGCCGTCCAGGCGCTGCGCAGCCAGGTCGTCGAGGCCGACCCGAAGCGGTGGGCCTCGGCATGATCTCCACATCGGTGACGGGCGCGGCCCGGACGTCGGGCGCCGTCCGCCACCGGTGTGACCGGGCGGCACCGTGACCCGCCTCACCCCCGCCGGCCCCACCCCGGCCGGCCCCACGCCGGCCGGCCCGGTCGGGCCCGACGACGCCATGCGGATCGCGCTCGCGGCGTCGGCCCGGGTGCACGGCACGACCAGCCCCAACCCGCCCGTCGGGTGCGTCGTCCTCGCCGCCGACGGGACCGTCGCCGGGGTCGGCGCCACCGCGCCGCCCGGCGGCCCGCACGCCGAGGTCGTCGCCCTCGCCCAGGCGGGGGAGCGGGCCCGTGGCGGTACCGCCGTCGTCACCCTCGAACCCTGCGCCCACCACGGACGCACCCCGCCCTGCACCGACGCGCTGCGCGCCGCGGGCATCGCCGCCGTACACGTCGCCGTCGCCGACCCGAACCCCGTCGCCGCAGGTGGCGCCGAGGCCCTGCGCGCCGCCGGGCTCACCGTGACGGTCGGGACACTCGCTCCCGACATCGTCGACGCCGTCGCCGCCGGACCGCTACGGGCGTGGCTCCACGCCCAGCGCACCGGCCGCCCGCACGTCACCTGGAAGTTCGCCGCGACCCTCGACGGGCGCAGCGCCGCCGCCGACGGCACCAGCCGCTGGATCACCGGACCCGCCGCCCGCGCCCGCGTCCACACGCTGCGCGCCACCAGCGACGCCGTCGTCGTCGGCACCGGGACCGCGCTGGCCGACGACCCGGCCCTCACCGCACGCGACGTCGACGGCACCCCGCTGGCCCGCCAGCCGCTGCGGGTCGTCGCCGGGCTGCGCGACGTCGCCCCCGGCTCGCACCTCGACGCCCCCGACGTCCTGCACGTCCGCACCCACGACCCGGACGAGGTGATCGCCGCGCTGCACGCACGCGGCGTCGTCGACGTGCTGCTCGAGGGCGGCCCGCGACTCGCGGGGGCGTTCCTCGCGGCGGGCCGGGTCGACCGGGTGCTCGCGCACGTCGCACCCGCACTGCTCGGTGCCGGGGCCGCCGCACTGGGTGATGCAGGCGTGGGAACGATCGGTGACATCCTGCGGTTGCACGTGGCACGTGTGGAACTGGTGGGGGGCGACATCCTGATCGACGCACTGGTCGGCGCCGCGCCCGGCGCCGCCGCCCCGGCCGGGGCGGCGGACGGGCAGGTCGTCGCGACGGTGTCGGCCCCGCGGCCCGCGGACCGGTCCGGGAGCACCCCGGACGGCAGCGGGCCCTGAACGAGGAAGGACGTCCGGAGATGTTCACCGGGATCGTCGAAGAGGTCGGCGAGATCGTCGACGTACGGCACGACGCCGACGTCGTCGTGCTCACCGTCCGTGGCCCGCGGGTGTCGTCCGACGCCGCGCACGGCGACTCGATCGCCGTCAACGGCTGCTGTCTCACCGTGGTCGACGACGAGGCCGCGGACGACCGCTTCCGTCTGGAGCTCGTCCCCGAGACGCTCAAGCGCACCTCGCTGGGCGCTGCCGCCGCGGGTTCCAAGGTCAACCTCGAACGCGCGCTGCCCGCGGGCGGCCGGCTCGGCGGGCACATCGTGCAGGGCCACGTCGACGGCGTCGCGACCCTGCTCGGGCGCACCCCCGGCGAGCGCAGCGACGAGGTGCGGTTCAGCCTGCCCCCCGAGCTGTCCCGGTACGTCGTGGAGAAGGGCTCCATCTGTGTCGACGGCGTGTCGCTGACGGTCGCCGCCACCGACGGCGACACCTTCACCGTGGCACTCATCCCGACGACTTTGGCGGACACCACACTCGGGATCCGGGCCGCGGGGGATACCGTCAACATCGAGGTCGATGTCGTCGCCAAATACGTTGAGCGGCTGACGGTCGCATACCGGCACGACGCCGGTGAGGAGGCAGGGAACCAGTGAGCGACGTGGCGAGCAGCAGCGCCGGAACGACGGCGGCCGACCGGCGTCGCGCGTTCGAACTGATCGAGCGGGCGGTGGCCGACCTGGCCGAGGGCAAGCCCGTCGTCGTGGTCGACGACGAGGACCGCGAGAACGAGGGCGACCTCATCTTCGCCGCCGAGAAGGCGACGCCCGAGCTCGTGTCGTTCACGGTGCGCTACACCTCCGGCTACGTGTGCGTCGCGCTCACCGACTCCGACTGTGACCGGCTCGACCTGCCCCCGATGCACCACACGAACAGCGACAACTTCCGGACCGCGTTCACGGTGACGGTCGACGCCAAACAGGGCGTGTCGACGGGCATCTCCGCCGCGGACCGCGCCCACACGATCCGCGTGCTGGCCGACCCCGAGGCCACGCCCGGCGACCTCGTCCGCCCCGGGCACGTGCTGCCGTTGCGGGCCCGCGAGGGCGGTGTGCTGCGCCGCCCCGGACACACCGAGGCCGCCGTCGACCTGGCCCGGATGGCCGGGCTGGCACCCGCCGGTGCGCTCTGCGAGATCGTCTCGCAGAAGGACGAGACCGACATGGCCCGCGGCGACGAGCTGCGCGTGTTCGCCGAGGACCACGAGCTCACCCTCATCACGATCGCCGACCTGATCGCCTACCGGCGGCGCTTCGAGAAGCACGTCGTCCGTGTCGCGCAGGCCCGCATCCCCACCGCGCACGGCGACTTCGTCGCGTACGGCTACGACTCGCTGCTCGACGGCATCGAGCACATCGCGATGGTCGTCGGCGACGTCGCCACCCCGGAGGGCGACGGCGAGGACGTGCTCGTGCGCGTCCACTCCGAGTGCCTCACCGGTGACGTCCTGGGCTCGCTGCGCTGCGACTGCGGTCCCCAGCTCGACGCCGCCCTCGAGGCCGTCGCCGCCGAGGGCCGCGGCATCGTGCTCTACATGCGCGGGCACGAGGGCCGCGGGATCGGCCTGCTGCACAAGCTGCAGGCCTACCAGCTGCAGGAGGCCGGCGCCGACACCGTCGACGCCAACCTGGCCATGGGCCTGCCCGCCGACGCCCGCGACTACGGCATCGGCGCCCAGATCCTCGCCGACCTGGGCGTGCGCAGCATGCGGCTGCTCACCAACAACCCGGAGAAGCGGGCCGGGCTGGAGGGCTACGGCCTCACCATCAACGGCCGCGTCCCCATGCCGGTGCGCCCCACCCCGGAGAACCTCCGGTACCTGCGGACCAAGCGCGACCGCATGGGCCACGAGCTCCCGGGTCTCGGCGACGCCGCCGAGGGGGCCGCGGGCGGCTCCGGCTACTGACCCGCGCCGCCGCCCCGAGTCCGGCGACCGACCACGACCCGGCTGCGCACCCCACGACGGGGTGCGCGGCCGCGGTCGTCCCGGGGCGCGTGGCCGGGCACGACGGCGGCGGGGCAGGATGGGGCCCATGAGTGGTGAGGGACGGCCCGTCGATCTCGGTGACCTCGAAGGGGCGGACGGCCTGCGCGTCGGCATCGTCGCCGCGAGCTGGCACGCGGAGATCACCGACCTGCTCCTGGAGCGCGCGGTCGCGACCGCGGAGAAGGCCGGAGCGGTCCCGACCGTCGTGCGGGTCAGCGGCACGATCGAGCTGGCCGTGGTGTGCCAGGCGCTCGCCCGCACCCACGACGCCGTCGTCGCGCTCGGCGTGGTGATCCGCGGCGGCACCCCGCACTTCGAGTACGTCTGCGACGCCGTCACCGCCGGTCTCACCCGGGTCTCCCTCGACGAGGGCGTGCCCGTGGGCAACGGCGTACTCACCTGCAACACCGTCGAGCAGGCGGTCGACCGCTCGGGTGCGCCGGGCTCGGCCGAGGACAAGGGCGCCGAGGCGACGGTCGCGGCCCTGCACACCGCGCTGGTGCTGCGGGGCCTGGCGGCGTCGCGGTGAGCCCGCAGCGGGTGGGCACCCCGGAGGAGGACACCGTGTCGGCCGTCGCCCGGCAGAGCACGCCGTCGATCACGCTGCGGCCCCGCCGTGTGCTGCGGCTGGCGTGGATCGGCTCGGTCCTGGTGGTGGCGCTGTTCGTCGCCATCGCGATCGTGCTGCGCAACACCGACACCGGTGTGTACTTCCGCTTCGCCGACCAGGTGTCGATGGTGCTGCTCGGCCTGCTCATCGCCGCCGGTCTGCTCCTGTTGGCCCGGCCGCGGGTCCGCGCCGACGCCGAGGGGATCGAGGTCCGCAACATCCTGCAGACCCGGCGCTTCGGATGGGGCGAGATCGTGGGCATCGCCTTTCCCGACGGGGCCAGCTGGGCGCGGCTCGACCTCCCCGACGACGAGTACCTGCCGGTGCTGGCGGTGCAGGCCGTCGACCGCATGTACGCCGTCGAGGGCATCCGCGAGCTCCGCGCCCTGCGCAACGCCGCCCACGCGCGCCTCGCCGCTGCCCGGCAGGAGGCCGCCCCGGACGAGGCCGTGAGCGACGAGGCCGTGACCGGGAAGGCCGTGACCGACGAGGCCGTGACCGACGAGGCCGTGACCGACGACGGCACGTCCACCGAACCCGACACCCGCGGCTGACGACACCCGCCGCCCGGCGGTGGGCGGAAGCGCAGAGGCTCCTGGCCGATCCGCGTCGTTGCGCCGGCCGACGGTGACCGGGCCGGTACGGTGGTGCTCCGCCGGCAGCGCGGCCGGCCCGGCTGAGAGGTGGGTGGGTCGATGTCCGCGGGATCGTCGCCGCCCCCGGCGGGCCGTGCGCCCGCCCAGCGGCCCCGAGCCGTCCTGCTCGACATCTACGACACGACGCTGCGCGTCGACGTGCTGCGGTCTCGGTTCGTCGACGTCGGCCGCCACGAGCTGGAGTGCGACGTCTTCCTGGCCCGCGCCATGCGCGACGGGATCGCCTTCAGCATGGCGGGCGCCGACGGCGCGTTCGGCTCCTACGTGCGCGAGGCGCTGCGGGCGACGACCGGCCACAAGCTGTCGGAGGAAGCGCTCGACCACGTGATGAGCGGCTTCGCCTCGCTGCCGCCCCAGCCGGACGCCGAGCTCGCGCTGATGGCGCTGACCCGGGCGAAGGTGGCGGTGTACGCGTTCGGCTACGGCAACGAGCGGGTGCTGGCCGACGCGCTGGACCGCTCGGGTCTGCGCACCTATCTGCGCGGCACCATCACCGTCGACGACCTGGGCCGGCTGCGCCCCGCCGCGGGGGCCTACCACCACGGGTGCCGGGTCGCGCACGCCGAACCGGCGCGCACGGCGCTGGTCAGCTCGCACGCGTGGGACGTGCACGGTGCGGCCCGGGCAGGCCTGCTGACCGGGCTCGTCGCGCGCGGCGAGGGCCCGCCCCCGGCGATGATGGAGCAGCCGCACGTGCGGGCCGAACGGCTCGACCAGTGCGTGGACCGGCTGCTCGCGCTCCCGGCCTGATCCCGGGATCCTCACGAGGCTCCTGCCGCCAGCCTCGGCCCGCCCAGGTCGGCCGCCGACGCCGCGAGCGCGCCGGCACCGAAGCCGCTGCCCGAGTGGACGGAGCGCCGGGCCGTGACCAGGTGCGGGTAGGCGGCGGCGAACGCCTGCTCGACGGCCACCGACCGGTCGGCGAGCACGAGAGCGGCGCCGCCGCCGGGGATGCACGCGGCCGCCTGCTCGGCCGCGGTGAGCCGCTCGTGGACCTGCGCGGCGAACCCCAGCAGCCACGACCGGCGGTAGGCCGCGACGGACTCCCGCGCGTCGGGCGGGCGGCACCGCACCAGCTCACGGGTGGCCTGCAGGAGCAGCGACTCGAACAGCAGCGCCACCCGTTCCCGGTCGGACGCGTGCCCGAACACGGTGACGGCCGCGACCCGGCCGCGGGCCGCCCGGTGCAGGACCCACCGGCAGCGCAGCGCCGACGCCGTCCAGCCGAGCAACCGCGCCTTGGCCGCGCTGTAGGGGTCGGCCAGCGCGACGCGGGTGCCGCCGACCGGGTCGGAGCCGGGGGACGCGGCGGCGAGCAGCGCGGCGTCGATCCCGTGCCGGGCGATCAGCTCGGCCGCCTTCGCGTTGTAGGTGCGGGCCTCGGCCTCGGTGCCGGCCCGCTCGGCCTTGGCCAGCAGCTTGCGCACGCGCGCGACCGGGTCCGCAGCCCGGCGGCCCCGCACGGCGTCGTCGACGACCTCGGTCACGTCGCGCCCCCCTTTTCGACCAGCGACTGCCCGAACTGTTGTTCGAACACCGCGAGTCCTACCACCCCGGGCCGACAGAACCGTGAACCCCGGCGGTGAGCCGGTGCGCGAGGACGGTTCTACGCTGGGGTGGTCATGCCGGACCCCGCCACGTATCGCCCCGCCCCGGGTTCGATCCCGGACGAGCCGGGCGTCTACCGCTTCTCCGACCCGCGCGGCCGCGTGATCTACGTCGGCAAGGCCAAGAGCCTGCGCAGCCGGCTCAACTCCTACTTCGCGGACCTGTCGAACCTGCACCCGCGGACGCGGCAGATGGTCACGACGGCGACGGCCGTCGAGTGGACCGTCGTCGGCACCGAGGTCGAGGCGCTGCAGCTCGAGTACAACTGGATCAAGGAGTTCGACCCGCGGTTCAACGTCCGCTACCGCGACGACAAGACCTACCCGGTCCTCGCGGTGACGTTGAACGAGGAGTACCCGCGGCTGCACGTCTACCGGGGGCCGCGGCGCAAGGGCGTGCGCTACTTCGGGCCCTACGCCCACGCCTGGGCGATCCGCGAGACCCTCGACCTGCTGCTGCGGGTGTTCCCGGCCCGTACGTGCAGCGCCGGTGTGTTCCGCCGGCACGGCCAGATGGGCCGCCCCTGCCTGCTCGGCTACATCGACAAGTGCAGCGCACCGTGCGTCGGCACCGTGGACGCCGACGAGCACCGCCGGATCGTCGACGACTTCTGCGACTTCCTCGCCGGCCGCACCGACCGGCTGGTCCGCGAGCTGGAGCGCCGCATGGAGGACGCGGCGCAGGAGCTGGAGTTCGAGCGCGCCGCCCGGCTGCGCGACGACATCGGCGCCCTGCGCCGCGCGATGGAGAAGCAGGCCGTGGTGCTGGGCGACGGCACGGACGCCGACGTCGTCGCGTTCGCCGAGGACGACCTGGAGGCGGCCGTCCAGATCTTCCACGTGCGCGGCGGGCGGGTGCGCGGGCAGCGCGGCTGGGTCATCGACAAGGTCGAGCAGACCGACACCCCGCAGCTCGTCGGCCGCTTCGTCAGCCAGTTCTACGGTGAGCAGGCCGCGCTCGCCGGGGCGGCCGACGACGCGCACCAGCCCGTCCCGCGCGAGATCCTGGTGCCCGAGCTGCCGCCCGATGCCGGGGCACTGGTGGAGTGGCTCTCGGAGCTGCGCGGGTCGCGCGTGCAGCTGCGCGTGGCCCAGCGCGGCGACAAGCGGGCACTGGCGGAGACGGTGGCGCGCAACGCGTCCGAGGCGTTCGCGCGGCACAAGCTGCGCCGCGCGGGCGACCTGACGGCGCGGTCGGCGGCGTTGCAGGAGATCCAGGACGCCCTCGGGCTCGAGTCGGCCCCGCTGCGCATGGAGTGCATCGACGTCAGCCACGTGCAGGGCACCGACGTCGTCGCCTCGCTGGTGGTGTTCGAGGACGGGCTCGCGCGCAAGTCGGAGTACCGCCGGTTCGAGGTCAAGGGTGGCGCCGAGGGCGGTGACGTCGCGGCGATCGCGGAGGTCGTGCGGCGTCGTTTCAAGCGTTACCTGCAGGAGACGGCGGGCGACGGTACCGGCGCCGACGACGCGAATGCGACGAACGGTTCGAACGACAGCTCGGCGACGGGCCCGGATCCGGTCGGCGACGTGGGGTCACGGGCACGTAACGCTGCGGCGCCCGTCGCCGAACCCCCGGGCATCACGGACACGGCGAGCTCTGCGGCCGCGACCGTCCGGACGGGCATCGACCCGACCACCGGACGGCCGCGGAAGTTCGCGTACGCGCCGAACCTGCTCGTGGTCGACGGCGGGCCGCCCCAGGTGGAGGCGGCGGCCGAGGTGCTCGCGGACCTCGGCATCGACGACGTCGCGGTGTGCGGGCTGGCCAAGCGCCTGGAGGAGGTCTGGCTGCCCGCCGACCCCGACCCGGTGATCATGTCGCGGACCTCGGAGGGGCTGTACCTGTTGCAGCGCCTGCGCGACGAGGCCCACCGCTTCGCCATCACCTACCACCGTCAGCGTCGTTCCAAGAGCATGGTGGTCTCCGAGCTCGACGCCGTCCCGGGACTCGGTCCCTCACGGCGCCAGGCGTTGCTCAAGCAGTTCGGTTCGGTCCGCAAGCTGCGCGCCGCGGGCGTCGAGGAGATCGCCGCGGTCCCCGGTCTCGGCAGGCGCACGGCCGAGGCCGTGGTCGCGGCCCTGCACGGGAACGAGCCGGCCGGATGAGCGCGTCGCGCGACGTCCCGCAGGCCGACACCGCTCCCGCCGGGATCGAGGTCGCCCTGGTCAGCGGCCTGTCCGGGGCCGGGCGCAGCACCGCGGCGAAGGTGCTGGAGGACCTGGGCTGGTTCGTCGTCGACAACCTGCCGCCCGAGCTGATCGCGACGATGGTCGACCTCGGGGCCCGGTCCCGCGGCGAGATCACCCGGATCGCCGTGGTGATGGACGTGCGGAGCCGCGCGTTCACCCACGACCTCGGTGCGGTCATCAAGGATCTCGACGCACGCGGCTACAAGCCGCGGGTGCTGTTCCTGGAGGCCACCGACGCGGTGCTGGTGCGGCGTTTCGAGCAGGTCCGGCGCAGCCACCCGCTGCAGGGCGACGGTCGGCTCTCCGACGGCATCGCCGCCGAGCGGGAGCTGCTGCGCCCGCTGCGCGAGGACGCCGACCTCGTCGTCGACACGTCGACGATGTCGGTGCCGCGGCTGCGCGCCACGTTGGAGCGGACGTTCGGCGACGAGCTGTCCCCGGCGACGCGGGTGACGGTGCTGTCCTTCGGCTACAAGTACGGCCTGCCGATGGACTCCGACCTGGTCGTCGACGTGCGGTTCCTGCCCAACCCGCACTGGATCCCGGAGCTGCGCGAGTTCACCGGGCGCGACGAGGCGGTGCGCGACTACGTGCTGAGCCAGGAAGGCGCCGAGGAGTTCATCGAGCGCTACCTGGAGCTGCTCGCCCTGATCGGGGCGGGCTACCGCCGCGAGGGCAAGCGGTACCTGACGCTGTCCGTGGGCTGCACCGGCGGCAAGCACCGCAGCGTCGCGATCAGCGAGGAGCTGGCGCGGCGGCTGTCCGGGACCGAGCACGTCGTGGTGAGCGTGTCGCACCGTGACCTGGGACGCGAATGAGCGGCCGATGAGCGAGGGCGGGGGACGCGGTCTGCGGGCCGTCGCGCTGGGGGGCGGGCACGGGTTGCACGCCACCCTCACGGCGCTGCGGTTGCTGGGCGACCTCGTCGACGACATCACGGCCGTGGTGACGGTCGCCGACGACGGTGGGTCGTCGGGTCGGCTGCGCCGCGAGCTGGGATCGCTGCCGCCGGGCGACCTGCGGATGGCCCTGTGCGCGCTGGCGGCGCCGCTCACCGGGGTCGACGCGGTTGCCGGCGGTTCGCCCGACGACCTGTGGGTCCGCGTCGTGCAGCACCGTTTCGGCGGCACGGGCGCGCTGGCCGGGCACGCCGTCGGCAACCTGGTGCTCGCCGGGCTGATGGACGTCCTCGGCGACGCGGTCGCCGCGCTGGCGGAGATGGGCCGCCTCCTCGGTGCGCACGGGCGCGTGCTGCCCATGAGCTGCGACCCGCTGACGATCGAGGCCCAGGTCACCGGCCTCGACGACGACCAGGGTGCGGTGCGGCTGATCCGCGGCCAGGTCGCGGTGGCGTCCACCCCGGGCCGGGTGCGCCGGGTGTGGCTGCGCCCAGAGCGGCCGACGCCGTGCCCGGAGGCGGTCGCCGCCGTCCGCGACGCCGACGTCGTCCTGCTGGGCCCCGGGTCGTGGTTCACCAGCGTGCTGCCGCACCTGCTGGTGCCCGGGCTGGGCGAGGCGTTGACGTCGACGACCGCACGCCGCGTCGTCGTGCTCAACCTGGCGCCGCAGCCGGGGGAGACCGCCGGGTTCTCGCCGGAACAGCATCTCGACGTACTCTCGCAGCACGCTCCCGCCCTGCGCGTCGACGCGGTGCTGGCCGACGAGACGGCGGTCCCGGTCCCCGACCGGCTCCGCCGCGCCGCCCGCACCATGCTCGTCGCGGACGGGACGGTGCACCTGGCTCCGGTGGCCGCGGACGATCCCACGGCCCCGAGGCACGACCCGGCAGCGCTCGCCGCGGCCCTGCGTCCGGTCCTGGTCAGACCGGACCGCGGTGCCGCGGCGGGAGCCGGCGAGAGGAGGACCTGAGGTGCGCACTCCGTGCAGCCCGGCAGGACGTGAGGTCAGGAGGTGTCACCGATGGCGATGACGTCAGCGGTGAAGGACGAGCTGAGCAGGCTGACGGTGACCAAGCCGTCGTGCCGGCGGGCCGAGGTGGCGTCGCTGCTGCGGTTCGCGGGCGGGTTGCACATCGTCGGTGGCCGGGTGGTGATCGAGGCCGAGGTGGACACGGGATCGGTGGCCCGGCGGCTGCGCCGTGAGATCCACGACCTGTACGGGCACCAGTGCGAGGCGCACGTGATCACGGCGGGTGGGCTGCGCCGCAGCGCCCGGTACGTGATCCGGGTCGTGCGTGACGGTGAGGGGCTGGCCCGCCAGACCGGGCTGCTCGACGCGCGTGGCCGCCCGGTCCGGGGGCTGCCGCCGCCCGTCGTGTCGGGCGACGTGTCCGATGCCGAGGCGGCGTGGCGTGGCGCGTTCCTCGCGCACGGGTCGCTCACCGAGCCTGGCCGTTCGTCCGCGCTCGAGGTGACGTGTCCGGGCCCGGAGGCGGCGCTGGCGCTCGTCGGTGCGGCGCGCCGGCTCGGCGTGACGGCGAAGGCCCGTGAGGTGCGCGGCGCCGACCGGGTCGTCGTCCGCGACGGCGACGCGATCAGCGCGCTGCTCACCCGCATGGGTGCGCACTCGTCGGTGCTGGCCTGGGAGGAGCGGCGGATGCGCCGCGAGGTCCGGGCCACGGCCAACCGGCTCGCGAACTTCGACGACGCCAACCTGCGCCGGTCGGCGCGGGCCGCCGTCGCGGCGGCGGCGCGGGTCAGCCGGGCGCTGGAGATCCTGGGCGACGACGTGCCGCAGCACCTGCTCGCCGCGGGTCGGCTGCGTGCGGAGCACACCCAGGCGTCGCTGGAGGAGCTCGGTCAGCTGGCCGATCCGCCCATGACCAAGGACGCCGTGGCGGGCCGGATCCGGCGGCTGCTGCACATGGCCGACAAGCGTGCGGCGGACCTCGGGATCCCGGACACGGAGTCGGCAGTCACACCGGAGATGCTCGAGGACGCCTGAGGCCCGCCCGCGGCGCAGGTCGGAGGACATGTATCGATTCCGAGAGGGGTGCAGGGCGGTACCGGCGCGGACGATAGTCTGACCGTCAGGTTCGCCTGAAATCCACTACCGGGAGGTACTCGTGACGGTTCGCGTCGGCGTCAACGGATTCGGTCGTATCGGCCGCAACTTCTGGCGGGCGGTCGACGCCCAGCGCGCCGCCGGGACGACGGACATCGAGATCGTCGCGGTGAACGACATCACCGACAACGCGACGCTCGCGCACCTGCTGAAGTACGACTCGATCCTCGGCCGGCTGCCCTACGAGGTGTCGTCGACCGACGAGGACATCATCGTCGACGGGACGCCGCTGAAGGCGTTCGCCGAGCGCGACCCCGCCGCCCTGCCGTGGAAGGACCTCGG
>NZ_BJVJ01000094.1 GCF_007989085.1 Pseudonocardia sulfidoxydans NBRC 16205
TGGGCGGTCGTCGGGTTCGGGGCCGTCCTGGTCGAGCGTTTCGACCAGGGCGGTGGCCCAGGCCTGGAGGTCGGCGGGGCTGTAGTCGCCGGCCTTCGCGGCGATCTGGGCCTCGGCCGCGGTCCAGATGTCGCGGGTGAGTCGTCGGGCGGGTGGGGTGTCGAGGACGCGGGCGATGATCTCGACGTGGCGGCCCGAGCAGTCCCCGGCCGCGAACACCGCGGCCGTCGCGGTCAGCCGCGCAGGCAGAGTGCTGCCGTCGAGCCCGACGATCTCGACGGCGTGTTCGGCGACCACGAGCCGGCGGCGGGCGTCGGCGCGTTCCCAGCCGAGCAGGTCGCCCAGGGCGGTGACCGTGGAGCGGTAGCCCCGTTCGGTGAAGACCCCGCGCCGTTGCAGGGCGGCGATCGCGGCGACGGAGAGCCGCTCCAGCAGTCTGGCGGCCCCCTCGCACACGGTGAGGGCCGACAGCAGGTCGTCGTCGCCCGCTGCGGGGCCGGACGCGGCGGTCAGCTCGGCCATCGCCTGTTGCAGCAGGCGGTGCGCGGCGTCGAGCCGGTCGGGGGTCATGTCACGATCTTAGTCGAACATGCGTTCGATCTGACGTCGGTCGTCGCAGCTCAGGGACCATCTGGCGACGAATACTTCAGCACCGTGACCGAGAGCAGCGGGCCACCGTCAGTCCCGTACCCGACAGCGTCGTCCACCTCGCGCGGCGAGCGGACCGCCGGCCACGACCGAACGAGCGCAGACTTCACCGCGGGCGAGATCGTGCGCCGCTGGGCCGGCGCATCGACATCACCGCGGCCCGGACCCGCCGTGACGCGCTCACGCCGACCTGCTCGGTGACCCTGTGCCCGCTCGCGTTCGCGTCCGCGCTCAACACGCATCGCCGTCCGTAGCGCGGCGGCGAGCTGGTCATGGTGGCTCAGCGCCGCACCGGGGGGCCCGGCGCCGCGACGACCGTGTCCGCGTCGGCCACATCACCGGCGGCGTGACCGAGCTGCCGGTGACATGGTGAGCCGACGTGATCAGCGGTCGAGCCAGGCCGTCGCGTAGAACATGTCGCGCGTCAGGTAGCGGACGACGCCCTTGACGTCGGGCTTCGTGATCGTCGACAGGTACCCGCGGCTGTAGTAGGCCATCGCCAGGTCCTGGTTCGTGACGAGCTGGACCCGCTGGTAGAGCCGCGTGCGTTCGGCGTCGTCGGTCGTGCGGGCCGCGCGGTCGAGCATCGCGTCGACCTCCGGGTTGGAGTACGCGCCGTAGTTCTGGCTGCCGCCGGTGCGGAGCGCGTTCGACGACGACGGGTACGGCGCGTCGACCGGCCCGCCGACGTTGCCCGCGATCTGGAAGTCGCGGCTCTGCACGACGCTGGAGGAGTACTGGGCGAGGTCGTAGAACTGCGGCTGCAGGGTGATGCCGATCGTCGCCATCTGGGCCTGCAGGAACTCCGCGAACTCGACACGGTTGGGCGCGTTCGTGGTCTTGTACACGACGGTCGCGTTCCCGCCGCCCGCCACGTACTCCTGCACGAGCGCCTTCGCGCGCTCGACGTCGTAGGCCGGCCACGCGGCGGCGGCCTCCGGGGTCTGGTACTCGCTGGAGTCGCTGAAGTAGCCCGTCGCGCGCTCCATCTGGTTGCGGAACTGCACGGCGGCCAGCGCGTTCAGGTCGATCCCGCGGACCAGCGCCTCCCGCATCCGGTGGTCGTCGAAGGGCGCGGTGGTGTGGTTGAAGATGATCCACTCCGCGCCGTGGCCCGGCCCGTAGTAGGCGCGCAGGTTCGGGTTCGCCATCCCCCGCACCAGTTCGGTGTGGTAGCCGCCGAAGATCAGGTCGACGTCACCGTTCTCGATCGACGCGTACCGGCTCTCGGTGTCGGGCAACGGCCGGAACTCCAGCCCGTCGAGGCGTGGCAGGCCCTGCTGCCAGTAGTTCGGGTTGCGCGTCAGCGTCATCTGCGAGTCCTGAACCCACGAGCTCAGCACGAACGGGCCCGCGCCGACCGGGTTCGTCGTGATCTGCGCACCGTATTTCTGCAGCGCCGCCGGCGAGATGATCAGCCCCAGGCTCCCGCCGGTGAAGTTGCCCGCGAACGTCACCGGGAACAGGCCGAACGGGCCGTCGAGACCGAACTCCACCGTCAGCGGATCGACCGCGCGCATCGAGCGGATCGAGGTGGTGAACCGATGCCCCGGTGAGGACTGCTTGTCGATGTGGCGCTGCACGTTCGTCACGACCGCCGCAGCGTCCAAGGGGGTGCCGTCGGAGAACATGACCCCCTCACGCAGGCCGAGCCGCCACGTCGTGCCCCCGTCGGGCGAGTCCATCGACTTCGCCAGGTACGGCTCGGCCCCGCCGTCGGGGGTGAGCTTCATCAGGGAGTCGTAGACCGCGAACGCCGCCATGTTGGTGTTCTGGATCGTCGGGTCGAACCCGACGGCCTCCCGGTCGGTACCCATGACCAGGACCCCACCGGTCTTCGGCATGCCTTCCGTTGCCGGGTCGCCGCCGTTGGGGTTCGTGGCCTGCACTCCCCCGGCACCGTCGGTTCCGGGCGGGGTGGCCGACCCGCACGCGGACACCAGGGCCAGACCGAGGAGAAGGGCGACGAACCTCAGGAGCAACGTGCGGGTCGTGGTGGTGGGCAAGGCGGTCCCCTCACTCGTCGTCGAGTCGGCGGCCCGTCCGGTGCCGCGGGACAGCGGCGATACGGACGCGACGGTCCGAACCGGAGCTTCGAGCGCCTACCCGACGCTAGCGGTGATGCAGCCCACACCGGAAAGCACTGTTGTTTCCGACAGTCGTCGGCGCCGTTGATGGTGACGGCGTCCGAACGCGGAGCCCGTTCCCGTTCGCTCGGCCGCCCACCCCGCGGCGCGGCGGCCATCTCGACGGACACGGTCTCCCTCGACGCCCTCAGCCTTGCGGACGATGTTCTTCAGCGGCAGGACACGGCCCCGTCGCGTGCCAGCAGCGTGGTCTCCCTGTCGGTGGCACCCCGGCCGCACCCGCACGTCGCCTGCGACGCCTCGGCGCGGACGAGGGCGCAGCCGTCGCCGCGGATGGCCGGCCAGCAGGACGGAGCGGGGCCGCGCCACCCGAACACCTCGGCGCTGAACCGGATCTCCAGGCCGGCCACGCGGGTGACCCCTGGCGGCTCCGCATGGGGGGCATCAGCGCTGCTCAGCCCGGCGGCATAGGGGCGGAGATAGGGCTTGTAGCCATCTGTGATCAGTTGTCGGATCGATGCGTGAACATGCCGTCGTCCACCCACATTCGTTCGCCGCGCACGGCCAGGTCCGCGGCGAGTCGCAGGCGCGCGACCGCTGCCGGAGTCCGCCTCACCAGGCCGAATGTTCGCAGTGCCTCCGCATACAGTTCCTCGCGGTTCATGCCGGCCGAAGCGGTCACCGCGGCGCGCATTGCATTGCCGATCTCACGCAGCGGAATCTCCTCGATCCGTCGCTGACCCGGCTCCGCGGGGCGGAAGCCCGTCCATGTCTCCGGATCCCGGTGCGAGGGCCAGGCGACCGGCTCGTGTTCGTCCCGACGAACGGAGCGAGGGAGATGGCGCATGATCGAGTCGCGCCGGGAATCGGCGACCCGCGTGAGTGTGAATGCGCCAGCCGCGAGACGAGCGAGCCGCTCGAATGTCAACGGCCCCTCTGCCTCCACGATCTCCACCAGCACCTCGCGCACCTGGGCCGCTGCCGGTCGCGACGGCAACGCATCCAGGACGTCGCGTTGCCCGGCGACGCGAGAAGGCCACGGCTGGTACGGACCGTCGTCGGCCACCTGGTACGTGTTCGTCGGAGCCTCGCTCAGAATCAGCGAGGTCACAGTCCTGATCTGCGGTGCTGCAGCGTCGAACTGTGCCAGTCCCGACGCCGATTCCTCATCCACCCCCACCAACCGTGCAACATCGACAGTTTCGACAGTTTCGACAGTTCCACGTGGGCGCGTCCTGCATCCCTCGGTGTCCGAGACATTCCGCCGGACTGCATCAGCCAGCCTCCCGACCACGCCTTCCTTGTCCGCCAACCATTCCGGCAGCCATACTCGCTCGACCGCGGGCCAGCCGAGCACGCGTCCGAGGACGTCCTGAGGAAGCACGTCCCGGTCTCCAGCGGTCATGCGCCTCGACCACCCCGGCCCGTCGAGGAGTACCGCGACCCGAGGAGCACCGTCGTCGGTGAGAACAAGATCGATCATGAAGTCCGACAGACCGACACCTACGGTGACGTCGAGCCCACGATCTCGCAGGGCAGCCGCGATCTCGTCTCTGTGCCGATCGGGCATCGACGCGACCCGGCGGTCCTGAGGCAGCACCGCAGGACCTCGAGCCGCCACCTCCAGGTACGTCCGGAGATGGCGAACGCCCACCGACGCGGTCTCCTCGGTACGCATCTGGGACGGGTCGAAGCTGGAGAAGACGATCACCTGTCTGCGAGCTCGGGTCACCGCCACGTTGAGGCGTCGCTCCCCGCCCTGACGGTTCAGGGGGCCGAAGTTGAGCGGCAGAACCCCCTTGTCGTTCACGCTGAACGCCGTCGAGAACAGCACCACGTCGCGCTCGTCGCCCTGAACGTTCTCGAGGTTCTTGACGAACAAGCCGTCGGGCGCTTCGAGCGCCTCGATGATGCGCGGCTCGTCGGCATCCCGCAACATGGCTTCGATGCACGTGCGCTGCTGCTGGTTGAACGTGACGACGCCCAGCGACGGCAGGCGCTCGGGCGAGTCGGCGAACCTGTGTCGGATCTCGTCGACGACAGCCGCCGCCTCCACCGGATTCGTCCGTAGCAAGGCGCCTCTGCCGGTCCGGTGAAAGTGACCGTCCACTCGTACGAGGGAGATGGCGCGTTCGTCGGACGTCGGCGCAGGGAACGTCGAGAGGTCCCCGCCGTAGTACATCCGATTACTGAAAGCGATCAGTGCTTCATCGCGGCTGCGGTAGTGCCAGGTCAGCCGGTGTCGTGCAACCCGGGCCTGAACACACTCGGACAAGATCGACTCTTCGTCCTCGACGGCTTCGGCAATGAGAAGCGCGTCCGGATCGTCGCCGCCGCTGCTCTCGGCGAACGAGGTCGGCGGCATCTGCTTGCTGTCGCCGACCACGACGACAGAGCGGGCCCGCCCCATCGCGCCGACGGCATCGGCGACTCGCACCTGCGACGCCTCGTCGAACACCACGATGTCGAACAGATCGGCCTTCGCCGGGAAGAAGCGGGCCAGCGAGTCCGGACTGACAAGGACGCACGGCATCAGGTCCGTGATCAGATCGCCGTACGTGGACATCAGTTCGCGGACCTTCATACCGCGGCGGCGGAGGCCGAGCTGGCGCCGGAGCTGACCCACCCGACCGCCCGCCGAGTTCGGGTCGAATCGCCTGCTCGTGAGCACCCGCCCCGGCAACACCGTCCTCAGATGGTCCCGGACCTCGTCGGCCGAGCTTTGGAAGCGACCCACGGACCTGTCGTGGGCCGCTGCGTCGAAACGGTCGAGGCCGGTGTGGCGCAGGCGCTCGGTGATGGCGGCGCGGGCGGCACCGAGCTCGAACGCCAGCCGCGCCCGATCCACGTCGATCGAGCCTCGAAGGACCTGCGTGCGAATCTCGTCGAGCCCCTCCGCGCGCAGTGGCTCGACCTGGCGCAGCAGATCGAGCCACGCCCGGAGCGACCGGAGGTCAGGATCGTCCGCATTCCGGTCGCGGGCCGACGTGCGCAGACCGACCAGCAACCCGTTGGGCCGTGCCCAGTCCGTGAGCTCCTGTTGTCCGACGCCGCACGCGTCGGCAAGTTCGCCGATCGCAGACGCCATCTCCAGGACAGGACGGGGGTCGGCCGGGCCTGCGGCAAGCGCCGCCCGTAGCGGCGACGCGAAGCGCCGGCGCTCCGGGTCGACGCTCCTCTCGTCGACCATTCGTGCGGCCCACTGCAAATAGGCGATCCGTTCGTCGAGCGCCCGGATCGCGCCACCGTCGTACGGAGTCCACCTCCACGTCGCCTCGAGACCCGGAATGGCCCGGAGCCGAGAGGCGAGTGCATCGATGTTCTCGTCGAGCGCGAGCAGCGCCCGGCTCAGCTCCACGAGGCGCTTCGGCTTGACGACGGCCCCGTCGCGCAGCACTGGGCCCAGGCGCTCGGCAACCGCCCGCATGCGCTTGCGGCGTCCGAGAACCGACGAGGTGGCGGCGCTGTCAGCGGCCGCTGCGATGTCACGGATCGGGAGGTCGAGGACCTCCGGGGTCACGGTCTCGAGCCCATCGTGCGGCGCAGCGACGAAGGTGTCGATGTCGGAACGTAGAGTCCCTACCTCGGCGACCCACCGCTCGGACCGGACCGCGTCGAGAACATCCAGGGTCGCGCCGCCAACGAGAGCCGCAAGGACGCGCAGGTCCTCGTGGCCCTGCACGGCATCGAGGGCAGGAGCGAGGGAGCTCGGCAGCGCGCCGACGACTCCGTCGATCCGTCGCGCCGCATTCCGAGCGCCGACCACATCCACCCCGACAGCGCTGTCGACGAAACCCCAGGGATGGCCGGTCGCCCGCGGCGCGGCCTGGTCCACGACGTCGGGTAAGGCGGCGAAAACCGACCGCAGCGTGTCGATCGTGGCCCTGTCCTTCGCCACTACCGCCTCCGGGACGGTCATCGCCTCCACGTCGCGGTGCACGAGTACGGCATCGCGTGCGGCGGGCAATGAATAACCGGCGGCGTTGCGCTCGCCCAGTCGGCTCCAGTATCGGGTAAGGCCGCGCCGAGCCGACCGGAGCTCCTCGATCCGAATCTCGTGAGCCCTCGAATCCGCCGGCACCGTGTGCTCCAGCGCAGCCAGGATCTGCGCCCGAACTTCCGCTGGTTTGCTGCCCTTGTCGTGGAGGTCGAGCGCGAGCGGGCCTATACCGACCGCATCCAGCCGCTTCTGAACGACGTCGAGTGCAGCCCGCTTCTCCGCAACGAACAGCACCCGCTTCCCCTCGGCCACAGAGTGGGCAAGCAGATTGGTGATCGTCTGCGACTTGCCGGTGCCGGGAGGGCCTTCCAGGACGAACGTCCGGCCGAGAACTGCGTCGTGCACTGCTGCGAGCTGGGAGGCATCAGCGGGCACCGGACACTGCTCGGCGAGCCTCTCCAGATCACGCGAGATCGGCCCGGGGACCACATCGTCGAACGCGTCGGTCGGAGTGTCGACCAGGTGCGCCACCAATGAGTTCTGTGCGAACTCGGCCCAGTTCTCGTCGAGGTCCTTCCAGAGACGGAACTTGGCGAACTGGAGGATGGCCAGATCGGCGGTGGCTTCGACCCGGAAGGGCAGCCCGCGTTCAGCGATCGCCTGGCGGGTGGCCTCGAACGTGCCGTTCAGGTCGATGCCGGCCTCGTCGAGCGCTGGCTCTGCGAGGCCAGGGATGTCCAGCCTGTAGGTCTGCCTCAGCTTCTCGATGAGGCAGTAGTTCGGAGTCGACATACCGGATTCGTCGAGCACCAACTGGTAGTGGGCCCCGCGGCGCCCCGCCCGGAGGGTAACCGGGACGAGAACGAGTGGCGAGCGTAACGCTCGATCGTCGAGCTGCCATTCAAGGGTGCCCAACGCGAGGTACAGGTTGTTCGCGCCGGACTCCTCGACGATGGTCCGAGCCTTGTGGGCCAGGTTTCGCAGACGGGTCGGGTAGGACTCGACGGAGGCGTCGACGTGGACGGCGTGGTTCACCTCCAGCAACGCAGACAACTGTTGCTGCGGCAGGTCACTCGCCGACCGAACGCCCCGTTCCCGTTCGACAGCCGCGAACTCATCTCCCGCACGAAGAGAGATCGACGTACCGCCGTGGAGCAGATCTTCAAGATGCGCGAGCGCATCGTCCGGAAGGATCAGACCCAGTCCTGACCGCCCCGTGAAGTTGATCAATCTATTGCGCAGACTGAGGTCGAGCAGGCCGTTCTTCCATTGCGTGACCCGCGGAGGTTCCTGACGGATCCGTTCCGGTTCCGGCGGTGTCCCGGCACGCACAACGGTCGCAGGTGTCGGCGCTACAGGCGAAGCAGGAGGGATGTACTCGATGATCTGCACGGCACCGTCCGCGGTCCGCTCTCGCGCTGGTAGGGCAACGATGCGGTCGAGTCGGGCCCGGTGGACGTCGACCACTCCCAACATGTCCGAGAGATGGCCGCTGAGATGTCTGAGTGCCGGGAGACGGGACGCCTCGTCGAACGGCACGTTCTGGTGCGTCGACGCGGTCGTCTCGACGAGCCCGATCCGCCCGAGATCGACCTGATTCACCACACCGGCCGTGTCGCGCTCAGCAGCGACGCCGAGGGATGTCTCCTCGCGCCAGTAGCCCAGGAATGCGTGCCCATGGGGCAGCCAGATCAGCGGCCGCACACCAGCCTGCTCCAGCGCAGCAGCCATGACCACGACGGTGTCGAGACAGGTGCCCATTCGACCGTCCAGGACCTCTCCAGGTGTCCGCACCTTCTGGCCGTCGTCGGCCCAGCTCGCCGGGGGCTCGACGTAGGCGATCCCTCGATCACGCATCGTCTCGTACACGGCTCGGACGATCTGGTCGACGCGCTCCGGCCCTGACTGATAGCCCTCGAGCGACGCTCGGCCGGTGTCACGGCCCAACCGCGCGGAGACCTCGAGCATCAGCGCCGCGATGGCCGGGTGGTTCGGCATGACATGCGCCGGGAGCATCTCCATGGCCAGCTCAGGCGGCGAGAACAGCCACTGGTTGGCCGCGAGGATCTGGACGTGCGCAATCCGCTCGGCAACGGTCTCCCCGTCGACCTCCAGCCGTGCTCTCACGCTGCCCGGCCGTTGCTCCTCGACCTGCAGCATCGCCGAAGGCTGGAGCCGGAGGGTGAGTTCCAGCAGGACGATCGGCTCCCCGGCCCGCAGATCGACGACCGTGACCTGCTCCTCGCCGAGGACACCGGACGCATCGGACACGTCGAGCAGCAGACGAGCGCCCCGCACATCGTGCTCTCCCCTGGAGATCGTGAGCCGGGAGATCACCGGGATCCGGTTGTGGGCCATTGCATAACTCAGGACAGGACGGGCCTCGATGTCGATCGAGATCGTCTGCTCGGCGTTCATGCGTCCCCACTTCCGACGTGCTCCGTACAACCTTCGCTGAAGTCGCCCTGCGCGTGACACGATCATTCCGCACCGAAGGGCATCCCACGCTGAGGGAGTGGATCACGAAGCACCGACACCCGTGCAAGACGGATCGGCGCCGGGGAACCGGGACGTGGTCCATTGAGATCACGGGGAGAAGCCGCCGCTGAGGTGTCGGGCGTCTCTGGTCGCGGGACGTCTGCCGGCGCCGCACCTCGAGCGTGCCGGCGAAACCGTTCCGTCGGGTCGGCTCACGACCCCGCCGAGAAGTTTGCGACAGTCTGCTCCGTCAGGCGTTGCGCGGGAAGCCGAGGTCCACGCCGCGGTGGGAGGGGTCGGGCCAGCGCGTCGTCACGACCTTGGTGCGCGTGTAGAAGTGCACGCCGTCGGTCCCGTGGGCGTGGGTGTCGCCGAACAGGGAGTTCTTCCAGCCACCGAAGGAGTAGTAGGCCATCGGCACGGGGACCGGCACGTTGATGCCGACCATGCCGACCTCGACCTCGTTCTGGAAGCGCCGGGCCGCGCCGCCGTCGTGGGTGTAGATCGCGGTGCCGTTGCCGTAGGGGTTGCGGTTGACCAGGTCGAGCGCCTCGTCGTAGGTGTCGACGCGCAGCACCGACAGGACCGGGCCGAAGATCTCGTCGGTGTAGATCGACATGTCGGTGGTGACGTGGTCGAAGAGTGTGGGCCCGACGAAGAAGCCGTCGCCGTCGGCGTCGTACCGGGCGGTCCGGCCGTCCAGGGCGAGCGTCGCACCGGCCTGCTGCCCGGCGTCGATGTAGCCGGTGACGCGGTCGAGTGCGGCGCGGGTGACGAGGGGGCCCATATCGGCGCCGCGGCGGCCGTCGCCGGTGCGCAGGGCACGCGCGCGGTCGGCGATCGCGGCGACGAGCCGGTCGGCGATGTCACCGACGGCGACGACGGCGGAGATGGCCATGCAGCGCTCACCGGCCGAGCCGAAGCCGGCGTTGACGGCCTGGTCGGCGGCGAGGTCGAGGTCGGCGTCGGGCAGCACGACCATGTGGTTCTTCGCCCCGCCGAGGGCCTGGACCCGCTTGCCGTGCTCGGTCGCGGTGCGGTGGACGTACCGCGCGACGGGCGTGGACCCGACGAAGGACACGGCGGCGACGTCGGGGCTGGTGAGCAGCGCGTCGACAGCCTCCTTGTCCCCGTTGAGGACGTTGAACACGCCGTCGGGGAGCCCGGCCTCCTGCCAGAGCCGCGCCATCCACAGCGCCGCACCGGGGACCTTCTCCGACGGCTTGAGGACGACCGTGTTCCCGGCGGCGATCGCGATGGGGAAGAACCACATCGGGACCATCGCGGGGAAGTTGAACGGCGAGATGATGCCGACGACGCCGAGCGGCTGGCGGATCGAGGCCACGTCGACGTTCGTGGACGCGTTCTCGGTGGCGGATCCCTTGAGCAGGTGCGGCATGCCGCACGCGAACTCGACGACCTCGAGGCCGCGCGCGACCTCGCCCGCCGCGTCGGCGAGGACCTTGCCGTGCTCGGCCGTGATGATCTGTGCGAGCTCGTCGGCGCGGGCGTCGAGGAGGGCGCGGAACGCGAAGAGAATCTTGGTGCGCCGGGCGAGGGACGCGTCGCGCCACGCGGGGAACGCCGCCCGGGCGGTCGCGATGACGCGCGCGGCGTCGGCGGCGGAGGCGAGCGGCACCCGCGCCGTGGTCGCGCCGGTGGCAGGGTCGGTGACGTCGGCGAACCGGCCGGACTCCCCGTCGACCGGGGTACCGCCGGCCCAGTGGTGGAGCGCGGCGGGGGGAACGGGCGTCGTGACGGTCATGCACGTCTCCTCGACGGGCGGTGCGGATACGTCGATCATCGGTGCTCCGGCACGACGAGATCGTCACCGCCGTCACCAGGAGCGACCCGGGCGGTGCCGAGGCCGCCTGCCGCGAGCACATCCGCAGCGTATTCGCCGACCTCATCAACGCGCTCCCCGAGCAGCTGACGCGCACCCCCACGGCCTGAACCGCTCAGCGGCGCAGGGTCGTCTCGCGGTCCATGTGCGAGAGCTTCTGCGGGTTGCGGACGGCGTAGAGGCCGGTGACACGACCGTCGTCGATGCGCACGGCGACGACGGCGTCGAGCTCCCCGTCCAGCTGCAGCACCAGCGCGGGGCAGCCGTTGACCTGCACCGGTTCGAGGCGCACCTCCCCCGGGACGCGGGCCCAGCCGCCGGTGAGCAGCCGGGCCACCTTGTCGGCGCCGACGACGGGCCGCAGCACCGCCTGCTTGATGCCGCCCCCGTCGCCGAGGAGGACGACGTCGGGCGCCAAGACGTCGAGCAACCCCTGCAGGTCCCCGGTCTCGACGGCGCGGCGGAAGGCGTCGAGGGCGCCACGGCTCTCGTCCTGGGTGACGACGCCGCGGGGCCTGCGGGCGGCGACGTGGGCGCGGGCGCGGTGGGCGATCTGGCGGACGGCGGCGGGGGTCTTGTCGACGGCCTCGGCGATCTCGTCGTAGCCGACGTCGAACACGTCGCGCAGCACGAACACGGCCCGCTCGGTGGGCGCGAGGGTCTCCAGCACCAGCAGCATCGCCATGGAGACGCTGTCGGCGAGCTCGACGTCGTCGGCGACGTCGGGGGTGGTGAGCAGGGGTTCGGGCAGCCACGGCCCGACGTAGGACTCCTTGCGTCTGCCGAGGGTGCGAAGCCTCGTCAACGCCTGCCGGGTGGTGATGCGCACGAGGTAGGCGCGGTGGTCACGGACCTCGGCGAGGTCGACGGCGGCCCAGCGCAGCCAGGTCTCCTGCAGGACGTCCTCGGCGTCGGCGGCGGAGCCGAGCATCTCGTAGGCGACGGTGAAGAGCAGGTTGCGGTGGGCGACGAACGATTCGGTGGCGGTCACGGGGGTCCTCCTCTCGACGCCCATGAGACCCCGCACCCACGCCGGCTGTGACAGTGGGCCTCGTCACACCCGTGTCCTGTCACGGCGGGCGGTCGGCCGGCATCTCGTGTTCGTCACCGAGTTCCACGGAAGGACGAGATCATGGACGCCCGTATCGACCTGTTCGGCAACGACCTCGCGGCCACGTTCGGCAAGCGTTTCGCCAACGCGGCCATGGTGATCCACCGGTCGTCGCTGCCGGCCACCACGCAGGAGCTGGTGTCGCTGCGCGCCAGCCAGATCAACGGCTGCGGCTTCTGCACCGACATGCACACCAAGGACGCCGCCGCGGCGGGCGAGACCCAGGAGCGGCTGAACATGGTCGCCGCCTGGCGGGAGGCGACGGTGTTCACCGAGGCCGAGCGCGCCGCGCTGGCGTTCGCCGAGGAGGGCACCCGGCTCGCCGACGCGCACCAGGGCGTGTCGGACGAGACGTGGGCGCGGGTCCGCGAGCACTACGACGACGACCAGGCCGCCGCGCTCGTCTGCCTGCTGGCGCTGGTCAACGCGGCGAACCGGATGAACGTCATCGCGCGGACCCCGGCCGGCGGCTACCAGGCGGGCATGTTCGCCGCGATGACCACGTGAGTCAGCGGTGAGTCAGCGCCAGCCCAGCTCCGGCGCCAGGTGGGTCAGCACGCTCTCGATCACGTGCGCGTTGTAGTCGACGCCCAGCTGGTTGGGCACCGTCAGCAACAGCGTGTCGGCGACGGCGATCGCCTCGTCCTCGGCGAGCGCGGCGACGAGCTTGTCGGGCTCGCCGGCGTAGGTCTTGCCGAAGCGGGCGTTGCCGCCGTCGATCCAGCCCACCTGGTCGGTGCTCTCGCGCTGCTGCCAGAACAGCGCCTTGTCGAGGTCGGACACGATCGGGAAGATGCTGCGGCTCACCGACACCCGCGACTCACGCTGGTGCCCAGCGGTCTCCCACGCGTCGCGGTAGCGCTGGATCTGCTCGGCCTGGAGCTGGTGGAACGGCACGCCGGTGTCCTCGGTGAGCAGCGTCGAGCTCATGAGGTTCATGCCCTGCTCGGCGGCCCACTCCGCGGTCGCGCGCGACCCTGCGCCCCACCAGATCCGGTCGCGCAGACCGGGTGCGTGGGGCTCGACGCGCAGCAGCCCGGGCGGGTTCGGGAACATCGGCCGCGGGTGGGGCTCCGCGAAGCCCTCGCCCTCGATGACCTCGAGGAACCGCAGGGCGTGCTCACGGGCCATGTCGGCGTCGGTGGTGCCCTCGGCAGGGACGTGACCGAAGTACCGGTAGCCGTCGACGACCTGCTCGGGCGATCCCCGGCTGATCCCCAGCTGGAGCCGGCCGCCGGAGATGAGGTCGGCGGCGCCGGCGTCCTCGGCCATGTACAGCGGGTTCTCGTAGCGCATGTCGATGATGCCGGTGCCGAGCTCGATACGTGACGTGCGCGCCCCCGCCGCGGCGAGCAACGGGAACGGCGACCCGAGCTGGCGCGCGAAGTGGTGGACGCGGAAGTAGGCGCCGTCGGCCCCCAGCTCCTCCGCGGCCACCGCGAGCTCGATCGACTGCAGCAGTGCGTCGGCGGCCGAGCGCACCTGCGAGTGCTGCGTCTCCGCCCAGTGCCCGAACGACAGGAACCCGATCCTCTTCACGGCCCGACCAACGGGTTCCCCGGCGCCCCTATTCCGGCCCGGCAACCGCCCCTGTGAGCGGCAATGGTCGCTATCGCGACTATTGCCGCTCACGACCCTCTGGCAGGGTCCGGCCGTATGACCGTCGAGCTGCCGCTGATCGGGTTCGGACTGCCGGTGTCGGGCAGCTGGGCCACCCCGGACACCATGCGCCACATCGCCTCTCGCGCCGAGGAGCTCGGCTACGCGTCGCTGTGGACGTTCCAGCGTCTGCTCAACCCGGTCGACGCCGACCTCGGCGAGCCCCACCGGACGGTGTTCGACTCGGTCGTCGCACTCGCGCACGTCGCCGGCTGCACCTCCCGGATCGGGCTCGGGACCGCGACCCTCTGCGCCCCGTTCACCCCGCCGGCGCTGCTCGCGAAGACGACGGCGTCGCTCGACGTGCTGACCGCGGGCCGACTGACCGTCGGTCTCGGGATCGGCTGGATGCCGCAGGAGTACGCCGCCGCCGGCGTCCCCTTCACGCAGCGAGGCGCGCGGATGGACGAGTACCTGCGATGCCTGCAGGCGCTCTGGACACAGGACCCCGTCGAGTTCGACGGCGACTTCTACACGGTGCCGCGCTCACACGTCGCGCCGCGACCCGTGCAGCAGCCGCACCCACCCCTGCTGCTCGGCGGCACCGCTGCCCCCGCGTTGCGCCGCGCCGGGCGGCTCGCGCAGGGCTGGATCAGCAGCAGCCACCAGGACCTCTCCACCGTCCGGACCTGCGCAGGTCTCGTACGCGAGGGCGCGGCGGCGGCCGGGCGCGACCCGTCGACGGTCCGGATCGTGGTCCGCGGCGTCGTCGATCTCCTGCCGTCCGCCCCGCCGGGTGCACGGCGCCCCCTGCAGGGCACCCGCGAACAGATTCTCGACGACCTCGCCGCGCTGCGAGCCCACGGTGCGACCGAGGTGTTCCTCGACCTCAACCTGCTGCCACGGGTCGGCTCCCCCTCCGCGGACGCCGCAACCTCCGTCGCACTCGCCGAGCAGGTCCTCGACGCCTTCGCCCCGACCACGGACAGCGCCCCCGCTCACCACGGATGAGCGGGGGCGCCGGTCGATGCCGCGGACGGGCCGATCAGGCGGCGGTCTTCGCCTTGATCAGCGGGACCGCGTTCTCGAT
Organism: Pseudonocardia sulfidoxydans NBRC 16205; assembly: GCF_007989085.1. Lineage (GTDB taxonomy): Bacteria > Actinomycetota > Actinomycetes > Mycobacteriales > Pseudonocardiaceae > Pseudonocardia > Pseudonocardia sulfidoxydans. The sequence goes on from NZ_BJVJ01000094.1 coordinate 14,797, forward strand.
CGCGTACTTCGTGCCCAGCGTGGAGCCCGACGAGAACGCGTTGATCAGCGTCGGGTCCTCCATGATCAGCAGGTGTCCGGCCTGCGCGGACGGGATCTGGTTGAGCACCGGGTCGGTCTTGAGCGGAGTCGCGTCCCCACCGAGCGGGAAGATCACCGTCAGGTCCGCGCTGAGCAGCTCGACCTGCTCACGGGCGAGCTGCTCGTAGAAGCTCTGCCCCTTCGACAACGCCTGGATCTCGGGCTTGTTCACGAAACCGAGCGACTTCATGAACTCGACGCGCGAGTCGCCGTCGACATAGGCGCCGTAGGAGTCGCTGAAGAAAGCACCGACCGCCACGGTCTTGCCCGCGAAGTTCGGGTTGGCCGACCTCGCGGCCTCGAACGCGGCGTCGACCTTTGCGATCAGCTTGGTGCCCTCGTCCTTCTTGCCCAGCGCGGCCGAGACCTGCTGCATCTGCTGCTGCCACGACGTCCCGTACTGGATCGTGACGCCCGGAGGAGCCGAGACCGTCGGGGCGATCTTGCTCAGCTCGTCGAACTTCTCCTTCGAGTTGTCCGAACGGGTGTTGAGGATCAGGTCCGGGTTGAGCGAGGAGATCTGCTCGTAGTTCAGCTCGAGCGTCGGCAAGATCGTCGGTGTGCCGGTGAACAGCGGCGCCGCCCACGGCCCGACACCCTTGCCCCCGAACGCCAGCCAGTCGCTCACCGCGACCGGCTGCACGCCCAGCGCCAGCGCAGCCTCGGCGTCCGACCACCCGAGCGCGACGACGCGCTGCGGGTCCGCGGGGACCTCGACGGCGCCGAACAAGGTGTCGACGGACGTGGTCGTCGCGTCGCCACCCCCGGCGCCCGACGACGAGTCCTGCACCTGGCCGCACGCGGCCATGGTCAAGGCGACAGCGGCCGCGACGGTGGCCGTCAACACGCGGCTCACGAGGGACCGGCCCAGCGGATTTCTCACGACGTGCTCCCAGAATTCGTTGTGTGGTGCCGCCCGATAGGCAGGATCAGAGGGGTGTCCGACACGGGGTCGACCAGGACGTCGCAGCGCATCCCGAAGACCTCCGAGATGATCCCGGCGGTCACGATCTCCTTCGGGGTGCCCTCGGCGACGATGTCGCCCGCCTTCATGCAGACCAGGTGGTCGGCGTACCGGCAGGCGAGGTTCAGGTCGTGCAACACGATCGCGATCGTCGTGCCCGAACGCCGGTTCAGGTCGGTGAGCAGGTCGAGCAGCTCGACCTGGTTCGCGAGGTCGAGGAACGTCGTCGGCTCGTCGAGCAGCAACAGATCGGTGCGCTGCGCCAGGGCCATCGCGATCCAGACCCGCTGCCGCTGCCCACCCGACAGGCTCCCCACCGCGCGCGTCGACAGCTCGGCCGTGTTCGTGACGGTCAGCGCCTGCGCGACCGCCTCGTCGTCCTCCGCGTTCCACTTGCGGAACCAGCCCTGGTGCGGATAGCGGCCGCGGCTCACCAGATCGGTGACAGTGATGCCGTCGGGTGCGACAGGGTGCTGCGGCAGGATGCCGAGCACCGTCGCGACCTCCCGGTTGGGGATCGTCGAGATGTCCTTGCCGTCGAGCAGGACCTGGCCGCCACTCGGGTCGAGCAGGCGGGCGAGACCGCGCAGCGTCGTCGACTTGCCGCAGCCGTTCGGCCCCACGATCATCGTGACCTTGCCCGGCGGCAGCTCCAGATCGATGCCGTGGACGATCTCCTTCTTCTCGTAGGAGAGCCGGAGCCCCTTCGCGGCGAGCGTGTGCCGGGTCGGCACATGACCGTCCGCGGTCGTGGTTGCGGCGAGTGCCTCGACGGCCTGCTCAGTCATGTTCCCCTCGGTCATCCGCCCTGCCCCCCACTGTTCGTGCGGGCGAGCTGCCACAACAGGTACGGCGCACCGATCGCGCCGGTGAGCACACCGACCGGCAGGTTCGGCAAGAACGGCGTGTGCTGCGCGACGAAGTCCGCGACCAGCACGATCAGAGCCCCGACCAGCGCCGACGGCAGCAACGCCGGGCTGCCGTCCTTCGCCAGCGACCGCCCGATCGGTCCCGCCAGCAACGCGACGAACGCCACCGGCCCCGTCGCCGCCGTCGCCACGCCGGCGAGCGCCACCGCGGCGATGATCAGACCGAGCCGGACCCTCGCGACCGGCACCCCCAGCCCGCGGGCCGTGTCGTCGCCCAGGCCCAGCATCCCCAGCACCCGACCGAGGACCAGCGTGACCGGCACCAGCACGACCAGCGAGATCAGCAACGGGACGACCTGGTTCCAGTTGCGGTCCGACAAGCTGCCCGAGATCCAGATCAGCGCGTCCTGCGCGTTCGTGACCTGCGCGCTCGTCATGAAATAACTGATGACCGACAACAACAACGCCGAGAGCCCGATACCGACGAGGATCAGCCGGTAGCCCGACACCCCGTTGCGCCACGCGATCGCATACATCGCCATCGCCGTCGCCAGCGCGCCGCCCAGCGCGAGGCCGGAGATCGCGATCCCCGTCAGGCCGAAACCCACGATCCCGAGCACGGCCGCCGCACTGGCACCAGTGCTGATACCGATCACGTCCGGGCTGGCCAGCGGGTTGCGCAGCAGATTCTGGAACACCGCGCCCGACAGCCCGAACGCGACGCCGACCATCAGCGCGGCAAGCGCACGGGGCAGGCGCAGCTCCAGGATGACGTAGTTCGTGTTGCGGCTGCCCTGCCCGGCGAGCGTGGACAACACGTCCGGCAACGAGATGACCGCCGCGCCCACGACCAGCGACAGGGCGAACACGACCACGACGCCGAGGCTGAGCCCACCCACCACCGACACCTGCCGGACCCTGCCCCTGGCGCGGGTACGGGCGATCGAGGACACGTCGAACGCTGCGGCCGTCACAGCTGGGCCACCTTCCGGCCGCGGACCAGTGCGATGAAGATCGGCGCGCCGATCGCCGCCGTGAGGATGCCGACCTGCACCTCACCCGGGCGGGCGATGACCCGGCCGACCACATCGGCACCGACCACCAGGATCGGGGCCAGCAACAGCGAGTACGGCAGCAACCAACGGTTGTCCGGGCCGGTGATCATCCGGGCCACCTGCGGCACCGCGAGACCCACGAACGCGATCGGCCCCACAGCCGCCGTCGCGGCGCCGCACAACAACACCACCGCCACACCCGAGACCACCCGCGCCCTGGCCACGTTCTGCCCCAGCGCCTTCGCCATGTCGTCGCCCAGGGTCAGCGTGTTGAGCAAGCCGCCCGAGAACATCGCGATCAGGATCCCGACGACGATGAACGGCAGCACAGACGTCACGACGTCCCAGTTGCGCCCGGCGAGCGAGCCCACCTGCCAGAAACGAAACTGCTCGAAGGCATCCGTACTGGTCAGCAGCACACCCGTGGTCAGCGACACGAACGCGGCATTGGCCGCGGCCCCGGCGAGCGCCAGCTTGATCGGGGTCGCACCTTCACGCCCCAGCGACGACACCCCGTAGACCAGGGCCGAGGCGAGCGCCGCCCCGATGAAACCGAACCAGACGTAGCCGGTCAGCGCCGTCAACGAGAAGAAGTTGATCCCCACGACGATGAACAACGCCGCCCCCGCGTTGACCCCCAGGATTCCGGGATCGGCCAGCGGGTTGCGTGCGAGCGCCTGCATGATCGTCCCCGCCAGACCGAGCGCGGCACCGGCGAGCAGCCCGATCACGGTGCGCGGCATCCGTTCCAGCCGCACGAAAAGATGGTCATTGTTCGTCGGGTCGAAGTTCAGGAAGGCATCGAAGACCGTGCCGACCGGAATCTCCTTCGCGCCGACCATCACACTCGCCACAGCCACGACGACCAGCACCGCGGCGGCGACCACCAGCCCGATGACCCGCGCAGGGATCGGCCGTCGGCCGGTGGGCGCGGCGGCCGAGGTCGGCTCCGCCACGGCCGTCATCTGTTGGTCCCGAAGAAATCGGGAAGCGGTAGAGCGGTCATCGTCTCCCGTTCCGAAGTGAGGCGCGGCTAACCTTAGTCACTCCGGTTCGCCTCGCAATGAACGAGATGAATCCGACATCAAGTGCACAGCCGACAGTCATCGCCGAATGACGCTCCGCAGCCGCACCCGGTGTTCTCCACCTCCCGCCGTGGGCCGCCCGGAGTCCACCGTGCGGTTCCGCCGCGAAGTCGCGGCGCGCCGCGGCACCGCGCCAGGGCGCTCTGGCGGGCCGGGCGCGCTGGGCCGGACGCGCTGGGCCGGACGCGCTGGGCCGGACGCGCTGGGCCGGTGGGCCGGGCGCGCTGGGCCGGACGCGCTGGGCCGGTGGGCCGGTGGGCCGGACGCGCTGGGCCGGACGCGCTGGGCCTCGCTACTCGCGCGTGAGTCTGGACGTGCTGGGCCAGGCGTGCTGGGCCGGGCACGCTGAGGCCGGACGTGCTGAGCTGGGCTGGACGTGCCGGGCCAGGCAGGGCGCGCTGAGCCACAGCGGGCCTACTGAGCCACGCTGGGCCTGCTGAGCTACGCCGGGCGTGCCGAGCCACGCCGGGCGTGCTGGATGGGCCCGCATGCTGGATGGGCCAGTCCGGGCCAACTCAGGTCGCGACCTCATGCGATCCGAGCCTGGTCCGACTCCGAGGCGCTTTGCGCGCCGCCCGCTGCGGATCAGCGAGCGACTGCTCGGTTCTCAGCCTGGCAGGTCGCGCGGCCGCGAACCGCTCAGCCCACGACTGCGCCCGTCCCGAGAGATGCCACTCGCCCGAAGGGGCTGCCCGACGGGAACCCGCACCCGACTCCTGCGGTGAGCGGCCCACTGACCTGCGGTGAATGACAACCATTCGAACTTATGTTCGAGTATGGTGCGATCATGAACGCCGAGCGGCTCGACATCGCGCACGGCCTGCTGCAGCAGGCCGTCGCCGAGCTGACTGCCATATCGGGCGCCGCCGGCGACGACGAGATGCTCTCCACCCTCACCATCTGCGAAGGCGCCACGCGACTACTGGAACAGCTCTCCGTGAGCGTGATCGCCGATCTGCAACGCCGGGGCGTGTTCGCCGAGCGCGGCTACCGCTCCACTGTCACCGCGCTCGCCGACCTCCTGGGCTGGGACCGCACCGATGCCCGCCGCCGGCTCCTCGTCGCCGAATACGCCGTCGACCGAACCACTCTCGACGGCACTGGCCTTCCAGCGAGGCTCCCCTCCACCGCCTCCGCGTTCGCCGCCGGAATTTGCTCGACCCGGCATGTCGAGGTCATCGCCCGCCTCCTCGACGGCCCATCAGCCCGACGCCTCCCGTCACAGGTGTGGGCCGCGGCCGAGACCGAACTGGCTGCGAAAGCGCGCGAGTACAGCCCGGCCGACCTGCAGGCGTGGGGAACCGCCCTGGTCGAAACGCTCGACCAGGACGGCGCCGATCCCGACGACCGGCCG
>NZ_BJVJ01000095.1 GCF_007989085.1 Pseudonocardia sulfidoxydans NBRC 16205
TTAACGCCGTCGGCCTCGCGAACCTCCGATCCACGGTCACGTTCGACCCGGTATCGGGCTGCAGCGATCCGGTGACGGCGGGGGAGCGAGCCACGGACATGCTCGCCGCGACGACGCGTGCGGGGGCATCGGGGGATCGGGAGTTCTGGGATGCCCAGGGCCGCCGCGTCCTCGCCGGGCTCCTGCACGCCGCCGCCCTCGGCGACAAGTCGATGCGCGACGTCCTTGGCTGGCTCGCCGACCCGGAGGCCGCGTCGCGGGAGGTGACGGTACTGCTGCGCCGCAGCCCCGAGCCGGCGTTCGAGCTCGACCTGGGCCAGTTCCTCGGGACGAACGACCGCACGAGGTCTTCGATCACGTCGACGATCATGCCTGCGTTGGGGTGGCTCACGAGTCCGGCGGCGTCCGCCGCAGCAGGACTCGGCGCCGAGCAGGCGTGGGCGCGTCCGCTCGATGTCGACGAGCTCCTGGCCACCAACGGCACCGTCTACCTCCTCGGCGGTGAAGAGGCGCAGGTTGCTCCGCTGGTGTGCGCATTGACGGGCCACATCGCCCGTCAGGCCCGCCGCACCGCTGCCACCCGCCCGGGCGGACGGCTCGACCCGCCGCTGCGGCTGGCGCTGGACGAGGCGGCACTCATCTGTCCGGTCCCGCTCGAGAGCTGGACGGCGGACATGGGTGGGTGCGGGGTGAACATCATCTGTGCGTTCCAGTCTCGCGCCCAGCTCCTCGCCCGCTACGGCACCCACGACGCGGCGACGATCCTGAACAACTCCGGCTCGATCATGGTGTTCGGTGGCACGAGGGACCGGGACGATCTGCAATTCTGGTCGACGCTGACCGGCGAGCGTGACGAGCCTGCCGACACGGTCGACGCGGCCCGGCACACGACGGCGCGGGCGACGCGGAAGACAGCAGTGTTGTCGCCGGCGCAGATCGCGAACCTCCCGGCGGGACGGGTGTTGGTGATCCGGCGGGGGATCGCGCCGGTGATCGGGCGGGCGCAGATGATCTGGCAGCGCCGCGAGGTCCGCTGGGCCGACTTTGCCGACGACCACCCCGACCTCGCCGAGCACCTCGAGCGGCTGGCCGTGTGGTTGCGCGACCTTCCGTCGCGGTTCGGGCGCCGCCTCCGTCGTCTGACGCGTCGCGCGGTGGCCCGCCCGATCCGGGGCGCACTCACCGTCGGCCCCCACGAGCCGCTGCACGGGCGGCCGCGGCTGGTCGTCGTAGACGCCCTCCCGCTCGACGACGAGGGCAACGACCAGCGCCCCACCGGCTGACACGCCCCGCTGCCTGCTGGCCAGACCTGCCTCTCGACGAGGTGGGTCTGGCCCGGCACGCCCACGAATCACTCTCTGGAGAACTCTGATGAGCTCGAACACCCCGCCGGCGAACCCGGCCGCCGGCGAGGACAACTGGTCGGGTCCGGTCGCGGGACTGGCTCGGCTCGTCGACGGTCTGCGTCGCGACGTCGACCCCCTCACCGGCCTCCCGGCCCGGGTCGAGGAGCTGGCCGAGGTCCTGGCTCGGCTTTCGGAGACCGTCGCCTCACTCGCGACCCGCCGGAACGCCGGCCCCGCCCCGTCCTGGCTACTTGCCCCCGACGCCCCCGCCGACACCGCCGCGATCCTCGACGACCTGGCCGCGTGGATGGGCGCGATCTATATGCGTTACCCCGACGCCGCCGCGGTGCTGCCGGATTGCTGGCTGTGGCACCCGGATGTGGTCGAGGAGCTGGTGTGGCTGATGCACGCCTGGTCCGCCGCGTACCAGGGCCCCGCCGCCTCCGTGGCACTTGCTGGGGACTGGCACGACCGCCAACGGCCGGGCGTGGCGCGGCGAATCCGGCAGAACGTCGGGTCGTGCTCGGTCGAACGGCACCAGACCCGTGCCGGCCGCCCACCCCTCACCGCGATCGCTCCCGCGGTCCCCGCGGTCGGGCAGCTCGGCGAGATCGCCGCCTGGTGGGCCACCGCCCGCGACAGCACCCCGCCCGAACCCACCGACCACAGCGCGAACGGAGCCCACCGATGACCACGCACGACACCGCCCACGACTCCACCCCGGCGCCGTCAGCGACGCGGTCCTACCTCGTTGAGCGCGACCTCGACGCGATCGAGGCACTCCTGGACGGCTGGATCGCTGCTACCGGACCCGATGTCGAGATCCCGCTGCTGGGCACTCTTGGCTGGGTCGCAGCCGATGACGTGACGCAGTTGGCCGGGGTGGCGGTGTTCGTGCTCGGCTGCCTGGTCGAGCGCGACCCCTTGGTGCTCGCCGCTCGGCTCGCGGCGGAGATCGCGACTGTGCGCAGTGTCCGGATGGCTGCGGCCCGGCAGGCTTCGCACGCGATCTCCGCCGGAGTCGACTGGACCGCGCTCGCGCAGCGGCTGGTCCAGCGGGATCGGATCGCTCGCCACGATCGGCTCCGACGATGACACGCCCGCACAACGGCCCCGAGGCCGGCGGGAGCCGGTGGGTGCTGTGGCTGCCTGGGCTCATCGTGGCTCTTGGCGCCGCGGCCGCAACGGCACACGGCTTGTTCGAGGTCGCGGTCGCCGCGCAGGTCCCGACGCCGATCGCCTGGATCTACCCGCTGATCACCGACGGCCTCGCCGTCGTCGCCTACACCGCCACCGCACGGCTCACCGGGTCCGCGCGTGGCTACGCCTGGGCCGTCGTCGTCCTCTCGGCCGGCCTGTCCGGGCTCGCGCAGGCGGTGTTCCTCGCCAGCGACGTCCCGACACCCTCGAACGGCGGTGCGGGGTTGGCGGTGTCGAGGGCGCTGCGGTTCGGGATCGGGGCGTGGCCGGCGATCGCGGCCGCGCTCGCCGCGCACCTGCTCCACCTCCTCGCCACCCCAACCGCTCCCGGAGCATCAGCCACCGATGAGCAGTGTTCAGCCGTTCAACCTTCGGCGCAGGGTTCAGCGGTCACCGTTGAACAGGTGCCGTTGAACAGTTCAGAGGGCCGTTCAACCCGTTCAACTGACGAGCCCGAGGTGCTGACCGCGCCTCTCCCGATCCTCGAACCGGGACCCGAACTCCAGTCGGAGCCGGGCCGCGGCGACGCAGTGGTCACCCCGTTCATCGGACGCCTTGAACGCACTGAACGGCCGGGTGGGAGGGCTGCGGAGTCACCCGCGCGCGACCGCGCGCTGGCCGCCGCCGCGCGGCTCACCGCCCGCGCCGGAGCCCTTCCTACGGTCTCCGAGCTCGAGACCGCAGCCCAGGTCTCCCGCGGCACCGCCGCCGCGGTGCTCAAGACCCTCCGCGAGGACGACCCGGCGCCCACGACCCGGCGCACCGCCGTCTTGGACAGCACCCACCACCACAGCACCGACGAGCACGAGGACACCCAGCCATGACCACCACAGCTCCCCAGCACCGACCCAGCACTCACCGCATCAACGACACGAGCACGACCACTCACCACTCCAGCAAGACCGACAAAGCCACCGAAACAGACCCGACAGCTACAAGATCAAAGCCATCACACCTATGCATCACGATCCGCAGGGCCGGGCAGGCCGCCGGTCGCCCGGGAGAGGCGAGTCGCGCCAAAGTTGATCTTTGTCCAGTCGACCTCATGGTCGTTTCGGGGTGGTCGTCGTGCTGACGGTGTCGTCGGGCTACAGCCCGGAGTACCTGCTCAACGAGGTCGCCACAGGCCGGGAGAACTACTACACCGGCGCGGTCACCGAGGGGGAGACTCCGGGGCGCTGGTGGGGCCGCGGCGCCGAGCAACTCGGTCTCACCGGCCTGGTGGACGCCCAAGACATGCGGGCGGTGTTCGAGCGGTTCCTCGACCCGCGCGCCGAAGGCTTCCGCGACCCCGCACGGTGGGACGAGGTGGCGACACTCGGCCACACCGGTCGGCGGTTCAAGACCGAGGACGAACTGTTCAGCGCCGCGGTTGAACGCGAACCGAACGCGAGCCCTGAACGGCGGGCGGAACTGCGGGCCGAGGCGGGCAAGTGGGTGCGCCAGAACGTGGCCTTCCTCGATGTCACGTTCAGCGTTCAGAAGTCGGTGACTCTGCTGCACACCGCGTTCGAGGCCGAGGAGACCAAGGCCCGTACAGCCGGCGACACCGACACCGCGCAGGCGTGGGGCCGGTTTCGCGAGGCGGTGGAGGACGCGATCTGGGCCGGCAACAACGCCGCCCTCGAGCACCTGTCGGAGAAGGCCGGGTACTCCCGGGTCGGGCACCACGGCGGCGCCGCCGGCCGCTACGTCGACGCCCATGACTGGGTCGGGGCGTCGTTCTTCCAGCACGACTCGCGCGACCACGATCCGCAGCTGCACATCCACAACCCGATCCTCAACCGCGTCCAGGGCCCCGACGGGGCCTGGCGGACCCTCGACGGGCGCTCGATCTACCGGTGGCGCGGCGCCGCTGGCGCGGTCGCCGAGCGCACCACCGAGGAACGGCTGACCCACGCGCTGGGGACGGTGTTCGCGACCCGCCCGGACGGCAAGTCCCGCGAGATCGTCGGCGTCCCCCCAGAAGCGATGGACCTGATCTCGTCGCGCCGCCGCGCGGTGACGGCGAAGGCGGCGGAGCTGATCGCCGGGTTCGAGGAGCGCTTTGGGCGGGCGCCGAACGGGCTTGAACGCGACCGCCTCTCTCGCCAGGCCACGTTCGCCACGCGGCGGGCGAAGACCCATGACGGACAGACTCGCGCCCAGGTCCTCGACCGCGTCGACACCCAACTCCGGGCCGAGGTCGCCGACGGGCTCGCCGGCGTGGCCCGCTCCGCTCTCGACGCCCGCGGCACGGGCCCGGCGGTGCAGGCGTGGTCGCCGCAGGCGGTGATCGAGACCGCCCTCGCCGACGTCCAGCAGCGGAAGGCCGGGTGGACCCGGTCGGACCTCACCCGGGCGATCAACGCCGCCCTGCCCGACTACCTCGGCACCCCCGACGGCACCGACATCTCCGCGCTGCTCGACCAGCTGGCGGACGAGGGCCTGCGCTACGCGGTCCCCCTCGACACCGAGCGCCCCGGCGCGAACGCGCTACCCGCGGAGCTCCAGCTGGCCAACGGCGAGTCGGCTTACCAAGCCCCCGGCGCCCGGCTCTACGCGACGCCGGATCAGCTGCGGACCGAGCGGATCCTGCTCGCCGCGACCGCTGACCGCGACGGTGCCGCCCTCTCCGCGCCCGCGGCGCAGCGGTTCCTGGAGGGGTTGCGGGAGTCGGGGATCGAGCTCGGCGTCGACCAGGCCGCTGCCGTGCGCGGCGTGCTCACCTCCGGTGCCCGCGTCGAGTCCCTCATCGGCCCCGCCGGGACGGGGAAGTCCTTCGTGGTCGGCACGCTGGCCCGCGCCTGGTCCGACCCTGCGCTGCACGGGGATGTGGGGGAGCGGCGGGTGTTCGGGTTGGCGACCTCGCAGGTCGCGACCGACGTCCTCGCCGGCGAGGGCCTCGCCGCCCGCAACGTGGCCCGCTGGCTCGCCACCCAGGACCGCCTCGCCGCCCCGACCGCCGAAGACCGCACCAGCGGCGACGACAGCGGGTGGCGGCTGCGGGTGGGGGACCTGGTGGTGGTCGACGAGTCCGCGATGACCGACACCGCCTCCCTCGCCGCGATCCACAGCCATGTGGACAACGCGGGGGCGAAGTTGCTGCTGGCCGGCGACCACCGCCAGCTCGCCGCGGTCGGCGCCGGCGGCGCGATGGAGCTTCTGTCCGGTGCAGGTGCGCGCTATGAACTCGCCGACGCCCGACGGTTCACCGAGGAGTGGGAGCGCGCAGCGTCGCTGCGGCTACGCGCCGGGGACGAGTCGGTCCTGCGCGACTACCACCGTCACGGCCGCCTGCTCGACTCCGGTACCCCGGAGCAGGCCGAAGCCGCGGCGTCGAAGGCGTGGCTGGCCGACACCCTCGCCGGCCGGCGGTCGATGCTGCTGGTCGACACCAACGAGCAGGCCGCGCGCCTGTCCGCGCAGCTGCGCGCCGAGCTCGTCCGGTTGGGCCGGGTCAGCGAGCACGGCGTCCCGCTCGGCCGTCAGGGCACCTATGCCGGGGTCGGGGATCTGGTCGAAGCCCGCGCGAACGGCTGGCACCTCGCCGGCCACGAGGGCAACCAGCGAGGCCCGATCAACCGCGAGACCTACCAAGTCACAGCGATCCAGGCCGACGGCGCACTCCAAGTCACCACCACTGACGGCCAGCAGATCGTGCTCCCCGCCGACTACGTCACCGACCACCTCGTCCTGGCCTACGCCTCCACCGTGCACTCTGCCCAAGGCGCCACCGTGGACACCACCCACACCGTGGTCACCCCACGCACCGCCGCTTCCGCGCTCTACGTCGGCATGTCCCGCGGCCGCGCCACCAACACCGCCCACGTCGCCACCGAAACCATCATCGAGGACCCGGCCACCGGACGACCGGACCAGACCGTCCGCCGCGACCCCATCGTCACCCTCGCCGCGGTCCTCGACCCCGACGGGCGCACCGACTCCCGCTCGGCCCTGGCAACAGCGATTGAGTCCACCGACGAGTCGACGAGTGTGCGGACCGCGGCGGAGCTGCTCGCCGACGCCGCCCAGCTCGCCGCAACCCACCGCACCGCGACCTGGCTCGACGAGCTCGCCGCCGACGGCACCCTGTCCATCCGCGACCGGGCCCGGATCGCCGCCGAGGACGGCGCCGCCTCCCTCACCCGGGTCCTGCGCTCCGCCGAGCTCGCCGGCGCCGACGCCCGCCAGATCCTGCACGACGCGATCGCCGACCGCTCCCTTCACGGGGTTCGCAACGCCACCAACGTCATCTACGCCCGCATCACCGACACCCACCGCTTCGACCCCGACACCACCACCTGGGCCGAACGCGTTCCGCGAGTGGACGATCCGGACTGGCAGGCCTACCTCGACCGCCTCGCGAGTGCCGCCGACGAGCGCGCTGCCCAGCTTTCTGACGAGGTCCTGGCCGAGCCGCCGGCGTGGGCTGTGCGCGAGTTCGGCGAACCACCTGCCGACGCCTCGGATCGCGAGGAGTGGAAAGTCGACGTCGGCGCGGTCGCGGCCTACCGCGAGATGCGGGGATACGAGGGCGACGCCGACTCTCTCGGGCCCGCTCCGACCCCTGGTCAGGTGGAGGCGTTCGCGGCCTACCGGCACGCCTGGCGGGCGTTGGGTCGCCCGGAGATCGACCGTGACGAGGTCGAGATGTCTGACGGGCAACTCCGCATGCGGGTCCGCGCGGCCGAGCGGGAGGCCGCCTGGGGGCCGCGCTACGTCGCCAACGAACTCGCCGGCACCCACCAGACCGCCGAAGCCCAGCGCCACAAAGCCACGCTGCTCGCCGCCGAAGCCAACCTCGACGGCGCCGACCACGACCAGCTCCACCGCGAGATGGGGGAGGCCACCGCGCTGGCCGATGCCCTCGACGCCCGCGCTCTCGAGCTGGCGCGGCTCGACGATGCCCGCGCCTCGTGGCTCGCCCACACCGCCGCCACCCGCGCCGCCGGCGAGCGGGCCCAGGCCGAGCTTGCGCTCCGCCACGCCGACGACACCGACCCCGAACCGGCCGTCACCGCGGAGGAATGGCTGGCCGCCCATCGTGCGGACCAGGTCGAGGAGGACCGACACCGCGAGATCACCGAGGACTACGAACTCGACCAGCACGACGACCGAGCCGACGACCTCGACGATGATGGCGCCCGCACCGTCTCGGCCGCGGATATCCGCGAGATCGCAGCCGTCGAGGACCGGCAGCTCGACGAAGACGCCGTCCGGGTGCCCTCGGCCGACGAGACCACCGCCGCGATCGACCGCGCCTACCGCGCGTTGGCCGAGATTCATGCCCGCGACGCCTACGACAGCCATTCCGAGGCCGACGAGCACGCCGCTCGGCAGATCCGTTCAGACGTCGACGACCACGACACCGTTGACGACGAGGTCTGGAAGGACGCGTGAGCTCACCCAGCAGCGACCGGCACCAGAACCGGCGCCGAACCGACCCCGCGCCAGGCCCAGCGCAGCGTCGCCGACACTGCCTCGACGTACCCCGGCTGACCGGTCATCAACACCGAGGGGAACGGGCGCGCGAGGAGCTTCTCCGAGGCCAGGTACTCGGCCTCGAGTTCCTCTTCGATCGCGAGGACCGAGCGGCGGGTCACCGGAGCGCGGGTGGGGGACCGGCGGCCGCGCCCGTTCTCCGTCACCGCCCGGGCGACCCAACGGCACGTCACGACGACGCCACCAAGCGGCCAATCGGTGACTCCACGCCCGGCCTGCGCCGAGCCGAGCTCCTCCGCCGCGACCCAGAGCGCGACGAACTCCCCGCGAGGCACCCGAAGGTTCCCCGGCGGGATCCGGCCGATCTCGCGCTCGCTCAGGCGCACCCCACCAGCGTCGCACGCTACCCCGACCATCCGACGCCGCTTCCGGGAGGACACCATGGCTGAACAGCTCCTGCACGCGGCCCTGGCCCATGCAGCCCGCGGCTGGCGGGTCTTTCCCCTGCGCCCGAACGACCAGCGCCCCGCGATCCGCGACTGGGACGCCCGAGCCACCTCCGATCCCAGCCGGATCCGCCGGGCGTGGACGCGGTCGCCGCGACTCAACGTCGGAATCGCCTGCGGCCCTTCGAATCTCGTCGTCATCGACCTCGACACCTCCGGCCACGGCTCGGTCCGCCCCGCGGAGTGGGACCGCCCCGGAATCCGTGACGGCGTCGATGTGCTGGCCACGCTCGCGGCCGACAACTGCGAGCCGCTGCCGTGGGAGACGCTGTAGAGCAAGATCGGGATCCCGTCCCGCGCACCGGCCGCCTCACTCGCCGCGGCTGCGCGGGCGCGCTCCGAAGCCAAGATCGCTGCCGCGGAGGCGGCCATCCGCAGCCTGCGCAAACGCGGCGAGCCGATCACGTTCCAAGCCGTCGGACGCGAAGCCGTTGTCTCCCATACGTTCCTCTACGGCAACGCCGACCTGCGCCGCCGCATCGAGCACCTCCGCAGGCAGCACCGACCTCCGACGCCGAGCCCGGCATCGACGTCTTCCGACGGGGGGAACGCCGATTCCTCGACATTGGTCGCTGCGCTGAGCGCCGAACTCGCCCGGCTGCGCAAGACCCACCGCGACGAGCTCACCGCCCTGCGCACGGCGCTGGAACGCGCCCACGGCGAGAACCTCGACCTTCGCCGCCAGCTGCAGCGCTTCACCGCGACCTGACGAGGCGCCCAAGAGGACCGAACCGCGCAGCTGGCAGGCTTGTCGGGGCCATAATGGACGTGAAGGACGGGCCGACCGAATGGCGCAGAGTCTGATCAGAGTCGTCGACGAGCCGCTCAACGAGGGGCCGTATCTGCTGGTCTCCACGCATGCCTGGTGGCGGAGTTCGCACAGTCTGCTGCAAGGCCGAGTCGGGATCCCGCAGACCCGCTACGTCACCTTGTCCGAGCACCGCAAGGACTGCTGGTTCCCGGCCGACCCGGCCGGGGACTGGTTCCTCGATCAATGGGCCACCGGGCGCCGGATCTGGCTGCTCGGCTCCGAGGAACAGGCCCGAGCCGACGGCATGGACCTCAAGCTGCCCGAGCGCAAGACAGCCACATCGCAGCGGAACCGGCAGTCAGCCGCGCCGGATCGCCACGGCGGACGAACCGGACGCAGGCAGCTGGCAGCAGCCCACTGCGGCCTTCCTGGCCGGCCTGCCGCGCGGGGCAGAGCAGCTACTGCAACGGCTCAAGGGCGACAGCCCCGACAGGCCCTGGTCCGGCCCGTTCGCCTACGCCGCTGACACCCTCCGCCAGGGCCGAGTCCCGGCCGACTTCCGCGCCGTGATCTACCAGGCACTGCTGCAGCTCGAGGACGTCGAGCTCCTCGATGGCATCACCGACGTCGACGGCTACCACCGCCTCGCCCCCCGACACACCCCGCACCACGACCACGACCTGCTCATCGACCCCGAAACCGGCCACTACGCCGGCGAGCACCACATCGTCACCAGTGACGCCGCACCCATACCGGCAGGCACCATCGCAAAGACGGAAAGCGTGGTCACCGCAGTCGTCGACAACCCCGGCCATGTTCCCGCCGAGATCCAGGCACGCCAGGGCGGCACCCCCAGCTGACTCGCAGCGAGATCGGCACGTCGAGACAATGTCAGGCACGCGAGACCAGCCCAAACTTCACGCCAGCAGGACGACCCGTCGATAGGCAGCGGCGGCGAGCACCTGTACTTCACCGCCCCGGCCGGCTCCCGCATCCGGAACTCAGCCGGCCGGCTCGGCTGGCTGATCGACATCAGGGCCGCTGGCGGCTACGTCGTCGCCGCCGGATCGATCGTGCGCGGGCGCCGCTACCGCGAGACCGACCTGTCGGTCGCCGAGCTCCCCGACTGGATCGCAGGACTCCTCCACGACGAACCGGCGCCCTCCAGCCGCGCGGACTTTGGGCCGCTGCTGGACGTGGTCGCCCGCCGCTCGGCCTACGTCGCTGCAGCGACGCGCGGCGAGCTCGAGACCGTGCTGGCCGCGAAGCCGGGCAGCGGACACCGCAACACCACCCTCAATCGAGCCGCGCTCGCACTCGGCCAGCTCGTAGGAGCCGGGCTCCTACCCGAAGGGCTCACCACCGCTGCATTGGCCGTGGCGTCCGCGGCGAACATCCTGCCTACCCACGAGGCCCACGCCACCATCCGCTCCGGACAGATCGCCGGTGCGCGCTCACCCCGCCGAACGACTCTGGAGGGCATGGCGTGACCCGCCGCCGCACCGCGCACGACATCCTCGCCGGCCTCGACGCACAACGCCGCCTGGCAGTGCTCCACCGCGGAGGGTGAAGTTCTCCGCTTGCGCGACGTCGACGATCCTGCACCCCTGCCGGTCACTGTGGGCGGCAGGCGGGGGCTCCTCCCACGGACCTGACGAGACCCGCGTCCGCCCTGGCGTCCGTCCGAGGTCCCGCGTGACCGGTGATCGTCGACCCCGGCCTACGAGACCTCGGCCTGCAGTGACAGCCAGCTCGCGCAGGCGGGCTCGAGCACCTCGGTCGCCAGCACCTGGTGCCGTGGGTGCTTCAGGTAGGACGTGAACGTCTCTGCGTCGGTGAAGGTTGCCGACAGCGCGGCGTCGGCGAACCGAGCGTTCGCGGGGTCGCGGACGCCGAGGTTCACCGTGACCGTCATCGGCCCGGCCGTGAGCGGGGCCTCGGCGGCGAACGTGCGCAGGGCGGCGACGAACTCGGCCCGCTGCTCGTCGTCGAACGGACGGCGCAGGCGGAAGAGGACGGTGTGAGAGAGCACGGAATCTCCTCTGGACCACCAAGACCGGCCGAGCGTGGTGCCCGTCGGTCGGTGCGGATGTTCCTGATGCAGGCTGGTCGGGGTCGAACCTTGGTCCTACTGGCCCGTGGTGCTATCGGGCCTGCCGGCCTCGTGGGCTCTGCCTGCGCCCGGCACGGAGGCCGTCCAGCTGGCGAGGATGTCCAGCGCCCGGCGTGAGGGCGAGTCGGGTTCGGTGGTGTAGACGAACAGCGTGGTGTCGGAGTCGCCGGGTAGCGCTAGGGTCTCGTACTCCACGGTGAGGTCGCCGACGAGGGGATGGCGCAGGCGCTTCGAGCCGTGGGTGCGGCGGTGGACCCGGTGCTGCTCCCACCAGTGGTCGAACTCGGTGCTGCGTTCGCGCAGCTCGGCGACGAGGGCGGCCGTGGTCTGGTCGTCGGGGTCGCGGCCGACCTCGAACCGCAGGCCCTCGACCGCCGCTCGGGCCTGGTCGTCCCAGTCCACGAACAGCGACCGCGCGTCCTCGTCGAGGAACATCCAGCGGGCGTAGTTGCGCTGCGCGGGGGGTAGCTGGTCGAAGTCGGTGA
The DNA here is from genome assembly GCF_007989085.1 of Pseudonocardia sulfidoxydans NBRC 16205. GTDB lineage: Bacteria > Actinomycetota > Actinomycetes > Mycobacteriales > Pseudonocardiaceae > Pseudonocardia > Pseudonocardia sulfidoxydans. The sequence goes on from NZ_BJVJ01000095.1 coordinate 11,826, forward strand.
ACAGCGCTCTCGCCATCCGGTTGGTGGCAAGGATGTCGGTGCGGTGCCCGAGGACGAGCGCGGGCTCACCGTCGAGGGCGTCGAGCAGCTGGTGGAGCCCGGGGCGCACGCGTTGGACCGCGCGGGCCCGGTGCCGTGCCGCAGGCGCGGCGGTCAGCCCGATCAGGTCCTCCAGGTGGACGCGACCGGCGGCGTCGAGGCCCAGCGCACGACCGATGGCCTCGACCACTCCGGGGGAGGGCGTGATGCGTCTGCCCTGCTCGAGCCGGGCGTAGTAGTCCGCAGACACGCCGGCCAACAGTGCGACCTCCTCGCGGCGCAGCCCGGGCACCCTACGGACACGCCCGTCCGGGGGCAGACCCGCGCGAGTGGGGTCGCCCTGGCTCCGCGCACGCCGGAGGAAGTCTGCGAGTTCCCGGTTCGTTCCCGCCACGTCTCCATCCTCCCCGATGTCGTCCGCCGCCGGCTGGACCTCCGAGTCCTAGGTTCGCGCGTCCCAGGTCGCGTAGGGCGCGAGATGAGCCCCTGCGAGCGGGTCAGGTCCCCGATGCTGACGGTGTGCCGACGAGGCGCGACCCGTCGGCGGCTGCCTGAACTTCGAGAAATGAGGATGTCCATGAGCTTGCCCTCGGACCGACCGTCCACCTGGTTGGTCACCGGCGCCTCTCGTGGCCTGGGGCTGGAGCTCGTCGCCCAGCTCCTTCGACGCGGGGACAACGTCGCGGCGACGACACGCGCCACCGACCGCCTGCTGTTGGCGCTGGGTACGGACGTCGACACGTCGCGGCTGCTCCCCCTGACCGTCGATCTGCCCGACGAGGCCGCCGTCACCGAGGCGGTCGGCCAGGCCGCCGAGCACTTCGGCGCGCTCGACGTCGTCGTCAACAACGCGGGGTACGGCTTCCTCGCGGCGGTCGAGGAGACGAGCCCCGCAGAGGTTCGCGAGATGCTCGACGTGCAGGTCGTCGGTGTCTGGAACGTGCTGCGGGCGGCCCTACCGATCCTGCGGCAGCAGCGGAGCGGCCACATCGTCAACGTGTCGTCGGTCCTCGGGCTGACGGCGGTGCCGGGCTGGGGGCTCTACTGCGCCGGCAAGTTCGCCCTGGAGGGCATCAGCGAGGCCCTGGCCGCCGAGGTCGCCGACTTCGGTGTCAAGGTCACCATCGTGGAGCCGGGCTACTTCCGCACCGACTTCCTCACCAAGGACTCGCTCGCGCTGCCGACGGCGACCGTCGACGCCTACCCGTCGATCCGGGAGATGACCCAGAACCACCTGGACCTGCAGGGCAGCCAGCTCGGCGACCCCGTCAAGGGAGCGACGGCGATCATCGACGCCGTCGTCGACGGCGAGGGTCCGCTGCGCCTGGTGCTCGGGTCGGACTCGCACGCCTACGCCACCGCCAAGGTCGACGCCCTGCGCGCGAACCTCGACGCCGCAGCCGAGTCGGCCCCCGCCACCGACCACGTCACCGTCTAGTCCAGATCGCCTCGACGAAGAGGGACAGGAGAAGAGTGCCATGAGCAAGGGCAAGATCTTGATCGTCATGTCCGCCGCCGATGTATGGCGGCGCACGGACGGCTCCGACTACCCGACCGGCTACTGGGCCGAGGAGCTCGCCGCGCCGTACGAGCGGTTCGTGCAGGCCGGCTACACGGTCGACTTCGCCTCACCGGGTGGAGTCCTGCAGCCGCTCGACAAGTACAGTGCCGACCCGGAGATCGCGGGTCCGGAGGCACCGCGCTGGGTCGAACTCGCGCATCAGGCCCTGCAGGAGTTCGGGCCGCTGCTCAGACTCGACGAGATCGACATCGACAACTACGCCGCGGTGGTCCTCCCCGGCGGCCACGGCCCGGTCGTCGACCTCTATCAGGACGCCGACCTCGGTCGGCTGCTGACCGCCGCGGACGCCGGCGGGACGGTGATCGGTGCTGTCTGCCACGGTCCGGCCGCGTTGCTGTCGGCCGTGGACGCCGAGGGTGAGTGGCTCTTCGCCGGGCGCGAGATGACCGCGTTCACCGACGAGGAGGAGCAGATGTTCGGCACGGCCGAGGGTGCGCCGTGGCTGCTGGCCAGCACACTGCGGGAGAAGGGTGCCAAGCACTCCGGCGGTCCGGCCTACCAGGTGTACAACGTGCAGGACGGCAACCTGTTCACCGGCCAGAACCCGGCGTCGAGCGCGCCGATGGCCGACGCCATGATCGCGGCCCTCGCCCGGTAGCGGTCTGTCCCGCGTCCTCCCGACGACACCCCTGCCACCCGAGTGCGGCAGGGGTGTCCTTGGCGACGTCCTCGCCGGAGGGCGTCCTGTGAGCGCGGGATCCGACCCTCTCCCCGCAGAGACGGGTGATGTTGTTGACAGGGAGGTCGACGAGCGCCAAGCTCAGATTTGGCCGGACAAAGTTGTGAGGAAGGGAGACGTCCGTGGAGCGGGGTGGCAGTGTCGCCGTATGAGCTTCCTCCGGAGGAGCGTCTCACCCGTGGGGACCTGATCGCCGAGCTGATCACCAGGAGCACCGAGCTCGGCGGCAACCACTCGGAGTGGCCGGGGCTAACGACCTACCGCTTCACTCGTGTCGTCCCGCTGCAGTGGGCGGTGGTCGAGTCGCTCGCGCTCTGCTGCGTGATCCAGGGCCGCAAGCGGGTGATCGTCGAGGGTCGGGAACACCAGTACGATCCCTTCCACTACCTGGTCTTCACGCGTGGCATGCGCTATCAAACCGAGGTTCTCGAGGCCTCCATCGAGAAGCCCTTCCTCTCCTTCGTCCTGCAGATCGCACCCGCGATCGTGAGGTCGGTGCTATCGGAGATGGCGGACCGACGGACCACGACCTTCGCCAAGCCGACGGGCCGTTGGCCCGCGGCGGTGAACGCCTACGTATCCCCGATCGACCAGAACCTCACGGGCGCGGTCCTGCGCTTCATGCGGTCGTTGTCCGAGGGCCCTGACCGGCGGGTGCTGGCTCCGATCTTCCTTCGGGAGATCATCTACCGGCTGCTGCAGGCCGAGCAGGTCTCGCGGCTGGTGGCGGCCGCCGACACGGAGCGGGAGAACAATCCCGTCTCGGAGATCATCCGGCACATCCGCGAGCGGATGTCGGAACCGCTGACGGTCTCGGACATGGCACACCGGGTCCAGATGAGCCCGTCCGCGCTCTCCACGGTCTTCGCCGAGGTGACCGGGATGGGGCCCTACCAGTTCGTGAAGCGCATGCGGCTCGACCGGGCGGGCACCCTGCTGGTCCAGAGCGACCTGAACGTCACCGAGGTCGCGCGGCAGGTCGGCTACACGAGCCTGTCGCACTTCACCCACGAGTTCAAGCGTTACTACGGGGCCACGCCGCGGGCCTACGCCGCGCAGCGCAGGGCCGTGGTCCCCGGGTCCGAGAGCGGGGAGCCGGTCGGCTTCTGAGAAGTCCCGAATACGCTCGATCAGCGGTGCCAAAGCCATTCGGCGACCGCCACACAACCGTGCCCAAAATCGTTCCACAAACGCATCGCGCAGTTCGGCGGAATCAGCAAGTTTTTCGGTGGAACGCGGCTAGTTCGGCCGCGTGGTCCCTCATAACGTTCGTCACCACCACCACCACCACGCCCAAGGCGAGGAGTTCCGATGCCGCGACTCATGTTCCTTGTTTCCAGCGCTCTCGAGCTGCCGTTGGACGACGGCTCGAGCCACCCGACGGGGTACTTCGCCGAGGAGGCGCTGACCCCGTACGAGCGGTTCGTCGCCGCCGGTCTGGACGTCGACGTGGTCACCCCCGACGGCAGGCCGCCGTACGCGGACCCCTACGGCCTCGACCCGATCTTCCACTACCCCGATGAGGACGAGGATTTCCTCGCCTCCGTCACCCGCACCTTCGCCCACGACGTCGACGACATCCGGCTGACCCTGCGCCACCTCACCGAGCTGGGCCTGATCGGGGCCCGCCGGGTGTTCCTGGCGATGCGTGAGCACGGGATCTCCCCCGAGGACGCCCGCGGGCTCGTGAGCACCGCGGCCAAGACCGCCTGGCAGCAGGACCGGCAGTTCGCCGAGGTGCTGGCGGCCGAGGTCCTGTCCGGTCCGCTGTCCGCGGCCGATGTGGATCGGGCGATCGCGGCGGTGGTCGACGACAGCGTCGCCGAGTCCCAGCGCGTCGCCCGGGCCCTCGAGGAGATCGAGGGTTTCCGCCAGCCGCTCAACCTGGCCGACCTGACCGACGAGCAGATCGCCGCCTACGACGGCATCTTCGCACCTGGCGGGCACGGACCGATGGTCGACCTCGCGGACAACGCGGACGTGACTCGCGTGCTCGCCCTGATGCACGAGAAGCAGGCCCCCATCGCCTCGCTCTGTCACGGTCCGGCGATGCTGCTCGCCGCGCCGGCCGACGGCCACGGACAGTGGATCTTCGACGGTTACCGGGTCACCTCGATCACCAACGAGGAGGAGTACCAGACCGAGCCCAACGCGCGGCCCCGTGCTGAAGGCGCGCCGGAGGTCACCGGCGCGGTGCCGTGGCAGCTCGAATCGGCTCTGCGCAACGCGGGGGTCGTGTTCGACGACGCACGTGCTCCGTGGACCTCCCACGTGGTCGTAGACCGCCACCTCATCACGGGCCAGAACCCGAACTCGTCCGAGGCCGTCGCCGACTCGGTCCTCAAGGCCTTGCAGATCCTGTAGAAGGGCGGACGAGTAGATGCCGAGTTTCATCGAGCGCCTGTTCCCGAGGGGACGACACCCCGCATCGCGCGGGCAAGAGAGTGAGGAGAGCACGCCTGTGACAGTCTCCAGCGAACGGCGGCCCGCGGCCGTCTTCTGGTCCAGCCTGGCCGAGCGGGACGTGGACGGGGCGTTTTCCGTCGTACCCGACGACGCCGAGGTCAATATCGTCCCGCTCGGGATCCTCGGGGCGGCACCGGAGGGCCGCAAGTTCTTCGTCGACACCATCGAGGCGTTCCCGGACGTCGAGTTCTTCGTCCGCAAGTCGTTCACCGGGGACGACGGGGTGACCGTCTCCGAGCTGTCGATGGAGGGCACCCAGGCGGGGGACTACCTCGGGGTGGTCAACCAGGAGAAGCACATCGACGTCGACCAGGTCTGGTTGCTCAAGAGCGAGCACGGGCGCATCACCTCGATCACCGGTTACTGGTGCCAGAACCAGCTCTACCGCCGCCTGGCCGTCAAACGGCTCGACCAGGTCGCCATCATCTGAGGGAGCACGACATGACGTTGGCAGGCAGTGAGCGCACCTCGACACGGACGGCCCAGGTCACGACCGCGTTCTTCGACGCCTATCGGCGTCAGGACGTGGAGGGCATGGTCGAGCTCTGCGCGGACAATGCGACCTTCGAGTACATCCCCTTCGAGATGTGGGGACGTCAGCGGGTCATGCGCGGCGCCGGCAAGGTCGGCGCAATTGGCAAGGCCATGTGGATCGGTCAGCTGGAGGCGTTCCCCGACCTCACGAACACCGTCCGGTCGATCACCGCAGACGAGGACGGGAACGTCGCCGCCCAGGTGGTCCTCGCGGGAACCCAGGCGAGTGCTTGGGGGACCATCGCGAGCCGCGGGCAGACCTTCTCCGAACCGAACCTGTTCCTCCTCGAGGTGAACGACGAGGGGCAGATCACGAGCATCACGGCCTACTGGGACTGCGCCAGCGTCGCGCGCCAGCTCGGCCATTTCGAAGTGGACTGAGGAAGGACCGATGACGTTGCTCAAGCGCGAAGAATGGCAGGACATCGTCCGCGACGTGGACTGGGACTACACCTACGTCGACGACGACGCGGTCTTCCCCGACTGGCTGTCGGGTACTGGGAAGATCCCGCGTGAGGCCTGGTCGAAATGGGAAGAGAGCTACAAGGTCTCCTACCCCGACTACGTCGCCACCCAGCGGGAGAAGGAGAGCTCCGCGTACGCCGTCAAGGCCGCGCTCCAGCGCTCCAAGACCTTCGACACCCTCTCTCCCGGCTGGAAGTCAGCGACCAAGATGCACTTCGGCGGCGTGTCGCTGGTCGAGTACGCGGGCCTGCTCGGAGAGCTGAAGATGGCCCGCTTCGGGCTCAGCCCGGCGTGGCGCAACATGGCGGTCTTCGGCGCGCTCGACGAGATGCGGCACGCGCAGATCACGCTGTTTTTCGGTCACGAGTTCGTCGGCAAGGACCCGCAGTACGACTGGTCGCAGAAGGCGTTCCACACCAACGACTGGGCGTCGCTCGCGCTGCGCACCCTGTTCGACGGCATGGTCATCGGGCCGGACGTGGTGGACCTCGCCATCCAGCTGCCGATGACGTTCGAGACCGGATTCACCAACCTTCAGTTCGTTGCGTTGTCCTCGGACGCGCTCGAGGCTGGTGACATCAACTTCGCGAATATGATCAGCTCGATTCAGACGGACGAGGCGCGGCACGCCCAGCAGGGCGGACCCACGCTGGAGCTGCTCGTCGAGCACGACCCGGTCCGCGCCCAGTGGACCATCGACAAGTACTTCTGGTTTTCGGCGCGCGCCTTCGCCGGCCTCACCGGGCCCCCGATGGACTACTACACCCCTGTAGAGCACCGGAAGCAGTCCTACCGGGAGTTCATGGAGGAGTGGATCATCGACCAGTTCGTCCGGACGCTCGAGGACTACGGCCTGCGAAAGCCGTGGTACTGGGACGAGTTCATGGCGGGCCTGGACACCTGGCACCACTCCCTGCACCTCGGGTTCTGGAACTACCGACCCACCGTATGGTGGAACCCGGCGGCCGGCATGGACGCGGACTCGCGCGACTGGCTGCGCGAGAAGTACCCGAACTGGGACAAGTTCTACCTCGACAAGTGGGCGATGATGGCGGAGAACATCAACGCCGGCAACGTCGAGGCCACGCTGCCCGAAACCCTGCCGTGGCTGTGCAACATGTGCCACTTCCCCGCGATCAACCCGACCTTGGGCCGGGACGGCAAGTGGCTCGTCCGCAACTTCCCGCTCAAGCACAACGGCAACACCTACTACTTCTGCACGAAGGGCTGCCGACAGATCTGGTGGGAGGACCGCGACGCGGTCAACCACACCACCGTCGTGGAGCGGTTCCTCGCCGGCGAGATCCAGCCCATGGACCTCGGGGGTGCCCTCAACTGGATGGGGCTGACCCCGGACGTCATGGGGGACGACGCGGACAACTACGCCTGGGCGAAGTCGTTCGCTCCCGCGACGTCGGTGACCGACAGCGGCCTGCTCGTCGCAGGGAGCTGAGAGATGACCGACGTGACGCATGAGCCGCAGCTCGTCCCGCTCAACGGGATCTTCGCCGACGACTACTCGCAGCTGCTGATCCCGGTGATGTCGGACGACACCCTCGCCGTGGTGGCGGAGAAGATCGCCCACCACAGCGAGGGGAAGCGAGTACGCAAGCGCGACAAGGCGAAGGTCGTCTACCACGAGGGCCGGAAGGTGCCGATGCACCTGACCGTGGCCGAGGCCGGCATCGGGCCGCTCGACCACGTCCGGGTCGACTACGAGGACTGAGGGCGGACCCATGGACAACCCCGTTGGCCCGATCCTGCGCATGAGCGATGAGGTCGAGCTGATCGCTGCGGCGATCGAGGACGACAACCCGGGCCGCGAGATCGCGGTCATCGACCGTGGCT
>NZ_BJVJ01000096.1 GCF_007989085.1 Pseudonocardia sulfidoxydans NBRC 16205
CATCCGGCTGGTGCCGTAGCGCTCGCACAGCTCCTGCTGGCCCACCCGCGTCCCGGATCTCAGACGGCCGTACAGGATGTCGCTGCGGACGACGTTGGCGATCTGTCGTCCCAGCGGCACCCGGCTGACCTTCGCCCCCGGCACCGTCTCGGTCGAGAGGTCAAGCGTGCTCACGACGAACTCCCACCCTGATAGTGATTCGTATACCGTACGCAGCTTAACGCCAACGTTGCCCCTCGTCATCGCGGAGATGCGTGGCGTGGGTCCCGACTTCCGGACTTGACAGAGTGTGCCGCAGCTTCGTAGGTTTCGAATACGGGATACCGTTTCGACGAGGAGGTGAGCCGGTGACCGAGGCGATCTCGCACGGCAGCCGGGTGGCCGACATCGCCGCCCGGCGCCCCGAGGAGACCGCGATCGTGCTGCTCGACGGGGCGGACACCGTGGAGACGATGACCTGGCGGGCGCTCGACGAACGGTCGAACCGGGCCGCCCGTGCCTTCGCCCGCCGCGGCGTCGAGCGGGGCTCCTTCGTCGGGATCTCCTTCCCCAACTCGATCGAGCACTACGTCGCCGCCCTCGGCGCGTGGAAGCTCGGCGCCTGCGCGATGCCGGTGCGCCCCACGGTGCCCGACCGCGAGCGCGTCGCGCTGCTCGCCGTGCGCACGCCCGAGCTGATGGTCGGCGGCTGGCCGGCACCCTGCCCGGTGCTCGGCTCCCGCGAGTTCGACGGTGCGCTCGACGCGGAGTCACCCGACCCGCTGCCCGACGTCGTCTCCTGCCCCGGACGCGCGACCACCAGCGGCGGGACGACCGGCCTGCCGAAGCTCATCGTCGACCGCAGGCCCTGGTCGGCCGTGCCGCACGAGTACTCGGCGTCCAAGGTCGGGCGGATCGGCTTCGGGTACGGCCGGCGACACCTCGTCGTCGGGGCGCTCTACCACACCGTGGGCTTCTTCTTCTCCCATCGCGGGCTGTTCGAGGAGCACACGCTGTTCGTGATGCGCCGGTTCGACCCGGGCGCCGCGCTGGCCGCGATCGAGCGGCACGGCATCCAGTTCACCGTCGCGGTCCCGACCATGCTGCGCCGGATGGCCCGCCATCCCGCCGTGACCACGGCCGACCTGTCGTCGGTCGAGGCGGTCCTGCACACCGGTGGCGCGTGCCCGCCCGACGTCAAGCGCTTCTGGATCGAGCGGCTGGGCCCCGAGCGGGTCTTCGAGTCCTACGGTTCGACCGAGTCGGCCGGCTCGGCGACGTGCCGGGGTGACGAATGGCTGGCCCGTCCGGGCACGGTCGGCCGTGGCGGACCCGACTGCGAGATCCGCATCCTCGACGAGCACGGGAACGCCTGCCCGCCGGGGACGGTCGGGGAGATCCACTTCGCCACCGCGGGCCCGCCCGCGTTCCACTACCTCGGCGGGCACGAGCCCCGCACGGCTCCCGACGGGTCGGTGAGCATCGGCGACCTCGGGCATCTCGACGACGACGGCTACCTGTTCATCGCCGACCGGCGCACGGACATGATCGTCAGTGGCGGGGTGAACGTGTACGCGAGCGAGGTCGAAGCGGCCCTGCTGGAGCATCCGGACGTCAGTGACGCCGTGGTCATCGGGCTGCGGGACGCCGAATGGGGCCGTCGCGTGCACGCGTTGCTCGTGCCGGGGGAGCGGCGCCCGACCGACTCCCAGCTGGTGCTCCACTGCCGTGAGCGGCTCGCGGCGCCCAAGGTGCCCAAGACGTTCGAGTGGCTGCCGGAGCTGCCGCGCGACGACGTCGGCAAGATCCGGCGGCCGGCTCTGGTCGTCGAGCGCGAGGTCGGGGAGCGCACCGCATGAACCTCCTCGACGCCGTCGCGATCGACGTCCACGCCCACGTCACGCGGCCCACGCCCGTGCAGGATGCCACCGCGGGAGCGGTCGAACCCGGCAACGAGGTGCGGACGGGACGGGCGGTGACCGTCGACGACGTGGCGGCCCACTACCGCGCGCGCCGGATGGTGGCGGTGGTGTTCCCCGTGGACACCGAGACGGTGTCGGGGCGCCGCCCGATCCCCAACGACGACGTCGTCGAGGGGGCGCTGCGCCACCCCGACGTGCTCATCCCGTTCGCGAGCGTCGATCCGTGGAAGGGTCGGGTCGCGCTCGACGAGGTGGACCGGCTCATCGCGGCCGGTCACGTGCGCGGGTTCAAGTTCCACCCGTCGACCCAGGCCTTCTTCCCCGACGACCGCCGGTTCTACCCGCTGTACGAGCGGATCGCCGGGGCGGGCCTGCGCATCGTGTTCCACACCGGGCAGACCGCGATCGGGGCCCGCACGCCGGGCGGCGGCGGGATCAAGCTGAAGTACTCGAACCCGATGCACATCGACGACGTCGCGGCCGACTTCCCGGAGCTCACGATCCTGATGGCCCACCCGTCGGTGCCGTGGCAGGACGAGGCGCTGGCGATCGCGGGTCACAAGGCGAACGTGTACATCGACCTGTCGGGATGGTCGCCGAAGTACTTCCCGCCCCAGCTCGTCCAGCAGGCCAACACCGTCCTGAAGGACAAGGTGCTGTTCGGGAGCGACTACCCGATGCTCGCGCCGGACCGCTGGCTCGAGGACTTCGAGACCGCCGGGTTCCGGGACTCGGTGCGGTCGTTGCTGCTCAAGGAGAACGCCGTCCGGTACCTGGGCCTGCAGGCCTGAGGCCGGTCGTCCCCAGTAAAGGAGCTGATCGTTGCCAGCCTGTCGAATAAATTCTATTCTCGGCGCCTGCGTCCGGCCGACAGGTCGCGCGTCCCGCCTGGACGAGGGAGCGACAGCATGACCGACCGGTCCCTGCGCGGGACGGCGGCGCTCGTGGGCGTTGCCGATGCCGTGTCGCCGACCGGCGAGCTCGACACGTTCGGGTTCGAGCTCGAGGCGCGGATGATCCGGGAGGCGCTCGCCGACGCGGGGCTGCGCCCGTCCGATGTCGACGGTCTGTGCTGCGCGGCGCCACCGTCGGCACTCGCCGAGTACCTCGGCATCCGTCCGCGCTTCTACGAGGGCACCGCCATCGGCGGCTCGAGCTTCGAGATCCACGTCGAGCACGCGGCGGCGGCCATCGCCGCCGGCCTCTGCGAGGTCGTCGTCGGCGTCTACGAGGCGACGCCGCGCAGCGACCGCAGGCACGGCCGCACCCGCGGCGGCGCGTACCCGCCCCGGCCCGCCGCCGAGTGGGAGGCCGGCTACGGGCTGCGCGAGCCCATGGGCGCCTACGCGCTCGCCGCGAGCAGGCACATGGCCACGTACGGCACGACGTCCGAGCAGCTCGCGCAGATCGCCGTCGACACCCGGCGGTGGGCCGAGCTCAACCCGCGGGCGCGCCACCGCGCTCCGCTGACGATCGTTGAGGTGCTCGACTCCCCGATGCAGGCGTCGCCGTTGCACCTGCTCGACTGCTGCCTGGTCACCGACGGTGCGGGGGCGTTCGTGCTGACCTCGGCCGACCGGGCCCGCGACCTGGCGCGGCCGCCGGTCTACCTCCTCGGCGCGGCCACCTACGCCGACCACGGGCAGTCGATGTCGCAGATGCCCGACCTGACGACGACCGCCGGCGCCGTGTCCGGTCCCGCCGCGTTCGCCATGGCGGGGATCAAGCCGGACGACGTCGACGTCCTGATGGGGTACGACAGCTTCACCATCACGACGTTGCTGCATCTCGAGGATCTCGGGTTCTGCGCCAAGGGCGAGGGCGGCGCCTTCGCCGAGGACGGCAGGCTCGGCCCGGGCGGGGCGCTGCCGACCAACACCAACGGCGGCGGCCTGTCCTACACCCACCCCGGCCAGTACGGGATGTTCCTGATCGTCGAGGCGGTCCGGCAGCTCCGCGGCGAATGCGGCGCGCGGCAGGTCGCGGACCCGACGATCGCGGTCGCCCACGGATCGGGCGGCAACCTCTCGACGATGGCCACCCTCGTCCTCGGCACGGAGGCGGCGCGATGAAGCTGCTCGAACCCCCGGTCTCGGACTACTCGACGGTGTTCTGGGACGCCACGCGCGAGGAGCGGCTGCTGCTGCCGTACTCCGGCGACAGGCCGTTCTGGTACCCCCGCGCCGTCGCCCCCGCGCACCTCGACGGCGACGGCGAGGTCGACTGGCGGCCCGCCGCCGGGACCGGGGAGGTCTACGCGGTCACGGTCGTGCACCGCCCCGGCCCGGGACGCGCGGCCGAGGACGGGCCCTATGCCGTCGCGCTCGTCGAGCTCGCCGAGGGCGTGCGCATGCTGACCAACGTCGTCGGCTGCCCGCCGGAGGACGTCGTCGTCGGCATGCCCGTGCGGGTGTGCTGGCACGAGCTGTCCGACGGTCGCAAGCTCCCGATGTTCACGCCGGCCTGACGCCGCACCGACACGAAGAGGAACTCCTGATGGTGATGGAGATCGATCTCGGTCCGCGGGCCCGCGCGTTCCGCGACGAGCTACGCGGTTGGCTGGAGGCCAACCGCCCCGACTACGACTTCCCGCCCGGTGGCGAGCGCTCGATGATCCTGAGCGGCTCACCCGAGGTGACCGCGTGGGCGGAGAAGATGCACGAGGCCGGCTACATGTGCGTCGGCTGGCCCGAGGAGTACGGCGGGCGCGGCCTGTCGGCCGTCGAGGTCGCCGTGATGAACGAGGAGTTCGCGCGGGCCGACGTGCCGCGGGTGACGCGGGGGATGGGCGAGTCGCTGGTCGGGCCGTCGATCATCGCGCACGGCACCCCGGAGCAGAAGGCGTACTTCCTGCCGCGCATCATCGACGGCACCGACCGCTACTGCCAGGGCTTCTCCGAGCCCGACGCGGGATCGGACCTCGCGTCGCTGCGCACGCGCGGCGTCGTCGACGGTGACGAGATCGTGATCACCGGCCAGAAGGTGTGGACCTCCGGTGCCACCGGCTGCAACACGATCTTCATCCTCTGCCGCACCGATCCCGACGCGTCGAAGCACAAGGGCATCTCCTACGTCATCGCACCCATGACGTTGCCCGACGGTTCGCCCAACGGGATCGAGCTGCGGCCGATCCGGCAGATCAACGGCGCCAGCGGGTTCACCGAGACGTTCGTGAGCGGGATGCGGGCGCCGCTGTTCAACGTGATCGGCGGGCTCAACGACGGGTGGCGGGTCACGATGACCACCCTCGGCAACGAGCGCGGCGGCCATGCCACCACCCAGCACCTCCCGTTCGAGAAGCAGTTCTGGAAGCTCGTCGAGGAGGCGCGGCGCCGCGGCGTGGTCACCGACCCGCTGGTGCGCCAGAAGCTCGCCTGGTCCTACACGCACACCGAGATACTGCGCTACCAGGGGCTGCGCACCATGGCGGAGCTGGCGGCGGGCAAGGAGATCGGGCCGCAGGTGTCGCTCAACAAGATGTTCTGGTCGGAGTACGCCCGCGACGTCGGGTCCTGGGGCCTGCACCTGCGCGGCGCCGACGGGATGATCCGTCCCGGTGTCCCGGACGGTAGCGACGACTACGACGTCGACTACTGGCAGGAGGAGTTCTTCCGGCACCGCGGCAGCGTGATCTGGGGCGGTACCGCGGAGGTGCAGCGCAACATCGCCGCGGAGCGCGTACTGGGAATGCCGAAGGAACCACGCCTGGACAAGGCCCCGCGATGACGACGTCCGGTGATGCGGAGGAGTACCTGCACGCGTCGGCGACGGGGACGACGCTGTCGTTCTGGGCGGCGCGCCGGCCCGACGTGCCCGCCGTGACCGCGCCCGACGGCGAGCGTTCCTTCGCCGCGCTCGACGCCGAGGCCAACCGCGTCGCGCGCGTCCTGCGACGGGCGGGACTCGTCCCGGGGGATGCCGTCGCGGTCCTGCTGCCCAACCGGTGCGAGCTCGCCGTGGTCTACTACGCGGCGCTGCGGGCCGGGTTGCGCTTCGTGCCGGTCAACCGGCACCTCGCGGCCGACGAGGTGCACTACGTCGTGGACGACTGCGAGGCTCTCGCCGTGGTCGCCGACCACCGCTTCGCCGAGGTGGCCGACGCCGCGACGGCCCCGATCGGGCGGCTGCGGCTGCGGCTGTCGGTCGGGGGCGCGATCCCGGGCTTCCGGCCGCTCGCGGAGGCGGCGGCCGCGGAGAGCCCGCAGGCGCTGCCCGACCCGGTCCGGGGGCGTTGGATGTTCTACACGTCGGGAACGACGGGGCGGCCGAAGGGCGTCGTCCGGGACCTGCCGCCACCCAGCGCGGACGGCATGGGCGGCAACACGAACCGACCCGGCGAGGTCACCCCCGAGGAGATGGCGCGTGCCGGGATCCCCGACCAGCGCATGGAGCCGGGAGTCTCGCGCCACCTGTGCACGGGGCCGCTCTACCACGCGGGCCCGCTCAACGTCTCGCTCACGGTTCCCCTCGCGGCGGGTGTCGGCGTCGTGCTGATGGACGACTGGTCGCCCGAGGAGACGCTGCGGCTGATCGCGGAGCACCGGATCACGCACTCGCACATGGTCCCCACCATGTTCACCCGGCTGCTCGCGCTCGACGAGCACGTGCGGGACGCGGCCGACGTGTCGAGCCTGCGGTACGTCTGGCACGGTGCCGCGCAGTGCCCGGTCTCGCTGAAGAAGGCGATGATCGACTGGTGGGGTCCGGTGCTGCTGGAGTACTACGCGGCGACCGAGGGGTCGGTCACCTACGTCTCGAGCGAGGACTGGCTGCGCAGGCCCGGCACGGTGGGCCGGCCGACGAGTCCGGACAAGGTGCTGATCCTCGACGAGGACGGCGAGCCGCTCCCGCCCGGACACGCCGGCACGATCTGGATCAAGGCGCCCGCGCAGCGCTTCTCCTACCTGAAGAGCCCGGAGAAGACCGCCGGCAGCTACCGCGGGGACCACTACACCCTCGGCGACATCGGCTACCTCGACGAGGACGGGTTCCTCTTCCTCACCGACCGGGTCGCGGACCTGATCATCACCGGCGGCGTCAACGTCTACCCGGCCGAGGTCGAGGCCCGGCTGACGACCCATCCGGCCGTGCGCGACGTCGCGGTCCTGGGCGTGCCCGACCCCGAGTGGGGCGAGCGCGTGATCGCCGTCGTCGAACCCGTGGCCGGGACGCCCACGGCCGACGACGCCCTGGCCGCCGACCTCATCCACTTCTGCCGGACGCACATCGCGCACTTCAAGTGCCCCAAGGAAGTCCACTTCGTCACCGCACTACCCCGAACCGATGCCGGGAAGCTGCCCAAACGTGAGCTGCGCGAGAGATACCGCGCCCGCGCGGCAGCTGGAACTGGAGGAACGAGCCGATGAGTCTTCTGTGCGACGGCCTGGTCGCGGTCGTCACCGGCGCAGGCCGGGGTGTGGGACGTGGACACGCGCTGGAGCTCGCCCGCCAGGGCGCCCGCGTCGTCGTCAACGACATCGGGGGTGCCCTCGACGGGGACGGCGCGGACCGCGGTCCCGCGCAGGCCGTCGTCGACGAGATCCGCGCGCTCGGCGGGGAGGCGGTCGCCGACACCGGGGACGTGGCGGACTGGACGGACGCGCAGGCGATGATCGGGCGCGCCGTCGACACGTTCGGACGACTCGACATCCTCGTGAACAACGCGGGCAACCTGCGCGACCGGATGCTCGTGAACATGTCCGAGGCCGAGTGGGACGCGGTGATCCGGGTCCACCTCAAGGGCACGTTCGCGCCGCTGCACTTCGCCGCGGTGCACTGGCGCGCCCAGCACAAGGCGGGCGAGCCGGTGGCGGCGAGCGTCGTCAACACGACGTCGACATCGGGGCTGTTCGCCAACCCCGGCCAGGGCAACTACGGCGCGGCGAAGTCGGGGATCGCGACACTGTCGATCATCGCGGCGAAGGAGCTGGGACGCTACGGCGTGCGCGTCAACGCGGTCGCCCCCGGCGGCCTGACCCGCATGACGGAGAACCTCGGGCCGCGCTACGCGACCGAGCTCGCGGCCGACTCGTGGGACGAGCGCGACCCCGAGAACGTCGCCCCGATGATCGCCTGGCTCGCGAGCCCGGAGTCCAAGGACGTGACCGGGGAGGTCTTCTACGTGACCGGCTCGAAGATCCAGTACGTCCAGCAGTGGGGGCGGGGTCCGGTCGCCGATGCCGGCCGCCGGTGGGATCCGGCCGAGCTGGGTGACGTCGTCCCCGGGCTGATCGCGCAGGGTTCGGCGTGACCGCCGGCGTGCGGTCCATGGCCGCCGACCCCGAGCTCGACGACCTGCGCGCGAGTGTGCGGCAGTTCCTCGCGAACCGGAACTCCGAGGACACCGTCCGCGCGCTGATGACGACCCACGCGGGCTACGACGAGGGCGTCTGGAAGCAGATGGCCCAGCAGCTCGGCCTGCAGGGTGTGCACATTCCCGAGGAGTACGGCGGCGCCGGGTTCGGTCACGTCGAGCTGGGCATCGTGCTGGAGGAGATGGGGCGTTCCCTGCTGGGCGGCCCGTTCTTCCCGACGGTCGTCCTCGCCGCCAACGCGCTGCTGCTCTCCGGCGACGAGCAGGCCAAGCGGCGCTGGTTGCCGCCCATCGCGGAGGGGAACCTGCTCGCGACGGTCGCGTTCACCGAGGACGCGGGGAGCTGGGACCCGGCCGTCGTCGCGACCACCGCCGTCCCGGCCGCCGGGGGCCACGAGCTCACCGGGACCAAGTCGTTCGTGCTCGACGGCCACACCGCGGGGCTGCTGCTCGTGACGGCGCGCACGGACGCCGGGGTCGGGGTGTTCGCCGTCGATGCCGACGCGCGTGGACTGACACGGACGCCGCTCAACACGCTGGACCAGACGCGCAGGCAGGCGACGGTCCGGCTCGACCGCACCCCGGCCGTCCTCGTCGGCGCCGACGGTGGCGGCACCGAGGTCCTGACCGCGGTGCTCGATCTCGCGGCCGTGGGTCTGGCCGCCGAGCAGGTCGGCGGGGCACAGCGCGTGCTCGACATGGCCGTGGAGTACGCGAAGGTCAGGGTCCAGTTCGGCCGCCCGATCGGGTCGTTCCAGGCCATCAAGCACAAGTGCGCCGAGGTGCTCGTCGAGGTCGAGTCGGCCCGCGCGGCGATGCAGTACGCGCTGTGGTGCGCCGACGAGCACAACGGGGAGCTGCCCGTCGTCGCCTGCCTGGCGAAGGCCTACTGCTCGGAGACCTACTTCCGGGCCACCGCCGAGAACATCCAGGTGCACGGCGGTATCGGTTTCACCTGGGAGCACCCCGCCCACCTCTACTTCAAGCGGGCGAAGAGCTCCGAGCTCCTGTTCGGCGACGCCGCCTATCACCGCGAGCTGCTCGTCCACCGCATCGGCATCTGATCCCTGCGCTCCGGAAGGTCAGTCGACGATGACCGATCTTGCACGCCCGCCGCTCGACGACGTCGAGCGCGAGTACCTCGCGGCGGCCGCCACGGGCACCGCTCTGTCGTTCTGGGCCGCCCGCCGGCCCGCCACGACGGCTGTCACCGACACACACCGGGAGGTGTCGTTCGCCGAGCTCGACGCCGACGCCAACCGCATCGCCCGGTTGCTGCGCGACCGGGGGCTGCGTCCCGGCGACGGCATCTGTGTCCTGCTCCCCAACAGCGTGGAGCTCGTGGCGGTGTACCAGGCCGCCATTCGCACCGGGCTGCGGTTCACCCCGGTGAACTGGCACCTGACCGGCGACGAGGTGGCCTACGTCGTCGCCGACTCCGGGGCGCGGGCACTGGTCGCGCACACCCGGTTCGCGCCCGCGGCCGAGCACGTCCGGACGGCCGCGACGGACGTGCGGACGTGGCTGTCGGTCGGCGGCCCGGTGGCCGGTCACGAGCCGCTCGGCGAGGCCATCGCCCGGCACGCAGCCGACCCGGTCGAGTCGCCGTCGCTCGGGCGCTACATGTTCTACACGTCCGGTACGACGGGGCGGCCCAAGGGCGTGCTCAAGCCCGTGACCCGGCCGACCGTGCACCTCATGCACGGGACGAGTGCTCCGCAGCCGCACCTGCCGCCGCCGCGGATGCAACCGGGAATCTCGCGCCACCTGTGCACCGGCCCCCTGTACCACTCGGGGCCGCTCGGCTACGCCGCCGTGGCGCTCGGTGCGGGCGTCGGCACAGTCGTGATGGACCGCTGGTCGGCGGAGGAGACCCTGCGCCTGATCGACCTCCACCGCATCAGCCACTCGCACATGGTGCCGACGATGTTCCACCGCATGCTCGTGCTGCCCGCCGAGGTGCGGCGACGTTACGACGTGTCGAGCCTCGTCCAGGTCTGGCACGGTGCCGCACCGTGCCCGGTCGCGGTGAAGCAGGCGATGATCGACTGGTGGGGGCCGGTCCTCTGTGAGTACTACGCGGCCACCGAAGGGACCGGGACGTCGGTGTCGAGTGAGGACTGGCTGCGCAGGCCCGGGACGGTCGGTCGTGCCGAGCCGGGGCACGTCCGGATCCTCGACGACGACGGCGTCGAGCTCCCGCCCGGACACACCGGCACCATCTACCTGCGATCGCCCGAGACGGGCCGGTTCAGCTACTTCGGCAGCCCGGAGAAGACGTCGGACAGCCACCGGGGCGACCACTTCACCGTCGGCGACATCGGCCATCTCGACGAGGACGGCTACCTCTTCGTCACCGACCGCTCGGCCGACCTCATCATCTCCGGCGGGGTGAACATCTACCCGGCCGAGGTGGAGCAGGCGCTGCTGACCCACCCCGGCGTGGGGGACGTGGCCGTGATCGGCGAGCCCGACCCGGACTGGGGCGAGTCCGTGCTCGCCCTCGTCGAGCCGTCGTCGCGGGCCGGTCCCGGCTTCGCCGACGAGCTGATCGCGTTCTGCCGGGACCGCATCGCCCACTACAAGTGCCCGCGGCGCGTCGTCGTCGTGGACCGGCTGCCCCGCAACGACGCGGGAAAGATCGAGAAGCTGGTGCTGCGCGCCGAGCACCGCCGGCCGGCCGAGGAAGGAGCACAGGGATGACGAGCTCGATCATGGCCCCTCCACTGCTGGACGTCCGCGACCTGCGAACCGAGTTCACGCGGGGTAAGCGCAAGGTGCTCGCGGTGGACGGTGTCTCGTTCAGCCTGGGGGTCGGCGAGGTCCTCGGGGTCGTCGGGGAGTCCGGGTCCGGCAAGAGCGTCACGATGCTGTCGCTGATGGGCCTGGAACGGCCCACCGGCGGCTCGGTCCGGTTCGACGGTGAGGAGCTGCTGGACCTCGACGAGGCCGGGATGCGCCGGATCCGGGGCAACCGCATCGGGATGATCTTCCAGGACCCGATGAAGTCGCTGAACCCGGTGTTGACCGTGGGGCGTCAGCTGATGGAGCCGTTGCGGGTGCATCGCCAGCTCGACCGCAGAGCGGCGCGCAAGCGAGCCGTCGAGCTCCTCGCAATGGTCGGGATTCCCGGGGCGGCCCTCCGGGTCGACGACTATCCGCACCAGTTCTCCGGCGGGATGCGGCAGCGGGTCATGATCGCCATGGCGCTGAGCTGTGAGCCGGCGGTCCTCATCGCCGACGAGCCGACCACCGCCCTCGACGTCACCGTGCAGGCCCAGATCCTGGAGCTGATCGGCTCGATGCAGCGCGAGCTGGGCATGGCGGTGATCATCGTCAGCCACGACCTCGGCGTCGTCGCGGGCATGGCCGACCGGATCTGCGTGATGTACGGCGGACGGGTCGTCGAGTCGGGCCGGGTGGAGGACGTGTACGCGCTGCCGAGCCACCCGTACACCCGCGGGCTCCTCGGTTCGATCCCGCGCGTGGAGGTGGAGCGGGGGAGCCGGCTCGAGGCGATCCCGGGTTCGCCCCCGGACCTCACCAGGCTGCCCAGCGGCTGCGCGTTCCGCGACCGCTGCCGGTTCGCGACCGGCACCTGCGCGCTCGAGGCGCCCCCGCTGGTCGACGTCCCGGGCGGGGGTGGCGGCCATTCGGCCGCGTGCGTCCTCGACGTCACCCCGGAGGCCTGGCGGGCCCGGACGACGACGGCGGAGGTGGCGTGATGGCCCGGACGGCGCGTCGGCAGAAACCGGTGGCGCCGCCCCCGGTCCAGGCCGCCGGGGACCTGGTGACGATCGACGGGCTGGAGGTCGCCTTCCCGATCACCGGTGGCCTGCTCAACCGTGAGGTCGGGCGCGTGCACGCCGTCGCCGGTGTGTCGCTCTCGATCCGGGCCGGGGAGATCCTCGGGCTCGTCGGGGAGTCCGGCTGCGGCAAGACCACGCTCGGCCGCGCGCTGCTGCGGCTGTACGAGCCGACGGGAGGCCGGGTCGTCTTCGACTCCGTCGACCTCACGACGCTGCGGCCGGAGGAGCTGCGACGAACACGTCGGCACATGCAGATGGTGTTCCAGGACCCCTTCTCGAGCCTCAGCCCGCGGATGACGGTGGGCAACATCATCGCCGAGCCGATGCGGGCCCACGGCGGCGCCGACGGGCCGGACATGCGCGCCCGCGTCCTCGAGCTGCTCGATCTCGTCGGGCTCACCGCCGAGCAGGCCGAGCGGTACCCGCACGAGTTCTCCGGGGGCCAGCGGCAGCGCATCGGCATCGCCCGGGCGCTCGCGCTCAACCCGCGCTTCGTCGTCTTCGACGAGGCCGTCTCGGCGTTGGACGTGAGCATCCAGGCCCAGATCCTGAACCTCATGCTGGAGCTGCGGCGGGACCTCGACCTCACGTACCTGTTCATCAGCCACGACCTGAGCGTCGTCCGACACATCGCCGACCGCGTCGCGGTGATGTACCTGGGCCGCGTCGTCGAGCTCGCCCCCGCCGACGTGCTGTTCGCCCGGGCCGCCCACCCGTACACGCGCGCCCTGCTGTCCGCGGTGCCGGAGGCGGACCCCCTCGTCGAGAAGCAGCGCAGACGCACCGTCCTGCAGGGCGACGTCCCCAACCCCTCGGACCCCCCGAGCGGTTGCCCCTTCCACACCCGCTGCCCGCACGCCCGCGAGTCGTGCGCGCAGGCGGTCCAGGAGCTGGTGGAGATCGACGACGGACACTTCGTGGCCTGCCACCGCTGGGACGAGATCGACACCGATGCCGACCTGCGGGTTCCGGCGTACTCGGGGGGAGTGGAATGACGTCGCTCATCGGCCGCGAGCTGCGCGGCACCACCTGCGTCCTGACCTTCGACCGACCGCAGGCGCTCAACGCGCTCACCGAGGACATGGAGGCGGAGCTGCACGAAGCGCTCGACGTCGCCGAGGGCGACGACGCGGTGCGCGCCATCGTGCTGACGGGTGCCGGCCGGGCCTTCTGCACGGGCTACGAGATGGGCCCGCGACCGCCGGCGTCGTCGACGACCGAGCTGCTGCGCCGGCGTTGGGACACCTACATCCGCGGCCCGCGCAAGCTGATGCACGTCATGGAGCTCGGCAAGCCGGTGATCGCCGCGGTCAACGGGTGGGCGCTCGGCGGCGGGTTCTGGTACGCGCTGTGCGCCGACGTGACGATCGCGGGGCAGAGCGCGACGTTCGGCCAGCCCGAGGTCCGGCAGAACGCGAACTCGTCGGTGCTGTTCGCCGCGCTGGCGGGGTGGAAGAACGCACACCGCTACGCGTTGACCGGCGACCACTTCGACGCTGCGGAGGCGCTGCGGATCGGGGTGGTCAACCAGGTCGTCCCCGACGAGGAGGTGCTGACCACCGCGGTGGCGCTCGCCGACCGGATGGGTCTGCTGCCGCCCGACGCGCTGCGGATCAACAAGGCGGTCACGACACAGGGCATGTACGCGATGGGCCTGGCGAATGCGTTGTCGGCCAACGCGATGCTCTCCGTACTCGTCACCGCGGCGAAGGACGCTCCCGAGATGGCCGAGCTGACCCGGCTGCTGGCCGAGGGGGACATGCGCGCGTTCCTCACCGCCCGCGACGGCCCGTTCCTGCCCGAACCCGGCGGGCCGCGCAGCCGGCCGCGCCCGCAACCCGCCGAACCGAGGGGGTGACCGATGGGTGCCTACGTCGTCCGCCGCCTGGTGGCCGTCATCCCGATCATGCTCGGCGTCGCGCTGATCGCCTTCCTGCTGCTGCACCTCGCCCCGGGCGACCCGATCTCGCTGCTGGTCAGCAACTTCGACCAGGGAGCACCGCCGGACCTGGTGAACCAGCTGCGCGAGCGGTACGGCCTCAACGACCCGCTGTGGCTGCAGTACGTGCACTACGTGTGGGACGCCGTGCGCGGTGACCTCGGGACCTCGATCTTCACCGGTCGTCCGGTCACCCAGATGATCCTCGACGCGGCGCCGTACACCGCGGCGCTGGCCGGGGCCTCGATCGTCATCGCGGTGGTGCTGGGCGTGACGCTCGGTGTCGTCGCCGCGGTCCGCAGGGGGACCTGGTGGGACAACGCGAGCATCGGCGTCTCGCTGTTCGGCCTGTCCATCCCGCAGTTCTGGTTCGGCATGATGGCCGTACTGATCTTCGCGGTGAACCTGCACTGGTTCCCGTCGTCGGGCTCGGGCTCGTTCTCCCATCTCGTGCTGCCCGCGCTCGTGCTGGGCATCTCGGCCTCGGCCGCCATCGCCCGGCTGACCCGCTCGGCGATGCTCGAGGTGCTGGGCGAGCAGTACATCGTCACGGCGCGGGCGAAGGGCCTGCGAGAGGTGACGATCATCAGCGGGCACGCGCTGAAGAACGCCTTCATCCCGGTCCTGACGCTGATCGGCCTGCAGTTCGGCCGGCTGCTGGGCGGCACGGTGATCATGGAGACGATCTTCAACCGGCAGGGCCTCGGCACCTTGATGCTGACGTCCATCACCCGCAGCGACTTCCCGCTCCTGCAGGGAACCCTCATGGTCGTCGCGGCCGTCTACGTCCTGCTCAACATCGCCGTCGACGTCTCCTACGCGTGGTTCGACCCGAGAGTGAGGCTGTGACGGATGAGTACCTCCCTCACCCCGGAGCTGATGCCGGATCCGAAGCTGCCGGTCACCGCCGAACCGGAGGTCGTGCCCGCACGGGGGACGAGCCCCGGGCGCGCGAAGCTCCTGGCCTTCCTGCGGCATCGCGGGACGTGGATCGGTGGCTCGTTGCTGGTGGTGTTCCTGCTGATGGCGGCGCTGGCGCCGCTGCTCGCGCCGTACGACCCGCTCGCGGTGAACGCCGACGTGGGACTCACCGCGCCGTCGTGGGCGCACCCGATGGGGACCGACGACTTCGGTCGCGACATCCTGTCGCGGGTCGTCTACGGAAGCCGTCTGTCGCTCGTCGTCGGCTTCTCGTGCGTGGCGATCTCGGCGGTCGTGGGGACGTTGATCGGCCTGCTCGCCGGCTACTTCCGCGGGCCGACCGACTCGGTCCTGATGCGGGTCATGGACGTGCTGCTGGCGTTCCCGGGGCTCGTACTGGCGCTCGCGCTGGCGGCCGTGATGGGCCGGGGCATGCTGAGCGTGATCGTCGCGGTCGGCGTGGCCGGGGTGCCGACCTTCGCCCGCGTGACGCGTGGGGCCGTGCTGGGCGTCGTCAACACCGACTACGTGCTGGCCGCCCGCGCGGTCGGGTGTCGTTCGACGTGGATCCTGCGACGGCACATCCTGCCCAACGTCGTCGCTCCCGTGATCGTCATGACGACGCTCTACCTCGCCTACGCGGTGCTCTACGCGGCGTCGATCAGCTTCCTCGGCGTCGGGGTGCAGCCGCCGACGGCCGAATGGGGCGCGATGACCAACGCCGGCCGTGGGGTGCTCGTGCAGGGCTGGTGGGTGAGCACCTTCCCGAGCGTCATGATCATGCTGTTCGTCCTCGCCGTGAACGTGATGGGCGACTCGCTGCGCGACGCGCTCGACTCGAAGCTGCGGAGGAGTTGATGTCGCTCCCGTGGCGATGAACGCGCCCGCCGACGACGACCCCGGGCGGAGCAGCCTGAGGCTGCTGCTCGACCCGGTGTACGGCCCGTACTTCGTCGGCAACCTCTTCGCGGCGACGGGCATCTGGCTCTACACGGTGACCGCCGCCGTGCTGGTGTACCAGCACACCGGCTCGGTCGTGTGGGTCGGGCTCACGGGCGCGGTGACGTTCGCGGGGTCGCTCGTGCTCGCGCCGTGGGCCGGTGTGCTCTCGGACCGGACCGACCGCCGCAGGCTGCTGATCCTCGGCCGCACCCTCTCCGCACTCAGCTGTGGCGGTCTGGCGCTGTGGATCGGCATCGTCGGCGACGGCTCGACCGGTCCGTGGCCCATCCTGGTCGCGTCGGCGCTGCTGGGTGTGTCGTCGGGGCTCACGTCGCCGGCGCAGATGGCGATCGTGCCGCACCTCGTGCCCGCGCCCGACCTGCACCAGGCGGTCGCGCTCGGGTCGGTGACGTGGAACATCGCGCGGGCGGTCGGGCCGGCGCTCGGCGCCGCGATCACCGGTTCGTTGGGCGCGGTGGCGGCCTGCTGGTTCACCTGCGCCGGTTACGCGATGTTCGTGCTCGTCATGTTGTTCCTGCGCCTGGACGAACCGCGTCGCGACGGGGACGAGGGCGACACCGGCAGCTTCCGGGAGGGGTTGCGCTTCGTGCGGGGGCGTCCCGACGTCTCCCGCGCGCTCTGGGCCGTCGCCGCGCTGAGCCTGGCCGTCGATCCCGTCATCACCGTGACGCCCTCGCTCGCCCGCACCCTCGGGGCCTCGGACACGTTCGTGGGCGTCCTGGGTTCGGCATTCGGCGCCGGCTCGGTCGTCGCCATCGTGGCACTGCGTCCGCTGCGCCGCAGGTGGGGCCTGCGGCGAACGGGTGCGGTGGGTGCCGTCGTGGTGGCCCTGGGCATGTTCGGTGTGGGTGTCGGGCCGACGGCCTGGGCCGCGTCGGTCGCCGCCTTCGTCGGTGGCCTGGGGCTGCTGGCTGCCTCGTCGTCGCTGACGAGCCAGCTCCAGCAGGACGTTCCGGAGGTGTTCCGCGGCCGCGTCATGGCGCTGTGGGGTGTCGCGTTCATGGGCACGCGTCCGCTGGCATCGCTGCTCGACGGCGCGTTGGCCGAGCTGCTGGGGCCTCGGCCGGCGATCTGCCTGATCAGTGTCACCGCGCTGGCGGCCGGCTGGTGGGCCCGGCGTGACCCGGCGGCCGGTCGCTTGACGGTGCGAACGCCGGGACCTAGTCTCGGCAAGACAGTATTCCGTATCCCAAACTGGAGGAGTGCGACCGTGACGATCTCGAAGAGCGCTCCGACGCGGGTCGCAGACAGCGACCAGATCCCCGAAGGCGGCCGGCTGGTGGTGGACGTCGACGACCGCACGGTGGGCGTGTTCCGTTTCCAGGGTGCGCTCTACGCCTACGACAACACGTGCGCGCACCAGGGCGGACCGGTCTGCCAGGGCAGGCTGATCCCCCGGGTGGCGGAGGTGCTCGATCACGGGTCGGACCGCAACGACCTCTATTTCGACGACGGTGATCCGCACATCGTGTGCCCGTGGCACGGCTACGAGTACAGCCTGACCACCGGGCGACACGCCGGCATCGACGCGATCGGCCTCACCCGCTACGACGTCAACGAGTCGGACGGGGGCGTCTATGTCCGGATCTGACCCGTCGCACGACGTCGACCTGACCGGCGCCGTGGCCGCGGCAGGTGCCGCGGCCACGATGGAGGACACGTGCCCCCCGCCCGAGCAGGTGCGCGACCTGCTCGCCGCGGCCGTCCGGCTCTACGCCCGGTCCGACGAGCTCGGCGAGCTCGCCGAGCCGATCGACGGCACCCAGGTCACCGCGACGGAGGCGGTCACCGTCGTGGCGGCACTCATGCGCGCGCAGCACCTCAACCCGTTCGACCTGCAGCTGTGGCTCGACCGCACGCCCGACGGCCGGTGAAGGCCGCGCCGACCGAGAGGAGACATCGGATGACCCAGCTCGACGGGCGTTCCCCGGCGGCGGCACGGGTGGTGCCACGGGAGACGCAGGAGATCACCAAGTTCACCGACACCCGAGAGGTCCTCGCCAACGCGCGGCGCGACATCTCCCGCTACGGCCTCGACGACTACTTCATCGTCGACGTCGACGCGCACCACGTCGAGTCGGAGTCGTGGACCGAGGTCATCGAGTACATCGACAACCCCGTGATCCGCTACAACGCCCGGCAGAGTGCCGCGAACCAGTCGCCGAAGGTCGCGATGACCCACAGCACGCCGGGTCTGAACTGGCAGGACGCGATGGGTCGCATCCCGCACCAGTCCGGTCTCAAGGAGGAGGTCGACGACGCCTCCGTGCATCGCGACGTCACCCTGGTCCGCCGGGCTATGGACTCGATGGGGATCGACGTCCAGGTCGTGTTCCCGCAGCTGTTGCTGCAGATCGGCAACCATCCCTACCCCGACGTCGCCCAGGAACTGCTCCACGCCTACACCACCTGGATGGTCGAGACGATCCTGCCCGGTGACGACCGGATCAAGGCGTTCGTCGCGCTTCCCTTCGAGGACCCCGCGGCCTCGCTGCGGACGGTCGAGGAGTTCGCCGACGCGCCGGGAGTGCTGGGGTTCATGGTGACGAGCCAGCGGCACGCGGGGGTGTACCGCAGCGCGTACTTCCCGCTCTACCGCGAGCTCGAGCGACGCGGGATGCCGCTGGCGTTCCATGCCGGCCCGCGGCGCAACGACACGTGGTCGAGCACCATGAACCGGTTCCTGTCCGTGCACGCACTGTCGTTCGTCACGTGCAACATGGCGCACCTGACGAACTGGGTGATCAACGGGATCCCGGAGCGCTTCCCCGGTCTCAAGGTCATCTGGGTGGAGAGCGGCCTCGCCTGGGTGCCGTTCATGATGCAGCGCCTCGACCACTCGTACCTGATGCGGCAGTCCGAGGCACCGCTGCTGCGCAAGCTGCCGAGCGACTACATCCGCGACATGTACTTCACGGCCCAGCCCATGGAGGCCGACGACCTGACCCTGCTCGAGTCGACGTTCCGGGCGATGGACGCGGAGAACCAGCTGCTGTACTCGTCGGACTGGCCGCACTGGGACTTCGACACCCCCGGTCGCATCGCGGGGCTGCCGTTCCTCACCGAGACGGCACGTCGCAACATCCTGGGGGAGAACGCCCGCAAGCTCTTCGGGCTGTGACCCGGGGCCGGTACCCCGGTCAGCGGAACTCGACGCCCACCGACTCCAGGTGGGTGATGAGGTCGTCGCCCGCGGCGATGACGTGGCGTTTCATCAGGCGCTCTG
>NZ_BJVJ01000097.1 GCF_007989085.1 Pseudonocardia sulfidoxydans NBRC 16205
CACCGACGCCGACATCGACGTCCTGTCGAACAACGACGTGCTCTCGCACAACGACGTCGCCTCCGGCAACACCGGCGGCGCGGGCACCGGCGCCGACGGCGTGGACGTCGCCTGACGCACCGCCCGAGCGGTAAACTGAGTTCCACCCGACGATCGGCCCCGCCTTCCCGGACCCGGGAAGGCGGGGCCGATCTCGTCGTGTACGAAGGACATCGAACGCAGAAGCGGACGTAGGGGGTTCGGCTCGTAGTGGCGGTTCCGGCAGCTGTCGACCTGGTCGACCTGGCGCTCAAGGCGACCACGGCCTACCAGCGGCCCGACCTCGGACTGCGGCTGCAGCACACCCGCAAACGCCTCGCCGACCCCGCGGTCCGCGTCCTGATCGTCGGCGAGTTCAAGCAAGGCAAGTCCCAGCTGGTCAACGCGCTGGTCAACGCCCCCGTCTGCCCCGTCGACGACGACATCTCCACCTCGGTGCCCACCGTCGTCAAGCACGGCGAGACACCGGCCGTGTCGATCGTGCGCGACCACGGCCCCGACGACGAACGGCCCCCTGAGCGCACAGAGGTACCCATCGGGCGCCTCGCCGAGTTCGTCTCCGAAGCCGGCAATCCCGACAACCGGGCCAAACTGAGCTACGCCGAGGTCTCGCTTCCGCGCAAGCTCCTCGCCGGCGGGCTCGTCCTCGTCGACACCCCCGGCGTCGGCGGGCTCGGTTCCGCCCACGGTGCAGCCACGATGTCGGTACTGCCCAGCGCCGACGCCGTCCTCCTCGTCTCCGACGCCGCCCAGGAGTACACCGCCCCCGAGATGGAGTTCCTCGGCGCGGCGATGAAACTGTGCCCCAACGTCGCGTGCGTCGTCACCAAGACCGACCTCTACCCGCACTGGCGGCGCATCGTCGAGCTCGACGCCGGCCACCTCGAACGCGCCGGAGTCAAGGCCGACATCCTGCCCATCTCCTCGACGCTGCGCCTGCACGCCGCACAGACCCAGGACGCCGCCCTCATGGAGGAGTCCGGGTTCAAAGAGCTCATCGCGTTCCTGCTCAACCGCGTCGTCGCCCGCGCCGACGACCTCGACCGCCGCTCCACCGCGCAGGACGTCCTCGACGTCTGCGAGCAGCTCGCCACCACCATGAAATCCGAGCTGACCGCGCAGGAGGACCCCGAGCGGGCCGAAGCCCTCGTCGCCGACCTCACCTCCGCCAAGACCCGCGCCGACGCCCTGCGCCAGCGCTCCGCCCGCTGGCAGACCACCCTCAACGACGGCGTCGCCGACCTCATCGCCGACATCGACTACGACCTGCG
This sequence comes from Pseudonocardia sulfidoxydans NBRC 16205, assembly GCF_007989085.1. Classification (GTDB taxonomy): domain Bacteria; phylum Actinomycetota; class Actinomycetes; order Mycobacteriales; family Pseudonocardiaceae; genus Pseudonocardia; species Pseudonocardia sulfidoxydans. The sequence continues at coordinate 1,311 of NZ_BJVJ01000097.1, forward strand.
CGACCGGCTGCGCGCCATCGCCCGCGACGCCGAACAGCTCCTCGAGGACGCCGACCCGGCCGACATCTGGGACCAGTTCGCAGAATGGATGCACCAGCAGGTGTCCACGGCCGCGTCCGCCAACTTCGTGTGGACCGCCGAACGCGCCCGCTACCTCGCCGGGCAGGTCGCCGAACACTTCGCCGAAGGCGCCGAGATCGCGCTCCCGACACTGCGGTTCGAAGACACCGTCGGCACCATGGGCGGACGCGTCGGCGCGCTCGAACAACCCGTCGACGAGAAGTTCGGCATCGGCCAGAAACTCTTCACCGGGATGCGCGGCGGCTACGGCGGCCTCCTCATGATCGGCCTCGCCACCAGCATCGCCGGCCTCACCCTGCTCAACCCCATCTCCATCGGCGCCGGCCTCCTCTTCGGCGGCAAAACGGTGCGCGACGAGCGGAAACGCCTCAAGCAACGGCGACAGGCCGAGTCGAAGAACGCGGTGCGTCGCCACATCGACGAGGTGACCTTCCAGGTCTCCAAGGACTCCCGGGACATGCTGCGCCGCATCCAGCGCGACCTGCGCGACCACTTCACCGTCCTCGCCGAGGAAGTCTCCACCTCCCTGGCGACGTCCGTCGCCGCCGCCCAGTCGGCCGTCAAGACCGACACCAACGAGCGGGAGTCCCGCATCCGCGACCTGCGCGCCGAACTCACCCGCATCGAAGCCCTCGGCGAACGCGCCAAACAACTCGCCGCCCAAGCCGGGCAGGTCACCACGGGGAAGCAGGCGTGAGCGAGCGACAGCGAGCGAACCGGCGACACAGCGCGTGCGCACGGCGCCGCCCGAGCGCCGGCGAGGGCCTGCGATGAGCGCCCCGACGATGGGCCAGGCACCCCCGCTCGGATCCACGGTCCGGGTCCTGCTGCGACACACCATGGAGGCCTACTCCGACAGCCCCCAGGCCCTCGGCTGGCTCCGACACCACCTCGAACGTTTCGACGAGCCGCTGCGCGTCGCCATCGCCGGCAAGGTCAAAGCCGGCAAGTCCACCCTGCTCAACGCCCTCGTCGGCGAAGAGATCGCCCCCACCGACGCCGGCGAGTGCACGCGCGTCGTCACCTGGTACCAGGACGGGCACGTCCCCAAGGTCCTCATGTACCCCAAGGCCGCCCAACCCCGGCCACTGACCATCCACCGCAACCGCGGCGCCCTCGCCTTCGACCTCCAAGGCACCCCCACCGACCAGGTCGACAGGCTCGTCGTCGACTGGCCCTCCCAGAACCTGCGCAGCCAGACCCTCATCGACACCCCCGGCATCGCCTCCCTCTCCGGCGACACCTCCATGCGCGCCGGCGCCTTCCTCACCCCCGACGACGCACCCACCCCCGCCGACGCCGTCATCTACCTGATGCGCCACCTGCACGCCACCGACGTGCGGTTCCTCGAATCGTTCTACGACCAGGGCGTCGCCAAAGCCACCCCCGTCAACACCATCGCCGTCCTCTCACGTGCCGACGAGATCGGCGTCGGCCGCCTCGACGCCCTCACCTCCGCACGCCGCATCGCCCGCCGCTACCGATCCGACGAAAAGATCCGCGGCCTCTGCCAGACCGTCGTCGCCGTCGCCGGACTCCTCGCCCAAACCGGCCGCACCATGCGCCAGGACGAATTCGCCGCCCTCGTCGCCCTCGCCGAACTACCCCGCGCCGACATGGACGGCCTGCTGCTGTCCGTCGACCGCTTCGTCCGCGGCGAAGGCGTCGAACTCGCCCACCCCGACACCGACGCACGCGCCCGCCTCATCGAACGCTTCGGGCTCTTCGGCGTCCGGCTCGGCGTCACCCTCGTCCGGCAAGGCATCAACGACCCCACCCGCGTCGCCGAGGAACTCGTCCGCCGCAGCGGCCTCGAAGACCTCCGCACCGTGCTGGCGACGCAGTTCACCGAACGCCGCGACCTGCTCAAATCACGGTCCGCCCTGCTGGCCGTCGAGATGGTGCTGCAGCGCGAACCCCGCCCCGCCGCCGCCGCGCTCTCCGCCGAGGTCGAAAAAATCCTTGCCGGGGCGCACGAGTTCGTCGAGCTGCGCATGCTCTCCGCCCTCCGCGCCGGCGCCGTCAAACTCCCCACCGACGCCATCGAGGAAGCCGAACGCCTCCTCGGCGGCGACGGCGGCTCCGCCGCGGCAAGACTGGGCCTCGACCCGGGCATCCACCCCGAGGACCTCCGCCGCGCCGCCCTCGAGGCCGCGACCCGATGGAAGCGCCGCGCCGAGAGCCCCCTCTCCAGCCGCAACACCGCCGACGCCGCCCGCATCGTCGTCCGCAGCTGCGAAGGAATGCTCGCCAGCCTCCACCGCTACTGAATCCCGGCGGGGGTAGCGTTCACAAATTCGCAGACGTCAGCACAGCTCGTGTGAAGTCGACGATTCGCAGGCAGGGCCCCTTGGACGCAATTCCAGCCGGTGTATCGAGCAATCGGACCTGAGTATAGGCGACCCTTCCGGCCTGAAGCTCGGTGAACAAGAGACAGGTCGGACCCAATGAATCCAGACCGGACGACGCTTGCACCGCACGTCTCCCATCGACATCTGCGAACGTCGCGTCGGCATATCGGAGCGATATCTCGTCGATGCTATATCCCGCCGGAAAGAAGCCGAACACCAGCGAGTACTCACGATCAGTCGAGAACCAGTGACACGAACGCGCTCCAGCGACGGGGACGTCAGGCTTCGGAAGCCCCGTTCCGAGCGGAAACGAAATCCGCAGGACACTGTCGACCAAAGAGCAGGGGTCAATCGGGATCGCCTCGACCGAACCAGACGGGCCGGGCCCCTCGTTACGTCGCTGATCACTCTCAGCGCTGCATCCAGCTAGGGCGAGAAGAGTACAGAACGCGATATAAGAAACAAGTCTTCGAATCACCGAGAGACCTCGAAGACCGCCCTGATCTCTTCGTCAGCGTAACCATATCCGCGAGCGGACTCCTTGAGCGAGGCCGCATGCCGGCGGAGATCGGATACGTACCCTCGGTAGACCTCGATCAAGAGATGTGCTCGCTCGGTGAATGCCTCGGCTGCATCACCAGAGACGGGATCGCCGCCGCAGCGCCCAGCCTTCACCCCGACTACGTCTCCGATCACCGCATCCAGACGGTCGGCCTCCGCGAGCAAGACTGCGCCCACCTTGAGCACGTTCTCGCGGTTGATGCTCATCCCCGCCGCAGAAGCGTTGAGGCCGACCCTGAGGCCGTCGATGTCCACGTCCACGGCCGCACAGTAGATCGGCAAGCGCGCCGTGCGGGCCATTTTCGAGCGAATGTGCCCGACCGGGACGGCCGAGACCGCTCCCGTGTCGTTGAGCCTGCCCAGAGCGACGCCACGACGTGCTCTGCGGACACGGTCGTCGTCTTCGTGTCGCGAGGGTGTGCAGTCGTGGGGGTGCGCGTGTCGACGATCGAGATCGCCCATGGCCGCCGCGTGCATTTCGTCGGCACCGCGCGAGTTCTGCGGCCGACGCTCGCCCTGCATGCCGAGCGGTGAGCTGAAGATCCACGCCCTGGAGGGAGAACACGCGCGGTGCCTCCGACTGCGCGGCGCTTCGCACGACCGCACCGGTTGCAGCTCCGTCGCACACCTTGCAGGGGGTGCGGCGCGTCGGAAAGGTGTGCGGTGGCTCTGTGGGGCCGTTGGCGGCGCGTGCTCGCGGGGCGGCGCCGGGCCCGTCGACGAGGCTGCCCGCGCCCGGCGCAACGTCCAAGCACCCCGGCAAATGGGTGCACGACGATGGGGGGCGCGGCGCCGCCCCGCGCTCGGCGTCCGCCATCGTCACGCGCCTTCCGGGGTCGTCGCGCAGCCTGCAGCCTGGCCGACGACTCGCGAAACCGAGCGCCGACTCCCGGAGCCACGCGGCGGCCGGGGCCGCGCAACGCCGGGGCGGGGTGCCGCACGGCGGCCGCCACACCGCGCGCAACCTCACGGTCCTCAACCCGCCGTCCGCACAACCGTGAGGTTGCGCGCCGGGAGGGGGTCAGGTGTCGGGGCCCACGATCTGGCGGAGGTGGGCGAAGAGTTCGCCGCGGGAGTTGGAGCCGAGGCGTTGGCGCATGCGGGCGACGTGGTGCTCCACGGTTTTGGCGCTGATGAACAGGCGCTCGCCGACCTGCTTGTACGTCAGCCCCTCCAGCACCAGTTTGGCCACCTCGCGCTCCCGGTCGCTGAGAGGTCCCTCGCCGAGGTCCTCGGGCTCGGGGGCGTCGGCCTGGACGGCGTTGGGGGGAGCGGTGGCGACGGGGCCGCCGCCCTGCATGGCCCGGGCCGCGCCGAGCAACGCCGTCATGGCCTTGCGGTCGCGGGTGCGAATGGCGGCTTGACCTGCGAGTTTGCCGCCCTCCCACGACAACCCTACGGCGTGGAGCCCGCGCGCGGCGGCTTCGACGGCGTCGGCGTCGACCTCGGCGTCCATGAGGTTGACCCAGTGCGGCGCGGCGTCGGCCATGGCGGTGGCGTAGCGGCTGACGGGGGCGGCGTCGCGGAGGGCGTCGGCGTGGGCGGTGGCGGCGGCGCGGTCGTCGGCGACGATCGCGGCGTGCAGCTGTGACCAGTGCAGGGGTGCCGACCAGAGTGCGGGGCGGCCGAGCCGGTCGAGGAGGGTGGCGGCTTCGTCGAGGTGGGGGCGGACCCAGCTGGTCTCGCGGAGCCGGGCGGCGGCGATGGCGAGCTCGCCGAGGGGTTGGAGGACGAAGAGGTCGACGGGGTGGCGGACGATCGCCTCGCGGGCGCGTCCCCAGGCGGGCATGAGGGCGGCGAGGTCGCCTGCGCGGCGGGCGATGGACACCTCGAGGGCGGCGGCGAGGAGCTCGTCGCGGGGTTCGAGACGGGCGTCGATGGGTGAGGCGGTGGCGAGCAGCGACCGGGCGGTGGGGACGGCACCGCGGAAGACAGCGATCCAGGCGAGCAGGAGCTGGTGGCGAGCGACGGCGGCGGGGCCACCGAGTTCGACGTCGACGGCGCGGTCGAGGACGGACTGGGCGACGTCGAGCTCACCGCAGTGGATGGCGACGAGCGCGGCGAGCGCGGCGGGGGTGTCAGGCAGGAGGGCGGCCCGGTTGGACGCTTCGAGCAGGGACGCGGAGCGGGCGAGCTGGGACAGGGCGCGGGTGGGGGAGCCGGCGACGGAGTCGAGCACACCGGCGGCCATGAGCTGTTCGGCGGAGGCCAGCAGCGTGGGCGGGCGGCCCACGGTCGCGGTCGGCGACGGTCCACCGAACAGGGGAGGCGGCGCGAGGATGGACGGGGGCTGCGGCGCCGCCGCGGCGGGAGCGGGCGGCGACAGGAGCGCCCGGGCTTCTTCCAGCGCCCCCGTCCCGATCAGTGCCGGGACGGCGAGCGGCCCGGTCTCGGCGGACCCACCGACGGCGCTCATCCACCGGTAGAGCTCGGCGCTGCGGGCGAGGAGCCCGCGGTGCGCGAGGACCGCTGCGGCGGCGGTGCCGGCGACGACGGCGTCCTCGACGTCGACGGCGTCGACGTGGGTCAGGACCTGGTCGGCCTGGGCGAGCGCGAGGTCGAGGTCGCCCGCGCGGACGGCGGCTTCGGCGCGGCGGGCGGCGAGCCGCAGGCCGGGAGCGCCCGCGGCGACGGCGGCTTCGTAGAGGGGGCCGGCGACGGGGTCGCCGGTGCGGGCGGCCTCGTCGGCTCCGGCGACGAAGACCTCGGCGGCGCGGGCGCCGGTGGCACCGGTGTCGAGGAGGCCGCGGGCGGCGGTGAGGACGGAACCGCCGCGGTCGAGCTCGATCTCGGCGAGGGTGCGTCGGACCTCGAGGCGCCGGGCACCGGGGACGCGTTGCCGGACGGAGTGGGCGACGAGCGGGGGGAGGGCGCCGTCGGCGGTGAGGTGTCCGGCGGAGCGGGCTTCCTCGACGAGCTCGTCGACCTCGTCGATCCCCCCGCCGGCGGCGTCGGCGAGGCCGAGGAGGGGGACGAGGACCTCGGCGTCGCGGGGGGCGCCGAGCGCGAGGGCGACGAGGAGCTCCCGGACGCGTCGTTCCATGCCGTAGACGGCGTATCCGAGCTGGTGGACGAGGTTCTGCGGGGGCCGGGTGGGGATACCGCCGGGTTGGGCGAGGCGGGCGCGGTCGGCGGGACCGATCTGATCGAGGATGCCGGTGAGGTGGCGGTCGACGAGGTCGGGCAGGCCGGCGGTCTGCGCGAGGACGTGGTCGACGAGCGGGACGGGTGGGCGTTCGCGCAGGATGCGGGCGGCGCGGGCGGCGACGCCGGGCCGGTCGAGGGCGCCGAGGACGAGGAGGGTGCCGCCGCCGGCGATGGCGCCGCCGAGGGCGGCGAGCTCGGGCCCGGTGGGCCAGGGCCGGTGGGCGACGACGAGGCGATGGCTGCGGGCGGCGGCGATGTCGCGGACCCGGCGCAGGTCGGCGGCGGGCAGGAGATGGACGTCGTCGAGGACGAGGACGGCGTCCTCGGGGAGCTCGGCGGGCAGGGCGCGCAGAACGGGGGCGCCGGCGGCGCGGTAGGCGTCGGCGAGGAGGTCCAGCAGGACGGTCTTGCCGTGTCCGGCGGGAGCGACGACGTCGATACGGCGGGGCGAGGCAGGGGCGGCGACGATCTCGCGGTAGAGCCTGCGGGCGGCGGTGGCGCCGGCGAGGGCGCCGTCCGGTTCGGGCCGGGACGGCTCGGAGCCGGCCCCCGGGCCCATCGACCGGGCCGTCACGCTCACGCGAGCCCCTCCCCTCGGACGCACTCCCTCACCTGATCAGGGGCGCGGGCATCGAGGGTAGCGGGGGCCACAGCCGACTCCCAGGTCACGCGGTCGCGAAGTCGCCCGGGAGGGTGATGGGCGCGGTCAGCGGGCCGGCCGCGTGCCCGCGATCGAGCGGCGATCGACGACAGGCGCCTCGGACGCGACGGGCCGCTCTCGCGGACCCGAACGAACGGCCCTTTCGCGCCATTCAGTTGCCCCACTGTGCCGTTCGTGCAACCGGCGGCCGGACACGGGTCAGTGGGCCGTCAGCGGGGAGGGCCGGTGGGGTCGGCGGTGAGGTCGGCGGGGGCGCCGCCGGTGCCGAGGAGGCGTTGCCAGTCGGGCCGGTCGACGACGTCGGGGACGCTCTCGACGCCACGACGGGCGGCGAGGGTCTCGACGGCCTTGGCGGCGTCGCTGTCCTCGCTGCTGCGGACGGTGCGGGCGAGGACCGGCCAGGTCTCGCCGCCGATCATGCCGACGTCCTCGGCGCCGGTGGCGTACTGGTAGCGCAGGACGGCGTCGGAGGTGGCGGCGTCGTAGTGGCCGTTGGGGATGACCTCGGTGAGCCCGTTGTCGCGCAGCAGGTATTGGGCAGCGGTGACGGCGTCGCCGGTGTCGCCGGGGCGCAGCAGCGGCCAGGACGCCTTGTGGGCGGCGCCGCCCTCGATGTTGCGGCCGAGCAGTCCGGCGACCTCGCCGCGCAGCCTGGGGAGCATGGCGTAGAGGGCGTCGCCGGGGCAGGCGGTGTTCTTGAAGTCGCGGTGGCCGTAGAGCTCGGTGGGGGCGATCCCGTACTGGATGCAGATGTAGGCGCAGGTGGCGCGCAGGCTGTCCCAGAGCGCTCCGGTGGGGACGGTGTCGATGTAGGTGCCCTCGTTCTCGATCCCGACGGCGACGACGTTCTGTCCGGTGCAGTGCGCGCCCTCGACCTGGCGGGTGCCGCTGCGGAGGACCTCGAGGCTGCGGTGGCGTCCTTCCATGACGAAGCCGCCGCGGCTGATGGTGAAGTGCTGGCCGGTGTCGAGCCAGCCGCGGGTGTCCATGTGGAACCGCTGGATGCTGCGGGCGAGGGAGTATCCGGCGCCCTCGCTGAGGTCGCCGCCGTTGGGGGTGGCGGTGTGGTGCACGAGGATCTTGACGGGCCGCCGGTTCCAGATCGGGACGATGTCGCTGTTGGGGCGGGCGCCCCAGCCGGCGCAGTCGGTGATGGGTGGCGAGGAGCTCGCGAGGGCGGTCCCGGCACCGAGGGTGGGGCCGAGGACGGCCGTCCCGGCGAGGGCGAGCCCGCCGGCGAGAAAACCACAGCGCGTCATCCGGATGCCGTCCACGCCCACTCCTTCGCTCGACCCGGTGACCACGTGAGTCACAGGAACACCATGAGCACCATTCAGCACATACGCAGCGTGCACAACGGTCGAACCCGAAGGTGTGAGGCGATCTCGGCGGGCGGGAACGGTTGCCGCGGGTTACCCGTCGGTAATATCCTTGGAGTTACCGGTGAGTAGGTCGTTGCCGAGGACGACCTCCGGACGAGTGGAAAATGGCGGTGACCTGGGGATGGGCCACTACAGGAGCAACCTGCGCGACCTCGAGTTCAACCTGTTCGAGGTGTTCCGGGTCCAGGACGCACTGGCGGCGGACTCCGAGGTCGACCTCGACACCATCCGCGGTGTGCTCGCCGAGCTGGACAGCGTCGCCACGGGCCCCCTCGCGGAGTCGTTCGTCGACGCCGACCGCAACCCGCCGGTGTTCGACCCGGCGACGCACTCGGTGACCCTGCCGCAGTCGCTCAAGGACGCCTACAAGGTGCTGTGGGACGGCGAGTGGTGGCGGCTGTCCCTGCCCGCCGACCTCGGCGGCTACGGCATCCCGCCGACCGTGCAGTGGGCCGCCGCCGAGCTGATCCTGGGCTCCAACCCGGCCGCATTCATGTACATGGCCGGCCCCAACTTCGCGTCGGTCGTACACCGCAACGGCACCGGCCGGCAGAAGCGCTGGGCCGAGCTGATGATCGAGCGTGGCTGGGGCGCCACCATGGTGCTCACCGAACCCGACGCGGGCTCCGACGTCGGCGCCGGCCGCACCAAGGCCGTCCAGCAGGACGACGGCACCTGGCACATCGACGGCGTGAAGCGGTTCATCACCTCCGCCGAGCAGGACATGACCGAGAACATCATGCACCTCGTCCTGGCCCGCCCCGAGGGCGCGAAAGCCGGCACGAAGGGGCTGTCGCTGTTCCTCGTCCCCAAGTTCCACTTCGACCCCGAGACCGGCGAGCCCGGTGAGCGCAACGGCGCCTTCGTGACGGGCGTCGAGCACAAGATGGGCCTCAAGGCCTCGACGACGTGCGAGCTCACCTTCGGTCAGCACGGCACGCCTGCCGTCGGCTACCTGCTGGGCGACGTGCACGACGGCATCGCGCAGATGTTCCAGGTCATCGAGTACGCCCGGATGATGGTGGGCACCAAGGCCATCGGCACGCTCTCGGCCGGCTACCTCGCCGCGCTGGAGTACGCCAAGGAGCGCGTCCAGGGCGCCGACCTGACGCAGATGCTCGACAAGGCCGCGCCGCGCGTCACCATCACCCACCACCCCGACGTGCGCCGGATCCTCATGCTGCAGAAGGCCTACGCCGAGGGCCTGCGCGCGCTCTACACCTACACGGCCACCTACCAGGACCGCATCCGCGCCGGCGGCGACACCGCGCTGGCGGAGAAGGTCAACGACCTGCTGCTGCCCGTCGTCAAGGGTGTGGGTTCCGAGCGGGCCAGTGAGATGCTGCTGCTGTCGCTGCAGACCCTCGGCGGCTCCGGGTACCTGCAGGACTACCCGATCGAGCAGTACATCCGCGACGCCAAGATCGACTCCCTCTACGAGGGCACGACGGCGATCCAGTCGCTCGACTTCGTGTTCCGCAAGATCGTGCGCGACAACGGCCAGGCCCTGACGCACGTCGCCGGGGAGATCCAGGCGTTCCTCGCCGCCGACTCCGGCAACGGCCGGCTGAAGGAGGAGCGGGAGCTGCTCACCCGCGCCCTCGGCGACGTCCAGGGCATGCTCGGGGCGCTCACCGCCCAGCTCAAGGGCTCGGCGCAGGACCCGGCGAACGTCTACAAGGTCGGCCAGCACTCGGTGCGGTTCCTGATGGCCGTCGGCGACCTGCTCGTCGCGTGGCTGCTGCTGCGCCAAGCCACGGTCGCGCTCGAGAAGCTCGGCAGCGACGTGCCGGCCAAGGACCAGGCATTCTACGAGGGCAAGGTCGGCGCCGCGCACTTCTTCGCCAAGACGGTGCTGCCGCGGCTCACCGCGGACCGCAAGATCGTCGAGAACACCGACAACGCGCTGATGGAACTCCCCGAGGCCGCGTTCTGACACACGTGTGACGGGCCCGGCGCGACGCCGGGCCCGTCGACACGTCACCGGTCGTCAGGAGGGTGCGGAACAGCTCCGACCGTCGCGAGCGACGTCCAGGCGGTGCCGTCGCAAGGCGGGCGGATGCGGCGTACCCGCCCAACGCTGCGAGAGCGCCGGCCGGGCGTCGCGCAGTAGGTCCGAGTCCCCAGCGCGCTCCTATGACGCGATGTAGGACTGCAACTGTTCGCGCTCCTCCTCGAGGGAGTCGATGCGCGCCTTGACCATGTCTCCGATGCTCACGATGCCGACGAGGGCGCCGTCGGCAGTGACCGGCAGGTGCCGGATACGGCGTTCGGTCATGATCCGCGAGAGCTCCAGAGCACTGTCCTCGGGCGAGGCGGTGACGACGTCACTGGTCATGATGTCGACGACCGGGGTCCCGACCAGCGCCGGTCCGATCTCGTGCAGCCGGCGCACGACATCGCGTTCCGACACGATCCCGACCAGCCGGTCCCCGTCCATCACGGGCAAGGCGCCGTAGTTCCCTGTGGTCAACATGGCGATGACGTCGCCGACGGAGGCGTCGGCCCCGATCGTGGCGACGCCAGAGCCCTTGTTGCGCAGTACGTCCGATATTCGCATCGGCGATCCCCGATCCTCGGTGACGGCACTGTCACTCAGAGGGTACGAATGTGACGGCCGTCTCGAAAGTCGGAACACCCGACCGGCGGTCGGCCTCAGCCTCCGCAGACGACGATCGGTGACGGGTTGTAGCGCACCGTGCGCTTCTCCGTGCGCACCTCGCCGGTCTGCACGTTGCGCAGCGTCCGGGTGTCGGTCGCGGTGAAGCCCGGAGCCCCGCTGCTCGCCGCGCACGGCTGCCCGGCCGGGATGGTCACCGGGCTCGGCGGGGTCTCGTTGGTCCGCGGCCCGGTCGTCGACGTCACCTCGTAGCGCTTGGTGCCGTAGATTTTCACCGTGAGGCTCGTCGGCGTCCAGAACGTCTTGATCAGGACGCCCGTCGGGCCGTCGTTGCGGAACCTGAGGTCGATGACGTTGTCGAACACCGTCGCCTCGCGCGCCACCGGGTAGCGGCTGATGTAGAAGCTGTGCTCCTTGTGCGCGACGTCGACCATGCCCGCGAAGTAGGCAGCGTTGTACAGCGTCGTCGCCACCTGGGACACGCCGCCCCCGACGCCGCGCGCCGGGTGCCCGTCCTCGATGATCCCGGCCTCGACGTAGCCGTTGGCCGCGTTGCGCGGGTTCGTCTTCGCGTTGAGCGAGAACGTCTCGCCCGGCTTCACGATGGTGCCGTCGATCTGGTCGGCAGCACGCTTGATGTTGCGCCCCGAGTCGGCCGCGAACCCACCGGTGGTGAACGTGCTGATCTCCCCGGCGATGCCCAGCTTCTCGACGTCCTCGGTGGTCACCTTGGCCGGCTTGTCGCCGTAGACGGCCGCGACCTCGCGCGGGGCCTGCGCGGTGAGCACCGGGACCATCGAGGTGAGAGTGGCCGGGTAGTCGATGCCACGGCCGTCCTGCGACGGGACGACGACCGGCGTCGGGCCGCTGACGTCGAGCGTCGCGTCGCGACCCGGCTTCTCCGTCTTCTCCAGCTGCGGCGACAACGCGTCCGACACGACCTCCGGGTTCAGCTCCGGGACGAGCTTCGGCGACGCGGCCGCGTCGGCCCGGAACGTGAGGGCCTTCGCGATGTCGGCCGGGTCGAGCGTGCCCCGCGCGCCCTCACCGGTGACGGTGATCGGCGCCGCCACAGCGGGCCGCGCGACCGAGTCGACGGCCTGCCGGACGTCATCGGGCGTCGTGACCGGCTTCAACGTGACCAACGGGAGCTCCACCGGCTGCCCCGTCGCCCACTTCGTCGAGACGAGCGGGACCGCCGCCGCGACGTCGAGACGGTGACCGTCCTCGGGCATCACCGGGACGGGCTCCAACCCGTCGAAACGCACCGACCCCTCGGTGGCCTCGTCGTCGACCAGCGGGCCCATGCCCTCCAACGCAGCGGCGACCGCGCGGTCGTCGGCCGTGCTGACGATGTCGAAGTCCTTGTCGACGAAGAACGACTGGACACGAGCGATCGGGTTGAGCGGCTGCGCGCCCGCGCGCTCCATGGTGGCGTCCCAGTCGACGCCCAGCTTCGCCGTGCCGGCGTCGATCTCGGTGCGGACGTCGCCCGCGGTCACGACGACCGGCTGCGCCGAGCGCGGGTCGATCGTCGCGCGCAACGACGCCTCCGCCTCCTCGCGCGACATCCCGCCGACCGCCTGGCCGGCGACGGACACCCCGCGCGGCATGTCGCCCATGCCGAGCAGGAGGTCGACGACGTAGAGGACCGCGAGCAACCCGACGACCGCGGCCGCCACGAGCAGCGGCCTGCGCCGCCGACGACCCTTGCCGCCCGACTCCGGGGTGTCCGGCCCGTCGGGGCCGTCGCCGCCGGAGTCGGCCTCGGGGCGGACGGGCCGGGTCGCGTCGGCGGCCGGACCGGCGGGGGCGCCCGCACCGCCGCCCGCGGGGCCGTCCGTGCGCAGGGTCGTGGTCCGCCCCGCGTCCGTGGCGGGCCGGGCGCCGGCAGCGGCGCCGAGCACGGCGGTGGCCGCAGCGCCCTTGGTGAGGGTCGTCGACGCCTCGCCCTGCTCGGGGCGACCCGAGGCCTCGCGCCGGGCGGCCTCGGCCGCGATCGCCGGGATGACCTCGGTGGGCCGCTCGACCGGCTGCTCGGTGCGACGGGCGGGGATGCGGACGGTCGCCGGGTCGACGGGGGCGGCCTGTCGTGGACGAGGTGGCTCGCTCGGGGTGACGGTCGGCGTGGCCGGACGCACGGCCGGCAGCACCGCGGTCGTCTCGGTGTCGCGGGCGGGGTCGAACCAGCTCCGCCCGGACTCGACGGGCTCGGCGGCCGGGGCGGGCACCTCGGCGGCAGCAGCTGGGGTGGCGGGTTCCGGACGAGCGGGTTCTGGGCGGGGGGACTCCGCGCGGGCGGGTTCCGCGTGGGCGGACTCCGCGCGGGCAGGCTCCGGGCGGGCAGACTCCGCGCGGGCAGGTTCCGGCCGAGCGGACTCCGCGGCGGGCTCACGACCTGCGGCAGCAGCGGCGGTCGGGTCAGCGGCGGGCTCGGCGGCCTGCTCGGCACGGGCGGGCTCCGTGGCGACGGCGTCCGCCGCGGGCGCAGCAGACGCAGCCTTGTCGGATGCAGGCGGGGCGGTCGGCGCGACGTCGGACGTATGCTCGGCGATCGCGGCGTCGGCGTCGGCAGCCGCGGCGGGCGGGGAGTCGGCCGCCGGGGAGTCGACGGCCCGGGAGCCGACGGGCGGGGGCTCAGGGGTGGGCTCGGCACGCGGCTCGTCGGAGCCGGCCCACGCGGCCGCCGCCTCCGAACGCGGCGCAGCGATCTCCGCGTCGGCGGGGTCGGCCGAGGCGGCGTCGTGCCCGGCGGCCGCCGATGCGTCCGCGACGGCCGGGGCCGGGTCGGCGTCCGCAGGCGGACCCGCGGACGCCGATCCGTCGGCGGTGCCGGTCGCAGGCTCGGCGGGCGGCAGCGTGGGCCCCGGCCGCATCGACACGACGGGCGAACCCGCGGCCGGGGAGGCGAAGAGGTCGTCGCCGGAGAGGGACGACGCCGGCTGCGCGGCATCGTCGGCGGAGGCTGCCGGCCCGGTGTCGGTCGTGTCGGACCGCGCGGCATCGTCGGCAGCCGGCGATCCGGCCGCCGCTGCGGCGTTCTCGTGACCCTCGTCGACCCCGGGCTCACGCTCGGTCATGACGTCCGACTTCCCCTCTTCACCGCTACCCCGGCGGGCCGGGGACGTCCACTACAGCACCCCCGCGGGCCGGAGGATCGTGCGATACAGCAGTCCGGCCTCAGGGCCGGGGCGTCACAGGTAGAGCCCGGTTCCGTGCTCGGCGCGCTCGGCGGCGACGGCGTGCAGGTCGCGTTCGCGCAGGATCAGGTACGTCGAACCCTGCACCTCGACCTCGTACTGTTCCTCGGGGTTGAGCAGGACGTGATCGCCCACCTTGACCGAGCGGGCGTGCTGCCCCACCCCGAACACCTCGCCCCACACGAGCCGCTTGGCGACCTGCGCCGTGGCGGGGATGACGATGCCCGCGGAGCTCCGCCGCTCACCGGAGCCTTCGAGGATGCGGACCAGCACCCGGTCGTGGAGCATCTGGATCTCGAGGCGTGGGTCCGGCACCGGGCAGATGCTACGGGTCACGCCGTGTGGCCCCCGTCCGGGATCCGACGTCCGCGAGGTTCGGCCGGTGTATCCACCGGACGCGCCCCGGCCGACGCCCGCACGATTCGTCCGGCCTCGCCGGGTGGCACACGCCCCCGGCCTGCGTGACGAGCAGTTCCTCGAGACACATACCGCTCCGACGGCGCCGGCCCGGTGGGCCGTGATCAGCAGGATTGGCGCTCGCGCGACGTCCACGTCGCCTCAGCGCCACAACCACTGATCACCGGGTCCACCAGCAGCCCGGCCCGGCGGGACGCTGCAGCGCGCGCGAACCTGAGAATGGAGAACCCCGCGGGGCTGCCAGGTCGGGGGTCCGACAGCACCACGGGGCTGTACAGGGAGTCGGTTCGGCGGGCCCCGGTGTTACACCGCTCCGCCCGAGATCAAGGATTCACTCGTTCGGAGCAACCTTCTCTCAGGTTTGCGTCAGCAGGTAGCGGCCGAAGTGGGGGACGGTGAAGGCGATCTGGCCGCGCTGCGCGGAGAAGACGAGCCCCTTCTTGAGGAGGCTGTCGCGGGCCGGGGAGAGGGACGATGCGCGCCGGGAGAGGTGCTCGGCGATGCCGGAGGTGACGACGGGTTCGTCGCGGCCGTCGGACAGTTCGGCCATGGCGCGGAGGTACTCGCGTTCGGCGGGGGTGGCGCGTTCGAAGCGGGACCCGAAGAAGCCGACGGCGAGCTCGGCCTCGGCCTCGGGCGCGGCGACGACGACGTCGCGGCCGCCGATGGGGTTGCTGGGCGCGGCGTCCCAGGCGGCTTTGCCGTAGGCCTGGATGAAGTAGGGGTAGCCGCCGGAGCGTTCGTAGAGCCCGTCGAGGGCGTCGCTGTCGAAGGCGGCGTCCTCGCGTTCGGCGGGGGCGAGGAGGGCGGTGTCGGCGTCGGCGCGGTCGAGGCGGCCGATGCGGCTGTAGGTGAAGAGGCGCTCGGAGTAGGACTTGGACGCGGAGAGGACTGCGGGCAGGTGCGGCAGTCCGGCGCCGACGACGACGAGCGGGGCCCGGGACTGGGACAGCTCGTGGCAGGAGGCGCAGAGGGCGGAGACGTCGTCGGGGCGCAGGTCCTGCATCTCGTCGATGAAGAGGGCGACGCCGGTGCCGACGTCGGCGGCGAGCTCGGCGACCTCGGTGAAGAGTTCGACGAGGTCGATCTCGATGTCGCCGGAGTCGGCGCGGCCGTTCTTGACGGGGACGTCGATGCCGGGTTGCCAGCGGTCGCGGAGTTTGGCGCCGTCGGGCGAGGCGCGCAGGGCGAATGCCTTGAGGATGCCGAGGACTTCGTCGACACGTTCGGGGTTGCGGTGGCGGACGGCGAGGTCGCGGATCGCGCGGTGCAGGGCGGCCGAGAGGGGCCGGCGGAGGTCGGCGTCGGGGCGGGCTTCGATCTTGCCTGCGCCCCAGCCGGCGCGGACGGCCATGGAGCGGAGTTCACCGAGGAGGACGGTCTTGCCGACGCCGCGGAGTCCGGTGAGGACGAGGCTGCGTTCGGGGCGGCCGCGGGCGACTCGTTCCAGGACGATCTCGAAGGCGTCCACCTCCTTGTCGCGGCCGGCGAGCTCCGGGGGGCGTTGGCCGGCTCCGGGCGCGAACGGATTGCGGACGGGGTCCATGGATCGGACGGTATCCGGCTGTCTTGGCCGGACCCTAGATTTCGCTATCGAACGCGATCGCGTGTCGTCGATCGGCTCGTCTACGAGTCTCTAGGCGTTGTCGGAGAAAGACTTATACGGGGCGATCAGACGTGCTCGATCGCACCGTCGAGGGCTTTCTCACGGATCTACTAGACACCGTGATACGACGGGATCCGGTTAACTGGAGTCGTGGGGGATCCGCAGATCGTGACGGTGGGGACGGGCTGGCACGAGCAGCTCGCGGACCGGGCCGAGATCGACGTGTCGTTCAGCGCGACCGGCAAGGACCGGGCCACCGCGGTGCGCGACCTGGGCCGGGCGGTCGCCGCGGCCCAGCCGGTGTTCACGTTCACCGGTGTGGAGGTGCGCAGCCGGAGTCTGCACGTCGGCACCGAGTGGCGCCGCGGCAAGCAGTCCGGCGCCCGCGCGACCGAGACGATCCAGCTCCGGGTCACCGACCTGGACGTCCTGGAGAAGGTGTTGGGGACCGTGCTGGCCGCGGAGCCGGCGTCGTTCAACGGTCCTCGTTGGCTGCTCGACGACCAGGTCGCGGCCCGCGCCGCGGCCCAGCGCGAGGCAGTCGCCGACGCCCGCAGGCGCGCGGAGGGCTACGCCGACGCGCTCGGTGGCACACTCGGCGCACTCGAGAAGCTCACCGAGGCACAGGATCACGGCGGCAGTCCGATGATGATGCGTGCCGCGGCGATGGACGCGAGCGCCCGCGGGCCCGTCGATGTCACCGAGCTGGCGCTCGAACCCGAACCCGTCCGCGTCACCGCCCAGTGCACGACCACCTGGGCGCTCGTCCTCGCCGGTTGAGCGGGGGCCACCGTGGAACGCGCCACCGATCGGGCCCGGGCCCGCCTGCGCCGGAGCGTCGCGACGCTCGTCGCGCTCGTGCTGCTGCTCGCCCTGCCCATCGGCCTGCTGGCTCACGATTGGGAGAGGAGCCGTTCGGAGGATGCCGCCGCGCGGCTCAGCCCCGTGACGGCGGTGGTCCTGGAATTCGACGCCGCGCCCGCGGCACTGCCCTACCCCGCCGACACGGCGATGACCATGTCGCGGGTCGTGCGCTACGCCGCGCCGGACGGGAGCGTGCACACGGCGACGCTGCCCGTCGCCGTCGGTGCGCCCGACGAGACGACGATGCAGCTGTGGGTCGACCGGCGCGGGGTCGTGGGGGAGCCGCCGAGCTCGCCGGACGTCGCCCGGAACGTGGGGATCGTGCTGGCCATCGCGTGGACGGTGGTGGCGTGGACCGCCGTGGTCCTCATCGCGATCACGGTGCGTATGCGGCTCGACGAGATGGACAGCGAACAGTGGGACCGCGAATGGGCGCGGGTCGAACCGCTGTGGAGCGGCCGAATTCCGTGACGGGTCCCGTTCGGGTGAAGAACGGGCATCTGCTGGCTATTCGGCGTCCTAACGATGGACACTCGAACGGCCTAATCGTCGCGCGTCGATTCCGGGGTCGCGTCCCCGGACCGGCCAAGGGGGTTCGATTTCGAATGAACCGCAGCCGTGCACGACACCGTCTCCGCCGTTCCGCACACCCGGCCCTGCGCCTGCGACCGAACGACCGCGCCGTGCGCCGCGGCCCGGTCCGCGCGGTTCGTGCCCTGCTCGCGGGTGCTGTCGGACTGCTACTGCTCAGCGGGACCGCCCTGGGCGTCGCACATGCCGCTCAGGCCGAGCTCCCCGTCCCCGCCGCCTTCGTGTCGGACCGTTGACCTGATT
>NZ_BJVJ01000098.1 GCF_007989085.1 Pseudonocardia sulfidoxydans NBRC 16205
GGTGGCCTCGAGCTGCGGGCGGAAGATGCGGGACAGCCGCATAGGTCCTCCCAAGATTGTGGGGTCCATGGTGATCGTTCTGGCGTCGCCAACCCTACCCTCGGTGCCCTCGGGGTTCAGTGTGGCGGCGGAAGGCGGAGCGACGTGGGTCGGTGGCGGCGGGTGGCGGTGCGGGGTCCGTCGATGTCACCGGCGCTGTCGGACGGGGATGTCGTGGTCGTCCGGTTCGGTGCGCCGGTGAGCGTGGGCGACGTCGTGCTCGTGAGGTGGGCGTCGCGGCCGGGGCAGCTGTCGGTGAAGCGTGCGGTCCGGCCCGAAGCAGGGGGCTGGTGGGTGGAGGGGGACAACCCGTTCGGGTCGACGGACTCGCGCACCCTGGGCCCGGCGACGGTCGACGCGGTGGTCACGGCGCGGATGTGGCCGAAGCCGGGGACGTTGCGAAGGAGACGGTGAAGCACGCCCCGCCTTCGGGTGCGGGGGCGGCGGTGATCTGCGCGCCCATGCGGGTCACGAGGCTGTGGACGAGTGCGAGCCGGCGGTTGGTCTGCCGGCGTCGGTGACGGCCTCGGCGTCGTCGGACGAGACGGTCACCTGGTCCGACGGCGAGCCGCTGCCGGATGCGATGTTCGGATCGTGTCGGGGTGCCGTGAGACCCTTCGTTCCGAAGAGGACCCGACCCGGGAGGCCCCGCATGATCTTCATCGTCTTCAGGCTCGACGCCCGGCCCGACAAGCGCGACGACTTCCTCGACGGGATCGTCCGCTACTCGGAGCAGGTGCGCGCGGAGCCCGGGAACCTGGTGTTCAGCTGTTACGAGAGCGTCGAGCGCGCCAACGAGTTCACCGTGCTGGCCAACTACGTCGACCAGGCGGCGGGGGAGGCGCACGTGTCGTCGGAGCACGCGAAGTGGTTCTTCGGCTGGCTGCCGTCGGTGGTGACGGAGCAGCCGAAGATCGTGTTCACGGAGCTTCCGGGCGAGGGCTGGGGCCCGATGGGTGAGGTCGTGATGGATCAGCGCGAGGCGTAGACGACGACGGTGTTCCCCCACGGGTCACGCGCGACGGCGCGGATCTCGTGGGGGCCTTCCTCGGGCGCGCGGACGACGGTGCCGCCGGCTTCGAGCAGCGCCGTGAGCGCGGACGGGACGTCGGCGACCTTGATCGACGCGGCGGGGACGCCGTTGGTGACGTCTTCCTCCGGGGAGGCCAGGGCGAGGGTGGTGCCGCCGGCGTCGAGGGCGGCGTAGCGCGCGCCGTCGACGAACTTCGTCGCGAAGCCGAAGACGGTGCCGTAGAACTCGACGGCCGCGCTGACGTCGGCGACGGGGTGCAGGACGTTGCCGATGCGGGCGGGGTTCTCGGACACGGGGGTCTCCACTTCCTCGGGGCGGTGGTCGCATCCTGTCCGGCCGGGGCCTCGCCCGGGCAGGCGGGTGTGGCGCACGCCTCGCGTCGAAGAAGAATGGGGAGGAGGCAGGGTGGGCGCCATGACGACGGTCCTGACCCCCGACGGAACCCGGCTGTACGCCGAGGAGCAGGGCGTGGGCGATCCGCTGATCCTGTTGCCCGGCCAGGGGTCGAGCCATCTGATGTGGGGCCGCACGATCGGTCTGCTCGCGGCGCGGCACCGCGTCGTCCTGTTCGACTACCGCGGCACCGGGCAGAGCGAGACGCCGGCGGACGGCTGGTCGACGCGGGGGTTCGCGGGCGACGCGGTCGCGGTGCTCGACGCACTGGGGATCGAGCGGGCCCACGTGTACGGGTTCTCGATGGGCGGGCGTGTCGCGCAGTGGGTCGCGATCGACCATCCCGACCGGGTCGGCGCGCTGGTGCTGGGCGCGACGACACCCGGTGACGCGCACGGGGTTCCGCGTCCCGGGCACGTGGACGAGCGGCTCGGCGCGGGTGGGGATCTGACGGAGTTCCTGCACAACCCGGGGTGGGCGCGGGCCCGGTTGCGCGTCGAGGGGGTGTGCCACGACTGGCGCGCCGGGACGTCCCAGCGGGCCGCGCTGAAGCACTACCGGGCGAGCCAGGCCCACGACTCGTGGGCGGGGCTGCCGTCGATCACCGCGCCGACGTTGTGCGTGCACGGCACCGAGGACGTGCTGAACGTCGTCGCCAACAGTGATCTGCTGGCCGAGCGCATCCCGGACGCGCGGGTGCACCGCATCGGGGGCGCACGGCACGCGTACTTCGAGGAGCAGGAGGAGGACGCGGCGGCGGTCGTGCTCGACTTCCTGGCCGGGCACCCACTGGGACAGGGGTGACGAACACGACGCTGCCTGTCGTCGCCTGGTCCGGGTAGCATCCGAGGCCGAACCCGACCGCCTCCACGGCCGGCAGTGACCGCGACATCCGCGGTGACCGGCAGGTGGGGCAGTCCGGCACCGCGAGCGGGGCGAACACCCGCGACCTCCGGTGTACGGAACGCGCGATCTTCTCGCGCACACCCACCGCACCCGAGGACGAGGGACTCCTGTCATGACCACCGCGCCCGAGCGCGCCCTGTCGGCCCCCACCCGTGACGAGATCTTCGACGCCCATCGCGGCGGCAAGCTGTCCACCGGGCTGACCGCCGCCCTGCACGACCAGCGCGACCTCGCGATCGCCTACAGCCCCGGTGTCGCCGAGGTCAGCCGGGCCATCGCCGCCGACGCGGCGGTCGCCCGCACCCACACCTGGGCCGACCGGCTCGTCGCCGTCGTCAGCGACGGGACCGCTGTCCTGGGCCTGGGCGACATCGGCCCGCGCGCGGCGCTGCCGGTGATGGAGGGGAAGTCGGCGCTGTTCAAGACGTTCGGCGGGCTCGACTCGATCCCGCTGGTCCTCGACACGACCGATGTGGACGAGATCGTGGAGACGTTGGTGCGGCTGCGCCCGAGCTTCGGTGCGGTCAACCTGGAGGACGTGTCGGCGCCGCGCTGTTTCGAGTTGGAGGCCCGGCTGATCGAGGCCCTCGACTGCCCGGTCATGCACGACGACCAGCACGGCACCGCGATCGTGCTGCTCGCGGCGTTGCGGGGGGCGTGCGAGGTCACCGGTCGCGATCTGCAGTCGTTGCGTTTCGTCGTGTCCGGGGCGGGCGCGGCGGGTATCGCGTGCTCGCGGATCCTGTTGGCCGCCGGGGCGCGCGATGTCGTTCTGCTCGACTCGCGCGGCATCGTCGACGCCGCCCGCGGGGGTGAGAAGGCGGCGCTCGCCGCGATCACCAACCCGCGCGGTGTCACCGGTGGGATCGCCGAGGCGATGGCGGGTGCCGACGTGTTCGTCGGGCTGTCGGGCGCGCTGCTCCCCGAGGAGCTGCTGGCGGCGATGAACCCGGGCGGGATGGTGTTCGCACTGTCCAACCCGGACCCGGAGGCGCACCCGGACGTGGCGGGCCGGTACGCCCCGATCGTGGCGACGGGCCGCAGCGATTTCCCGAACCAGATCAACAACGTGCTCGCGTTCCCCGGTGTGTTCCGGGGGGCGCTCGACGCCGGGGCGCGGCGGATCACGGAGGCGATGAAGCTCGCCGCGGCCGACGCGATCTTCGCGGTCGCCCGCGACGACCTGGCACTCGACCGCATCGTCCCCGGCCCGTTCGACCCGCGGGTGGCGCCGGCTGTCGCGGCGGCGGTCGCGGAGGCCGCGGATCGCGGGTGATCACGATCGGGGGGCCGGCCGGTTACGCAACGCAGCGTGAAGGAGCTCACGACCCCCACCTGGGGTTATTCCACCGGTCGGCCCTCGCGATCACAGCCTGTGCGTGTTCCTCCCGTACCTCACTCGGGGCGGCGTAGTCCGTCCGTGTGAAGTCGGCGCATCGAGTGGACGAGTCCCTCGTTGTTCCCAGTGCACCGTCGGCGCACTTGGTGGGGGAAGCCCGTGAGCGAGTTCGGACGTGGTCCCCGCGACGAGCGGGACGAGAACCGGGGCGACGTCCCGGTCACGGAGGCCGTCGCGATGGCCGACCTGCGTCGGTCGCGACAGGCTGTCCGCGGCCCCGCGGACCCCGATGCGGTGCGGTTCGCGGAGAACCTCGCGCGGGCGATCGACCGGGCTCCCGGCCACCCCGACGAGGACGTCGACGCCGAGGAGCACGACGTCGCGATCGCGGCCGTCGCGCCCGCCCCGGCCGTGGCCGAGCCCGTCACCGACCCGCGCCGCGACCGGTCGTTCGGCCCCGCGTCGCTGCCGCCCGGCACCGTCCACGCCGGACGTGGGGGTCCCTCGCTCGCCACCGATGCGTCCGCCCGTCCGGTGGTGGCACCGGGCGTCCGCGAGACCGCGTTCGGCCGGTCGGGGGCCGACATGCTCCCGCTGCCCGCCGCCGCGGCGGTGGTGGTCGACCGGTCCGACCGGATCGTGCGGGTCAACCCCGCGTTCGCCCGGCTCGCCGGGCGCATGCACGGCGACACCGAGCACGGTCCGCTCGGGATGCCGCTGCGCCGGCTCGTCGTCGGGACCGACGACGACGCCCGGTTGATCCGCGCCGACGGCACGCTCGCGCGTGTCCGCGTCGTCCGCTGGGACCTGGCGATGGACCTGCAGGCGGTCGTGTTCGTGGAGCTGGGGTCGGTGTCGGACGCACGGCGCATCGCGGAGCTGGAGCGGATGGCCCGGGTCGGCACCTGGACCTACGAGCTCGCGTCGGCGACGCTGCGCCGCAGCGAGTCGCTGGAGGACCTGTACCGCGCGGCCGGCGTCGCCGCCGACGGTCCCGACGGGCCCGTCGAGGGCGAGCAGGTCGCGCTGCTGTGCCAGGGCCTGCGGGGCGGCAGCCGCGCGGGCGACCATCACGTGGACCTGCGCCTGCCCGGCGGGCGGCTGCTGGGCTGCCGCGCCGTCGTCGAACGCGCCGAGGACGGCACCCCGGTCCGGCTCGTCGGTACGGTGCGCGACCTGTCGGCCCAGCGCATCGCCGAGAACCGGCACCGCGCCGCGGGCGCCCGGTTCGCCGACCTCGTGGCCCTGCTGCCCACCGGTGTCCTGCTGCTCGACGCCGCGGGCCGCGTCCTCGACGCCAACCCCGCGGTGTGCGCGATCCTCGACACCGCACCCGAGGACCTGCGCGGTGTCTCCGCGGCCGCGCTGTCGGCCGAGCCCGAGCCGCTGTCGGCCGACGGCCTGCCCGACTGGCTGCGCCGCGTCCCCGAGGGCGCGGGGAACGGCTACCGGATCGATGCGTTGCCGCTGCTGCGCGCCGACGGCACCCGCGTCTGGTGCGGGGTCGGTGTCACCGTCACCCGTGCCGACGACGGCGCCCCGCTGTTCCTCGTCACGTGCGAGGACGTCGACGACCGCCGCCGCGCCGCCGAGGTGCTGCGCAGCGCGGGCACCGTCGACCCGCTGACCCGGCTGCTCAACCGCGCCGCCGCGCTCGACGCGGTCGACCGGCTGCTGCTCGGCCCGGCCCGCGACGGTGTCGTCCTCGTCTGCGGCGACCTCGACGACTTCGCCCGCGTCAACTCCTCGCTGGGCCACGACGCCGGCGACGACGTGCTCGTCACCCTGGCGGGCCGGCTGCAGCGCGAGCTGCCGTTCGGCTGCACCGCGGCGCGGCTGTCGGGCGACGAGTTCGTCGTCATCTGCTCCGACCACACCGAGGCGGGCGGCCCGGAACGGTTGGGGCGCATCGTCGCGGAGCTGCTGCGCACGTCGGTGACGGTCGCGGGCCGGCCCGTCGAGGTCACCGCGTCGGTCGGGCTGGCGACGCCGACGGCCGATCCCGGCCTGCGCGCCGCCGACATGCTGCGCTTCGCCGAGGTCGCCATGCAGGAGGCCAAGAAACGCGCCCGCGGCGGGGTGAGCGTGGCCACGGACGTCGTGATGCGCTCGGCGACGAGCCAGCTGGTGGTCGAGGCCGAGCTGCGCGCCGCGATCGCCGACGACCGGCTCGTCCTGGAGTACCAGCCGGTCGTCGCCGCCGACGGGACCGTCCGCAGCTCCGAGGCGCTGATCCGCTGGCCGCACCCCGAGCGCGGCATGGTCCCGCCGGGGGAGTTCCTGCCGGTGGCACAGCGCGGCGGCCTGATGCGCGAGCTCGACATGTGGGTGCTGCGCACCGCGGCGCGGGAGGCCGCATCGTGGTCGTCGCCGGCGGAGGTCGCGGTCGCGGTGAACCTGGCGGGCCTGCTGCCGGGGGACCCGGAGTTCGCCGACGTCGTCAACGCCACCCTCGCCGACACGGGGCTCGACCACTCGCGGCTCATCCTCGAGCTGGTGGAGACGAGCCTGGTCGCGCTGCCGCCGCACGCCCTGTCGGCCATGGCCGACCTCGTCGCGCGCGGCGTCCGGTTCGCCGTCGACGACTTCGGCACCGGCTACTCGTCGCTGGCGCGACTCAAGGAGCTCCCTGCCCAGACGGTCAAGGTCGACCGCGCGTTCGTGACGGGCATCGCCGACGACCCGGTCGACCACGCCGTCGCCCGCGCCGTCGTCGACATGGCGCGGGCCATGGGGCGCAGCACGGTCGCCGAGGGCGTCGAGACGCCGGAGCAGTTCGAGGCGTTGCGCGCCATCGGGGTCGATGCGTTCCAGGGGTGGTTGTTCGCCCGTCCGCTGGGTGCGGAGGCGATGCGCGACGTGCTGCGCGCGGGCCGGCTGCGGGTGCCCCGCTCGACCGACGTGGCCTGACCGGACAGTCACCGGGGGCGTGCGGACGGCGCGGCCGGCGGCCCGTCGGAAGGGTCGCGGTCCGGTCACATCGGTCGCGACTGTCGGTGCGCCGGGCTAGATTCGCGGAACTGCGGTGGCCGACAAGAGGCCGTCGGCGACGACGGGGGTACCCGGATGATCGAGTTCCGGGGCGTGACGAAGCGCTTCCCGGACGGCACCGTCGCAGTGGACGATCTCGACCTCGTCGTCGAGTCCGGTCGTATCACTGTGTTCGTCGGGCCGTCCGGCTGCGGAAAGACCACCTCGCTGCGGATGATCAACCGCATGATCGAGCCCACCGGCGGCACGATCTCGGTGGAGGGCAAGGACATCATGTCGCGCGACGCGGCCGAGCTGCGTCGCGGCATCGGCTACGTCATCCAGCAGGCCGGCCTGTTCCCGCACCGCACGATCCTCGACAACATCGCGACGGTCCCGTTGCTGTTGGGCTGGAACAAGAAGCAGGCCCGCGAGCGGGCGGCCGAGCTCATGGACACCGTCGGTCTCGCCGCCGAGATGGCCAAGCGCTACCCGGCGCAGCTGTCGGGCGGTCAGCAGCAGCGCGTCGGCGTCGCCCGGGCCCTCGCCGCGGACCCGCCGGTGCTGCTGATGGACGAGCCGTTCAGCGCGGTCGACCCCATCGTGCGCGAGACGCTGCAGGACGAGCTGCTGCGGCTGCAGGGCGAACTGGGCAAGACGATCGTCTTCGTCACCCACGACATCGACGAGGCGATCAAGCTGGGCGACAAGGTCGCGGTGTTCCGCACCGGCGGCAAGCTCGCCCAGTACGACGAGCCGGGCGTGCTGCTGTCCCGCCCGGCCGACGACTTCGTCGACTCCTTCGTCGGCCGCGACCGTGGCTACCGCGGCCTGGGCTTCCTGTCGTCGGACGGGCTGCCCATCGGCGATCTGCCGGTCGTCGCGGTGGGCGACCGGATGCCCACCGACGGCTGGGCGGTCGTCGTCGACGGCGAGCGCCGCCCGCTCGGCTGGGTCGCGCGCGGCACCGGCACCGTCTCCGAGGACGCCCTGGTCCCCGGCGGTTCCTTGTACGACGCGGGCGCGGGCTCACTGCGGGCGGCGCTCGACGCCGCCCTCTCCTCGCCGTCGGGGCGCGGTGTCGCCGTCGACGGCGACGGCCGGGTCCTGGGCTCCATCGGCGCCGACGACGTGCTCCGCGGCCTGGCCGACTCGCGCGAGGCCGACGGTGTCCCGGGGGCCGACACCGTCCGGGGCGCCGACGTGACCGACCGGGTCGGCTGAGGCGGCCCGTCGTGAACTGGGTGATCGAGAACCTCGGGTTCATCGCGAGCCTCCTGACCGACCACATCGTGTTCTCGCTGGTGCCGGTGGTCATCGGGCTCGTCATCGCGGTCCCGCTGGGGTGGCTGGCCAACCGGGCCGGGTTCGGGCGCGCCGTCGTCGTCAACCTGGCGGGGCTGCTGTACACGATCCCGTCGCTGGCGCTGTTCGTGTTCCTGCCGGCCATCCTCGGTACGGGCATCCTCGACCCGGTCAACGTGATCGTGGCGCTGTCCGTCTACACGGTCGCGCTGCTGGTGCGCACGGTCGCCGACGCGCTGGAGGCCGTCCCGCCGCTGGTCGTCGACGCGGCCACCGCGATGGGCTTCAAGCCGTTCCGCAGGTTCGTCGCCGCCGAGCTGCCCATCTCCGTGCCGGTGATCCTGGCCGGCGTCCGGGTGGCGGCGGTGTCGTCGATCAGCCTCGTGACGGTCGGGTCCGTCATCGGTTTCGGCGGGCTCGGGCAGATGTTCACCGACGGCTTCCAGCGCAGCATCACCGCGGAGGTCGTCGCCGGCATCGTGCTGGTCGTCGTGCTGGCGCTCGTCGTCGACGGGATCCTGCTGCTCATCGGCCGGCTGCTCACACCGTGGGACCGGGCCGCGCGCGCGGTGGCGCAGGGGGCGACGGCGTGAACTTCCTCGGATGGCTGTTCGACCCGGCGCACTGGTCGGGTGCCGGGTCGATCCCGCAACGGCTCGTCGAGCACATCGGCTACACCGCGCTCACGATGCTCATCGCGATCGTCATCGCCGTGCCGCTGGGTGCCTGGATCGGGCACACCGGCAAGGGCGGCTTCCTGGTCGTCGGCTCGGCCAACGGGCTGCGCGCCCTGCCCACGCTCGGCGTCCTCATCCTGCTCGTGCAGTGGATCGGTCTCGGCATCGTCGGACCGCTC
Organism: Pseudonocardia sulfidoxydans NBRC 16205; assembly: GCF_007989085.1. Taxonomy (GTDB): domain Bacteria; phylum Actinomycetota; class Actinomycetes; order Mycobacteriales; family Pseudonocardiaceae; genus Pseudonocardia; species Pseudonocardia sulfidoxydans. Next base: position 8,842 of record NZ_BJVJ01000098.1, read on the forward strand.
ATCGCGCTCGTCCTGCTCGCCGTCCCGCCCGTGCTCGCCGGCACCTACGCCGGCGTGCGCAACGTCGACGCCTCGGTGGTCGACGCGGCGCGCGGCATGGGCATGCGCGGGCGCGAGATCCTGTTCGGCGTCGAGCTGCCCAACGCGCTGCCCCTGATCACCGGCGGTGTCCGCAGCTCGGTCCTGCAGGTCATCTCGACGGCCACGATCGCCGCCTACGTCGGCCTCAACGGCCTGGGCCGCTACATCATCGACGGGCTGTCCACGCGAGACTTCCCGCAGATGATCGCCGGATCCATCCTCGTCGCCCTGCTCGCCGTCGTCGCCGACCTGGTGCTCGCCGGCTTGCAGAAGCTCCTCGTCTCGCCCGGTCTGCAGACCGGGGGGACGACCCGCCGGGTGCGCGCCCTCGCCACCCGCTCCACCGACACGGCCGCCCAGGCGGCCTGAGCCCCGACCGAACCGCCGGAGGAACAACCATGAAGCGCAGTCTGATCGCCCGGATCGCGGTGGTCGCCACCGCAGCGCTGGCGCTCGCCGCCTGCGGCGGAGGCGGCAGCGACCCGTTGCAGAACGGTGGCTCCGGGGGCGCGGCCTCGGGCGACACCGTCGTCATCGGGTCGGCCAACTTCACCGAGAGCCAGATCATCGCCAACATCTACGCCCAGGCACTGGAGGCCAAGGGTGTGAAGGTCGACCTGCGGCCGCCGATCGGCAGCCGCGAGACCTACTACCCGGCGATCCAGGAGGGCTCGATCGACCTCATCCCCGAGTACACGGGGACGCTGCTGCAGTACATCAACAAGAACGCCACCGAGACCGAACCCGACGCGGTCTACAACGCTCTCAAGGGCGCGCTGCCGCCGAACCTGACGGTGCTCGACAAGTCGGCGGCCGAGGACAAGGACGCCGTCGTCGTCACCCAGGAGACGGCCGCGAAGTACAACGCGAAGTCCATCGAGGACCTCGCCGCGAACTGTGGCGAACTCGTGTTCGGTGGCCCGCCCGAGTTCCAGACCCGTCCCGACGGCATCCCGGGCATCCAGAAGACCTACAACTGCACGTTCAAGGAGTACAAGGCGCTCGACGCCGGCGGGCCGCTCACCGTTGCCGCGCTGAAGAACGGCGACATCCAGGCCGCCGACATCTTCACCACCGACGCCTCGATCGTCACGAACAACTTCGTCGTGCTGGCCGACCCGAAGGACAACTTCGCGGCGCAGAACGTCGTCCCGCTGATCACCAAGGCCAAGGCCACGGGCGCCACGCTCGACGTGCTCAACCAGATCTCGGCGAAGCTCACCACCGAGGGTCTGACCGAGCTCAACGCGGAGGCCTCCTCCGACGCCAAGCCGTCGCTGCAGACCGTCGCGAAGAACTGGCTGTCGAAGAACGGTTTCTGACCGACACCCGACCGGGGCCCGGCCGCGAGCCGCGGACGGGCCCCGGCCGCGTGCCCGGCGCCCCTCGGCCGCGCCCTTCGCGCTGGGTTGTGATTCCACTCACCTGATGGGAGTATGCGCGACGCCAGGAGTTCGCAACGTCGACCTTGGGGGCCACCGTTGGCCGAGCTCGAACCGCGGAACTTCCTGCAGCCGTGCCTGCTGCTGCTCCTGCGCGAGCAGCCCGACCACGGCTACGAGCTGGCGGCGAGGCTGCGCCCGATGCACGACGGCGACGGCGACGCGGGCGGGGTGTACCGGGCGTTGCGCGGCCTGGAGAAACGCGGGCTGGTCCGGTCGCAGTGGGAGTCCTCCGAGGTCGGCCCGGCGCGGCGGATCTACCACATCACCTCGGAGGGCCTGGCCTGTCTCGACGCGCAGGCCCGGGGCCTGCAGCACGTCGACGAGGCCCTGCACGTGTTCCTGGACCGCTACGCGAAGGTGACCGGGATCGGCGGCCCGGTCGCCCCGGCGCTCGGGGCGCAGCACGCGCACGCCGGGGCGTCGAACGGGCGGTTCAGCGGTACCCGGTGACGTCGGCCGGTTTCCCGGCGTCCTGCACCTCGACGACGTAGCGCCACGCGTCGGGGGCCGATCCGTCGAGGTCGGTGACGCCGTACTCCTTCGCGAGCCCGCCCGACGACAGTGACTGCCCGTTCCAGCGGCGCCGGTCGTCGTCGGCGGCGAGCGCGGCGACGGCCCGCCCGACGAAGCGCGGCGTCTCGGAGATCGCGAAGTGCGGTTCGGCCTCGCACGCGTCGCGCCAGGTGTCCTCGGTGACGCCGAAGTGGTCGAGCATGCCCTCCGAGCGCAGCCAGCCCGGCGTGACCGCGACAGACGTGGCGCCGTGGTCGCGCAGCTCGTGGGCCCAGCTGCGGGCCAGCCGGATGGGCGCGACCTTGGCCAGGTCGTAGTAGAGGTTGAGCCGGTAGTTGTCGGCGTTGTAGTCGGCGGTGCCGTCGGTCATCTCCACGACGAGCCCGCCCGGGTTGCGGATCATGAGCGCGAGCGCGAAGTGCGCGGTGACGATGTGGGTGTCGATCGCCAGGTGCAGCAGGTGCAGGCCGTTGTCGAGCGAGTGCTCCCAGACGGGGGTGTCCCACTCAGTGAGCGGGTCGCCGCCGAAGATGTCGTTGACGAGGACGTCGAGTCGGCCCTGTTCGGCGTCGATGCGCTCGACGAGCGCGCGGACCTGTTCCGGGACGAGGTGGTCGGTGGGGACGGCGATGCCGGTGCCGCCGGCGGTGGCGACGAGGTCGGCGGTGTCCTCGATCGTCTCGGCGCGCCCGTACTCCGAGGGCGCGCCGCGGCGGCTGCGTCCGGTGACGTAGACGGTCGCCCCGGCGGCGCCGAGCTCGACGGCGATGCCGCGCCCGGCTCCGCGGGTGGCGCCGGCGACGAGGGCGACACGGCCGGCGAGGGGGCGTTCTGGTGTCGTCATGGCGCCAGCTTCGCGCCTTCCCCTGACGGAACCTGTCAGGGAAGCCCAGAGCACCTGTGAGCGGCAATAGTCGCTATCGCGACTATTGCCGCTCACGAGGCCCGGCCTGCGCGAACGTCCAGGCCGGGCCTGGGCGAACGTCCAGGAATTGAACAGATCCTCCGGCCCTGTGACTTCGCATACTGGAGGCGAGGCGGTGCGGGACTCCGCCGGTCAGCGACGACCGGACCCGGCACGGCCGGTGGGGGTGCGATGGACAGGCGACGGGAGTGGGAGACGTTCCTGTCCGGTGCCGAACCCGGCGGCGTCGACTCCGGCCTGCTCGACTCCTGGCGGCGGTCGCGGTGGAGCGGAGTCGACCCCGCGCACACCGACATCCCGCAGGTCACCGTCGACGCCGACACCCCGTTCGTGCGGGTCGCGGCGCCGGTGATGCACGCGCTCGCCGACCAGCTCACGGGCACGTCGAGCTGCCTGGCCCTGGCCGACCCGCGCGGCACCGTCGTCTGGCGCTGGGTGTCCGACGCCGCCATCGCCGGTGAGCTCGACGACGTCGGCGTCGTCCGCGGCGGCATGTTCGCCGAGGAGGCCATCGGCACGAACGGGATCGGCACGGCGCTGGAGAGCGGCGGCGCCGCGGTCGTGCTCGGCGCCGACCACTACGTCGAGGCGTTCCACCGCTGGGCCTGCGTCGCCGCGCCCGTCGTGCACCCGGTGACGCGGAAGGTGTGCGGCGCCGTCAACGTCACCTGCCGGGCGCGCGACGCCAGCGGGTTCCTGACTCTGGCCGCGTCGGCGATGGTGCAGGGCGTCGTGCAGGCGTTGCGCGCCGACGCGACCGTGCCGGAACGCCGGCTGCTCGAGGCCTTCCGCACCGCGCGTTCGCGCACGACCGCGCCCGTCGTCGCCCTCGACGCCTCGACCCTGCTGGCCGCCGACAGCACCGGGGGTGTCGGTCTCGACCACGCCGAGCTGTGGGCGCTGGTCACCGAGGCGGGCCCGGGGGAGGACATCGACGTCGCCGACGGGCTGCGCGCACAGGTCTGGCCGCTGACCCCGGGCACGACCACGGACGGCGTCGTCCTGACCCTGCGCCCCGACCCGGCGGCCGTCGCACCGGTCGGTGGGCACGACCCGCTCGCCGGTCTCGGGCTGCTCGAACACGCGGAGGCGGAGGTCGTCGCCGGAGTGCTCGCGGAGTGCGGCGGGAACAAGGCTGCGGCCGCGTCCCGGCTCGGCATCTCGCGCGGAACCCTCTACGCCAAGCTCCGCCGCTACCGGCTCACCGCCGCGCCCACACAGGGCGCGCACCGGCCGCTCTGAACGTCCCCCACCGCAACGAGAGTGAGGACAGCCGTGCCCGAGAACCCCGTCAACAAGCTGCGGTTCGGGATCTTCATGCCCCCGTTCAACAGCCCGCCCACCCAGAACGCGACGACGTCGCTGCAGCGCGACGTCGAGACCATCCAGCTGCTCGACCGCCTCGGCTACGACGAGGCGTGGATCGGTGAGCACCACAGCGCCGGCACCGAGATCATCGCCGACCCGCTGACGTTCATCTCCCACGTCGGTGCGCTGACCCGCCACATCAAGCTGGGGACGGGCGTCGTCTCGCTGCCCTATCACAATCCACTGTGGATCGCCGACCGCGCGATCCTGGTCGATCACCTGTTGCGCGGCAGGCTGATGCTCGGCGTCGGCCCCGGTTCGCTGCCCACCGACGCGGCGATGATCGGTCTGGAACCGGCGCAGCTGCGCCCGGCGCTGGGGGAGGACCTCGACGTCCTGCTGCGGCTGCTGCGCACCGACGAGCGCGTCACCCGTCGCACCGACCGGTACTCCGTCGTCGAGGCCCGCACGCAGCTCGCGCCGTACTCCGACCCGTGCTTCGAGATCGCGGTGGCCGCGACCGCCTCGCCGGCGGGCCCGATCCTCGCGGGCACGCACGGGCTCTCGCTGCTGTCCATCGGGGCGACCACGCGCGAGGGTTTCGACGTGCTCGCCCACCACTGGGACGTCGTCGAGGCGGAGGCGGCGAAGCACGGCCGCGCCACCGACCGGTCGCGGTGGCGCCTCGTCGGGCCGATGCACATCGCGGAGACGAAGCAGCAGGCGATCGAGGACGTCCGCTACGGCTTCGACCGGTTCTGCGACTACACCCAGCGCACCCTCGCGCTGCCGACGTTCCGGGCGGAGGGCGACACCTTCGAGGAGCGGGTGGCCTGGATCAACGAGACGGGACTCGGCGTGATCGGTACCCCCGACGAGGCGGTCACCCAGATCCAGCGGCTGATGGACCAGTCCAACGGCGGGTTCGGCTGCTTCATGATGATGCAGCACGACTGGGCGAACTGGGAGGCGACGCAGCGTCACTACGAGCTGTTCGCGCGCCATGTGATCCCGGCGTTCCAGCCGTCGCAGCGGCGCCTGCTCGCCGCCGAGGAGTGGGCGCGCAGCCGCCACGGCGAGCTCGATGCGAAGAACGGTGCCGCGATCCAGGCGTGGGCCGACAAGTACCAGGCGGAGAAGGAAGCGGCGGGTCAGGCCTGATCAGCGCTCGTGAGTGGCAATAGTCGCGATAGCGACTATTGCCACTCACAGGGGTCGGGTGTGGGCCAGCATCCGGTGCGCCCTGGCGACCGAGCGGACCAGCGCCACCAGCACCGCGGCCGTCACGACGTAGCCGGCGACGTGGGCGTCCCCTCCGTGCGGTCCCAGCACCGCCATGCCGAGCGCGGCGCCGACGCAGACGACCGGGGTGAGCACCCCGAGGGCGGTGACCGCGAACAGCACCCGCCGCGGGGAACCGCGGCGCAGCGCGACCAGGGCGGCGAGCGCGACGAGGCCCGCCACCAGGCTGGTGGCGTCCTCCAGCCGGGACAGGAACGAGAACGTCGGTGTCGACGGCGCCGCGGGACCGGAGACGGCCGACCACAGCAGGTTCCACGACAGGAGCAGCGCGGGGAACGCGACCGCCATCAGCGTCGCGGTCCGCCGGCACTGTGCCGCCGCGAGCTCGTCCTGGTAGCCGTCGGCGACCTCGCGGACCGGGCCGAACTCCGCGACCGCCCGGCTGCGGGCCTCCGCGGCGTCGACGCCGTCGTCGCACAGCGCCTGCGCGGCGTCCTCCAGGCCGTCGCGGGCCTCGGCGAGCAGGCTCGCGCGCACCCGGCGGGGGCCGTGCAGTGCGTCGCGGAGCGCCCTGACGTGCGCCTCGATCGGGTCGGCGCCCGGGCGGGCGGGAACGGTCAGCCCGTCGCCGGCCACGACCCACCTCCCAGGACCCGGTTCACGACGTCGCGGAACTCCTCCCACTCGCCGCGCTGCGCGGCCAGTGCGTGCTTGCCGGCACGGGTGAGCCGGTAGGTGCGACGTTCGCGCCCGCCGACGGTGCTCCACGCCCCGGCCAGGTGCCCGGCCCGCTCGAGGCGGCGCAGCGCGGGGTAGACGGTGCCGGTGGGCAGGTCGAGCGCGCCGCCGCTGCGGGCCTGCAGGGCCTCGATGATCGCGTAGCCGTGCAGCGGACCGGACTCCAGTACGGCGAGGATCAGGCCGTCGAGGTGGCCGCGCACGCTGTCGGGTCTCACGTGTAGGGAGTCTACGCACGACATGCTCGGGGACGGTGCGTCCAGGATCAGGGAAATCCCTGATGTATGAGTAGACAGCCAACCTATAGCGTCCGGTTCGTGGAAAGCGCAACGCCCGCCCCGCCGCGGAGCCCTCGGGTCTCCCTCTGGCTCCTGCGCGGGATCGTCACGGTGCACCTGCTCGCGGTGCTCTGCCAACCGGTCCTCGCCGGGTTGTTCCTCTCCGGCGACGTCGCCGCGATCGAGGTGCACGGCATCGCCGGCTCGGCCGTCGCCATGCTGACCCTGGTCGCGATCGGGGTGGCGATCGCCTACGTCGCCGCCGGGCGCGGCCGCCTGTGGGTGCTGCCCGTCGCCGTCGTGCTGTTCCTCGTCGAGGGCTTCCAGATCGGCGTCGGCTACGCCCACGAGCTGCAGCTGCACATCCCTGTCGGGGTGGCGATCGTCGTGGTGTCGGTGCTGCTCGCGGTCTGGGCGTGGCTGCCGTCGGCGGCGTCCCCGCGCCGGAGCCGGGCATGACCCCCCGCATGTCGCGTCGCGGCTTCCTGGGGGCGCTCGGCGGGGCCGCCACCGTCGCCGGGCTGACCGGTTGCGGCGTCCTCGGCCTCGACACCCCCGCCGGCCAGACCGGCGAGACCCTGCGCAGCGCCGTCCCCCTGCCTCCGCCGTACCGGGTCCCGCTGCCGATCCCCGCCGTCGCCGAGCCCACCGGCACCCTCGATGGTACCGACCTCTACGAGATCACCCAACGCGCCGCCGACGTCGAGATCCTCCCCGGGCTGCGCACCACGATCTGGGGCTACGACGGGACCTTCCCCGGACCGACGTTCGAGACCCGGTCGGGCCGACCGGTCGTGGTGCGCCACACCAACCGGCTGCCCGTGCCGACCGTCGCGCACCTGCACGGCGGCCACACCCCCGCCGACTCCGACGGCTGGCCCCTCGACCTGGTGCTCCCCGTCGGCGACAACTCGAACTGGGCCCACCCCCACAACGGCACGACCATGGTCGGGGACCTCGCCGCGGGCGTACGCGAGCACCGCTACCCGATGACCCAGCGCGCCGCGACGCTCTGGTACCACGACCACCGCATGGACTTCACCGGTCCGTCGGTCCACCGCGGTCTCGCGGGGCTGCACATCGTCCGGGATGACGCCGAGGACGCGCTCGGCCTGCCCGCGGGCGACCGCGAGCTGCCCCTGATGATCTGCGACCGCGCCTTCGCCGCCGACGGGTCGTTCGCCTACCCGTCGATCGACCGGACCCTGCGCACCGTGCCCGGCGTCGAGGACCGCTGGATGCCCGGCGTGCTGGGCGACGTCGTCCTCGTCAACGGCGCGCCCTGGCCCGTCCACGACGTCGACGCCGCCCGGTATCGGCTGCGGATCGTCAACGTCGCCAACGCCCGCCGCTTCGTCCTCGCCCTGCGCGTCCCCGGCGCACCGGACCTGCCGTTCACCCAGATCGGCTCCGACGGCGGCCTGCTCGCCGCGCCCCAGCGGCTCGACAGCATCGCGATGGCCCCGGGGGAGCGCGTCGACGTCGTCGTCGACTTCGCGGCCGTCCCCGTCGGCGCCGACGTCACCATGGTCGACACCCTGGGCAACGACGTCATGCGGTTCCGCGTCGTGCGCGTCGCCCGCGACGACAGCCGCGTCCCCGACCGGCTCGCCGACGACGTCGCCCCCCTCGTGCCCGGGCCGGTGGTACGCGAGTTCGTGTTCCGCCGCGGCGCCGTCGGGCCGGGCCACCGCGGCTGGACCATCAACGACCTCGCCTTCGACCCGCAGACCTCGATCGCCGACGTCCCGCTCGGCCAGGTCGAGACGTGGCGCTTCCGGACCGACGTCCACCACCCCGTGCACGTGCACCTCGACCACTTCCAGGTGCTCGCCCGCGGCGGCGGGAGGCCGCGCCCGAGCGACGCCGGCTGGAAGGACACCGTCGACGTGCTCCCCGCCGAGATCGTCGACGTCGCCGTGCGGTTCACGCGGTACACGGGCCGCTACGTCTTCCACTGCCACAACCTGGAGCACGAGGACATGGCGATGATGGCGACGATCCGTACCGTCTGACCGCGGCCGGGCGACGTCACTGCACGTCCGGGCCGCGAAGTCACTACCCCCTCACCGTATGGATTCGGAGCGTGACGGTCCCTTACCGTTCTGGGCGACGCAGGTCTGGACGGGTGAGGAGGTTCCCGCGAATGGAGTGGGTGCACGTGATCCTCGCCGTCGGCTGTCTGGGCCTCGGCGTCCTGCACCTGGCGCGGCTGCTGCTCATGCGCGGCGACCGGGTCGGGGAGGCGTCGCACGCCGCGATGGGCGTCGGCATGGCCGCCATGTACTCGCCGCTGGGCGACCCGGTGCCCGACGCCGTCTGGCTCGTCGTGTTCGCGGCGACCGGGCTGTGGTTCGCCGCCCTGGCCGTCCGGGCCGGGCTCGGCACCCGAGACGCCGGCTACCACGTCGTCTGCGCCGTCGCGATGGTCTTCATGCTCACCATGGGCGGCCACGACGCGGCGGGCGGCCACGGCGGGCACGGCGGGATCGGCCTGCTGTCGGTCGCGGCGCTCGCCCTCGCCGGCTTCTTCGCGTGGCACGCCCTGCGCTGCGGCGACCGGCTCGTCGCCGCGGCCCGCGGCGACGCCGACTGCGCGTGCGAACCGGCCGCCGAGGGCCTGTTCGCCACCGTCGCGCCGCCGGTCGCCACCCGGTCGCTCGACGCGACGCCCGAGGTCGGCCGCCTCGCCCGGCTGCGGTCCGCGCGCACCGCCACCGGCGCCCACATCGCGATGGCCGGGGCCATGACCGTGATGTGTCTCGGGATGCTGTAGAACCTGCCCGCGAGCACCCGGACACGTAGCATCGCAAGGGGATGACCCGGACGGGTACGGCCGCGGCGGGCCGCTAGATTTCACGCCTGCACCGGCGGACCCCGACCGCGCGGTGGAACGAGCGGAAGCGAGGCACACCCGCCATGGCGAGCATCGAAGAGGTCCGGGCCGGGATCGCACTGGCCAACGACAAGGCCTCCGAGAGCCTCGGGGCGCTGCAGCAGGCGCAGTCGAGCATCGAGCAGGCCCAGTCGGCGCTGCAGCAGGTCACCGCGGGCAGCAGCCAGTCCGACGTCGACTCCGCCAACGCCGCCTACGCCGAGGCCGCCCGCAGCATCTCCGAGGTGCAGCAGGCCGTCGCCTCGGCGATCCAGGAGTCCGAGGGCGTCGCGGCCCGGCTGTGAGGGCCGGGACCCGGGAGCAGGGGAGCGGGACGTGTCGCTCGCCGAGGTGAAGGCCGTCGTCGCCGAGGTGGCCGACCAGACCCGGGCGGCCGCCGAGCTGGTCCGCCGCGCGGGCGACGGGGTCGCCGAGGCCGTCCGCATCCTCGCCGACCTCAGCCGCCAGCACCCGGAGTCGTTGGTGCCCGTGGCGTTGACCCGGGCCGCCGACGAGATCGACCGCTGCCACGACCACGTCGCCGGCGCGCTGCAGGCCGTCGGCGACCTCGACGCGCGGCTGTAGCCGATGACGGCCTGCGTCCGACCCCCGCGGGGCGGCGACGATGACGGCGCGCGCACGGCGGCGGCGACGATGGGCGCGCGGACGGCGGCGGCGACGACGGGCGCGCGGACGGCGGCGGCGACGACGGGCGCGCCCG
>NZ_BJVJ01000099.1 GCF_007989085.1 Pseudonocardia sulfidoxydans NBRC 16205
CGCCGCGCCCGCCGGCCTGGCCCGCGGCGGCGCCACCGCCCTGGCGGCCGCGGGCCCGCCGGCCCTGACCGCGCGGTGTGGCCTGCACCGGCTTCGGCTCGACGACGGCCACACCGCTGGGCTCACGCGAGCCGGTGACCGCCCGCAGCGACTGCGCGCCCGGGTAGACGTCGTGCACCGTCGGGCGCACCCCGGCCTGCCGGGTCAGGGCGTCGACATCGCGACGCTCCTCCGGCGTGACCAGCGTGACGACGGTGCCGGACTCGCCGCCGCGGGCCGTGCGGCCGGCGCGGTGCAGGTAGTCCTTCGGGTCCGCGGGCGGGTCGATGTGCACGACGAGGCTCACGTCGTCGACGTGGATGCCGCGTGCGGCGACGTCGGTGGCCACGAGGACAGGGGTGCGGCCCTCCTTGAAGTCGGCGATCGCGCGGTTGCGCTGGTTCTGCGACTTCCCGCCGTGCAGGCCCACGGAGACGATGCCGTCGCGCCGCAGGTTGCGCACCCAGCGGTCGACGCCGTGCTTGGTGCGCGCGAACAGGATCGTCCGGCCCTCACGGGCGGCGATCTCGGCGACGACCCGCGCCTTCGCGGCGGAGTCGACCAGCAGCGTGTGGTGGTCCATCGTGTCGACGGCCGCGCGCGCCGACGCGACGGCACGGGTCACCGGGTCGTGCAGGTACCGGGTGACCAGCGCGGCCACGTCGCCGTCGAGCGTCGCGGAGAACAGCAGCCGCTGCCCGTCGGCCGGGGTGAGGTCGAGGATGGCCCGGACCTGGGGGAGGAAGCCCATGTCGGCCATGCGGTCGGCCTCGTCGAGCGCGGTGACCTCGATGGCGGACAGGTCGGCGGTGCGCTGCGTGGTGTGGTCGGTCAGCCGGCCGGGGGTGGCGACCAGCAGGTCGACCCCGCGGGCCAGTGCGTCGGCCTGCCGGTTGAACGACAGCCCGCCGACGACGACCGCGGTGCGCAGCCCGAGCGCGCGGGCGAACGGGTCGAGCGCGTCGACGACCTGCTGCGCCAGCTCACGCGTGGGCACCAGGACGAGACCGCGGGGCTTGCGGGCCGTCGCGCGGCCCCCGGCCAGCCGCGACAGCAGCGCCAGGCCGAAGGCCAGCGTCTTGCCGGAGCCCGTCTGGCCGCGACCCAGCAGGTCCTGGCCCTTCAACGTGACGGGCAGCGTCGCCGCCTGGATCGGGAACGGTGCGGTGAAACCCTCGGCGTCGAGCGCGCGCAGCACCGGCTCGGGCAGGCCGAGGTCGGCGAACGACGGCATGCCCGACTCGGGCGCCGTCCACAGCTCCTCGACCGGCATCGGCGAGGCGGAACGGGTGGGGGCCGCGGCGGGGCGACGGTCGCCGCCACGACCACGGCCACGGGACCGCTGGGGACGGGGACGACCCGAACCCGAACGGGCGGAACGATCGGCGGGACCCGAGGAACGGGCCTGCTGGGGAGCCAAGAAAGGACCTCCGGACGTGGCACGTCGCACGGAGCCGGCCGCGCCCGTCGACGAGGACGGGCGGGCTGTTGCGGGGACGAGCCCGGGCGCAACGCAGCGCCCACAGGGGATGAAGCTTCGGACGCGTCCACAACGGGGTGCGACCCACGCGGGGTCACCGGGCCGTGGTTCGGCCGGGCCGGACGCTCATGGTCAGACTACCCGAGCGCCCGGCCACGACCTCACGGGTGTGACGTTCCCGGCCCCGTGATCCCCAGCTCGGCCATCAGGTCCGCGAGCAGCGACTCCTGCGCCGCGGCGGCGTCCGGGAGCCCGCGGGCGGCGAACCACTCCGCGACCCGGTCGACGTCACGGCCCAGGTAGGAGGGACCGAACGGGTTGCCGACGACGTCCACGACCTGCGGCAGGTCGATCATCACCAGCCGGCCGCGGTGGACCAGCAGGTTGAACGCCGACAGGTCGCCGTGGGTGAGGCCGTGCCGGGCGAGCCCCCGTAACGCCTCGCCGAGCTGCCGCCAGAGATCGGCGAGCTCGTCTGCGCCCGGGCGGAGCTGCGCCAGCCGCGGGGCCGCGGACTCCCCGTCGCCGATGAACTCCAGCAGCACCTCGGTGTCGTCGACCGACACCGGGTACGGCACCGGCACGCCCGCCGACCACAGCGTGGACAACGCCGCGAACTCGGCGCGCGCCCACTGCCCGGCGAGCAGGTCACGGCCGAAGTCGCTCCGCGACGCCATCGCCCGGGTCTCGCGCGACCGGCGCACGCGCCGGCCCTGCAGATACCCGGAGTCGCGGTGGAACATCCGGTGCTCCGAGGAGCGGTAACGCTTGGCCGCCAACAGGGTTCCGGGCTCGCCGGGCACCCCGCGGTGCAGCAGGTGGACGTCGGCCTCCTTGCCGGTCTTGAGGACGCCGAGCTCGGTGTCGACGGCGCCGGTGGCCGTCACCACCCAGTCCGGGCGTGGCTGCGGGCCGTTGTCGGCGCCGTCCCAGGTCGACCAGCGGTCGCCCTCGGGTGGGCCGTCGACGTCCTCGCCCGCGCGGCCGTCGAGCTCGGCGGGTGGCGGGGTCGGGCCGGTGCTGCGTCGCCGGCGGCGCGAGACGTACGCGTCGTCGGCGGGGTCGTGCTCGTCGTCGAAGCGGCGGCGCCGTGGCCGGCCGCGGGTGGACGAACGATCGTGGGATGACACTGTGGTGGGTCTCCTGACCGGATGGCCCCACCGGGGTGCGCTACGGGCGCACGAGGTCGCGCGGTGGGGCGGGGAAGGGACGAGGACGTGCCAGGTCCCGGGCGGCGGTCGACATCCGGCACCTCCTGGGTCGCGTCGTCATCCGGCTTCTTCCGGCCGACGACGATGGTCGCGGAACGCGCGTCCGGCCCGCAACGCATTTACCGCGCGCAACCGCACTGCTGTTCCCGGCGCCGGGAACAGCAGTGCGGTTGCGCGCGGATCTCTCGGGTCAGGGGGCTGCGTCGGTCAGGGCGCCGTGCCCCAGGGCCACCCGCCTGTCGACGCCCACGTCGGCGAGGAAGCGTTCGTCGTGACTGACGACCACCAACGCGCCCCGGAACGCCCGCAGCGCGCTCGCGAGCCGCGCCGTCGAGACCATGTCGAGGTTGTTGGTGGGCTCGTCGAGCAACAGCAGCTGCGGCGCGGGCCGGGCGAGCAGCACGCAGGCCAGGGTGGCGCGCAGCCGCTCGCCGCCCGACAGCACCGCGACAGGCTTGTGCGCCTCGTCGCCCGGGAACAGGAACCGGGCGAGCAACGTCATCCGCTGCGACAGCGGCATCCCGTCGGTCACCGCCTCCAGGTTCTGCAGGATGCTGCGCGACGGGTCGAGCAGGTCGAGCCGCTGCGAGAGCCGCGCCACCCGTCCGCCTGCGCCCCGGACCTCGCCCGCGTCGGGGACGAGCTCCCCGGACAGGACACGCAGCAGCGTCGACTTGCCGGAGCCGTTGGCGCCGACGAGCGCGATCCGCTCGGGTCCGCGGATGGTCAGGTCGACGCCGCCACCGAACAGCTCACGCACCCGGACCCCCTGCGCCGCGACGACCGTGCGGCCGGCGGGCACCGTCGTGTCGGGGAGGTCGGGCACGAGCATCGCGTCGTCGGTCAGGGCGCGTTCGGCGTCGTCGAGGCGGGTGCGGGCCTGGCCGACCCGGTCGCCGTGGGTGCGGTCGGACTTCGCCGCCGACTCCTGCGCCTTCCGCTTCAGCTTCCCGGCGACGATCTTCGGCAGCCCGGCGTCGGCGACCCCGCGGGCGGCGGTGTTGGCGCGGCGGTCGGCACGTTCGCGGGCCAGCTGCATCGCCCGCTTCTCCCGCCTCACGTCCTGCTCGGCGGACCGGACGGCGCGCTCGGCCGCCTCCCGTTCGACGTGGACGGCGTCCTCGTAGGAGGCGAGGTCGCCGGTGAACACCCGCACGCCGTCGCGGCCGAGCTCGGCGATGCGGTCGGCGTGGTCGAGCAGCTCGCGGTCGTGGCTGGCGACGAGCACGCACCCCGGCCGACCGTCGAGCACCGCGAACAGACGCTCCCGGGCGTCGCGGTCGAGGTTGTTGGTGGGCTCGTCGAGCAGCAGGACGTCCGGTCCGCGCAGCAGCAGCGCGGCGAGGCCCAGCGACACGACCTGCCCACCGGAGAGGGTGTCGAGCCTCCGGCCGAGGTCGACGTCGCCGAGTCCGACCCGGTCGAGCTCGGCGCGGCTGCGCTCCTCGACGTCCCAGTCGTCGCCGATCGTGGCGAAGTGTTCCTCGCCCGTGTCGCCGGACTCGATGGCGGCCAGCGCCGCTCGTGTGTCGGAGACGCCGAGCACCTCGGCGACGGTGAGGTCGGCGGTGAACGGCAGCTCCTGGGGGAGCAGACCGACGGTCCCGTCGACGGTGACGGCGCCCGTCGTGGGCGTGGCCAGGCCGGCGACGAGGCGCAGCAGGGTGGTCTTGCCGGCGCCGTTGGGGGCGACGAGCCCGGTCAGGCCGGGGCCGACGGCGAAGGACACGTCGTCGAGGACGACGGTGCCGTCGGGCAGGACGTAGGACAGAGCGGAGCAGACGATCGAGGGATCGGGCACGCGACAACCTCACGGGACGAGGGACGACGGAACGTCGCGGAGCGCCCCCGGGGAGATGTCACCCGGTGGCGCGGTCCCTGCCCGTCATCCCTGCTCCGTCCGTGCGGCGATCAGTGCGCTGCCCACACTACGACGGGCGGCAAGTGATTATCCGGGTCGTGAGTGGCGATAGTCGCTATAGCGACTATCGCCACTCACAGGGTCACGGCCGCGGCTGCGGCTCGGCCTCCAGCGCGGCCAGGATCGCGGGGTCCTGCAGGCCCATCCACTCCAGAACCTGCCCGTAGGTGGCGCAGACCGTCTGCGGGCGCAGGCAGACCTCGCCCATGAACGTCTCGACGGCGGTGCTGAACGCGCCGCCGTTCCAGTCGTTGAAGTGGTTGCCGACGACGAGCGGGGCCCGGTTCCCCGCGTACGCGGCGTCGTAGGCCCTGAAGTAGGCGGCGACGGTCCACTCGGTGAACAGCGACGCCTTCTCGGGCTCGTCCTTCGCGCCGTTCATGGAGAACCAGAGGTTGTAGTCCATCATGATCACCCGCTTGTCCAGCGCGGTGACGGTGACCGAGGGCATCGGGAACTCCCAGACCCCGTCGACCTTCGACGGCCAGGCGAGCGAGCCGGCCGTGCCGCTGCTGTCGTAGACCATCCCGTGCGTCAACATCGCCGGGAAGAACTGGTCCTTCTTCCCCTCCAGGCACGGGGTGCGCCCGCCCTTGACGGTGCCGTCGGGCAGGTCGAGGCCCGGTGCCTCGCGGACGAAACGGAAGAACTGGTCGAGCTCGGAGTTCCACTGCGCGGTGGTCCACTTCGCGCCGGACGGTTCGGCGCCCGCGCAGAAGTGCCCGTTGTAGTGGGTGCCGATCTCGTGGCCCGCGGCGAGCGCCGTCTTCAGGTTGCCGATGCGGGTGGCGATGTCGGCCTCGGTGCCGCCGAACCCGACCGACGACTTGCCGGGGGTGTGCCCGGGACCGGTGTAGCGGGTGCGTTCGGAGTTGGGGACGAGGTAGAGGCCGGTGAGGAAGCCGGTGAACCGCGCGTTGGACCGCTGCGCCAGGGGCAGGACGCGTTTCCAGTGGGAGTCGGAACCGGCGCCGTCGAAGGAGAAGAGGACGAACTGCGGCGGCCGCTCCCCGGGGTGCAGCGGCCGCATCCACTCCGGCGGGGACGGCGGGGACGGCGGCGGGGGATCCCCGGCCGGCGTGCCCGCCGCGCCGGCCACGCCGTCGACCTCGGCCTTCGGAGAGGTCAGCGCCATCGTCAGGAACAGCCCTGCCGCGACGAGTGCGACGAGTATCGCCAGGTTGCTCCGGGTCCGCATGGCCCTCCGCTCGGGCCCGCGGGCCGGGCCGTACCGCATCCTGACGCTACCGGCGGACCCGACCGAATCGGACACAGTTCTGGGCGTGTCGCGGATGTTGTCGTCGGACGGTGGTCGCCTGTTCCGGGGACGGTCAGGCCGCGACGATCACGGCGAGCGACAACGGTGCGGGTCTCTCCACTCGCATCCCCGCCCGCCGGGCGATGCCGGCGATCCCGGCGGCGTCGGTCGGCTCGGCCCGGGTCCCGGCGAGCACCCGGGCGAGCGCACCCTTGTGGGCCTTGTTGAAGTGGCTGACGACCGAGCGGCTGCCGTCCGGCTTCTCCGCGAGGACCGTGACGTCGACGGCGCCGGGCACCTTCCCCAGCGCGGCGTAGGAGCCCGACCGCAGGTCGACGACCAGCTCGTCCGCCGCCACCGCCGCGAGCACCGGGTCGAGGACGGGCCGCCACCGCGCCGCGAGCGTCCCGCCCGCAGGCAGGGCCGACCCCGCGGAAAGCCGGTACGCGGGGATCGGATCGCCCGCTCGGACCAGGCCGAACAGGGCGGAACCGACGGCCAGCCGGGCCCGTGCGCGGGCCGCCGCGGCACCGCGCAGCGACGTCACGTCGAGCGCGTCGTAGAGCACCCCCGTGTAGCGGTGCAGGGCCGGCAGCGTGGGTGACGACCAGAGCGCGGCGTTGCGGGCGACCTCGTCGTCCTGCCGCGGCGACAGCCCGAGCGCGGCCCGGCTGGCGGGCACGTCCGCCGCCAGCTCGACCAGTTCGTCGGCGAGGACCTTGCGCGTCCCGGCGAGTTCGGGGAACGACAGGGCGTCGAGCCGCAGCGGGGGCCCGTCGCCACCGATGCGCTTGGTCTCCGAGGGCGGCAGCAGCACGAGCACGGCGGACGACGCTACCAACCAGGTGGGGCCGGTTGTGCGGGCGCCGCGGCACCAGATATTTTCATTTGGTGATCTACCTCGTGGCACGCCTGCATGTCGACAACATGCGGGTCACGAGCACGGCCTGTTGTTGCCGCTGACTCGACCCGCCGACGTCCCCGGTCCGCCTGAGCGCGGACGCTCGCACCGGGGTCGATCACACAGGCCCCAGGCGACCGTCGGCCGGTCCGTCGCGCCGGATGCTCAGATCCGGTCGCGCTCGACACCCGTCCAGCTGTACCTCGCACCGACGCAGGAGTTGCATCGTGACCGAGCCCACCGACCCGACCGCAGCATGGTCCTTCGAGACCAAGCAGGTCCACGCCGGCGCCACCGCCGACCCGACCACCGGCGCGCGGGCCACCCCGATCTACCAGACCACCTCGTACACGTTCCGTGACAGCGACCACGCCGCCGCGCTGTTCGGGCTGGCCGAGCTGGGCAACATCTACACGCGGATCATGAACCCGACGCAGGACGTCCTCGAGCAGCGCGTCGCCGCGCTCGAAGGCGGCATCGCGGCCGTCGCCGTCGCGTCGGGCCAGGCGGCGTCGACGCTGGCGATCCTCAACATCGCCGAGGCGGGCGACCACTTCGTCTCCAGCGCCGCGCTCTACGGCGGAACGTACAACCTGTTCCACTACACGCTGCCGAAGCTGGGGATCGAGGTCACGTTCGTCAACAACCCCGACGACCTCGACGAGTGGCGCGCCGCGGTCCGGCCGAACACCAAGCTCTTCTACGCCGAGACCATCGGCAACCCGGGCAGCAACGTCCTCGACATCCGGGGCGTCGCCGACACCGCGCACGAGGCGGGTATCCCGCTGATCGTCGACAACACGGTGCCCACCCCCTACCTCGTGCGGCCCATCGAGCACGGCGCCGACATCGTGGTCCACTCGGCCACGAAGTTCCTCGGCGGCCACGGCACGTCGATCGGTGGCATCGTCATCGACTCGGGCAACTTCGACTGGGGCACCCACGCCGCGGCCTTCCCGGGCCTCACGACGCCGGACCCGAGCTACCACGGCCTCAACTACTGGGAGGCGCTCGGCCCGCTGTCGTACCTGATCAAGTTCCGCGTCCAGCTGCTGCGCGACATCGGTCCGGCCATCGCGCCGCTCAACAGCTTCCTGCTCATCCAGGGCATCGAGACGCTGTCGCTGCGCATCGAGCGGCACGTGCAGAACGCCCAGGCCGTCGCCGAGTGGCTCGAGGCCCGCGACGAGGTCGAGAAGGTCCACTACGCCGGCCTGCCGTCGAGCCCGTGGCACGCGGCCGCCCAGAAGTACCTGCCGCGCGGCGTCGGTGCGATCGTCGCGTTCGACATCCGCGGTGGCGTCGAGGCGGGCAAGAAGTTCGTCGACGCCCTCGAGCTGCACAGCCACCTGGCCAACATCGGCGACGTGCGCAGCCTCGTCATCCACCCGGCCAGCACCACCCACAGCCAGCTCTCCGGCGAGGAGCAGCTGGCATCGGGTGTCGGCCCCGGCCTGATCCGGCTGTCGGTCGGTCTGGAAGGCATCGAGGACATCAAGGCCGACCTCGAAGCGGGCTTCCGCGCGGCCAAGGGCGCCTGAGAGGCCGTCATCATCCCTGAACGAATCGTCCTCCCTCCCGCCAGCGGTGCCTGGCGGGAGGGGGACGACCCCGGCCGCCGACAGTGGGTGCAGCTGCCCGGCACCCTGCGTCTGGAGGCCGGTGGCGAACTGCCCGACGTCCGGATCGCCTACGAGACGTGGGGCACGCTCGACGCCGCCCGCTCGAACGCCGTGCTGGTGCTGCACGCACTGACCGGCGACAGCCACATCGCCGGGCCGGCCGGCCCCGGGCACCCCACCGCCGGCTGGTGGGAGGCGCTCGTCGGTCCGGGCCGCGCGCTCGACCCCGCCGAATGGTTCGTCGTGGCCCCCAACGTCGTCGGCGGCTGCCAGGGGTCCACCGGCCCGTCCTCGACCGCGCCCGACCAGGTGCCGTGGGGGAGCAGGTTCCCCATCGTCACCACCCGCGACACCGTCGCCGCCGAGACCGTCCTCGCCGACGCACTGGGCGTCGACACCTGGGCGTGCGTGATCGGTGGCTCCATGGGCGGCATGCGGGCCCTCGAATGGGCCGCGACGCAGCCCGAGCGGGTACGCAGACTCTTCGTCCTCGCGGCGCCCGCCGCCACCTCGGCCGACCAGATCGGCTGGGCCTCACCACAGCTCGCCGCGATCCGCGCCGACCCCGGCTGGAACGGCGGCGACTACCACGACCTGCCCGCCGGCAAGGGACCCCACGCGGGTCTCGGCGTCGCCCGACGGATCGCGCACCTGAGCTACCGCAGCGGGTTCGAGCTCACCACCCGCTTCGGCCGCGAGGCCCAGGACGGCGAGAACCCGTGGGACGGCGGTCGCTACGCCGTCGAGTCCTACCTCGACCACCACGCCGAGAAGCTGGTGCGCCGATTCGACGCGGGCTCCTACGTCCGGCTCACCGAGCTGATGAACGCCCACGACGTCGGCCGCGACCGCGGCGGGGTCGCGGCGGCGCTGGCGCGGGTCAAGGCGAGGACCTTCGTCGCCGGCGTGAACTCCGACCGGCTCTACCCCCTCGAGCAGCAGATCGAGATGGCCGAGGGCATCCCCGGCGCCGAGCTCAAGGTCATCGACGCCCCGTACGGCCACGACGCGTTCCTGATCGAGGACGAGGTGGTCGGATCACACCTCACGTCGCTCCTGCACGAATAAGGTTACCCTTACCGACATGAGGGTGATCGGCACCGAGGCCGAGCTCCGAGAGATCGTCTCGGAGCCACCGGCCGCCATCGCGGACAAGGCCATCGACCACGTCGACCCGGAGTCGGCGCGGTTCATCGCGACGAGTCCGTTCTTCCTGCTGGCGACGTCCGCCGCCGACGGGTCCTGCGACGTCTCCCCGCGCGGCGACCCACCGGGCAGCGTCGTCGTGCTCGACGAGCACACACTGGTCTTCGGCGACCGCAAGGGCAACCGCCGCGTCGACAGCATGCGCAACATCCTGGTCAACCCGCAGGTCGGAATGCTGTTCCTGATCCCCGGCATCGGCGAGGTCATCCGCGTCAACGGCCGCGCGCGCATCGTCACCGGGGCCGACTGGATGCCGCGGCTCACCGTCCAGGGCTCCACGCCGACGCTCGCGATCGAGGTCACCGTCGACGAACTCTTCCTGCACTGCAGCAAGGCCCTCGCCCGTTCGGCCATGTGGGACACCGCGACCTGGCCGTCGCGCAAGGAGGTGCCGTCGGCGGGGAAGATCGTCCGCAGCCAGCGCCCGGGCGTGAAGGTCCCGGCCAAGGTCATCGACGCCGCCCTGGCCGCCGACGCGAAGCTCAACCGCTACTGACGGTTCTGACGGGCGAGCGCCGCGCCGCGAGCCCCGCCGCGGCGGTCGGGTCCACGCGCTGGTGCCAGGTGCCCTCCGGGTCGTGGCCGGGCGTCTCGATCACGATCGGGCCGAGGTTGCAGGGGCCGAGGCAGCCGATCGGCGTCACCAGGGTGCGCGGGTCGTCGCGGGTCGCGGCGGTCAGCGCCCGGTGGGTGGCGCCCGCGCCGTGCGCGGTGCAGCGCGGGCCGCGGCACAGCAGCAGGTGCCGGTCGTGGCCGGGCAGCTCCGACCACGACGGTGCCCGGAAGCTGCCCGGCGACACGGTGATCTCCTCGCCGGCACCGGCGGTGAGCGCCGCGACCGCCGCAGCGGCGCCCGCGCTCGCGGTGAGGTCGTCCGCGAGCCGGACGTCGAGGGTCAGCGGTGCGCGCGTCTCGCGCCAGTTCGCGACGGCCTTGCCGATCCAGGTGCGCAGGTAGGCGTCGGCCGGGACAGCCAGCGGCACCAGCAGGGCGCCGTCGGCGCCGTCGCGGACCACCTCGTCGAGCACGTCGTGGACCGACGGCTCGGCCTGGTCGAGGTGGGCGACGCGGACGGGATCGGCAACCGTCGCGGCCACCGCGGCGGCGAGCCCTGTGAGCGACCGGGCGTCGACACCCGAGGGCGTGGGACGGGCCACCAGCACCACCACACGACTGTTCATCCGCACATCCAAGCCGATGTGGGGTCGTGAGCCGTAACCGGGGCGCGGTCCGTCAGCGGTCGTCGCTACCCTTGCTCGGGTGTTGACCAGGATGTCGTCGCTGTTCCTCCGCACCCTCCGCGAGGACCCGGCCGACGCGGAGGTGCCCAGCCACAAGCTGCTGGTCCGCGCCGGCTACGTCCGCCGCGTCGCGCCGGGCGTCTACTCCTGGCTGCCGCTGGGGCTGCGGGTGCTGCGCAGGATCGAGGAGATCGTGCGCGAGGAGATGGACGCCATCGGCGCCCAGGAGATCCAGTTCCCCGCGCTGCTGCCGCGCGACCCCTACGAGTCGACGAACCGGTGGACCGAGTACGGCCCGAACCTGTTCCGGCTCAAGGACCGCAAGGGCAACGACTACCTGCTCGGCCCCACCCACGAGGAGTTGTTCACCCTCGCGGTGAAGGGCGAGTACTCGTCGTACAAGGACTACCCCGTCGTCCTGTACCAGATCCAGAACAAGTACCGCGACGAGGAGCGCCCCCGCGCGGGCATCCTGCGCGGCCGCGAGTTCCTGATGAAGGACTCCTACTCGTTCGACCTCACCGACGAGGGCCTGTCCGACTCGTATGCGTTGCACCGCAAGGCCTACGTCAAGATCTTCGACCGGTTGTCGCTGCGCTACGTCATCGTCTCCGCCACGTCGGGCGCGATGGGCGGCTCGGCGTCGGAGGAGTTCCTCGCCGAGGCCGAGACCGGTGAGGACACCTTCGTCCGGTCCGCCTCGGGCTACGCCGCGAACGTCGAGGCCGTCGTCACCCCGGCGCCCCCCGCCCAGCCGATCGACGACAAGCCCGCCGCCCAGGTGCACCACACGCCCGACACCCCGACGATCGAGACCCTCGTCGCGTTCCTCAACGGCGCCGGCCTCGGCCGGCAGTTCACCGCCGCGGACACCCTCAAGAACGTCCTGGTCAAGCTGCGGCAGCCGGGGTCGGACGAGTGGGAGCTGCTCGGCGTCGGCGTCCCCGGTGACCGCGAGGTCGACATGAAGCGCCTCGAGGCCTCCGTCGCGCCCGCCGAGGTCGCGCTGCTGGAGGACAAGGACTTCACCGCGAACTCCTTCCTGGTGAAGGGCTACATCGGACCCGGGGCGCTGGCCGCCAACGGGGTCCGCTACCTCGTCGACCCGCGCGTCGTCACCGGCACCGCGTGGGTGACCGGCGCCGACAAGCACGACCACCACGTCGTCGACCTCGTCGCCGGCCGCGACTTCACCCCGGACGGCACGATCGAAGCCGCCGAGGTCCGCGACGGCGACCCGTCGCCCGACGGTGAAGGTGTCCTGGAGTCGGCGCGCGGCATCGAGATCGGGCACATCTTCCAGCTGGGCCGCAAGTACGCCGACGCGTTCTCCCTCGACGCGCTGGGCCCCGACTCGAAGCCCGTCCGCATCACCATGGGCTCATACGGGATCGGCGTCTCCCGGCTCGTCGCCGTCGTCGCCGAGCAGAGCAACGACGAGTCCGGTCTCATCTGGCCGCGCGCAGTCTCGCCCTACGACGTCCACGTCGTGATCGCGGGCAAGAACGAGGAGATCATGACGGGCGGTGCGAAGGTCGCCGCCGACCTCGAGGCCGCCGGGCTGTCGGTGCTGCTCGACGACCGCAAGGCCTCGCCCGGTGTCAAGTTCGCCGACGCCGAGCTCGTCGGGGTGCCGACGATCGTCGTCGTCGGCCGCGGCCTGGCCGACGGCAAGATCGAGGTCAAGGACCGCCGCAGCGGCGAGCGCGAGGAGATCGCCCTCGACGGCGCGATCGAGCACCTGGTGAAGGTCGTCCGCGGCTGAGCCCCGTGAGTGGCGATGGTCGCTGGAGCGACCATCGCCACTCACGACCTCGCCTGGGCACAGCGAACGCACAGGCCGCTCCCAGCCGGCGCCGGGGTGCATTCGGGACAGTGGTGAAGCGACACCCCGCCACCACTGTCCAGGAGCGCGCATGTCCGACGACCACGACGACTTCGGCGGGATCTCCCGCGACCTGCCCCGGCTGCTCGGCCGTCGGCGAATGCTGGGGCTGTTCGCGGGCGGCGCCGCGATGACGCTGGCGGCGGCGTGCTCGTCGTCCCCGGCGTCCTCCTCGTCCTCCTCGTCCTCTGGAGGTGCTGCGGCATCCCAGGGGTCCGGTGCGATCCCCGAGGAGACCGGTGGCCCCTACCCGGCCGACGGCTCCAACGGCCCCAACGTCCTCGACCACGCCGGCATCGTCCGCAGCGACATCCGGTCGAGCTTCGGCGCGTCGACCACGACCGCGCAGGGCGTGCCGATGCGGATCGACCTCACCCTGCGCGACAGCTCCGGCGCGGCCCTCCCGGGCGCCGCGGTGTACCTGTGGCACTGCGACCGCGACGGCAACTACTCCCTCTACTCCCGCGCGGTGACGGCGGAGAACTACCTGCGCGGCGTCCAGGCCGCCGACGACGCCGGCACGCTGTCGTTCACCAGCATCTTCCCGGCCTGCTACCAGGGCCGATGGCCGCACGTGCACTTCGAGATCTACCGCTCGCTGGCCGACGCCACGTCGTCGGGCAACGCCCTGCGCACCACCCAGCTGGCGTTGCCGAAGGAGACGTGCGAGGCCGTCTACGCCACCGACGGCTACTCCTCCAGCGTCCGCACGCTCTCGCAGGTCTCGCTGACCTCCGACATGGTGTTCCGCGACGGCTGGGACCGCCAGCTCGCGACCATGACCGGCGACGTCGCGTCCGGCTACACGGCGAGCCTGCCGGTGGTCGTCTGACCCGTCACGAGGTGGACCGCCGCCTCCGAGACACGGGACCGGCACGCACTCGAGCCGTCGGCCGCAACCTCACTGCTGCTGACGCGCGGAAACTCGACAGTGAGGTTGCGCGCGGACGGTGGGTCGGCTCCCGGTGTGACGGGGCCGGGACCTCAGTGCGGGACCTCAGTGCGGCAGGTCAGTGCGGCAGGAACGACAGCCGCACCGTCCGCACCGGGTTGTCGACGTTGGTGTCCACCAGGCACACCGACTGCCAGGTGCCCAGCGCCGCCTGCCCGCCGAGCACGGGCACCGTCACGGACGGCGAGATGATGGCCGGGAGCACGTGGTCGCGGCCGTGGCCGCGGCTGCCGTGGCGGTGGCGCCAGCGGTCGTCGGCGGGGAGCAGGTCGCGCAGGGTGGCGAGGAGGTCGTCGTCGCTGCCGGCGCCGGTCTCGATGACGGCCAGCCCGGCCGTGGCGTGGGGCACCCAGATGTTGAGCAGCCCGTCGCCGGCGAGTGCCTTGCGCAGGTAGGTGTCGATCTCGCCGCCGAGATCGCGCACGGTCTCCGACGACCCGGTCCGGATCTCGATCAGCTCGCTGTGCACGGGGCCGACGGTACTGGCGCCGGGGACGCAGCGAACGAACGGCACAGTCGCGCAACTGAGTTGCGCGAAAGGGCCGCTCGTGCAGAACGCCCCTCTTGCCCGAACGGCACAGTCGCGCAACTGAATTGCAGCACTGTGCCGTTCGTACACACACCGGGGTGCGACGGGCGGGCGGTAGCGTCGGGCGGGTGCGTACCGCGTTCGGCGAGAGCTTCGACGTCCCCGACGGCTACCTCAACTCCGCAAGTGTCGGCATCCCGCCGGTGCGGGTCACGGAGGCGGTCCTCGAGTCGGTACGGCGCTGGGGGAGCGGGCGCTGCTCACCGCCGGAGTTCGACGCCCCCGTCGCGACGGCGCGGGCCGCGTTCGCCGAGCTCGTCGGCGTCGGTGCCGACCGGGTCGCGATCGGGACGGCGGTGTCGCAGCTGCTCGGGCCGATCGCGGCGGCCGTGCCCGACGGCGCGCGGGTCGTCGTGGCGGAGGGGGAGTTCACGAGCGTCTCGTTCCCGTTCGCCGTGCAGGCCGGGCGTGGGGTCACGGTCACCGAGGCGCCACCTGCCCGGCTCGTCGAGGCCGCCGCGGAGGCCGACGTCGTCGCGGTCAGCGTCGTGCAGTCCGCCGACGGCCGGGTCGCCGATCTCGACGGCCTGCGCGAGGTCCGCGAGACCCACGGCACGCTCGTGGTCCTCGACGTCACGCAGGCCGCAGGCTGGCTGCCGCTGTCGCTGGCGTGGGCCGACGTCGTCGCGGGCGGCGGGTACAAGTGGCTGCTCGCGCCGCGCGGCACGGCGTGGATGGCGCTGCGGCCCGAGGTGGAGGCGGTGCCGCACCTCGCGGGCTGGTACGCGAGCGAGGACCCGTGGAAGGGCGTGTACGGGCTGCCGCCGAACCTGGCGTCGGACGCGCGGGCGTTCGACGTCTCGCCGGCGTGGACGTGCCAGGTCGGCGCGGCGGGGACGCTGCCGTGGCTGGCCGGGCTGGACATGGCAGCGGTCCACTCGCACTGCGCCGGGCTGGCCGACGCGCTGCGCATGGCCGTCGGTATGGCGCCGACCGGGTCGGCGATCGTGAGCGTGGGTGCGCCGGGCGCGATCGACCGGCTCACCACGGCCGGGGTGGCGGCGTCGGCCCGCGCGGGCGGGGCGCGGCTGGCGTTCGGCCTGTACAACACCGCCGACGACCTCGACCGCGCCGTGGACGCGCTGGTCTAGGCGGTCCGCCCCGGGAAGGTCGGCACGACGGGGGTCATCCCCGCCGACGTCCGCCACCGCGTGCACCGGGCCGTGCCTGAGACGAGCGCTTCGAGGGCCGCGGCGCGCAGCGGTGTGTCGGTCGTGCGTTCCAGCACCGACCGCCAGGCCGCCAGCGTGTCGGTCTCGGCGACGACGGCGAGCTGCTGGGCGGTGGCGGAGTCGGTGACCGGCGTCGGCGGCTTGTAGGTCGGGAGCGCGGACACCGGGCGTGCACCGACGTCGCTGAGGGTCTGCTCGATCAGCCCGCGGAGCCTGCGGTGGGCGTCGGAGTCCTCCCGGGCCCGCTCGGCGAGGTCGGTCGGCAGGTAGGCGACGACGAGGGAGTACGCCCACAGCGCGGCGTGCTCGGTCTCCAGGACGTCCTGCAGGGCGTCGATCGAGGTCTGGTCGATCGACGTGCGCTGCTGCGCGGGTACGGCCCGGTTCGCGGTCGAGCTCACGAGAGCACCTGCATCCATGCGGCGCAGCTGGCCGCGACCTCGGCGACCAGCCCCACCCGGGCGGCCGGGAGCGTCGCGACGAGCCCGCCCGCGTCGTTGGCCGACTTCTTCAGCGCCGCGACCACCGCCGCCGTCGTCGGATCGGCGGGCGGTGCCGTCGGCGTGGCGGGTGTGGCGGGCCCCGGGGTGCCGCCGGCCAGCCGGGCGACCTCGGCCTCCAGCGCCGCGGCGTGGTCGGTGCGGGCCTGCCGGACGGGGGTGAGGCGGTCGGTCAGCGCGGGCGCGGCGGTGATGACGGCTCCGATCAGCTCGGCGTCGTCGCGGGCGGCGCGGGCCTGCGCGATCAACGGGTCGGGCCCGTCGGAGCCGGACGTACCGTCGCAGGCCGACAGCGCCGCACCCGCGACCGGGGCGAGCGCGGCGAGTGCGATCAGCCGCCGCCGGGTCAGCCGGACCGGCCCGGCCGGGACGGGGGGCGATACCAGGCCGCGGGGACTCACGGCGGCCCATCCTGCCAGGCCGCCCCCGACGGCCGTCGCGATACCCTTGGCGGCCCGACCGGCACGGCGCGGTCACCGAGCGCAGGCCCGTCCGGGCCGGGCGCGACCCGCCCCGGCCGAGACCCCCGAAGACGTCAGGAGTTGTCCCGAATGCCCACCCCCGACCAGGTCGGCCGGCAGCTGCACGAGGTGCTGGCGCCGATCGTCACCGGCGCCGGACTGGAGCTCGACGAGCTCGACGTCCGCGCGACGGGCCGGCGGCACACGGTCAAGGTCGTCGTCGACTCCGCCGACGACACCGCGGGGGTGAGTCTCGACGTCATCGCGAAGCTCAGCCGCGCCGCCTCCGCGGAGCTCGACCAGCACGAGCACCTCATCGGTGGCTCGTACACCCTCGAGGTCACCTCCCCGGGCATCGACCGGCCGCTGACGCTGCCGCGGCACTGGCGCAAGGCCTACCTGCGCCTGGTCGAGGTCACGCTGGCCGACGGTGGCAAGCTCACGGGTCGCGTCGGCAAAGCGGGCGAGGACGAGGTCGCGCTGCTCGTCGACGGGTCGGTGCGGTCGCTGGCCTACGCCGAGGTGGCGAAGGCGTTGGTGCAGGTGGAGTTCAAGCAGGCGCCCGACGCCGAGGTCGAGAAGCTCGGCGGGCGTGTGGAGCGGACGGAGGACGAGGTATGAACGTCGACATCGCCGCCCTGCGCGCGATCGAGCGCGACAAGGACATCCCGTTCGACATGGTCATCGAGGCCATCGAGACGGCGCTGCTCACCGCGTACAAGCACACCGACGGCCACGAGGCGCACGCGCGCATCGACATCGACCGCAAGTCCGGGCTGGTCCGGGTCATGGCCCAGGAGCTGGGCGAGGACGGTTCGGTGGACCGCGAGTGGGACGACACCCCGGAGGGGTTCGGCCGGATCGCGGCCACCACGGCCCGGCAGGTCATCGTGCAGCGCCTGCGCGACGCCGAGCACGAGCGCACCTTCGGCGAGTTCTCCGCGAAGGAGGGCGAGATCATCACCGGCGAGGTGCAGGCCGACTCGCGCGCCAACGCCCGCGGTGTCGTCGTCGTCTCGCTGTCGGGGTCGCAGACCGAGGGTGTGCTGCCGCAGACCGAGCAGGTCCCCGGCGAGCGCTACCAGCACGGAGACCGCATCAAGTGCTTCGTGCTCGGCGTGACCCGCGGGGCGCGCGGCACGCAGATCACGTTGAGCCGCACGCACCCCAACCTCGTCCGCAAGCTGTTCGCGCTCGAGGTCCCGGAGCTCGTCGACGGGTCGGTGGAGATCGTCGCCGTCGCGCGCGAGGCCGGGCACCGCACCAAGATCGCGGTCCGCTCGACCGTGCCGGGTGTGAACCCCAAGGGTGCCTGCATCGGCCCGATGGGGGCGCGGGTGCGCGGAGTCATGAGCGAGCTCGCCGGCGAGAAGATCGACATCATCGACTGGTCCGACGACCCGGCGACGTTCGTGGGCAACGCGCTGTCCCCGTCGAAGGTGGTGTCGGTCACGGTCATCGACGCCAAGACCCGCACCGCGCGCGTCGTCGTGCCGGACTTCCAGCTGTCGCTCGCGATCGGCAAGGAAGGGCAGAACGCCCGGTTGGCGGCCCGGCTGACGGGCTGGCGCATCGACATCCGCAGCGACGCCGACCCCCGCAACCTCACCGACGACGAGACGGCCGAGGTGGCCGGGGCGACGGGTACGGAGTCGGTCGGCTGATCGGCGACGCGCTACACTCACAACCGGCCCGCTGCCAGGGGCCGACTCCTGATCGTCCGCCTGCCGGAACCGGTGCCCGCACCGGAGCCGGACCGGTGCGGACATGCGTCGGGTGCCGGACCAAGGTGCAGGCCTGTGGTCTGTTGCGTGTCGTCGTGGTCGACGGGGTTCTCACCCCTGACCCGCGGCGGCGGCTACCGGGCCGAGGTGCCTGGCTGCACCCCGATCCGGAGTGCCTCGACCGCGCCGAGCGTCGCTCGGCGTTCCCGCGTGCGTTACGCGTACCGGGTCCGCTGGACACCGCTGCGGTGCGGTCCCACCTCCAGGCCCACGGGGCACGGGAGACTCCCGCGCTCGACACACCAGGAAGCAAGGTCGACCCGTCATGAGCCAGTCGTGAAGATCGCACCATGAACGTGCTTCGACACTAGGTTCGAGGTCGAGCGGATCCTGCCGCCCGGCCTCCGGAATTAGAGGAGTGCAGTGGCAGGCAAGGCCCGTGTACACGAGCTCGCGAAGGAGCTCGGTCTCAGCAGTAAGCAGGTCCTGAGCAAGCTTCAGGAGCTGGGCGAGTACGTGAAGTCCCCGTCGTCGACGGTCGAGGCCCCGGTGGCGCGCAAGCTGCGCGACTCGGTGTCCGGCAACGGCAACAGCCGCCGCGGAATCCCCGGCGGTGGCGGCGGACGTCCGCGCCCCTCGTCCCCGGCCCCGTCCGGTGGCGCCCCCACGCCCGGTCCGCGTCCCGGCCCCGGTCCGCGTCCGGGTCCGCCCGCGCCGCGACCGGCCGCAGCCGAGCCGGCCGCCCCCGCGGCGCCGGCCCCTG
>NZ_BJVJ01000100.1 GCF_007989085.1 Pseudonocardia sulfidoxydans NBRC 16205
TCCACCACAACCGACGATCAGCGCGCACCTCCCGCCGCCGACCAAGCCATGATCAGCGTTCCCGGTGCCAGAGCGACGCCTCCGTCGGGCAACCGCCACAACCAACGACCATGGCCTGGGCAGCCGCCCGCCCTCACCAACCCAGGGCCCTGATCAGCGTTCCCGGCGCTCCAGCGACACCTCCGTCGCCCAGCCACCAACGACCATGGCCTGAGCAGCCGCCCACCCCTCGCCAACCCACGGCCCTGATCAGCGTTCCCGGCCCTTGAGCGACACCTCCGTCGGGCAACCGCCACAACTGACGATCATGGGCTTCACCCAAAGGAACTTGCCCGGTCCACCCGCGGGTCCGTGATCGGCATCTGTGGCGCCTGAACGACACCTGTCGGTCGTCCGCCACAACCAACGATCCCTGGTGGACCACCCGCCTGCCAGCGGCTCGGCCCGGTTCTGCCCACCCGCCCCACCTCAGCCCTGCTCTCTGTCCGCACCCCCACCCCTGATCAACGTCTGTGGCGGTCCGGCGATGTATCCGTCGCTCAGCAGCCTCAGCTGGCGATCTTGAGCAACCCCGTGGCCAATGGCCACGCCGCGCCGACCCGGCCGCATGATCGCTACTTGTGGCGCCTCGATCGCGCAGCAGCCACGAACGGTGATCACGCCGAGGCGGTCGCAACAGGGGGCGGTCGCAACAGGGGGCGGTCGCAACAGGGGGCGGTCGCAACAGGAGGCGATCGCAACAGGAGGCGATCGCAAACAGGTTGCGCGATTCGCTGCGCGAGACGCCGGAGGGCGGCAGCCTGCTCCCGTGCTCGACGAACTGCTGCGCCGCCAGGCTGGACTCGTTGCCGTCCGTCAGGCGCAGGCGCACGGGGTGTCGCCCCGCACCCTGCAACGACGGGCAGCCGAGGCGGGTTGGGAACGGCTGCATCCGGCCGTGTACCTCGCTGCCGGGCACCGCGTCACCGACGAGGTGCGGGTCCGGGCCGCATGGCTGTGGGCCGGGGAAGAGGCGACGGTCTGCGGGCCCGCCGCGGCCTACTGGCACGGGATGCTGCCGACGGCGCCCGATGTCGTCGACGTCACGCTGGCGAAGTCTGCCGGCGTGCGGTCCCGGCCAGGTGTGCGGGTCCGCCGTCGCGCGCTGGACCACGCCGACCGGGTCGGCATCCACGACATCTGGGTCAGCGCGGTGCCGCTGACCACCCTCGAGACTGCCGTCGCCCTGCCCGACGGGTCGGCGTTCCTCGATCGGGCGTTGCAGCGTCACGTCCGTCTCCCGACGCTGCGACGCGCCCACTCGCGCAACCTCGGCATGCGCGGGTCGGCGGCTGCCGGCCGGCTGCTGACCGCCGCGGCGGACGGCGCGGGTTCGGCCGCGGAGCGCTTGCTCGTGCGGCTGCTGCGGGATGCGGCGGTCGAGGGGTGGGTCCTGGCCCATCCGTTCGGCCCGTTCGTCGTCGATGTAGCGTTCCCGGCCGCGCGCGTCGCGATCGAGGTGGATGGCTGGGCCTGGCACGTCGACGTCGAGAGGTTCGCCACGGACCGTCGCAAGGGCAACGCGCTCGTCGCTGCGGGCTGGACCTTGCTGCGCTTCACCTGGCACGACCTGACGGGCGCCGCGGACCGTGTCCTGGCCGAGATCCGAGCCGCGCTTACCCCCACGATCGCTGTTTCCGGCGCCTGAGCGACGAATCCGTCGCCCAACCGCCACTCTCGACGAGCACCACGGGGGCCAGCCCAACCCGGGGGCCGGGCCACCCTGAGATCGGGCCACCCAGCGGCCGGGCCACCCAGCGGCCGGGCCACCCAGCGGCCGGGACACCCAGCGGCCGGGACACCCACGGACCAGGCCCCCACAGATCAGGCCACCCACAGATCAGGCCCCCAGGGGCCAGGCCACCACAGATCGGGCCCCCAGGGGTCAGGCCGAGCGGGGCTCGGCCGGGTCGGGAGCCGGTCCCGGAGTCGGGTCGGGGGCGGCCGGTTCCAGTTCGCCCGCGGCCCAGAGGGCGGCGTAGCGGCCGCCTGCCGCGAGGAGGTCGGCGTGGGGGCCCTGTTCGACGACGCGGCCGCCGTCGAGGACGACGATCCGGTCGGCGCGGGCGGCGGTGGCGAGCCGGTGGGCGACGACGAAGGCGGTGCGGCGCGAGGTCACGTGGTCGCCGGCGGCGAGGACGGCGGCTTCGGTGGCGGGGTCGAGGGCGGCGGTGGCCTCGTCGAACACGAGGATGTCGGGGTCGACGAGCTCGGCGCGGGCGAGGGCGACGAGCTGGCGCTGCCCGGCGGAGAGGCCTTGGCCGCGTTCGCCGACGGGGTGGCGGAATCCGCCGGGCAGCGACCGGACGAGCGGGAGGGCGCCGACGGCGCGGGCGGCGCGTTCGACGTCGGCGGGGGTGGCGTCGGGGCGGCCGTAGGCGATGTTGGCGGCGAGGTCGCCGGTGAACAGGTGGGGTTCCTGGGGGACGACGCCGAGGCGTTGCCGGTAGGCAGGCAGCGGGTAGCGGCGGATGTCGACGCCGTCGACGAGGACGGCGCCGGCTCGGACGTCGTAGAACCGGGAGACGAGTTTGACCAGGGTGGACTTGCCTGCGCCGGTGGCGCCGACGAGGGCGATGGTCTCCCCCGGCCGGACGTGCAGGTCGATGCCGACGACGGCGGGGTCGGCGCCGGCGTCGTAGCGGAAGCAGACGTCGCGGAGCTCGACGTCGCCGCGGAGCCGGGCGGGGACGTCGACGGGTGGGCCGAGGCGTTCGTCGGGTGCGGCGGGGACGGAGGTGCGGGTGCGCAGGAGCTCGGAGATGCGGGTGAGGCCGACGCGGGCCTGCTGGTAGCCGTCGAACACCTGGGAGAGGGCTTGGACGGGGGCGAAGAACATGCCGAGGTAGAGCAGGAACGCGGTGAGGATGCCGGGGGTGAGGTCGCCGGAGGCGACGCGGGCGGCGCCGACGCCGAGGACTGCGGCCTGGGCGATGTCGGAGAGGTAGGCGACGCCGGGGAAGTACGTGGCGATGTAGCGCTGGGCGCGCAGCCGGGTGCGGCGGTAGGCGTCGCTGCGGGCGCCGAATGCCTGGGCGCTGTGTTCTTCGCGGACGAACGCCTGGGCGACGCGCACGCCGGAGACGTTCTCCTGCATGTCGGCGTTGACGGCGCTGACCTTCTCGCGGGCCTCGGCGTAGGCGCGGGAGGAGAGGCGTCGGAACACGATGGTGGCGACGATCAGCAGGGGCAGGACGGAGAGGGCGACGAGGGCGAGCTCGGCGTCGGTGACGAGGAGGGCGACGGCGACGCCGACGACGGTGAGGAGGCTGACGACGGCCTGGGTGAGGCCGGTCTGCAGGAACGTCGAGAGGGCGTCGACGTCGGTGGTCATCCGCGTCATGATGCGGCCGGAGAGTTCGCGCTCGTAGTAGTCGAGGCCGAGTCGTTGCAGGTGGGCGTAGCTGCGGACGCGCAGCGAGTACAGCAGGCTCTCGCCGGTCCGGGAGGTGACCAGCGTTTCGGCGGCGACGACGAACCAGCCGACGGCGACGAGCCCGATGCCGAGGAGGGTGGCGACGAGGACGGCGTGGGCGGACCGGGCGGTGATGCCGTTGTCGACGGCGTAGCGGGCGACGGTGGGGAACGCCAGCGAGGTGAGTGCGTCGAGGGAGACGAGCAGCAGTCCGAGGGCGAGCAGGCCGCGGACCGGCGCGAGGATCCGGACGAGGCGGGCGCCGTCCTGCGGGGTGGTGGGGTCGGTGTCGCCGAGGCGGGGTTTCTCGGTGGCGGGCGGGAGCCGGTCGACCGCGGCGAGCAGCGACGGGGTGGCGGGGATGCCGCCGACCATCGCGGTCGCTCCGGCGCTGCCGCGCATCCCGCCGCCGGACGCGGCGGCGGCGCGGACGGCCCCCTCGGAGCCGACGGCGGGTCCGGCGACGGGCTCGGGCCACAGGGAGGCAGTGACCCCGTCGACGGCGACCGGGACAGGCAGCTCGGCGGCGGGGAGAGGCTCGTCGGCAGCGAGCAGGCTGCGGAACAGCGGGCTGCGCGCGACCAGCTCGGCTTCGGTGCCGACGTCGGCGACGCGGCCGTGGTCGAGGACGGCGATGCGGTCGGCGAGGGCGAGGGTGGAGCGGCGGTGGGCGACGAGCAGCGTGGTGCGCTCCGCGGTGAGGGTGCGCAGGGTGGCGTGGATGGCGGCTTCGGTGGCGGTGTCGACGGCGGAGGTGGCGTCGTCGAGGACGAGGACCCGGGGCGCGGTGAGCATGGCGCGGGCCAGGGCGATGCGTTGGCGTTGGCCGCCGGACAGGGTGAGGCCGCGTTCGCCGACGAGGGTGTCGTAGCCGTCGGGTAGTGCCTCGACGAAGCCCGCGACCTGGGCTGCTTCGGCGGCGGCGCGGATCTCGTCGTCGCTCGCGCCGGGTCGGGCGTAGGCGATGTTGGCGCGGATGGTGTCGGAGAACAGGAACGCCTCTTCGAACACGACGCCGAGCTCGGAGCGCAGGTCGGCGAGCCGCAGCCGGCGCAGGTCGACGCCGCCGAGGCGCAGTGTCCCGGCCTGGGGGTCGTAGAAGCGTGGGAGGAGCAGTGCGACGGTGGACTTGCCGGAGCCGGCGCCGCCGACGATCGCGACGGTCTCTCCGGGCGCGACGGTGAGGGTGACGCCGTCGAGCACGGGGTCGCGGCGGGTGTAGCCGAAGGAGACGTCGTCGAGCTCGATGCCGAGCGGGCCGTCGGGGAGGGTGTCGGGGTCGTCGGGGTCGGTGACGTCGGAGGACGTGTCGACGAGGTCGTAGACGCGTTCGACGCCGGCGCGGGCGAGCTGGGCGGACACGATGAGCGACCCGACGAGCCGGGCGGGTCCGACGAGCTGCGCGACGTAGGTGGTGAACGCCAGGAACGTGCCGATGGTGATCGACCCGTTGAGGGCCAGCGCTCCGCCGACGCCGATGACGGCGACCTGGCCGAGGGTGGGCAGGGCGAGCAGCGTCGGGTTGAGCCGGGAGGTCATCCGGGCGGCGCGCATGCGTTCGGCGAACAGCCGTCGCGAGATGCGTTCGAGGGTGGCGACCTCGCGGTCCTCCTGCCCGAAGCCTTTGACGACGCGGACGCCGGTGACGGTCTCCTCGACCTGCTGGGCGACGTCGGCGGCGCGCTGCTGCGCCGACCAGGTGGCGGGGAAGAGGGTGCGCCGGGTGCGGTTGGTGACAAACGCGGCGAGCGGCAGCATGACCAGCGCGACGACGGTGAGCAGCGGTGACAGCCACAGCATGGCGACGACGGACGCGACGACGAGCACGACCGTGCCTGCGGCGAGCGGCACCATGGACAGCAGGCTCTGCACGAGCTGCAGGTCGGTGATGGCGCGGGACACGACCTGGCCGGTGCGCATCTGGTCCTGGCGCTGCCCGTCGAGACGTTGGACGGCGGCGAACACCTGGCGGCGCAGGTCGTGCTGCACGTCGAGGGCCATCCGGCCGGCGAGGTAGCGGCGCAGGAACGAGGCCCCGAAGCGGATCGTGGCCAGCGCGAGGATCGCGACGACGACCGGGACCAGCACGTCGGTGACTCCGCGGACCGCGTCGTCGACGGCGACCCGGGTGAGCAGGGGGCCGACGGCGTCGAGGCTGACCCCGCACACCGACGCCACGAGCGCGCCGATCGTCACCCCGCGATGGCGCATGCAGGCGCGCACGAGCTTGCGGATCCAGCCGGGTCCGTGTTTCTCGGGCTTCTCGATTGCCTCCACGTCGACCGTTGCCGCCACCACCCGAGCAGGCTATGCCCGCCCACCGACATCCTGCCCGTCGCCGACGGTGAGCCACCGCACGATCCGGAAGGCCCGCGGCTCCGGACGCGTTGCGACACCGCGTGACCCAGGTACCGCACATCACATTGAACGACGGCGTCGAGATCCCTCAGCTCGGATTCGGGGTGTTCCTGGTCCCGCCCGGCGAGACGAAGGCGTCGGTGGCCGAGGCGCTGCGCGTCGGCTACCGCCACGTCGACACGGCCCGCATCTACGACAACGAGCGCGAGGTCGGCGAGGCCATCGCGGAGTCGGGTGTCCCGCGCGAGGAGCTGTTCGTCACGACCAAGGTGTGGAACGCCGACCAGGGCCGTGACGCCACGCTGGCGGCGTTCGACGCGAGCCTCGACCGGCTCGGCCTCGACACCCTCGACCTGTACCTCGTCCACTGGCCGACGCCGGCGCGCGACCGCTACGTCGACACGTTCCAGGCACTCGTGGAGCTGCGCGACTCGGGCCGGGTGCGCTCGGTCGGCGTGTCCAACTTCCAGGTCCCGCACCTGCAGCGGGTGATCGACGAGACGGGCGTCGTGCCGTCGGTCAACCAGGTGGAGCTGCACCCGAACCTGACGCAGGAGCCGTTGCGCGCCTTCCACGCCGAGCACGGGATCGCCACCGAGGCGTGGAGCCCGCTCGCGCGTGGCGGGCTGCTGGAGGACCCGGTCGTGGGCAAGATCGCGGCCGCGCACGGACGCACGGCGGCGCAGGTGATCCTGCGCTGGCACCTGCAGCTGGGCAACGTCGTGATCCCGAAGTCGGTCACGCCGTCGCGGATCGCGGAGAACGCCGACGTGTTCGGCTTCGCGTTGTCCGACGACGACGTCGCCGCGCTGTCGGCGCTCGACTCGGACGGCCGGATCGGGCCGCATCCCGACGAGTTCAACGGGGGGTGACGCGGGCCGGGCGGGCCGCCCCGGCGCCGGGGCGGGTCCGCCCGCGTGCGTGCGTCCGTGAGGGGCCTGCCGCGCGAAACGTCCGGTTCCGGTGACCGCGCCGCGGCGCTAGCGTGGCGTGCGACACACCAGCACCGCCGGAACCGGGAGCGCCGATGACGCCGCAGTTCTCCGACATCCCCGCGCTGCTCGCGCACTGGGCGACCGAGCGTGCCGACGACGAGGTCCTCCGCGCCGGGGGTCACACGCGAACGTGGCGGGAGCTGCGGGAACGGGTGCAGCGGCTCGCGGGCGCGCTGCGGGCGGCGGGGATCGGCCCCGGCGACCGGATCGCCGTCCTCGACCTCAACCACCCGTCGTGCCTCGAGCTCACGCTGGCGTGCGCGCACATCGGGGCGGCCAACGCCGTCGTCAACTTCCGGCTGGCGCCGCCCGAGATCGTGTACGTGATCAACGACGCCGACGCGAAGCTGCTGTTCGTCGGCCCGGAGTTCGCGGGCGCCGCGGAGTCGTTGCGGGACAAGATTCCGACGGTCGAGCGGATCGTCCGCATCGGCGGCGCCGACGACGAGTACGAGGCCTGGCTCGCGGCCCACGAGCCGGACACCCGGGTGCACCCACCGGCCCCCGACGACTGCTTCGTGCAGCTCTACACGTCCGGGACCACGGGGTTCCCCAAGGGCGCGATGCTCACCCACCGCGGGATGCTCGCCCACGCGAGGAACACGTTGGCGCACATCCCGATGGAGGCGGGCGCGGTCGTGCAGGTCGCGATGCCGCTGTTCCACGTCGGCGGGACGAGCTACGCCTTCGTCGCCCTGACCGCGGGCGCGCGGATGGTGCTGCTGCGCATCCCCGACCCGGCCGCGGTGCTCGACATGTTCGTCGCCGAACGCATCACCCACACGTTCCTGGTGCCGGCGCTCATGGCCGCGCTCGCCGCCGTCCCCGGCGCCGCCGACCGCGACTTCTCGTCGCTGAAGATCCTGTCCTACGGCGCCTCCCCGATCCCGCTGCCCGTGCTGCGGGCCTGCGTCGCGTTGTTCCCGGGCACGTTGCAGCAGGTGTACGGGATGACCGAGGCGTGCGGCGTCGTCACCGCGCTCGGCCCGGCCGACCACGAGAACCCCGACGTCGCGCACCGGCTGGTGTCCGCGGGTACCCCGATCCCGGGCGTGGAGATCGAGATCCGCGATCCCGCCACCGGCGACCGGGTGCCGACGGGCGAGCCCGGTGAGGTGTGGGTCCGCACCGATCAGCTGATGGCCGGCTACTGGCGCAAGCCGGAGGCCACCGCGGACGCGATCACCGACGACGGCTGGCTGCGCTCCGGCGACGGCGGGCACATGGACGCGGACGGCTACGTCTACGTCACCGACCGGATCAAGGACATGATCATCAGCGGCGGGGAGAACATCTATCCCGCGGAGATCGAGCGTGTCCTGGCGGAGCATCCCGACGTGGGCGACGTCGCCGTGATCGGGGTGCCCGACGACCGCTGGGGCGAGGTCGGCAAGGCCGTCGTGGTCGCCACGGCGGGGGCGACGATCGACCGCGAGGCCCTGCTCGCGTACTGCCGCGACCATCTGGCCTCGTTCAAGTGCCCGAAGTCCGTGGACGTGGTCGCCGAGCTGCCCCGCAACCCCACGGGCAAGATCCTCAAGAAGGACCTGCGGGCGCCGTACTGGGAGGGCCGGGACCGGCAGACGGTCTGACGGGTCCGAATGGTCCGAATAGTCCAGTTTGTGTGATACGCGTCACAAGACGGTAGCGCGTGCCAGATCCGGAACGAGCTCGTCTCTCGGTGACCGACGACCGAGAGGCGGTTCCCGTGCTGGTACCCGCGGTGAAGCAGGTCGTGCGAGGTGTCGAGGACCGTGCGCTGCGCGTCCTGACCGCCGCGGGCGTCCGCCGGTCCCAGGAGACGCTTGCCGAACAGGCCCGCGACTACTGGGTCGGCGGGGGCGGCGACCGCTGGCGATCGGACTCGCACTGGCGTGACGCCGACGTCTTCTCCGGTAACGACCTCTGGTCGGACCTCGGCCGGCGCCACCTCGCGATGGTCGAACGCGCCGAGCGCGCGCTCGGACGGCCCGCGGACCGGTGGGGACGCATCGTCGAATGGGGCTGCGGCGGCGGGGCGAACGCCGTCCACTTCGCGCCGCGCGCCGACGAGTTCGTCGGCGTCGACGTCGCCGCCGAGAGCCTCGTCGAGTGCGGGACGCAGGTCGGGGCCGTGTGCGACACCCCGTGGAAGCCCGTGCTCGTCGACGTCGCCCACCCCGAGGACGCCGCGGCGGGCATCGGATCGTGCGACCTCTGGCTGTCCTACTACGTGTTCGAGCTGCTGCCGACCCGCGAGTACGGCGCCCGGCTGCTGACGCTGGCCCACCGGATGCTGCGCCCGGGCGGGATCGCGAGCATCCAGATCAAGTACAGCGACGGGACGTGGGCGACCCGCCCACGACGCTGGGGCTACCGGTCGTCGGTCGCCGGCATGACGGCCTACCGGGTCGAGGAGTTCTGGGAGCTGGCCACCCGGGTCGGGTTCGCCCCCGAGCTGGTCGAGCTGCGCCCGCAGGACGATCTCGACCGCCGGTACGCATACTTCACACTGCGACGGCCCTGACCCGCGACGCCGCGGCGGGCCCGAACGGACGGAGACCGCCATGGCGATTCGGGTCGGCGACCATCTCGCCGCGAGCCTCACCGGGCTGCGCCACGAGCCGATCGCACGACGTGTTCGCGCGTGGTCGGGCGACCGGCTGCTGCTGGACTCGACGCACGCGCTGCTCGTGTGGGAACCGGGGCGGGTCGTTCCGCAGTACGCCGTCCCGGTCGACGACGTGCGCACCCACCTCACCCCCGACCCCGGCTTCTCCGGCCGCCGCCACGGGCCGGGCGCGGTGCCGGTCGGGCCGGGCGGCGCCGAGGTGCTGACGCCCGCGACCGGCTTCGGCGTGCACAGCTGTGCGGGCGCGGTCCTGACGCTGAGCACCGGCGGTGCGGAACCGTTGCGCGGCGCGGCGTTCCGCCCGGAGGACCCGGACCTCGCGGGGTACGTCGTCGTCGACTTCGACGCGCCGGACCGGTGGGCCGAGGAGGACGAGGACGTCGTCGGGCACCCCCGCGACCCCTACCACCGCGTCGACGCCCGGCGCAGCTCCCGCCACGTCGTCGTCCGCGACGGCGACCGGGTACTCGCCGACAGCCGCAGGCCCACGCTGGTCTTCGAGACGACGCTGCCGGTCCGCTACTACCTGCCGCGCGAGGACGTCGTCGCCGAGCTGCACGCCAGCGACACGGTCAGCACCTGCGCCTACAAGGGCAGGGCCGCCTATCTGTCGTCGGCGACCCGCGCCGACGTCGCCTGGACCTATCCCGCCCCGCTGCCCGACGCCGCCCAGCTCACCGACCTCGTCGCCTTCTTCGACGAGCGGCTCGACGTCGAGGTCGACGGCGTCGTCGCGCAGCGCCGGACGACTCCGTGGTCCGACGCGTGATCGACTCGAACTTGACCCACCGGTAACTTCTGCGGCTAACTGTCGACCATGCCGGCGATGAAGCTCTCCACCCAGGTCTCCTACGGCGACGACCCGCGCGCGACGGCCGAGTCCGTCGTCGAGATGGAGAAGGCCGGGCTCGACGTCGTGTGGGTCGCGGAGGCCTACAGCTTCGACGCCGTCTCGACGATGGGCTTCCTCGCCGCGCGCACCGACCGGGTCGAGATCGGGTCCGGCATCCTCCCGATCTACAGCCGCACCCCCACGCTGACGGCGATGACCGCGGCGTCGCTGGACGCGCTGTCGGGCGGGCGGTTCCTGCTGGGGCTGGGCGCGTCGGGGCCGCAGGTGATCGAGGGCTTCCACGGCGTCGCGTACGACAAGCCGGTGGCGCGGACCCGCGAGGTCGTCGAGATCTGCCGCAAGGTGTGGGCGCGCGAGCGCGTGGTGCACAAGGGCCTCTACGAGATCCCGCTGCCCGAGGACCGGGGCACCGGGCTGGGCAAGCCGCTCAAGCTGATCAACCACCCCGTCCGCGCCGACATCCCGGTGTGGATCGCCTCGCTCGGCGAACGCAACGTCGCGATGACGGCGGAGATCGCGCACGGATGGCTGCCGCACGTCGTGATCCCGGAGAAGGTGCACGAAGTCTTCGCCGACGCCCTGCAGAAGGGTTTCGCGAAGCGGGACCCCGCGCTCGGGCCGCTGCAGATCACGGGGGGCGGGTTCCTGGCCGTCGACGACGACATGATCGTCCACGCCCGCAACGCCGCGCGGGCGCTGTACGCGCTCTACATCGGAGGCATGGGCGCGCGCGGGAAGAACTTCTACAACACCGTGTTCTCCCGCCAGGGCTGGACCGACACGGCGGCGACGGTGCAGGACCTCTACCTGGACGGCCGCAAGGAGGAGGCGGCCGCCGCGCTGCCGGACGAGTTCATCGACGGCATGACGCTCACCGGGCCGCCCGGGAAGATCAAGGAGCGCATCGCCTCGCTCGCCGAGGCCGGGGTGACGCACCTGCACGTCACGCCGGTGTCGAAGGACCCGGTGGGCCTGCTGGGACAGGTCAGGGAGTGGCTCGACACGTAGTGAAACGCCGGGAGCGACGAACGCGACACCCAGAGGTACCTCCGTGCGTTACCTCCCCCTCAGGGGGAGGACTACCGTGTGAGGGTCCCGGCGGAGTGACGACGATCGAGCGAACCGAGGCGATTCAGCGTGTCCACCAGCAGTACCTCCGACCAGGCGAGCCAGTTCGGCCCCAACGATTGGCTCGTCGAGGAGATGTACCAGCGATTCCTCGACGATCCGGGGGCCGTCGACGCCGCCTGGCACGAGTTCTTCGCCGACTACCGGCCGCCGGAGGGCGACGCCGCGTCCGGCAACGGGTCCACCGCCACCCCCACCACGAAGACCGCTGACGGCCAGGCCGCCGGCTCGACGCACTCCGCCGCCGCCTCCGGGACGGCCGCGACGGAGCAGCGCCGGACCGCGGGACCCGCCGCCGTCACCTCGACCACCACGAACAACCAGAGCGCCGCCGCGGCCGCCCCGAAGCCCGCCGCCGAGGCCGCCGGCGCTGCGGCGAAGCCGGTCGCCGGCACCACGTCGCGCGCCGCCGCGAAGCCGGCCCCCGCGGCCCCGGCCGGCGCACTCACCCCGCTGCGGGGTGCGGCGAACGCCGTCGTGAAGAACATGAACGCGTCGCTGACGGTGCCCACCGCCACGAGCGTGCGCGCGGTCCCGGCCAAGCTGCTGGCCGACAACCGCATCGTCATCAACAACCAGCTCAAGCGCACCCGCGGCGGCAAGCTGTCGTTCACCCACCTCATCGGCTACGCGCTGGTCAAGGCGCTGGCCGACTTCCCGGTGATGAACCGGTACTACACCGAGACCGACGGCAGGCCCGCCGTCGCCCAGCCCGAGCACGTCAACCTCGGCCTCGCGATCGACCTGCAGGGCAAGAACGGTCAGCGCTCGCTCGTCGTCGCGTCGATCAAGGGCTGCGAGTCGATGACCTTCGCGCAGTTCTGGTCCGCCTACGAGGCGATGATCCACAAGGCCCGCAACGGCGCGCTCACCGCGGAGGACTTCGCGGGCACGACGATCAGCCTCACCAACCCCGGCACGCTCGGCACGAACCACTCGGTGCCGCGGCTGATGCAGGGCCAGGGCGCGATCATCGGCGTCGGCGCGATGGAGTACCCCGCCGAGTTCCAGGGCGCCAGCGAGGAGCGGCTCGCCGAGATCGGCATCAGCAAGATCATCACGCTGACGTCGACCTACGACCACCGCATCATCCAGGGCGCCGAGTCGGGCGACTTCCTGCGCCGCGTGCACCACCTGCTCCTCGGCGGCGACGGCTTCTACGACGACATCTTCCGCTCGCTGCGGGTGCCGTACGAGCCGGTCCGCTGGGTGCAGGACATCCCCGAGGGCGCCGTCGACAAGACCGCCCGGGTGCTCGAGCTGATCGAGTCCTACCGCACGCGCGGCCACCTCATGGCCGACACCGACCCGCTCAACTACCGCCAGCGCCGCCACCCCGACCTCGACGTCCTGTCCCACCGGCTCACGCTGTGGGACCTCGACCGCGAGTTCGCCGTCGGCGGGTTCTCCGGCCAGTCCCGGATGAAGCTGCGCGACGTCCTCGGTGTGCTGCGCGACGCCTACTGCCGCACCATCGGCACCGAGTACATGCACATCGCCGACCCGGAGCAGCGGGCCTGGCTGCAGGAGCGCATCGAGGTCCCGCACCAGAAGCCCCCGGTGGTCGAGCAGAAGTACATCCTGTCGAAGCTCAACGCGGCCGAGGCGTTCGAGACCTTCCTGCAGACCAAGTACGTCGGGCAGAAGCGGTTCTCGCTGGAGGGCGGCGAGACCGTCATCCCGCTGCTCGACGCGGTGCTCGACAAGGCCGCCGAGCAGGAGCTCGACGAGGTCGTCATCGGTATGCCGCACCGCGGCCGGCTCAACGTGCTCGCCAACATCGTCGGCAAGCCCATAAGCCAGATCTTCCGCGAGTTCGAGGGCAACCTCGACCCCGGCCAGGCCCACGGCTCCGGCGACGTCAAGTACCACCTCGGCGCCGAGGGCAAGTACTTCCGGATGTTCGGCGACGGCGAGACGGTCGTGTCGCTGGCGTCCAACCCGAGCCACCTCGAGGCTGTCGACCCGGTCCTCGAAGGCATCGTCCGCGCCAAGCAGGACCTGCTCGACCAGGGCGACGGCGCGTTCACGGTGCTGCCGCTGCTGATGCACGGCGACGCGGCGTTCGCCGGGCAGGGCGTGGTCGCCGAGACGCTGAACCTGGCGCTGCTGCGCGGCTACCGCACCGGCGGCACCGTGCACGTCGTCGTCAACAACCAGGTCGGGTTCACCACCGCCCCCGAGGCGTCGCGTTCGTCGCAGTACTCGACCGACGTGGCGAAGATGATCGGCGCGCCCGTCTTCCACGTCAACGGCGACGACCCCGAGGCCTGCGTCTGGGTCGCCAAGCTCGCCGTGGAGTACCGCGAGCGC
Organism: Pseudonocardia sulfidoxydans NBRC 16205; assembly: GCF_007989085.1. Taxonomy (GTDB): domain Bacteria; phylum Actinomycetota; class Actinomycetes; order Mycobacteriales; family Pseudonocardiaceae; genus Pseudonocardia; species Pseudonocardia sulfidoxydans. Next base: position 13,713 of record NZ_BJVJ01000100.1, read on the forward strand.
TGGCACAACGACGTCGTGATCGACATGATCTGCTACCGCCGGCGCGGCCACAACGAGGGCGACGACCCCTCGATGACCCAGCCGGCGATGTACGACGTCATCGACGCCAAGCGCAGCGTCCGCAAGATCTACACCGAGTCCCTCATCGGCCGCGGCGACATCACCGTCGGCGAGGCCGAGGCCGCGCTCAAGGACTTCTCCAACCAGCTCGAGCACGTCTTCAACGAGGTCCGCGAGCTGGAACGCACCCCGCCGACCGCGTCGCCGTCGGTCGAGGACGAGCAGCACGTGCCCTCCGACCTCGACACCTCGGTGCCGCTGAAGGTCGTCCACCGCATCGGTGACGCCCACGTCCAGCTGCCCGAGGGCTTCACCGTCCACCAGCGCGTCAAGCCCGTGCTGGCCAAGCGGGAGAAGATGTCGCGCGAGGGCAGCGTCGACTGGGCCTTCGGCGAGCTCCTCGCGATGGGCTCGCTCGCCATGGACGGCAAGCTCGTCCGGTTGTCGGGTCAGGACTCGCGGCGCGGCACGTTCGTGCAGCGCCACTCCGTCCTGATCGACCGCAAGAACGGCGAGGAGTACTTCCCGCTGCGCAACCTCGCCGAGGACCAGGGCCGCTTCCTGCCCTACGACTCGGCGCTGTCGGAGTACGCGGCGGTCGGCTTCGAGTACGGCTACTCCGTGGCCAACCCCGACGCCCTCGTCATGTGGGAGGCGCAGTTCGGCGACTTCGTCAACGGCGCCCAGTCGATCATCGACGAGTTCATCTCCTCCGGCGAGGCCAAGTGGGGGCAGATGGCCGACGTCGTGCTGCTGCTGCCGCACGGCCTGGAGGGCCAGGGCCCCGACCACAGCTCCGGGCGCATCGAGCGGTTCCTGCAGCTGTGCGCCGAGGGCTCCATGACGGTCGCCATGCCGTCGGAGCCGGCGAACTACTTCCACCTGCTGCGCCGCCACGCCCTCGACGGCGTCCGCCGCCCGCTCGTGGTGTTCACCCCGAAGTGGATGCTGCGCGCCAAGCAGGTCGTCAGCCCGCTGTCCGACTTCACCGGCGGCCGCTTCCGCACCGTCATCGACGACCCCCGCTTCCGCCAGGGCGACGGACCGGCGTCGAGCGTGCGCAAGCTGCGGCTGTGCTCCGGCAAGATCTACTGGGAGCTCGCCGCCGCGCTGGAGAAGAAGGGCAACCCCGACGACATCGCCCTCGTGCGCGTCGAGCAGCTCTACCCGGTGCCGCACCGCCAGATCGAGGCCGTCCTGGACCGCTACCCCAACGCCACCGACGTCCGGTGGGTGCAGGAGGAGCCGGCCAACCAGGGCGCCTGGCCGTTCTACGGGCTCACGCTGCCGGAGAAGATCGAGCGTCTCGCCGGGCTCAAGCGGATCTCGCGACGCCGCATGGCCGCCCCGGCCGCCGGGTCGTCGAAGGTCCACGAGTTCGAGCAGGCCGCGCTGATCGAGGAGGCACTGGCCTGATCCGGCCTGCGTCGGTGAGGTGCACGCCCGCTTCCTAGGATGCTGGCGTGTACTTCACCGACCGGGGTATCGAGGAGCTCGTCGACAGGCGCGGCGAGGAGCAGGTCAGCGTCGAGTGGCTGGCCGACCGGCTGCGCACCTTCGTCGACCTCAATCCCACCTTCGAGGACGCCGTGGAGCGCCTCGCGAGCTTCCTCGCCCGCGACGACGAGGACTGACTCCCCTCCCGCCGAGTTCGACGTGTGACTGGTCCCGACCATGATCGAACCGATCTCGTGTCGAGCTCGGCGGGTTCTCAGCGGCGCAGGCTCAGGCCCCGGCGGCGGACGGCGTCGGCGAGCTCGGCGAAGCGGGCGGCGACCTCGGCGTCGAGGGCGTCGAGATCAGGAGCTTTGCGCAGGCCGGTCGCGGGCTCGGCGGGGTCGGGCGAGGGCATGGGGCGCAACGTCATCCACGACTCCGACCACAGCATCTCCAGCGCCGCCTCCCACAGCAGCTCCACCCCGGCACGGGAGAGCGCGACACGGTCGCCGACGCGGGCCATGGTGGCGTCGAGCGTCGACAGGGTGTGGCCGAGCTCGGCGGCGCGGGCGAGGTCACGCTCGCGCAGGGCCTCGACGGCGTCGGTCACCGCGGCGGTCACGGCCTTGTACTCGCGGATCGGGTCGGTCACCGGGTACCCCCGCCGTGGGAGATGTCGGGCACGATCACGACCTGCGGGCGCGCGTGCTGGGTGCGGTCGAAGAACAGCCCGCGCCCGGGCCGGGGCGCCCACGCGACGACGCCGGTGCCGAGAGCACCCAGCTCGGCTCCCTGGACGTCGAGGGCGACCCAGGCACCGACGTCGTCGGGCGAGGCCCCGAGGGTGAGCAGGGTCTTGAGGCGGGCGACGCTGCGCCACCAGCCGAGGACGTGGACGCCGGTCTCGGGCCCGAAGTGCAGGACGCGGCGCAGGGCCTCGGTGCCGGGGCGGTCGAGGACGTGGTCGGCGGCGTCGGCACCGAAGAGGACCAGGTAGCGGCGGGGCCCGGGGCCGCCGGAGAGCCGGGTGGTGACCTCGGCCGCGAGCGCCTCGACACGTGCGCGGACCCCACGCAGCCCGATCGTCTCCGCCGGGACCGGGAGGTGGGCGGCGACGGCCGCCGCGGCGTCGACGGCCTCGGTGACCAGCGGCGCGAGGACCACCTCGTCGCCGTCGGAGATCACGGACATGGCGGCCGCGCCGAGGACGGAGAGGGCGTCGCCGGCGCCCGCGCCGAGGACCGCGACGTTGCGGCCCGGGGCGTCGGGAAGCGGGACGGTGGCGGGGCTGCCCGCGACGTCGATGACCTGGCCGAGCAGCGCGTGCGGCACGCCACCGCGCGCCGGGCCCCGGGAGAGGTCGGAGTATCGCGGCGCCCGCGAGCCGTCGAACAGGGTGGGCGGGGCGAGACCGGCCGGGCGGGCCTCGAAGGCGTTGCGCTGCACGACGTCCACGGTGCCGGGGGCGGTGGCGTCGGGGATCCGGACGGTCTCGTTTCCGTGCCGGATACCGGACTCGTGGTTGAGGACGGCGTGCCAGCGCGGGAGGTCGAGGGCGGCGTCGTTGAGGTCGGCGAGGACGCGCCGGGCGCGGGGCAGGGCGATGCGCAGGACGAACTGTTCGAAGATGGCGGGCCGGCCCCAGAACGCTTCGATGCCGGAGACGTCCTGGCTGGCGAGGACGAGGTGGATGCCCTGGGAGCGGCCGCGGCGGGCCACGTCCTCCAGCAGCGACGTGGCGGCGCGGGTGACGTCGTCGCGTTCGGCGAACAGGTACTGGAACTCGTCGACGACGGCGACGATCCGCGGCCACCGGCCCTCGGGGTCGTGGCGGCGCAGCTCCTCGAGCTTGGTGACCTCGTGGCGTTTGGCGGCCTCGGCGCGGCGGCGCATCTCGTCGGACAGGAAGCGCAGCAGGGCGAGTCCGAACTCGCGGTCGGTGTTGACGTTGACGCCGATGAGCCGGGCGTGCGGCAGCCACGAGGGGTCGCGCCGGCCGGGGGCGAACTGCGCGAACGACACCCCCTCCTTGAAGTCGAGCAGGTAGAACTCCAGCTCGTCGGGCCCGTACTTGGCGGCCATGGAGCCGATCATGGCGAGCAGCAGGTTCGTCTTGCCGGTGCCGCTGGGCCCGCCGACGAGCGCGTGCGGCGAGGCGTCGGCGAGCACGAGGTCCTTGGCGACGCCGTCGGCGAACCCGATGGGCGCGTGCACGCCGGAGTGGGTGGTGGGTGGCCGGGCGTCGGTGGCGTGCCGCGGCAGCAGGTCGGCGAAGGTGCCGACGCGGCTGCGCCAGTCCTCGTGCTCGCGGCTGATCTCGTGGCAGGCGGCGACGACGCGGTCGCGTTCGAGGGGGGCGTCGAGGGCGACGTCGACGTGCGGGCCGGTCATGGAGCAGCGCACCCGCTCGGGCGCCACGTCGACGGTCTCGACGGCGGCGCTGAGGGTGACGGGCACGTCGAGCAGGACGAGGGAGATCCCGCAGGCCAGGCCACCGCGGGCGACGCGCTGGAGCTGGCGGTGGTCGTCCTCGGACAGCGCGGACCGGTTGCCGACGAGGACGGCGACGACCCACGGTTCGGTGCGGGGGTCGCCGGTCTCGCGGGCGAGCGCGCGCAGCGACGGCTGGCCGTCGACGAGGACGCGGGTGTGGACGCGACGGATGCGGTCGGACAGCTCTTCGAGCAGCGCGGGCAGCCGGGTGGGGTCGTGGACGGTGAGCAGTCCGCTGCCCGTCAGCGGGTAGAGCCCGGGCAGCGACCCGGTGAACTGGCCGACGTCCCACACGTGGACGGTGACCAGGCCCGGCCGGAAATGCGACAGCACCCGCACGAGCAGGCCCTCGACGAGGGCCTCGGCGGCGCCGCGGGTGCCGGGGTCGGACGAGACCTGCAGGTGGGAGTCGTCCAGCAGCGGGACGCCGACGGGGAACCCGGGACCGCCCGCGACCGACGCACCCCCGATGCGCCACAGCCGGGGTACGGCACCGGCGGCGTCGTCCTTGCCGGGTTCGCCGAGCCAGCGGCCCGGGTCGTCACCGGCGACGCCGGGGGCGGCCGAGGCGAACACCGTGCGCAGGTCGGCGGGACCGTCGGCCTGCCAGCCGTCGAAGGCGGCGGCCCGGTCGGCCTCCACACGTTCGACGACCGAGGCGAACGCCGGCGAGCCGAGCGCGGCGGCGAGACCGGGGTCGGCGCGGGCGGCGTCGATCCCCTCGTCGCGCAGCCACAGTTCGAGCATCGTGCGGGCATGCGCGTGGACGGCCTCCTCGCGGGCGCCGCCCGCGGCGCGCAGCGCGGCCTCGACGGCGTCGACGAACGCGTCGAACGCGGCGCTGATGCGTTCGCGACGACCGCGGCGCGCCATCATCGCCGCCGCCGCGGGCACGCCGTCGCCGCCGCCGTTTGCGCGCCCGTCACCGCCGCCGCGGGCGCGCCCGTCGTCGCCGCCGCCGTCCG
>NZ_BJVJ01000101.1 GCF_007989085.1 Pseudonocardia sulfidoxydans NBRC 16205
CGCGAATGTCAGCGATCAGCTCGCGCGTTCTCCGCGTGAGTGGGAATCGTCCTCGCCGGGGTGGGAATGCTCGTCGCGGGACTCCACGACCTCGCCGTCGACGACCGTCGTGTCGTCGGCCGCGGACGCGCGCGGGAGGATCCGCACCGACGCCCAGCCCGGCACATCGCCGTCACGGTCGGTGACGCCATCGTCGTCGACGCCGCTGTCGACGACGTCGCCGTCGACGATCGGGCCGTCGCTGTAGATGCGCGCACGCTGCAGGTCCGGGTTGGCCCGTTCGGCCGCCCGCACCAGCCGGTTGCGCACGATCTTGCGCACCGGCGGGACGAGCAGGAGCAGACCGGCGAGGTCGGTGACGAGGCCGGGGACGAACAGCAGCACGCCGGCCCCCGCGACGAGCATCCCGTCGGTCAGCTCGGCGTGCGCCACCCGGCGTTCGCGGAGTGCGGCGCTGAACGCCTGCGCGGCGCGCACGCCTTCGCGGCGCGCGAGCAGCAGCCCGAGGACGGACCCCGCGAGCAGGACGAGCAGCGTCGTGCCCACGCCGATCCACGAGCCCAGCGCGACCAGCGCGACGATCTCGACGACGAGGTAGAGCAGCACGTACGGCATACCCGTCCAACGAACGGAGTGCCGTGAATGTGCCCGATCTTCGGTAACGACCTCGCCACGGTGCGTCACGTCACCAGGTGAGAGCGACCCCCGGGTCCTCCAGCAGGGCGCCGACGTCGGCCAGGAACCGGGATCCCTGCTCGCCGTCGACTAGCCGGTGGTCGAACGACAGCGACAGCTGGCACACCGTGCGGACGGCGAGCTCGCCGTCGACGACCCACGGCATCGGTTTGATGGCGCCGACGGCGAGGATCGCGGCCTCGCCCGGGTTGATGATGGGCGTCCCGGTGTCGACGCCGAACACGCCGACGTTGGTGATGGTGAAGGTGCCGCCGACCAGGTCGGACGGTGGCGTCTTCCCCGACCGTGCGGTCGCGGTGAGCTCGGCGAGCCCGTCGGCGAGGCCGCGCAGGTCGAGCAGGTCGGCGTCGCGGATCTTGGGGACGACCAGCCCGCGCGGGGTGGCCGCGGCGATCCCGAGGTGCATCGCGCCGTGGTAGACGATCTCGCCGGCGTCGGCGTCCCAGGTGGCGTTGACCGACGGGGTGCGCTTTGCGGCCAGGCACACGGCCTTGGCGACGAACGCGAGCGGCGTCAGCCTGACGTCGCGGAACTCGCGGCCGCCGCGCAGCCGGTCGCGCAGGGCAAGAGTGGCGGTGACGTCGACCGACAGGAACTCGGTGACGTGCGGCGCGGTGAACGCCGACGACACCATCGCCGCCGCGGTCGCCTTGCGGACGCCGCGGATCGCTTCGCGCCGGTCGTCCCGGCCGGGCGCCGAGACGACGGGAGGCGGAGCCAACGGGGGAGGAGTGGTGAACGACTGCACGTCCTCCCGCGTGATGACACCCCCGGCGCCGGTGCCGGCGACCTGCCGCAGGTCGACGCCCAGGTCACGGGCCATTTTGCGGACGGGCGGCTTGGCCAGCGGGACGAGGTCGCCCCAGGGTCCGGTGGTGGGCGTCGGCGCGGGGCCGCCCACGGACTCCGGCGCGGCGGGCGACGGCTCGACCGGCGCGGGCGGCTCGACCTCGGCGGGTGCGACGGCGGCGTCGGCAAGAGCGGCGGGCTGGGCACCGGCGGGCTGGGCACCGGCGGGCTCGCCCCCGGTGCGGCGCGGGCGACGCGACACCGTTCCCTGCCGCGGGCCGTATCCGACCAGCGTGGCGATCCGCCCGCCGGCACCCGCCTCACCGATCTTCGCGCCACCCTCGCCGGCCGCCGGAGCAGCGTCGGCGGGGGCGGCTTCGGCCGTCTCGATCACGATGATCGGGTTGCCGACCTCGACGGTCACGCCCGGCTCGGCCAGCAGCTCACCGACCGTCCCCGCGTAGGGCGAGGGCAGCTCCACGACGGCCTTGGCCGTCTCGATCTCGGCGATGATCTGGTTGACGGTGACGGTGTCGCCGGGCGCGACCCGCCAGGTGACGATCTCGGCCTCGGTCAGCCCCTCGCCGACGTCGGGCATCCGGAACTCTCGGCGCACCCCGCTCACCAGGCCTTCGAGCGGTCGACGGCGTCGAGCACACGGTCGAGGTCGGGCAGGTAGTCGTCCTCGCACTTCGACGGCGGGTAGGGCGTGTCGAACCCGGTGACGCGCAGGACCGGCGCCTCCAGCGAGTGGAAGCACTCCTGCTGGACGCGGGCGGCGATCTCGGAGGTCACCGACGACTCGGGCGGCGCCTCGGAGACGACGACGAGCCGTCCGGTCCGGCGGACGGACTCGAAGACCGGGTCGAGGTCGAGCGGGGACAGCGTGCGCAGGTCGACGACCTCCAGCGACGTGCCGTCGGTCTCGGCGGCGACGGCCGCGTCGAGACACGTGCGGACCGACGGCCCGTAGGTGGCGACGGTGACGTCGCTGCCCTCGCGCAGCACCCGCGAGCGCAGCAGCGGTAGCGGGGTGGACTCGACGTCGACCTCCGCCTTCTCCCAGTAGCGCCGCTTGGGCTCGAAGAAGATGACGGGGTCGTCGGTGGAGATGGCCTGCTGGATCATCCAGAAGGCGTCGTCGGGGTTGGAGCACGCGACGACCTTGAGGCCCGCCACGTGCGCGAACAGCGACTCCGGGGACTCGCTGTGGTGCTCGACCGCGCCGATGCCGCCGCCGAACGGGATGCGCACGACGACCGGCACGGGCACCTTGCCCTGCGACCGGAAGTGCACCTTGGCCAGCTGAGAGACGATCTGGTCGTAGCCGGGGAAGACGAAGCCGTCGAACTGGATCTCGCACACCGGGCGGAAGCCGCGGATCGCGAGGCCGACGGCCGTGCCGATGATCCCGGACTCCGACAGCGGGGTGTCGAGGACGCGCTGCTCGCCGAAGTCCTTCTGCAGTCCGTCTGTGATGCGGAAGACGCCGCCGAGCTTGCCGACGTCCTCACCCATCACGAGGACCCGTGGGTCGGCCTCCATGGCCTTGCGGAGGCCGTCGTTGAGGGCCTTCGCCATCGTCAGGACGGCCATGTCACGCCTCCCCGTCGGTCACGAACGACGCGTGGTAGGCGAGGAACTCCTCGCGCTGCGCCTCCACCTGCGGCGACGCCTCGGCGTAGACCTCGGAGAACATCCGGTCGGGCGCCGGGTCGGGCATGGCGAGGCAGAACTCGCGGAGCCGGGCGGCCAGCTCGTCGGCCTCGGCGGCGACGCCGTCGAAGAACGCCTGCTCGACGCCGTGCTCGCGGACGAGGTTCACCCGCACCCGCTCGATCGGGTCCTTCAGCTTCCACAGCTCCAGCTCGTCGGCGAGCCGGTAGCGGCTCGGGTCGTCGGAGGTGGTGTGGGCGTCCATGCGGTAGGTGAAGGCCTCGACGAGGACGGGCCCGTTGCCGCTGCGGCACTCCTCGAGGGCCCAGCGGGCGACGGCGAGGCAGGCGATGACGTCGTTGCCGTCGACGCGCACGCCCGGGAAGCCGTAGCCGCGGGCGCGCTCGTAGAGGGGGACGCGGGTCTGGCGCTCCAGCGGCACGGAGATGGCCCACTGGTTGTTCTGGCAGTAGAAGACGACGGGTGCGTCGTAGGCGGCGGCCCACACGAAGCCCTCGTGGACGTCGCCCTGGGAGGTGGCGCCGTCGCCGAAGAAGCACATCGTGGCCTCGTCGGGGGCATCGGCGGTGGCGTCGGAGCCGTTGCCGACGCGGCCCTCGAAACGCTGGCCCATGGCGTAGCCGGTGGCGTTGAGGCACTGGTTGCCGATGACGATCGTGTACAGGTGGAAGCGCTTCTCCAGCGGGTCCCAGCTGCCGTGGTCGGTGCCGCGGAAGATGCCGAGCAGGTCGGTGGGGTCGATGCCGCGGCACCACGCGACGCCGTGCTCGCGGTAGCTGGGGAACACCATGTCGGTGGGCAGCAGGGCACGGCCGGCGCCGATCTGGGCGGCCTCCTGGCCGAGCAGCGGGACCCAGATGCCGAGCTGGCCCTGGCGCTGCAGGGCGTTGCCCTCGCGGTCGGCCCGGCGGACCAGGACCATGTCACGGTAGAGCGTCTTCAGCGTCTCGGCGTCGACGTCGGCGGCGTAGCCGTCGAAGCGGGCGTCGGGGACGCGCTCACCCTCCGGGGTGAGGAGCTGGACGAGCTCCGGGCCGCCGGCGTCGGTCCCGCGCAGCCCGGCGAGCACCTGCGCGCGGTTGGGGCGGGACCGGGGATCTGCCGGGTTCCAGGCCTGTGGATCAGAGACGGACACGGGTGCCTCCTCGCGTACACCGACCCGGCCCGCTCGTGGCGGCGGCCGGGACGGCACCGGGACCCGCCCGGGTGAGGGCGGGCGACCCGGCACTCGACGATGCTGGTCCCCCGATCCTGGCACGCCGTTGCGGCGAGTGGCAGCGCCGCAACCACAAGATCGCCGGCCGGATTGTGGGGAACGCGCAAGGTCCCGCGACGGCCGTCGGGCCGCCGCGGGACGTGGGCCGCGTGGGGGGTCGGGTCAGACCCCGGGGCCGGGCCGGTCGATCCCGGCGGCGCCCTTCACCTTGCCCGCGGCACCGCTGATCTGGCCCTTGTACTTGCCCTTCGTCTGCTTGTCGACGAAGTCGGCGGCCTGGTCGACGAAGCGACCAGCCTTGTCCGGGTTCTTCTGGGCGTACCGGCGCGCGGCCTCGGCGGCCCCGCCGAGCACGGCGAGCTTCTTGATCAGCCCCATCGTGTTCCTCCTCGTTCGGGCGTCCGTCGCCTGTGGAACGTCCGATCCGCCCGTGCCGTTCCCGTACCCCTCCGCCGGAGGGGTGAACCACGCTACGACCGTCGGCAACGGTCTTGTGACGACCGTGCCGCACCCGCTGCCACGGAACGAACGCGGTGGCACGATCCGGCGTACCCCGATCGATGACGCCCGGAGGTGCCCGTGACTCGCCGTACACATCTGCTCTCCGCCCTGACCGCCGTCGCACTCGCCGCCGTCCTCGGGGCGTGCGGATCGGGCGGCGACGGATCGGGCGGAGGCGGTGGTGGGAGCGCACCGACGTCGGCGGCCGAGACGATCCCGCCGGCGGCGAAGGACGCCGCGCTGGCCGCGATGGTCCCCGCCTCGATCACCGCCGACGGCAAGCTGGTGTTCGGGGTGGACGCGTCGTACCCGCCCAACGAGTTCGTCGGCCCCGACGGCACGACGATCGTCGGGATGGACGTCGACCTGGGGACGGCGATCGCGCAGAAGTTCGGGCTGACACCGGAGTTCCAGAACGCCGCCTTCCCCGGGATCATCCCGGGCATCCAGGGCGGCAGGTACGAGATCGCGATGTCGTCGTTCACGATCAACGACGAGCGGCTCGAACTCGTCGACATGGTCAGCTACTTCAGCGCCGGCACGAGCCTGGCCACCCGCAAGGGCAACCCGGACGGGCTGGCCATCGACGACCTGTGCGGCAAGGCGATCGGCGTGCAGGCCGGCACCGTCCAGGTCGACGACATCGCCGCCCGCAGCAAGACCTGCACCGACGCGGGCAAGCCCGCGATCGCGTCCACGGAGCTGCAGCAGCAGACCGACGTGACGCTGGCGCTGACGTCGAACCGCATCGTCGGGATGCTGGCCGACTCGCCGGTCATCGCCTACGCGGTGAAGACGACGGGTGACCAGCTGGAGGTCGTCGGGCAGGCGTACGACACCGCGCCGTACGGCGTCGTCGTCAACAAGGGTCAGGCCCAGTACCCGCAGGCCGTGCAGCAGGCTGTGCAGGCGCTGATCGCGGACGGCACCTACCAGCGGATCCTCGACAAGTGGGGCACCGGCGACGGCGCGATCCCGACGTCCGAGGTCCGGAGCTGAGCGTGACCGACCCGTCCGGGGCGGTGGGGTCCGGGCGGGAACGGCAGGAGATCCAGGCCGTCCCCGTCCGGCACCCGGGACGGTGGGTGGCCGTCGCGGTCCTGGCCGTGCTGGCGGCGATGCTGGTGCACACCGTCGTCACCAACGAGCGGTTCGGCTGGGACGTCGTCGGTCAGTACCTGTTCTCCGCGCCGATCCTGAACGGGCTGCGCAACACCCTGATCCTGACGGTGCTGTCGATGCTGATCGGCATCGTCGGCGGGGTCGGGCTGGCCGTGATGCGCCAGTCGCCCAACCCGATCGTGAGCGGCGCGGCGGCCACCTACATCTGGCTGTTCCGCGGCACCCCGCTGATCGCGCAGCTGCTGTTCTGGAACTTCCTGGCGGCGCTGTACCCGCGGCTGTCGCTGGGCATCCCGTTCGGGCCCGAGTTCGTCTCCGTCGACACCAACGTGCTGATCACGCAGTTCGCGGCGTGCCTGCTGGGCCTGGGGCTCAACGAGGCCGCGTACATGGCCGAGATCGTGCGCGGTGGGCTGCTGTCGGTGGACCGCGGTCAGGCGGAGGCGGCGGGCGCGCTGGGGATGACGCGGTCGCAGGCGTTGCGGCGCATCGTGTTGCCGCAGGCGATGCGGGTGATCGTGCCGCCGACGGGCAACGAGACGATCTCCATGCTGAAGACGACGTCGCTCGTCGTGGTGATCGGCTATTTCGAGCTGCTGACGTCGGCGCAGCGCATCTCCAACCAGAACTTCCAGGTCATCCCGCTGCTGATCGTGGCGGCGTTCTGGTACCTGGTGCTGACGTCGCTGCTGACGATCGGGCAGGGCTTCGTCGAGCGCCGCTACGGGCGCGGGTTCGTCCCCGACCGGCCGGGGAGCCGGCTGCTCACGAAGGCGGGCACCACGTGACGCCGATGGTCGAGGCCTCCGGAATCCACAAGTCGTTCGGCCGCACGGAGGTGTTGCGGGGCATCGACCTCGTGGTCCAGCCGGGCGAGGTCTGCTGCATCATCGGCCCGTCGGGCTCCGGGAAGTCGACGTTGCTGCGCTGCGTCAACCATCTGGAGCGCATCGACGCCGGCCGGATGCGCGTCGACGGGAAGCTCATCGGCTACCAGGAGACCGGCGGGAAGCTGCACGAGCTGCGGGAGTCCGAGGTGGCGCGGCAGCGGCGCGACATCGGCATGGTGTTCCAGCGGTTCAACCTGTTCCCGCACATGACGGCCGCGGAGAACGTCATGGAGGCGCCGCGCACGGTCCTGGGCACCTCGCGCGCGGCCGCCCGGAAGGCCGCCGACGAGCTGCTCGCCCGCGTCGGGCTCTCGGCGCGCCGCGACGCCTACCCCGGCCAGCTCTCGGGTGGCCAGCAGCAACGCGTCGCGATCGCCCGGGCCCTGGCCATGCAGCCGCGGCTCATGCTGTTCGACGAGCCCACCTCGGCGCTCGACCCCGAGCTCGTCGGCGAGGTCCTCGACGTCATGCGCGGCCTGGCCGCCGACGGCATGACGATGCTCGTCGTCACCCACGAGATGGGGTTCGCCCGGGAGGTCGGGGACAGCGTCGTGTTCATGGACGAGGGCGTCATCGTCGAGGAGGGCGCGCCGCGGGACGTGCTGTCGGCCCCGCGGCACGAACGCACCCGGTCGTTCCTGTCGAAGGTGCTCTGAGCTACGAGCGCGGTGTGCGCCCCATCAGGAAGAACTCCTCGTTGGGCCGCAGCGCCGTCAGGTGTGCCAGCCGGTTGGACATCGCGAACAGCGCGGTGATGGATCCGACGTCCCAGATCTCGTCGTCGGTGAGGCCCGCGGCGCGGGCGTCGTCGAGCTCCGCCTCGGTGAGCGACGCCGACTCCGTGGCGACGATCAGCGCCAGGTCGACGATCGCCCGCTCGCGGGGACTGAGCTCGACACCGTAGGGGTTGGTGGCGACGCGGTCGGCGATCTCCGGGTCCTTGGTGCGCAGCCGCAGGATCGCCCCGTGCGCGACGACGCAGTACGTGCAGTTGTTGGCGCCCGACGTCGCGACGACGACCAGCTCCCGCTCGGCCTTCGACAGTCCGTCGTCGCTGTCCATGAGCGCGTCGTGGTAGTCGAGGAATGCGCGCAGCTCACGTGGGCGGCGGGCGAGCGCCTTGAACACGTTGGGGACGAATCCGGACTTCTCGGCGACGGCACCGACGCGTTCGCGCAGGTCGTCGGGCATGTCCTGGAGTTCGACGGCGCCGAAGCGGCTCACCGGTCGCGTGTCGGTCATACCGGCGACCGTAACCCGCCGGCCTCGCCGCCGGGCCGGTGTGAGACCGATCAGGCGGGGTCCTGGCGCGCCGATCCGGCGGCCTGACGCGCCCGTGCGGCCGCCGAGAGGTGCACGACCTGCGCCGTCGGCGCGGGGGGCTCGATCCGCCCGGACACGACGAGCGCCGACGCCCGGCGCATGACGGCCAGCAGCGTCGGCCCGTCGGCCTGCCGGACCCCGGGCGCGACGACCGCGGCGAGCCGCGGGGCGGCGGCAGCGAGCAGCAGCCGGTCGACTCCGAGGTCGGCCGCGCCGAGCAGCAGCACGACGTCGACGGTGTCCTCGTCGGGCAGTGCCGACATCAGCCGGTCGGCCTCGACGAACCACGCGATGCCGTAGGCGCTGGAGCGTTCGGCGCCGGCGGCCTCCCACGCCTCGGCCACGCGCGGGGCGTCCCGGCGCAACCGGTCGAGCAGTTCGACGCAGCGGTTCTCCTGCTCGGCCAGGCGGCGGGCGGCGGCGAGCTCGTCGAGTGCGGCGGCGTAGGAGTCGGGATCGTGGGCGCGCAGGGCCTCGTGGGCGCGGGTGTGCTCGGGCGCCATCCGGGTGTGCGGGGTGAGCAGCCCGACCTGCTGGGCGGCCTCGTCGAGGCGACGGCCGGCCTCCTCGGCGGAGCCGTGCGCGTCGTAGTCGAGGATCGTCGCCGCGACGTGCTGGGCGCTGTCGAGGTCGGGCACCGAGACGGGCGAGTTGTGGTGGATGAACAGCACGTCGTGGCGCAGGGCGCCGACTGCGCGGGCCGCGTCGCCGATGCGGCGCAGCGCGGTGAGCAGCTCGGCCAGGTCGGTGGCGCTGCGCGGGGCGGGCACACCGGCCTGCCGGCACGACGTGTCGATGGCGAGCAGGCGCTCGGTCAGCTCGACGTGGGCGAGCGCGGCGTGGATGTCGTCCGCGGTCTCGGCCGGACGTCCGCCGACGACGACCTGCCGCAGCACGGGCTGCACGTCGCGCTGGGCCTGGGACCGGAAGTAGGCGCGGTTGCGGCCGCCGCCACCGAGGAACTCGGCGTAGCGGCGCAACGCGTCGACCCCCGCGGGGCCGAGCGCGCCGTGCACGGTGACCGGGGGGTGGGCGCGGGAGCGCTCGTCGGCGGCGAGGGCCTGGCCCACCTGCTCGAGCAGGGCGTCGAACACGCCGGCGTGGGTGTTGAGGACGAGGTGCGACAGCAGCGTCCACGTCCACCGGCCGGGGACGCGCGGCCCGAGCGCGGAAAGGGTGGCCTCGACGCGGCGGGCGTCGTCGGTGACGGCGGCGCGGCGGTCGGGGTCCATGCGGGACAACAGCTCGCCGAGCAGCCGGTCGGCGCCCGTGACGGTGCCTGCGGCGCGGGCGCACAGCTCGGCGACCTGGGCGATGGTGGGGAAGGCCCCGGCCGGGGGGAGCTGGGTGCCGCGGCGGGCCCGGCGTTCCGGGGTGGCGGTGGCCAGCAGCCGGCGGAGCTCCCGCTGGTCGGCGGGTGACATGACGGGCAGCGCGTCGACGCAGGAGCGCATGACGGTCGGGGTGAGCGCGTCGCGGAGGTGGGTGAGCTCGGCCCGGTCGGCGGCGGTCACGGCGACGCGGCGGCCGTCGCGGACCAGTGCGCCCAACGCGGTCACGACGGCGTCGACGTCGAACTCGTCGAGGACGACGAGGGTGTTGTTGCGCAGGGCGTCGGCAGCGGTGTCGGGGTCCTCGACGGGGTGGCGGGGGCGTGGCGGGCCGTCGCCCGCGGAGGAGGCGAGGGCCTCGGCGAGGCGGCGCAGGCCTGGCGGGACGGCGCCCGCGGTGATCGAGGCGTGGATGCGGCGACGCGCGGCGTCGGCCGGCCCGGCGACGTCGTCGCCGGCGAGCCGGTCGACGAACGTGGCCAGGTGTGCGTCCACCTCGAGGGAGCTCGAGGGTCCGACGTCCAGCACCAGTGTCACCTCCACCCGGGGCCGCAGCCGCGGCTCGGCGACGGTCACAGGATGTATCGCGCAGAATCACGCAATGTTCCACCCCGATCGTGTACATCTGCAACGTTCCGCCGTTGAGAGGTAACTCTCTGCGCTGTGCGGGAGGCCCTTCGTCCCGAATCAGTCGCTCGTGTGAGTGGCTCTTCGTCCGCGCGTCGTAACACACTGCACTTCCAGCGGCACTGCTGCGCCGAGCGGTCCGAGACCTGCGCCCGACAACTTTGTCCGGAATGTCAGGAAGGGCGCTACCAGCGGTGACGTCCTCCGTGACCACGCGGATCAGTCGCTCGGGACGACCTTCGCGCCCGGGACCCCCGCCACCGCGTCCGCGACCGGCTTGAGCCGCGGCGAGTCCTCGTCGGCGTGGTAGTCGGCCGGGTCGGTCTGGTCGGCGCCGTTGGACACCTTCCCCGCCCGCAGCACGGCGCTGACGATCACCGCCACCAGCAGGTTGACCACCAACGCCACGAAGCCGACATAGATCTGGACGGCCGAGCCCGCGAACGGGTGCCAGCCGAACACCGTCAGCTTGTCCAGCGTCAGCGCCGACCCGCCGAAGTGTGCCTTGCCGTTGGCCGGGTTGGGGATCAGGTACAGCAGGTACATGCCGTAGCCCATGCCGACGACCCAGCCCGCCACCAGCGCCCAGCGGTGCAGCCGGCGCGTGTACAGCGCGATCGCCACCGACGGCAACGTCTGCAGGATGATCACGCCGCCGATGAGCTGCAGGTCGATGGAGAACTGCGGGTCGACGAACAGGATGAACGCCACCGCGCCGAACTTGACGACGAGCGACGCGAGCTTGGCCTGCCGCGCCTCCTGCCCCGGCGTCGCACCCTTGTGCAGATACTCCTTGTAGATGTTGCGCGTCCACAGGTTCGCCGCCGCGATCGACATGATCGCCGCCGGCACGAGCGCGCCGATCCCGATGGCCGCGAACGCGATGCCCGCGAACAGCGAGCCGAACTGCGAGTCGAACAGCGCCGGGATGATCGTGTTCGTGTCCGGGCGGCCGGTCGCGTTGTTGGTGATCGGCGTGACGCCCGCCGCGATCGCGACGTAACCCAGCAGCGCCAGCAGGCCCAGCAGGAACGAGTACGCCGGCAGCGCGACCATGTTGCGCTTCAACACCTTGCGGCCACGTGAGGCCAGCACACCCGTCAGCGAGTGCGGATAGAGGAACAGCGCGAGCGCCGACCCGAGCGCCAAGGTGATGTACTGCAGCTGGTTGTTGGCCGTCAGCAGGATCGAACCCTGCGGCTTGCCCCCGCTCGTGGCACTCGGCTGCGCCATCTTCTGCTCCGCCGCCGAGAAGATCGCCGACCAGCCACCCAGCTTGGCCGGCAGGTAGAACACGGCCACCAGGATGACGACATAGATCAGGATGTCCTTGACGAACGCGATCAGCGCGGGCGCCCGCAGCCCCGACTGGTACGTGTACAGCGCGAGGATCACGAACGCGATCAGCAGCGGCAGGTGGCCGAGGAAACCCGACGCGTTGATCCCCATGGTGCGCAGCACGGCCTCCAGGCCGACGAGCTGCAGCGCGATGTAGGGCATCGTCGCGACGATCCCGGTGACGGCCACGATCAGCGCCAGCAGCGAGCTGCCGTAGCGGCCGCGCACGAAGTCGGCCGGCGTCACGTAGCCGTGCACCCGCGACACCGACCACAGCCGCAGCACCGGCAGGAACACCAACGGGTACAGCACGACGGTGTAGGGCAACGCGTAGAACCCCAGCGCGCCCGAGCTGAACAGCAGCGCGGGGACCGCGACGAACGTGTACGCGGTGTAGAGGTCGCCGCCGACGAGGAACCAGGTGATCCACGAGCCGAACTTGCGCCCGCCCAGGCCCCACTCGTCGAGGTGCGCCAGGTCGCCGCCGCGCTGCCAGCGGGCGGCCACGAAGCCCATGACCGTGACGACCAGGAACAGGACGAGGAACGCGACGAGCTCGAGCCAGTCGATCACCGGGCGTCCCTCTCGTCGAGGTCGTCGACGCCGAGCTCGTCGGCGCCACGCGTCACCGGCTCGTCACGCGTCATGTGGAAGACGATCGCGACGCAGACGACGCCGACGAACACCCACACGAACTGGATCCAGTAGAAGAACGGCATACCCAGCAATGTGGGGTCCGTCTTGTTGAACCACGGCGTGACCAGCATCAACAGCGGCACGATCAGCAGCAGGTTCCATGCGCTGAACCGCAGCCCCGTCCGCTCGCCACCACCCCGCGGCCCTCGCGGCGTCGTCTCCGACATGGGTGCGCGCCTTCCCTCGATCCGACGAAACCTGCGGGATCGTAAGACCGCGCGGCACCGCACGCAGGACACACGACGAGGCCCGCCGCACCACGAAGGTGCGACGGGCCGTCGGGAACTGCGGGTGGGTCAGGCGCCGAGGCGCAGGCGCAGGGCCTCCAGCTCGTCACGCATCGACGTCGGCAGGTTGTCGCCGACCTTCTCGAACCACTCCTCGATCAGCGGGAGCTCGGCCTTCCACTCCTCCGGGTCGACCGTCAGCGCCGCCTCGACGTCGGCGAGCGGGACGTCGAGACCCTCGAGGTCGAGCGCCTCGGGCGTCGGGACGTAGCCGATCGCGGTCTCCTCCGCGGCGGCCTTGCCCTCGATGCGCTCGATGGCCCACTTGAGGACGCGGCTGTTCTCGCCGAATCCCGGCCACAGGAAGCCGCCGTCCTCACCACGCCGGAACCAGTTGACGTAGAAGATCTTCGGCAGCTTGTCGGCGTCCGCGCCCTTGCCGACGTTGATCCAGTGCTGGAAGTAGTGGCCGACGTTGTAGCCCAGGAACGGCAGCATCGCCATCGGGTCGCGGCGCACCTGGCCGAGACCACCCTTCGCGGCCGCGGTCATCTCACTGGACATGGTGGCGCCCATGAAGGTGCCGTGCTGCCAGTCGCGCGACTCGCTGATCAACGGGACCGTCGTCTTGCGGCGGCCACCGAACAGGATCGCCGAGATCGGGACGCCGTTCGGGTCCTGCCACTCCGGCGCGACCACCGGGCACTGGCTGATCGGCGTCGTGTAGCGCGAGTTCGGGTGCGCGGCCTTCTTGTCCGAGTCGGGCGTCCAGTCCTCGCCGGTCCAGCTGGTGAGGTGCTGCGGATCGCCCTCCAGCCCCTCCCACCAGACGTCGCCGTCGTCGGTCAGCGCGACGTTGGTGAACAGGGAGTTGCCCTGCTCGATGGTGCGCATCGCGTTGGGGTTGGTCTTCCAGTTGGTGCCCGGTGCGACGCCGAAGAAGCCGAACTCCGGGTTGACCGCGTACAGCCGGCCGTCCTCACCGAAGCGCATCCACGCGATGTCGTCGCCGACCGTCTCGGCACGCCAGCCCGGAATCGTCGGCTGCAGCATCGCGAGGTTCGTCTTGCCACACGCCGACGGGAACGCCGCCGCGACGTAGTGCACCTCGTCGGCCGGGCTGATCAGCTTGAGGATCAGCATGTGCTCGGCCAGCCAGCCCTCGTCGTGCGCGATGGCCGACGCGATCCGCAGCGCGTAGCACTTCTTGCCCAGCAGCGCGTTGCCGCCGTAACCCGAGCCGTAGCTCCAGATCTCGCGGGTCTCGGGGAAGTGGCTGATGTACTTGGTGTCGTTGCAGGGCCACGCGACGTCGGCCTGGCCCTCCTCCAGCGGCGCGCCGACGGAGTGCAGGCACTTCACGTACTGGTCGCCGCGCTCGTCGAGCAGCTTCACGACGTCGGTGCCCATCCGCGTCATGATCTTCATCGACGCGACGACGTACTCGGAGTCGGTGATCTCCACGCCGAGCATCGGCGGGTTGGCGTCGAGCGGGCCCATGCAGAACGGGATGACGTACATCGTGCGGCCCCGCATGCAACCGCGGTACAGCTGCGTCATCGTCGACTTCATCTCGGCGGGGTCGACCCAGTTGTTGGTCGGGCCGGCGCCGGTCTCGTCGGCCGTGCAGATGAACGTGCGCTCCTCGACGCGGGCGACGTCGTCGGGATCGGAGACGGCGAGGAACGAGTTCGGTTTCTTCTTCTCGTTCAGCTTCACGAACGACCCGGCCTCGACCAGCCGGCTCGTCATGCGGTCCCACTCGGCGTCGGAACCGTCGCACCAGACGACCTCGTCCGGGCCCGTCAGATCGGCGATCTCACGGACCCAGTCGATCAGCTGGGCGTTCGTCGTCGTAGCTGCGTCGATACCTCGAACGGCTGCAGTGGTCATCTGGTGGAGCTCTCCTGCCTGGTCGGGCCAACCACCCGACCCTGGGAATGCCGACGCCCACCCGTCCCGCGGAGGCCGGGTGAGGCGAAGGAAGATGACAATGGAGGCTACCCGGAAAACCGTGTTCCACTCCTACGAGTGACCTGTCGACCGGCTCACAAGACCGATCAGGTAATCGATTCAGAGACCAAGGGCACAGGAGGTCAGGTCCGTCCGAAGATCGATTCACCCCGCCGTCACATGATCGTGACGGCAGCTGTCACATGATCGTGACGGCGCCCACGTCCTGGAGCACGCCGGCCAGCGCGTCCGGCTCCGACAGCATCGGCCAGTGACCCGTCGGAAGGTCGCGGATGTCCCACTCGGGTCCCGCCAGCTCCACGAACGCCGGCACCCCCGCCGCGGCCAGCGCACGAACCTGCTCGGCCGGGAAGCTGCTCGCGACGAGCGTCTTCGGCAGCGAGGGGTCGTTCACCCCGCGCGCCGCCGATCCCGTCACGACCCCGCCCGGCTCCGCGGTCGCGCGCGCCCACATGGTTTCCAGCGTGTCGTCGTCCAGGCCCTCGAGGCTCGCGCCCGACGCGCGCATCCACGCCGCGTCCGGGATCGGGTACCAGCCGTCGTGCGCGGCCATCCGCGCACGGATCCACTCCTGCGTCTGCGGCTCGTGGAAGTCGATGTGCGCCATGCCGTCCGGCATCGGACCGGTGTCGACGAGCACCAGGTGCGCGACGTGCTCGCGTGCCTTCTCCGCCGCAGCGACCACCACCGGGCCGGCGCCGCTGTGTCCGACTAGCACCACCGGATGCGGTGTCGCGTCCAGGAACGAGACGATGTCCGCGACCTGGTCCTCGGCGCTCGTGCCGGCCGTCGTCGCCCGTTCCGCGATGCCCAGCGGTGTCACGGCGCGGACCTCGTGACCATCGGCACGCAGCCGGGCGGCCACCGCGTCCCACGCCCACGCACCCAACCAGAACCCCGGGACCAGCACGTATGTCGTCATGGACAGAACCGTAGGAGCGAATCCGGGCGGATTTGGCCCTGATTCACGGAGAATCTCGGAATGGCCCCCTCCGCGAGCCGCGTCCTGGCCCTCCTCGAACTCCTCCAGGCCCGCCCCGGCCTCACCGGACCCGAACTCGCACAACGCCTCGACATCGACGAACGCACCGTCCGCCGGCACCTGCGCACCCTCGACGACCTCGGCGTCCCTGTCGTCGCCCGCCGCGGCCGGCACGGCGGCTACCGGCTCCTCCCCGGCTACCGGCTGCCCCCGTTGATGCTCACCGGCGACGAAGCCGTCGCCGTCGTCCTCGGCCTCCTCGCCGCCGAACGCACCGGCCTCCACGCCGCCGCCCCCGCCGTCGCCGCTGCCCGCGCCAAGCTCGAACGCGTCCTCCCCGACACCGTCCGCGACCAGGTCCGCGCCGTCGCCGACGTCCTCGGCTTCACCGCCCCCGCCCGCGCCGCCACCCCACCCGACGCCGACGTCCTCCTCGCCCTCGGCACCGCCGCCCGCGACCACACCCGCGTCCGGCTCGCCTACCGCTCCTGGAACGGGACCTCCTCCGAACGCGACCTCGACCCCTGGGGACTCACCTTCCACGCCGGGCGCTGGTACGTCAGCGGGCACGACCACAACCGCGACGACGTCCGCAACTTCCGCGTCGACCGCATCGCCCGCGTCCACGTCCTCAGCCCCGGGTCGGGGCCGCCCGCGGAGTACGACGCCGCCGAACAGGTCGTCGTCGGCATCGCCGCCGTCGGCTGGGCACACCCGATGGAGGTCGTGCTCCACGTTCCCGTCGACGAGGCCCGCCGGCTGCTGCCCCGCAGCGCCGGAACCCTCGCGCCCCACCCCTCCGGGACCCTGTTCAGCGGACGCGCCGAGCACCTCGACGGCGCGGCCCGGATGCTCGCGGGGCTGGGGGTGGACTTCACCGTCGTGACCCCGTCCGAGCTGCAGAGCGAGATCCGCGCCGTGGCCGAGCACCTCCTGCGCCAGGTCTCCCCGCCCTGACCGGCCCCGGTGCGGCCGGCCGGCCAGGCCCCTGCCCCCGGCCGGGCCCCCGCCCCCCGGCGTGTCATCAGCGCGGTCGGGGCGCTCTCACGACACGTTCGGTGTTCGGGGCGGGGTGCTCGGCCGCGGCCGGTTCCGGTTCCGGTTCCGGCGTGTTGTCAGCGTCCGGGCGCTCTGGTGACACGTTCGCGAGCGGGGGTACCCGGCGAGCGTGTCGTCAGCGCTCCTGGCCGGCGCTCACGACACGCTCGGGGCTCTGGGGGTGCGGGCGGGTGCGCGGCGAGGGCGGGTGCGCGGTGAGGGCCGGAGCCCGGGCGTTGTCGCCGGGGCCTCGCTGCCCACCGGCCGTGTCATCAGCGCGGTCCGGGCGCGCTCACGACACGTTCGCCGGGGTCGACGGTGGGCGTGTCACCAGCGTGATCCGGGCGCGCTCACGACACGTTCGTCGGCGGGGACGTCGGTGGGCGTGTCATCAGCGCGGTCGGGGCGCGCTCACGACACGTTCGCCGGCGGGGACGTCGGTGGGCGTGTTCTCGGAGCGTGCACACCGCTCTCATGACACGTTCGCCGGCCGCGGCTGGTCGAGGGCTCGCGCCGCCTCGGCGGCAACTTCCGCCGCGACCGCGTCCAGCAACGGCGAGCGCAGGCGCCAGCGCTGCCAGAACAACGGGACCGTCACCGGTGGACCGCCCAGGCCCACCAGCTCGCCGGCAGCCAACGGCCCGCGCGACTGCGGCGGCATCAGCAGACCCCAGCCCAGGCCCATCCGGACCGCGGTGGCGAAGTCGTTGCTCGCGGGCACGAGGTTGCGGGGAGGCGCGGCCGGGTCGGCGCCGCGAGCGCGCAGCCAGCGGGTCTGCAGGTCGTCGCGACGGTCGTAGTCGACCAGCGGCGCCCGCGCCACTGCCTCGGGCGTGATCCCGTCGGGGAACCAGCGGGCCACGAACTCCGGGGTCGCCACCGCGTCGTACCGCATCACGCCCAGCGGGCTCACCGCGCACCCGGCGACGGGTGTGCCCTGCGCGGTCACCGCCGCGGTCACGGTGCCGTCGGCGAGCAGGCCCGCGGTGAAGTCCTGGTCGTCGCGATGCAGCTCGAACACCACGGGGTACCGCTGCGCGACCCGGGCAAGGGGCGCGAGGAACCAGGTGCCGAGAGAGTCGGCGTTGACGGCGAGCGGAAGGCTCGTCCGCTCGCCGTCTCCGACGGCGCCGAGCGCCTCGTGCTCCAGCAGCGCCGTCTGCCGGGCCAGCCGCACGATCGCCGCGCCCGCCTCGGTGGGACGCACCGGTTTCGACCGCACCAGCAGGATGCGGCCCAGCTGGTCCTCGAGCCTGCGCACCCGTTGGCTGACCGCCGACGGCGTCAGGTGCAGCCGCGTGGCCGCGGCCTCGAACGTGCCCTCGTCGACGATCGTCGCGACCGTCTCCACCAGTTCATGAGGCAGTCGCATGAAGTCAGGCTAATGGTGGTGAAGAATCCTGAGCTGGATTGTCGGTCTTCCGACTCCTACCGTCGGCGGACGTGCCCGCTCTGCTCTCCGGCCTCGGACTCGGCCTGTCGCTCATCGTCGCCATCGGCGCGCAGAACGCCTTCGTGCTGCGCCAGGGTGTACGCCGCGAACACGTCGTCGCCGTCGCGCTGGCCTGCATGGTGAGCGACGCCGTCCTGATCACGGCCTCGGTCGCGGGCGTCGGCGCCGTGCTGGCCGCCGCGCCCTGGCTCGTCACGGTCGTGCGCTGGGCGGGCGCGGCGTTCCTCGTCGGCTACGGGCTCCTCGCCGCCCGCCGGGCGTGGCGGCCGTCGGGGCAGGCGCTCGTCGTCGACACCGGTCCTTCCGCGGTGCCGCACGGGGCGACGGCCGTCCGGTCCCGCTCCCTCGCGCCCGTGCTCGCCACCTGCCTGGCGCTGACCTGGCTCAACCCGCACGTCTACCTGGACGTGCTGCTGCTCGGGACGGTCGGCAGCACGCACGGCGCGCAGCGGTGGTGGTTCGCGGCGGGGTGCATCGTCGCCAGCGTCACCTGGTTCACGACGCTCGCCTTCGGCGCCCGCCTCGCCGGCCGGTGGCTACGGTCCCCGGGGGCGTGGCGGG
>NZ_BJVJ01000102.1 GCF_007989085.1 Pseudonocardia sulfidoxydans NBRC 16205
GTCGGCGAGGCTCATGTCGCCTCCGCGGGAAGAAATACGTCGGCGAGGCTCATGTCGCCTCCGCGGGAAGAAATACGTCGGCGAGGCTCATGCCAGGACATCCTGTTCGGTACGGGTCAGCGAGTCGGGCAGCCCGAAGGCGGCGGGTCCGCCGAGGGTGGCGATGCTCCGCCGGACGAACCGGTCGTCGACGAGGTCGCGGTGCACGGTGGCCGGGTCGAGCCGGTCGACGAAGCTCGCGTCACCGTCGACGACGGTGCCGCGCATGGCCTCGACGAGTGCCGTGGTGTAACCGGGGAACGGGAAGGGCGTGTAGCCGATCCGTTCGCCGTGCCACTGCCGGCGCGTGAGGACCGACGTGTAGTCGTCCTCGGCACGGGTGAGCGTCTTGGTGATGGAGGGCAGCGGTTGGGGCATGTACTTGTTGCCGCTCAACAGCTTCGCCGCATCGGGGCGGTTGCCGTCGATCCACTGCTGGGCGCCGGCGACGCCGTCGGTGAGGGCCTGCACCGTCTCCGGCGCGTTGTCGATCAGGTCCTGCCGCACCATGACGACGCAGCACGCGTTGTCCCGCCAGGCGTCGCCGGTGAACCATGCGACCTTGCCGACCTTCTTGATCTCGGCGACGGCGTTGAAGGGGTCGGCGACGATGTAGCCGGAGATGGTGCCGGTGTCGAGCGCGGGCACCATGTCGGCGGGCGCCATGACGACCAGCTGGACGGTCCCCTCCGAGACCGACGGCGCGGTGCGCACCACGGGGGTGAGGCCGACCTCGCGGAGCTTGCGCTGCAACAGGATGTTGTGGATCGACCACCAGAACGGGATCGCGACGGACGTGCCGGCGAGCTGGCGGAGGTCGTCGATCTCGGGCCGGACGGTGAGCGCGGAGCCGTTGGTGTGGTTCCAGGCGACCATGCGGACCTGCGCGCCGAGCTGGTAGCGCAGCTGCAGCGCGAACGGCATGAGCAGGTGCACGACGTCGACCTCGCCGGCGACGAAGGCCTGGGCGAGCGACTCCCAGCCGCGGAACAGCACCGGCCGCGGAATCTCCACACCCGCCTGGGCGTAGCGGTCCTGCCCGTGCGCGACGAGCAGCGGCGCGGCGTCGGTGATCGGGAGATAGCCGATGCGCGGCGCGGTGCCGTTCCTGGCGGTGGGCCGCGACGCCGTCGCCAGGTCGGCGATTCCTGCGACCCCGCCGACGGCCGCGGCCGTCGCGCCCAGGGCGATGCCACCGCGCAGCAGCGTGCGGCGGTCGAACCCGGCCATCAGGAGGCAGCCGCGGCGCCCAGCTGGGAGCGGTAACCCGCCAGCAGGGTCGCCCGCAGGGGGTGGTCGGCGAGGTCGTCGTGGCCGGTCGGGGCGTCGCTGTGCCAGTGCCCCGCGGCGCGGCCGGAGCCGTCGAGCAACGTCACCTCGGTGGCCAGGTAGAGCGCCTCGTCGACGTCGTGGGTGACCATGACGAGCGTCAGCTCCAGCGCGGCCGCCGCGTCGCGCAGCCACACCTGCAGGCTGCGCCGCGTCGCCGGGTCGAGGGCCGAGAAGGGCTCGTCGAGCAGCAGGATGTCGGGCCGCACGGCCACGACGCGCGCGATGGAGACGCGCTGCGCCTGCCCGCCCGACAGCGCCGACGGCAGCAGGTCCGCCTGCGCACGCAGGCCGAACAGGTCGATGAGCTCCTCGACATGCGCGGCGTCGAACCGGGCCTTGTTGGCGCGGTAGCGACCGCCGAGCGCGATGTTGTCGCGCACCGTCAGCCAGGGCAGCAGCAGCGGCTGCTGGAAGACCGTGCCGACGACGGCGCCCCGGCCGTCACCGGTGTCGGGCCTGGTCAGCGAGCCCGCGTCGAGCTCCTCGAGCCCGGCGAGGACCCGCAGCAGCGTCGACTTGCCGCTGCCGGAGTGGCCCAGCACGACGAGGCGGGAGTCCCGCTCGACGTCGAGGTCGACGCCGTCGAGCACGGCGTTGGAGCCGTACCGCTTGGTGGCGCCGGTCAGGCGTAGCGCGACAGTTCCCACCGGAGCTGTCCTTCCGTCGGTGACTGGATGGGGAGGAATGCGGCCTCGCGCAGCCGACGGCTGACGTCGCTGGTCGCGACGTACCCGGCGCCACCACGGGTGGTGGCCTCCAGGCGGGTCGCGTCGCCCGCCGCGGCAGACGCCTCGAGGCGCAGTCGCAGCAGGTCGGCGGGGCCGGGCTCGTCGGGCGCGGACGCCCATGCGTGCAGCCGGTCGCGGACCGACACGACGCGGGCGCACACGTCGTCGATGTCGGGTCGGAGCTCGGCGTTGAGCCCGGTGCAGTGCTGTTCGGCGCCGGTCGCGGCGCGCGCGGCCAGACCGGCGCAGAACGCCGTCTGGGTGAGCAGGAACGCGGGCCGGACGGCCCTCACGAACCCGGTGAGGTCGGTGGTGAGGACGTCGGCCGCCCGGACGTGCACGCCCTCGAGCGCCACCGACGACGACGCCGTGCCGTCGAGGGCCAGCAGCGTGGGCGACGGCCGGACGGTCACGCCGTCGGCGGAGAGCCGGAAGCCGACGACCGCCCTGCTGTCGTCCTCCTCGAACCGCACCGGCGACACCACGACGGCGTCGGGGAACAGGTTCGACGCCCAGCGGATCGGGCCGTCGAGGCGGACACCGCCGTCGGGCAGGCGGGTGCCCAGGACCGGTACCGGCTCGATCCCGGCGACGTCGCGTAGCGCGGGCGCCATCGCCGAGACACCGATCGCGTCCCCGCGGCGCAGCGAGTCGACGAGGGTCTCGTCGGCACCGCCGCGGTCGAGGTAGTCGATCACCATGCCCTGCGCCCACAGCGAGAACGCGGAACTCATGCACTCGCCCGCGATGGCCTCGATCAGCGCGACCCTGGTGTCGAGCCCGCCGCCGAGGAGCCCTCGCGAGCCCAGCCACCGCAGTCCGTCGCGCAGGTCGCCCCGGCCCTGGTCGACGTCCTTCGCGCACTCGCGGAACCGGTCGGTCACCTCCGCGGGGACGGGAGGTGCGACCGGGGCCGGCGCGACCTGCGCGGCGGTCACCGCTCGTCCGTGGCGAGCTGGTGGAGCCGGTCGATCGGGGTGTCGACGACCTCGCGCGCCTTGACCACGCCCGCCTCGTCGTCGGCGTCGTAGAAGCAGAGGCACTTGGTCATGTCCTCGCGCACGTAGGTGCGCAGGAAGGCGACCTCCGGGACGTTGGCGTAGAGCGGCGCCTTCGCCTTCTTGCGGGCGAGGTAGGTGTCCATGTCGAGGCCGTCGGGGAAGTCCCACTCGACGAGGTAGCCGGCGGTCGGCTTCGCCGCCTTGATCTGCGCGAGCTCGGCCCCGACGAGGCGGACCTCGTCGGGGCCGACGACCTCGGTCGCGCTCGCGAGGTTCGCGACGGCGAACGCGTCGCCCAGTGACGCGGCCGAGCCGGCCTCGACGACGGCGAACACGCGGTCGTGCGCGCCGGTCACCTGGGACTCGATGAACTCCGCGCCGGCGGAGGCGGCGGCCTTGTCGACCTCTTCCAGGACGGCGGAGGCGCCGGACCGGTCGGCCGTGGCGGGCACGAGCTCGAACAGGAACAGGGACATGGGAGATCTCCTTCTCCGAGGGACAGGTTGCGAACGCGCGGCGCGCGCCTGCGGGCAAGGGCGCGCCCCGGTCGACGACGCCGTCGGACGACGGGGTCCTGAGGTGGCTGTGTCCGGCGACGGACGCGACGGACGGAAGGCCCTGATCGGGCGGCGGGACGGCTCAGCGCACCCGCGACGGAGCGCCCGGACACGCCGCGGCAACGACCCGGAGCAGGTCGATGTGGCGGCGCTCTACCAGCAGCACGGGGCTCACACGACCGAGGTTAACAGACAGAACGATCGGTCTGCCAGACAGCGCGCCTATGCTGGTGTGGTGCGTGGAACTCCCCGACGGCCGCTGCCGGCCGAGCGGCTGCTCGAGGCGGCGGGCGCTCTGTTCGACCGAGAGGGCATCCGGGCGGTCGGCGTCGACCGGCTCGTGGCGGAGGCCGACGTCGCGCGCGCCAGCCTCTACCAGAACTTCGGCTCGAAGGACGCCCTCGTCCTGGCCTGGCTGTCCAAACAGGACGAGGTCGACCGCGCGGGCTACGACCGGGCACTGCGGGCGGCGGCCCGCAGCGCCGACGGCCCCGCCGACCCGATGACGCGCATCCGTACGTTCTTCGACCTCGCGGTCGCCGCCACACGTCGCCGCCACTACCGCGGCTGCCTGTACGTCAACGCGCTCACCGAGTTCCCCGACCGCGACCACTCCGTCCACATGGTCGTCGCCGAGCACCGGCGCTGGATGCGCGAGGAGATCGCCGACGCCGCCGCGATGGCGGGCGCCGCCGACCCCGCCGAAGTCGCCCGCTCCGTCCAGCTGCTCTACGACGGGGGGCTCGTCGGCGCGAAGACCGCCCGCTCGGTCGAGCCCATCCGGCGCGCCGAGCAGCTCGCGGCCGAACTGGTCGAGGCGGCGGTGGTCCGCGGCTCTGCGGCCACGGCACGGACCTGATGCAGCCGAGGGCGACGAGCGGGGTCACCCCCGGCCCGCGCCACTCCCCCCACCACGCTCGCGCAACGTCTCCCGGGGGAGCTCACCGAAACGCTCCTTGTACTGCTGGGCGAAGCGACTCTGGTGGATGAACCCCCAGCGCAGTGCGACGTCGACCACCCTCGTCTGCGCCGGATCGCAGCGCAGCAACTCGGCGCGGACGTGATCGAGCCGGATACGGCGCAGGTAGGCCATCGGCGACTCGCCGAGTTCCTGCTGGAAGGTCGCATGCAGGGTGCGCACGCTCATGCAGCCGACCCGGGCGAGCTCCTGCGGGCTGAGCGACTCGTCCGCGTGCTGTTCCATGTAGTCGATGACGGGTTGGAGCCGGCCACGGCGCACCGTCTCCGCCGGCGCGACGAGATCGTCGAAGTACTGGTGCCGGCCCGTGTGCAGCAGCTGCGTCATCACGAATGCCTCGAACTGCTCGCGGGCGATCGGCATGTCGGCGAGCCCGCCCGGTCGGTCGAGCTCACGGGCGAAGAACTCCACCGACGAGAGCAGGGTGCGGCCGGCCGCACTCGTCAGGTCGATACCGAAGTCGAAGTCGAGGACGTCGTGAACGGGGCGGTTGAGCTGTTCGCTCAGATGGTTCTCCAGGCTTCGCCGCGGAATCTTGAGGATCAGCTGCTCGGCGTCGCGCGACCACCGCACGGTGTTCTCCTGGTCCGGCAGCAGCACCACCCCGCTGCCTCGCGCCACCGTCGAAGCGCGCTCGCCGTCGGACCGGACGGCCTCGGTGCGCCCGGCGACGGTGAGGTTCACGTGGTAGCAGTCCTCGGTCGGCGGCATCACCAGCGTCGCGGCCGACTCGTAGGTGAGGTACCCCAGCGTGAAGAAGCGATCCGACGTGGCGTTGAGCGTCATCCGGAGCTCGTCGCCAGGGGCGGTGAGCTCGTGGTCGAGGTAGACCCTGGTGACGGCGTCCCGCGCCTCCTCCAGACTCCGGGTGTCCAGCACGGGGTAGCGCGACAGCAGCGCGGACGGGGCGCCCGTCCCGGCCGGCCCAGGAGTGCTCACGGTCGCGACACCTCCTCGTGGTCGTCGTCGGCCGGCTGCTGGTCACAGCAACGCCGACCCCCGCAGAACACCGCGGTCAGGGACCGCTGGGTCCAGAGCCTAGACAGCGCGCCCCGCACGGCCTATCCGCTGAGCGCCGCCGTCCATCCGTTCAGTGCGCGAGCCGACCACGCAGTCGGCTTGTCGCGCGAATTGCACTGAACGGATCGGAGTACTGCCGTCCGCGGATATGAGAGGCGTTTTCCGTCTGCCTAACCTCGGCTCGCGACGCTGCACCGCGCGGTTGTCGCGAGCCGACGAGGAGAGGTTGATGACGACACCCCTGGAGGAGCTCAAACTGTTCATCGGCGGCAGGTCCGTCGATGCCCGATCCGGGCGCACCTTCGAGTCTCTCGATCCGTATTCCGGAAATGCCTGGGCCCGTATCGCCGACGGCGGCCCGGAGGACATCGACGATGCGGTCGCAGCGGCCCGTGCCGCATTCGACGGCGAATGGGGCCGGCTGACGGGATTCCAGCGCGCCGCGATCATGCGGAAATGTGGGGACGCGATCGCCGCGAATGCCGAACGCCTCGCCCGGCTGGAAGTGCACGACTCCGGAAAACTGCTGCGCGAGATGCTCGGGCAGCTCAACAGCCTCCCCCAGTGGTACTACTATTTCTCGGGGCTGGCCGACAAGATCGAAGGCCGGACCGTCCCTCCCGTCAACCCGAACTACTTCGGGTTCACCACCCGGGAACCGGTCGGCGTCGTCGGGGCGATAACGCCCTGGAACTCGCCGCTGCTGCTCCTGACCTTCAAGCTCGCCCCCGCGCTGGCCGCGGGCTGCACGATGGTGGTCAAACCCTCCGAGCACGCTCCCGCCTCCACGATCGCGTTCGCCGAGGTGCTGCACGAGGCCGGCCTGCCCGCCGGCGTGCTCAACGTCGTGACCGGCTGGGACCGCTCCACCGGCGAGGCGCTGTCCACCCATCCGGGCGTCGACAAGATCGCGTTCACCGGCTCGTCGGCCACCGGGGCGAAGGTCGCCCAGGCCGCCGTGGCGAACTTCAACCGGGTCACCCTCGAGCTCGGCGGCAAGTCCCCGCAGATCGTGTTCCCGGACGCCGATCTCGACGCTGCGGCGAACGGACTGGTCGCCGGCGTGTTCGCCGCCACCGGTCAGACCTGCATGGCGGGCTCACGGCTGATCGTCCACGCCGACGTGCACGACGCGTTGATCGAGAAGGTCGTGGCCCGCGCCACCGCGATCGAACTGGGCGATCCCACCGCGGCCGAGACCGAGATGGGCCCGGTCGCGAACCGACCGCAGTACGAGAAGGTGCTCGGCTACCTGCGGGGCGCCGCGGCCGAGGGCGCCACCTTCGCCTGCGGTGGTGGGCCCGACGCCGAGCGCGGCGGCCTGTTCGTCGAGCCCACGGTCGTCACCAACGTGACCCCGGAGAACACCATCGTCCGCGAGGAGGTGTTCGGACCGGTGCTGGCCGCCTACACCTTCACCGACGAGGACGAGGCCCTCGCGCTGGCCAACGACACCCCGTACGGGCTCGCGGGCGCGGTCTGGACCAAGGACGTCCACCGCGCGCACCGGATCGCGAGCAAGCTGCGCGCCGGCACCGTGTGGATCAACGCCTACCGGGTGATCGCCCCGAACATGCCCTTCGGTGGCTTCGGCGCCAGTGGGGTCGGCCGCGAGAACGGGGTCGACGCCATCAACGAGTACACCGAGAACAAGTCCGTGTTCGTCGAGCTCACCGGCGGCACCCGTGACCCGTTCCAGCTGGGCTGACCAGCACTCCCACCTGCGCGAACGACACTTTCGTACGATCCCGTCACAGGAGAAGACCATGACCGTGACCGCCAACGAGCGCCTCGGCCTCGCGCCGACCGACCCGCGCCCGGCGAGCGAGACCACCCCCGCCGCGGACCGCACCGAGACCAACCCGCTGTTCGGCGACCAGAAGATGAAGCTGGGGCTGTTCGGCACCAACTGCTCGTACGGGCTGATCATGAGCCACGCCCCGTCGACCTACGAGATCACCTGGGAGCACACCAAGGAGATCGCACAGCGGGCCGACCGGCTCGGGTTCGACGTTCTGGTCCCCGTGGCGCGCTGGAAGGGGTTCGGCGGCTCGACGAACTTCAACGGCAACTGCTTCGAGACCTACACCTGGGCCGCGGGCCTCGCCGAGGCCACCGAGCGGATCGCCGTGGCCGCGACCTCCCACCTGCCCACGATCCATCCGATCGTCGCGGCCAAGCAGGCGACCACCGTCGACCGGATCTCCGGCGGACGGTTCGCGTTGAACATGGTCATGGGCTGGGTGCCGCCGGAGATGGAGATGTTCGGCTCCGAGCAGCGCGAGCACGACGAGCGCTACGCGTACGGCCAGGAGTGGCTGGACTTCGTGACCAGGCTCTGGACCGAGGAGGGCACCTTCTCGATCCACTCGAAGTACTTCGACGCCGAGCTGCTGGAGGCCTACCCCAAGCCCCACCAGGGCCCGCGCCCGGCGCTGATCAACGCGGGCAACTCGCCGTCGGGCATCGAGTTCTCCGCGCGCAACGTCGACGTCAACTTCGCTTCGCTCGACACCCTGGAGAACATCAAGGCGTACACGACGTCGCTCAAGAAGAAGGCGCGCGAGGAGTACCAGCGCGAGATCCACGCGATGACCTACGGCCTCGTCGTCTGCCGGGACACCGAGGAAGAGGCCGAGCGGGCGTTCCAGCAGGTCGTCGACGAGGGCGACTGGGGCGCGGCGGGCAACGTCATCAAGATCGCGGGCTCCGGGGCCAGCCAGTCCTTCGACCACGCGGTGAAGGAGATGCAGGAACGCTTCATCGCCGGCTGGGGCGGCTACCCCATCGTGGGCACCCCCGAGCAGGTCACCGAGGAGCTCGGCAAGCTGAGCGAGGCCGGCATGGAGGGCATGATCTTCGGGCTCATCGACTACAACGAGGAGCTCAAGTACTTCGGCGAGAACGTGATGCCGCTGCTCAAGCAGGCGGGCCTGCGCCACTGAGCCTGCCCCGCGTGTCGTGAGTGGCGATGGTCGCCATGGCGACCATCGCCGCTCACGGGCGTCGCCGCCCGGCCCCCGGCCCCCCCGATCCGGGGGGCCGACCGGGGGATGTCCCCGACGGGCGTGTCTCCTATAGTGTGTCGGCGTCTACTTTGATGAAGTAGTGACCGACCCCGAGGAGGAACCTCCCGATGACGACACCGCTGGCACTGCCTGACGAGGTCCAGGTGGTCAACGTCGGGCTCCCGATGTTCGCCGATGCGGTGCGTGCGCAGGGTCGCCCCGTCCAGCACGTCGACTGGCGCATCCCCGCCGACGGCGATCTCGACGCCGTCCGCGCGCTCAGCAACCTCTACGGCGACGCGGGTGCCGCAATCGACGAGGCGAACACCGAGGTCGTCCGCCGCCTCAACGAGGGCGTGCCGCAGCTCGTCGACGTGTCGACGTTCGGCGAGGCCGTACCCGGTGTCGAGGGACGCATGATCCTGCACTGCGGCCCGGTGCTCCCCTACGCCGAGCACACCGACCCGCTGCAGCGCTCGATGCGCGCCGCCGTGGTCGCCGAGGGCTGGGCCGCCGACGTGGCCGAGGCCGAGAAGCTGCTGCAGAGCGGCGAGATCACCCTCGACGCCGCAAACCACCACGACGCCGTCGTCCCGATGGCGAGCGCGGTGGGCCCGTCGCAGCCGGCGCTGGTCGTCGAGAACCGTGAGGGTGGTACGCGCGCCTTCTCGTCGCTGAACCAGGGTCCGGGCGAGGTGGCGTGGTTCGGCCGCGACACCGACGCGGCGATCGCGCGGCTGAGGTTCCTGGCCGAGACGGCCGGCCCGTCGGTCAAGCAGATCATCGCCGAGGCCGGTCAGCTCGACATCCTGGCGGTCGCCTCGCAGGGCATCACCATGGGCGACGACCTGCACATGCGCACCCAGGCCGCCACGAACCTGCTCACCCGCACCTGGCTGCCCCAGATCACCGCGCTGCCCGACGCCGCGCGCGTCCCGTTCGGCACGTACCTGGCCGGCAACCACCTGTTCTTCCTGAACCTCGCGATGGCGGCGGCCAAGTCGCTGCAGCTGTGGGCGCACCAGGTCGAGGGCTCCTCGATCGTCACGCACATGGCGCGCAACGGCACCACGTTCGGTATCAAGCTGGCCGACGACGACGCCTGGTACATCACCGACGCCCCGCCGGTGGGCGACGCGATGTACTACTCGGGCTACGGCCCCGACACCGCGGCCAAGGACATCGGCGACAGCGCCGTCCTGGAGCTCACCGGCATGGGTGGCCCGGCCGCGGGCAACTCGGCCGCGGTCGCGGCGTTCCTCGGTGGCGCGATGTCCGACGCCGCGGCGGCGACGGAGTCGTTCCAGGCGATCTGCGCCGGGGCCAGCACGCGCTTCACGCTGCCGGCCATGGGCTTCATCGGCGCCCCGCTGGGCGTCGACGTCCGTAAGGTCGTGGAGACCGGCATCACGCCGAAGGTGACCACCGGCATCCTGCACGCCAACTCGGGGATCGGGCAGGTCGGCGCGGGTGTCGCCACCGCTCCGGTGTCCTGTTTCGCCGACGCCCTGAAGGCGCTCGCAGCTCGGGTGGCCTGACCATCCACCCCTCCCGGCCCGGCCGTCCGCCGGCCCGGCCACGGCAACGGCGGTCCCCTTCGGGGGGCCGCCGTTGTCGCCGTGGAGGGTGTCGAAGCCCTCGCCCTTTCCTGCCGTGAGGGTCGCACGATCACGGCGTCATCCACTATAGTGAACGACGGACATCATCGTGCACGAGGAGTGGTCATGAGAAGCGCTGCCAGGGCCGGCTCGACACCCACCGGCCCCGCGCTGCGCACCGAGGCACTCGAACAGCTGCTCACCGAACGCGGCGTCGCCCACGTCCCCGCGTCGGAGAACCCGACGAGCCCCGCCCCGACACCGCTGGACACCGACGAGACGTCGTCGCCACCCCGGGCCGACGGCGAGCTCGTGTTCGCCGAGCCATGGGAGTCCCGCGCATTCGCGATGGCGGTCTCGCTGCACGACGCCGGGCTGTTCGCGTGGCCGCAGTTCCAGGCCGCGCTGATCGCCCGCATCGCCGCATGGCAGGACCAGCACCCCGAGGGCGAGTGCTACTCCTACTACACGCAGTGGCTCGGCGCCCTCGAGGACGTCCTCGCCGGTGACGGCACGGTCTTCACCGACGAGGTCGTCCAGCGGGCCGCGGAGCTCGCGATCCGCCCCACGGGGCACGGCCACCCGCACTGACGGGCCCGGCCGGCGCCCGCCCCGCCGTCACACGTACGGCGCGGTGATGATCTCGATGAAGTGGCCCGCAGGGTCGCGGAAGTAGACGCCGCGGCCGCCGTGCTCGGTGTTGGTCTCACCGGGACGCTGCATCCGCGGGTCCGCCCAGTGCTCGATCCCACGCTCGCACAGCCGGCCGTACGCGCGGTCGAAGAGCGCGTCGTCGACCAGGAACGCGTAGTGCTGGTTCTGGATCTCCGGGAACGCCTCGACCGGCAGGTCGGCGAACTGGATCAGGACCCCGCCGTCGAGCTGCAGGTTCGTGAACGGCCCCCACGACGGGGCCTCCTGCGCCTCGATGATGTCGACGAAGAAGCGGGCCGACTCCGCGCGGTCGCGGGCGGCGATGATCGTGTGGTTGAAGGCAGCGGGCACTGCGGTCCTCTCGGTCGGTGTCCGAACACCGGGGAGGTGCGCCCATGCCGGCTGCCCACGCAGAGGACCGGGAAAGTGTTGCGCCCCTGGGCCTGCGGGGTGCTCGACGACGGTGATGCCGCGTCGGCCGGTACAGCCGCTCCTTCCCGGTAGGCCCATCTGGGGCGCACACCCATCCTACGGGGAACGGCCGCATCCCGGGAGAGGGATGCGGCCGCTCGACGACTCGGACGATGCCGGATCAGGCGGTGCCCCGCCGGATCTCGTCGTAGATCTCGCGGTGCTTGCGCGCGCTCGCCTCCCAGCTGAACTGCGGCAGGATCGCCTCGCCGCCGGCTCGGAGCCGGTCGCGCAGCGCGGCGTCGCGAACCATCGTGCGCATGGCCTGGGCCAGGCCGTCGGCGTCCTCGACGGGCGGCAGCAGCGCCGACACCCCGTCCTCCAGGTACTCGTGGAAGACGTCGAGGTCGCTGGCGATCACGGGCAGCCCGGCGGCCATCGCCTCGAAGACGACGAGCCCCCAGCCCTCCTTGACCGACGGGAAGCTCAGCGCGTCGGCCGCGTGGTACCAGCCGGCGAGATCGGCCTCGCTGACCGTGCCGAGCAGGTGGACGTCGCGGCCGACCTCCAGGCCCAGCTCCGCGAGCTCGGCGATCGCCGCGTCCCGGTAGGGCGTGTAGTCCTGGAAGGAGTGGCCGCCGACGACGGCGAGCGTCGCGTCGATGCCCTCGCGCTTGAGCTGCGCGAGCGCGCGGAACGCGTACACGGTGCCCTTGCGGGGCTCCACACCGCCGACGGCGAGGAAGACGAACCGGCCCTCGCCCGCGCCGATCCGCGCGCGCAGCTCCTCGATCTTGCCGTCCTCGGGCTTCGCGAACCGGCCGAGGTCGACACCGTTGGGCACGATGTCGGCGTCGCGGCCGTAGTCGTCGCGCATGATCCGCCGCCACTGCTCACTGACGACGAGGATGCGGTCGGGCTCCACGATCGCCTGCTTGGAGCAGTTGATCAGCGCGGGCGTCGTGAAGTCGTCGACGTGGTGCACGGTGCGCACGACGGTGATCGGGTTGCCCGCGTCGCGCACCCGGGCGGCGGCCCGGGCGGCGATGCAGTCCTGCGCGTGCATGATGTCGTACTCGCCCGCGAGCCCCTCGAGTTCGGCCGCCAGCGTGTCGATCGACGCGAACACCTTGTCGTCCAACGTGTCGCCCACCCTCGTGGGCGCGCGCAGGACGGTGTTCGGGACGTCGGTGTGCCGGAACAGCCCCACCTCCGGGTCGCCGAGGGTGAGCAGGTGCACCGGCACACCCTGGCGGTGCAGCTCCTCGGCCAGGCTCAGGGTGTGGACCAGTCCTCCCCGCGGCTTCGTGCTGTGCGAGACGAGCGCCAGCCCACGCGCTTTCACAGCCCGCCCTCGCGGACGCTCGGGCTGCAGTTCGCGAAGTCGTTGTGGCGATGGTTCGCTCGCTGACGTTCGCTCACAGCGACATCGCCGCGATCTCTGGCTTGCGGCCGGCGATCGCGGCGGCGGCCAGTGCGGCACGCTGCGCGGTCTGCGTGACGAGCACACCGACCTCCTCGAAGGCCTTCTTCTGCGCCTCGTAGCCCTGCGGGTCCTGCTGGGTGCCGAGGACGTAGACGATGACCTGGGGGCCGCCGGCGTCGCGGATCTCCTTGAAGACCGGGCCGAGCTCGCCGGCCGGGTTCTCGTGGGAGCCGTAGCCGAGCACGACGTCCATGAGGATCGCGGCGACCTTCGGGTCGGCGGCCTGCTCGCGCAGCAGCTCGATCCGGGCCTCCGGGTCGATCATCGGGTGCGGGCGGCCCTTGGTGTACTCCTCCTCGCCCAGGTCCAGCGAGGTGTGCGCGCCCTCGGGGGCGGGCAGGCCGAGCGACTTGTCGAGCGGGGTGTTGGAGTACACGTCGCCCAGCGTCTCACCGAGCACGACGAGCGACTCGTAGCAGAGGGTGCCGCCGGAGTAGAGGCCGCGGACGAGGGTGCGCTCCGCGGGCAGCTTGTCGGCGATCTCGCGGACCTGCTCGACG
Source organism: Pseudonocardia sulfidoxydans NBRC 16205 (assembly GCF_007989085.1). Classification (GTDB taxonomy): domain Bacteria; phylum Actinomycetota; class Actinomycetes; order Mycobacteriales; family Pseudonocardiaceae; genus Pseudonocardia; species Pseudonocardia sulfidoxydans. Next base: position 13,314 of record NZ_BJVJ01000102.1, read on the forward strand.
AGGCCCTCGGTGACGTCGGGCGGGGTCTGGCCGGCCAGCTTGGCGGCGGCGATCGCGCCGGCCTCCAGCGTGCGGGTGACGATGACGCCCTCGGGGGCCTCGAAGTCCTTGTCGATGCCGATGAGCGCGGCGACGACCTTCTTGCCCTTGGCCGCGGCCAGGACCTCCTGCGCGACCTGCGGGTTCGGCGGCTTCGACACCAAGAAGATGATCTCGGTGCTGTCGTCGGCGACGAGGCGGCCCATGGCCTGCTTGGCGGTGAGGCCACCGATCTTGGCGGTGAGGTCGCGGCCGCCGAGGCCGATGACGTGCGAGACGCCCGCGCCCCACCGGTCGACCAGGCCGGCCGCCTCCTGCGCGCCGGTACCGGCGGCGGCGACGACGGCGATGCTGCCCTCCTTGACGACGTTCGCGAACGCCAGGCAGGTGTGGCCCAGCATCGCGGTGCCGGCGCCGGGGCCCATGATGAGGCGGCCGATGCGGTTGCCCCGCTCCTTCAGCGCGATCTCGTCCTCGACGGACACGTTGTCGCTGAACAGGAGGACGTCGAGGCCCGCGGACAGCGCCTTGTGCGCCTCGAGGGTCGCGTAGTCGCCCGGCACGGAGATGACGGCGACGTTGGTGTCGGGCTGGCGCGCGATGGCCTGGGCCATGGTGCGGGCCGGCTTCTCGGCGGCCTCGCCGGAGGCGTTGGTGCGCGGCGCGAACATCGCGGCCTCACCGGCCTCACGCGCGGACTCGGCGAGCTCGTCGGAGTCGGCGTTCACGGCGACGAACAGGTCGTTCGCGCCCGCGTGCCCGATCTCGGAGGTGTCGAACCCCTCGCTCGCCAGCGTCTCGACGTTGGCGGGGGTGGCCATCGCGGCCGAGGCCCAGACGACGCCGTCGAGACCGCGCATCGCTCGGGTGCCGGAGAGCTGGACCACCGAGTCCACGTAGGTGTCGGTGTACAGCGTGATGCGATGGATGCTCACGGAGCGGCTCCCAGGTGCTGATCGGCGGCAACGATTCGAGTGCCCGGCTCGGCGTCGTCGCCTGCTCCGGGGTTCAACGACGCGACGGCGCGGGCGGCGTTGGTGACGACCGCCGTGGCTCCGCCCTCGCGGACGAACTGGATGGCGGCCCGCATCTTCGGGCCCATGCTTCCCTCGGGGAACTGGCCGTCGTCGGCATGGCGCTGCGCCTCGTCGGCGGTGATCTCGCCGATCGCGCGCTGGGTGTCCTTGCCGAAGTCGAGCATCACCGCGGGGACGTCGGTGACGAGCACGAGGGCCTCGGCCCCCAGCGCGTTGGCCAGCCGCTGCGCGGCCGAGTCCTTGTCGATGACGGCGTCGATGCCCTGCAGCGACCCGCCGTCGTCGACGACCGGGATCCCGCCGCCGCCCGCGGCGACGACGATCAGTCCCTGGTCGACGAGGGCGCGGATCGCGTCGAGCTCGACGATCTCGACCGGCTTGGGCGAGGCGACCAGACGACGGTAGCCACGGCCGGCGTCCTCGCCGACGACCCAGCCCTGCTCGGAGACGAGCCGCGCGGCCTCCTGGACCGTGTAGAACGGCCCGATCGGCTTGGTGGGCAGCCCGAACGCGGGATCGTCCCCGCGGACGACGACGTGGGTGACGACGGTGACGACGCCCGGCAGGTCGACGCCGCCGGCCTCGCGCACGGCGAGCGCGAGCAGGGAGCCGAGCTGGCCCTCGGTCATCGCGCCGAGCACGTGCAGCGGCATCTCGGGAACCTGGTCGGAGCCGGCGCGCTGCTGGATGGCGAGGTTTCCGACCTGCGGACCGTTGCCGTGCACGAGGACGACGTTCCAGCCGGATTCGCGCAGACCTCGGATCGCGGACGCCATGGCCCGCGCGTTCTCCATCTGCTCCGGGTGCGTGCCCTGCTGTCCGCTGCGGGTGATGGCATTGCCACCCAGCGCAACGACTGCGGTCTTGGACATCGGGACGACTGTCTTTCCGTCGGCGGTCCCGTCGCGCGGGGCCGGTCTTCATCATCGGATGTGCGCGCCCACTATAGTAGACGCCGCCTGGCCTCGTCACTCCCCGCGACCCCGGTAGAGTCCGCGCGTGCCCCGGGCCCACCTGCGGTTGCGCCTGCTCGGTCCGTTCACCGTAGAGGGCGGATCACCAGACGTCGTGCCCGTCGGCAAGGCGCGGCGTGTCCTCGCGGTCCTCGCGGAACGCCCGGGCGAGTTCGTGTCCGTCGGCGACCTCGTCGAGGCACTGTGGGAAGGCACCGCACCGCAACGGGCCGACCGCAACATCGCCGCCCTCGTCAGCAGGCTGCGCCGGGCGCTGGGCCGCGAACGCATCGACGGGACCCCCGCCGGCTACCGCCTCGTCGCCACCGACCTGTCGACCGACCTGGCCGAGGCGGTCGAGCACGTCGAGCGGGCCGAGGTCGAGCTCGGACACGGCCGATTCGCCGTCGCCGCCACCGGCGCGGAGCTCGCCACCGGGATGCTCACCGCCGGCGTCGCACTGTCGGGCGAGCAGCCCGACGGCTGGGTGTCCGACGTCCGGCTGCGCGTCACCCGCTACCGCCGCCGGGCGCGGATCTGTTGGGCTGCAGCGGCTCTCGAACTCGCTGCCCCCGACGTCACCGTCCACGTCGCCTCCGCCGCCCTCGACGACGACCCCCTCGACGAGGAGGCCTGCCGGCTGGTCATGACGGGCCTGGCGCGCGCGGGCCGCCCCGCCGACGCACTCGCCGCCTACGAGGCGCTCGAGGCCGCGGTGTCCGAGCAGCTGGGGTGCGACCCGTCCCCCGCCACCCGCGCCCTGCTCGACGAGCTGCGCGACACCACCCCCGCGGCCGACGAGCCCGACCCGATCGTCGGCCGCGACGCCCAGCTCGACACGCTGCGCCGGCAGTGGGCCCGGGCGGGCGAGGGCCGTCCCGGGCTCGTCGTCGTCACCGGCGACGGTGGTGTCGGGCGCAGCGCGCTCGTCGAGCACTTCGCCGACGAGCAGCGTCGGGACGGGGCGCTCGTGCTGTCGGTGGCCTGCCACGAGGCCGAGCGCTCGCTGTATCTGGAACCGCTCGTCCAGCTGGTGCGCGCGGCGCTGCGCCGCGTCGACCCGGCCGACGTCCTCACCCTCGCCGGGTCCCGGCTCGGCGCCCTCGCGCAACTGGTCCCCGAGGTGGGCGACATCGTCGCCGCCACCGACTACGAGCGCGCCGAACCGGAGCTCGAGCACGGGCGCGCCCTCGACGCCTTCGCCGGCTTCCTCGCCCGGCTCAGCACCACCCGGCCGGTGCTCGTCACCGTCGAGGACGCCCACCACGCCGGCCGCTCGACGGTCGCGGCCCTGCGGTTCGCGATGCGCGAGTGGACGGCCGACCGCGGCCCCCGCCCGCTGCTGGTCCTCGTCACCGAGCGCGGCGCGGGCGCGACGACGAGACCGCTGCGCGAGGTGTCCACCGGATGGATCGAGCTGGGCCCGCTCGACGTCGACGCCGTCGCCGAGCTGGTGCGCCGCGCCGGGACCGACCACGACCCCGCCCGGCTGCACGCCTGGACCGGCGGCTCGCCGCTGTTCGTCGCCGAACTGCTGCGCTCCCCCGCCTCAGCCCTCGCCGGCGACGAGCCCGTCCCGGTCCCGCGGTCGTTGCGCGACATCGTCGCCGACCGCATCGAGGCCGCCGACGAGGAGATCGCCGAGCTGCTGGGGCAGGCCGCGGTGCTGGGTGCGTCGTTCACCCTCGACGCGCTCGCACAGCTCACCGGGACCGGGCCCGACACATGCGCGGCGCGGGCGGCGGAGGCGGTGCGGATCGGGCTGCTGCGCCCGCTGCCCGACGGGATGCGGTTCGTCAACGACGTCGTCCGCCAGGTGGCCTACGAGGCCACGCCGACGCCGGTGCGGATCAGCAGGCACCGGCGCGCGGCACGGCTGTTCGACGCCCGTCCCGAGTCGGCGGCGCGGCACTTCGCGGCGGCGGGCGACTGGTCGTCGGCGGCCCGGGCCTGGACCGACGCCGCGGCCGCGGCGGCCCGCGCGTTCGCCAACACGGAGGCGGTCGAGCTGCTGTCCAAGGCTGTGGGCGCGGCACGCAGCGCGGGCGACGTCACGCAGCTCGTACACGCGCTGATCCGCCGTGGCCGGGCGTGCTCGCAGATCGGACGCTACGACGACGCCGTCGCCGACCACGAGCAGGCCCTCGAGCTGGCCCGCGGCCGCGACGACTCCGAGCTGGAGGCGCAGGCACTGGAGCAGCTGGGCTGGACGGCGCTCTACGCCCGTGACGCGATGGCCGCGGTCGACCTCGCCGAGCAGGCCACCGAGGTCGCGGAGAACGCGGCCGCGGCCCCCGGCGCACTGCCGAGTGCCACGCTGCTCCTGGGCCGGGTCCGACACTGGGACGGCGACTACGACGGCGCGGGCCAGGCCTACGAACAGGTCCTCGACTGCGCCCCCGACGACTCGACCCGCGCCATGGCGCTCGCCTACCGGGGTGCGCTGCTGCAGCACCTCGACCGCTTCGCCGAGGCCAAGACCGTCCTCGCCCGCGCCGCCGCG